>CAKTVL010000016.1 GCA_934623575.1 uncultured Oscillospiraceae bacterium
CTATTTCTTCTTTGATACGACTAAAACGCCAGCTCTCGCATAACGAGAACTGGCGTTCTTTGACAGGCTGAGACGGCTTACGCCGTCTCTTTTTGCAGTCACGGATTGCCGCGCCAGTGTGAGCACTGGCGCGCAATGACAGGTTTTCCCGTTCCGGGCAAAACCTTACATACCCTTGATAATATCCACGATCTCGGCGCCGATGCGCTTCTGCGCCTCGACGGTGGCAGCGCCGATGTGCGGCGTGCAGCTGACCATGGGATGGCTGTACAGAGCCTTGTTGGTGGCGGGTTCGTCGGCGTACACGTCCAGACCGGCGGCGCGCACCTTACCGGACTCCAGAGCGGCCAGCAGAGCGGCCTCGTCCACGTTGGTGCCGCGGGAGGTGTTGATGACCACCACGCCGTCCTTCATCTTGGCGATGTTCTCAGCGCTGATCAGGGCGCCGCCGTCCACAGCGGGAGCGTGGACAGAGATGAAATCGGACTTGGCCAGCAGCTCGTCCATCTCCACATAGGGGATGCCCAGCTGCTCCTCGATGCCGGGGATGTGGAAGATATCGAACGCGATAACGTCCATGCCGATGGCCTTGGCCATCACGCCCAGATGCTGGCCGATGCGGCCGAAGCCCACGATACCCAGGGTCTTGCCCTGCAGCTCGATGCCCTTGCCATAGGCCTTCTTCTCCCACTGGTCGTTGCGCATGGTGTAACCGGCGTGGGAAATGTAGCGGGCGCAGGAGAACATGTGACCCATGGCCAGCTCGGCCACGGACTGAGAGGAAGCCTTGGGGGTGTTCTTCACGGCGATGCCGTTGGCCTCGGCGTACTTCACGTCGATGTTGTCCACACCAACGCCGCCGCGGATGATCAGCTTCAGATTGCTGCCCTTGGCCTCGTCAATGTGGTTGGCGCGAACCTTGGTCTTGGAGCGGACGACCACCACGTCGAAATCACGCAGGGCCTTGCCCAGCTGATCGGGCTCATAGAACTGCTCGACGACCTCGTGGCCCATCTCGCGCAGCTGCGCCATCGCGGTCTTATCCATACCGTCAGTAACCAGAATACGCATGGTAATTATCTCCTTTTATTATTACAGTTTGTTGTGGGAAGGAATGTCTCTTGTCACATTCCGTAGGGGCGGACGACTCTACAAATATTTTTTACTTGTGCTCCGCCTCGAACTTGGTCAGGAACTCCACCAGAGCCTGAGCGCCCTCGATGGGCATGGCGTTGTACACGCTGGCGCGCAGGCCGCCCACGGACTTGTGGCCCTTCAGGTTGTCGAAACCGGCTTCCTTGGAAGCGGCGACGACGGCGGCGTCCAGATCCTTGTCGCCGGTGACGAAGGGGATGTTCATCAGGCTGCGATCCTCGGGCACCACAGCGCCCTTGAACAGCTTGGAGCTGTCCAGGAAGTCATAGATGACCTTGGCCTTGGCGATGTTGCGCTTGTGCATCTCCTCCAGGCCGCCGATGCTCAGCAGATACTTGAACACCTTGCCGCAGCAGTAGATGGCCCAGCAGTTGGGGGTGTTGTACATGCTGTCGTTGTCGGCATGGGTCTTATACTTCATGTAGATGGGGGTCTTGGGGTCCAGATCGTCGCGGATCAGATCCTCGCGGATGATGACCACGGCCATACCGGCGGGGCCAACGTTCTTCTGGACACCGGCCCAGATCAGGCCGTAGTCGGCCACGTTGCAGGGCTTGGACAGGAACATGGAGGACTGGTCGGACACCAGCACGTGACCCTTGGTGTTGGGCAGCTTGTTCCAGGTGGTGCCGTTGATGGTCTCGTTCTCGCAGATGTAGACGTAGTCGGCATCCTCGGGAATGTCCAGATCGGAGCAGTCGGGGATGTAGGAGAAGTTCTTGTCGGCGGAGGAGGCGACCACCTGCACCTCGCCGTACTTCTTGGCCTCGGCAATGGCCTTCTTGGACCATGCGCCGGTCTCCACGTAGCAGGCCTTGCCGTTCTTCATCAGGTTCATGGCCACCATGGCGAACTGCAGCGTACCGCCGCCCTGGATGAACAGCACCTTGTAGTTGTCGGGAATGTTCATCAGCTTGCGCAGGTCTGCCTCGGCCTCGTCGGCGATCTGCTGGAACACCTTGGAGCGGTGGCTCATTTCCATGACGCACATGCCGCTGCCGCGGTAGTTCATCATCTCGTCGCGGATCTCCTCCAGCACGCTCTCCGGCATCATGGCGGGGCCGGCGGAGAAGTTAAAAGTACGACCGTATTTCATTTCGTTTTCCTCCTCAATTTCAATAAGTAGGGCTTACAAATTTTGCTCGTACTCATAGTATACGGCATATTTCCGCAAGAATCAACCGTGAAAATAAAAAAATCCAAAATTTGTATGGCTTGCTGACAAAATGTCAGTTTTCTCGTGCAAACCGCCTACCGGCGGCGGTTGACAAGGGGGTCAAGAGGGTGTTAAAATGGCGGAAGCCGACAAAAAACGCCGCCCGGAACAGGCGGCGAGTAATCACATGGCTTTCTTCAATTTCTGGATATCGTCGTTCATCTGACGGACAACGGATTTGAGGAATTTGACCTCATCCTCCAGATCGTCCACGCGGGAACGAGGGGCGAGCTGTTCCATCATGATCTGCTGGTTTTCGTACAGCAGGTTGAACTTGGGATCGAAATAGGATTCCATCATGACCTTCATGCGGTTTTCGGAAGTTGTAATCATTTCCTGAATCATCTGCAAATCATTTTTATCCAGCATAAGAACGCTCTCCTTTTTTATTCCTTTCCCTATTATACTCGACCGTCTGTCTTCCGTCAACAGCAAATTGCCATTGCGGCGGGGAACTGAATCAAAGGCTCCCATTGTTGCAAGGGGAGCTGTCACCGAAGGTGACTGAGGGGATAAACCGTATTCTGGACAATCCCTCCGTCAACGCGCTTCGCGTTGCCACCTCCCTTTACACAAGGGAGGCCTATTACCCCACAAAGGAGCACACCATGGAACGCGTCAAAGGTTTCTTTCAACATATCTCCCTGTACATCATCGCGCTGGCCAAATGGCTGTGTATCGGCGGCGGCGTGGGCCTGATCGGCGGCGTGGTAGGCGCGGCCTTCCACATCGGCGTGGAAAAGGCCACGGAGCTGCGCCTTGCCCAACCGTGGATCATCTGGCTGCTGCCGGTGGGCGGCGTGGCGATCGTGGGGCTGTACCGTCTGGCTCACATGGAGGGACGGGGCACCAACAACATCATCGAATCCGTCCATTTCGGCAAGGACGTACCTATTTTATTAGTCCCCCTCATTTTCATCTCCACCTGCATCACCCATCTGCTGGGCGGCTCGGCGGGCCGTGAGGGCGCGGCCTTGCAGATCGGCGGCGGCATCGGCTACCGTACCGGCCGGGCGCTGCATCTGGGCGAAAAAGACCTGCCGCTGGCCACGTTGTGCGGCATGAGCGCCGTGTTCGCCGCCCTGTTCGGCACACCGCTGACGGCCACCGTGTTCGCGCTGGAGGTCATTAGCGTGGGCGTCCTCTACTACGCGGGACTGATCCCCTGTCTGATGGCCGCGTCGGTGGCGTATCTCATCGCGTCCCTTTTCGGCGTGTCGCCCACCCGCTTCGCCGTGACGCTGCCCGCTCTGGACGTGTGGACGGTGTTTCTGGTGGTGCTGCTGGCCATCGGCTGTGCACTGGTGTCCATACTGTTCGTGCGGGGCATGCACTGGGTGGAGCACATGGCGGTGCGCTTTTTGAAGAATTCCTATCTCCGTGCGGCGGCAGGCGGCTTTGCCATCATCGGCCTGACGCTGCTACTGGGCCGGGACTACAACGGCGCGGGCATGGACGTGATCGCCCGGGCGGTGGAGCAAGGGGAAGCCGCGCCCTGGGCGTGGTTCCTGAAGATCCTGTTCACGGCGCTGACCATCGGCTGCGGCTTCAAGGGCGGCGAGGTGGTGCCCTCCTTCTTCGTGGGAGCCACCTTCGGCTGCGTGGCGGGACAGGCGCTGGGTCTGCCCGGCGGCTTCGGCGCAGCCATCGGTCTGGTAGCGGTGTTCTGCGGCGCGGTGAACTGCCCCATCGCCTCGGTGCTGCTGAGTCTGGAGCTGTTCGGCGGCACGGACGGCGTGCTGTATTTCGCTTTCGCCTGTGCCATCAGCTATCTGCTCAGCGGCTACTGCGGCCTGTACAGTAGCCAGACCATTCTCTATTCCAAGCTCCGGGCCGAGTTCATCAACGTCCACGCGAAGGAGTAAAAAAGAAAGGCCGTCCCGCTGGGACGGCCTTTGTGGTCGAAAGAACTCATTTTGCGCACATCTCTTGACAAATATCGTAAAATCGCTATAATAAAAGCAAGGGTATTACCGCAGAGCGGTTTGACCTGACAATGAAGCTTTCTTAGTGAATTAAGAAAACCGTCACCGGCCAGGGTGGCGGTTTTCCCATTTTATCCGTAGTGTGAACGTGAGTCCAAACAAATGGAATGTAATGGTAACAGGCATGAGATCACCTCCTTTCGGAGGTTTCAAGCCAAACCGCCCCGCTTTGTTATGTAATACCCCTGCACGAACAATCGCATCACAAGCGCTGCATCCTGTCAATAAAATTTGAAGGATCAGGTGAATAATGATCGGCTATCGTGATAATTTCATTTTGTAAGGCCATCATTGAGATTTACCCGAAGTACTTCTCCCGGAAGGGCACCCGCTCCACCTGAAACGTCCGGCTGCGGAGGTAGTTCAAGATCCCTGCGTCGGTGGGGAAGTCAAACGTCAGCTTGTAGGAGTACAGCGCCTGCCGGGTCTCGCCGTAGCGGCGGTTCACGTCGCCCTGGCCATACTTGCCGTCCCCCAGCAGGGGACAGCCCATGTGGGCGAAGGTAGCGCGGATCTGGTGGGTGCGGCCGGTCTCCAGTCCTACCTCCACCAGCGCCAGCTCGCCACGGCGCTCCAGCGTCTCGTAGGTGGTGACGGCGGTCTTGCCGCCGGGGACAGGCCTGGTGCGGACGGATACCTCTTTCTTCTTCTCGTCCTTCACCAGAAAGACCTCCACCCGCCCTTTCGGCGGCTGCGGCGCACCCACCGTGACGCAGAGATACCGCTTGTCCATCTCCCGGTCGCGGATCTTCTCGTTGATGATCCGCAGCGTCTCGGCGTTCTTGGCGGCGATGACGATGCCGCCGGTGTTGCGGTCGATGCGGTTGCACAGGGCGGGGGTAAAGGCGTTTTCCCACTTGGGGTTCCACTCCCGCTTCTGGTAGAGGTACGCCTGAATGTGGTTGATGAGGGTGTTGACCTTCTCCGTCTCGTCGGCATGTACCACCAGCCCCGGCCGCTTGTCCAGCAGCATCAGGTTCTCGTCCTCGTACACAATGGTGAGACTGGGCTTGAACAGCGTCAGGAACATGTTGTCCTCGCGGGGCTTGTCGAAGAACTCGTCGTTGATGTATAATTGCAGCACGTCGCCCTCACAAAGCCGCTGGTCGCGCTGGGCCCGTGCGCCGTTGCACTTGATGCGCTTCAGGCGGATGTATTTCTGCAGCAGCGCCGGCGGCAGCAGCGGCAGAGATTTGGACACAAAGCGGTCAAGCCGTTGTCCCGCGTCGTTTTTTCCGATGGTCAGCTCCCGCATGGGCGCACCTCCCATAATAAAATCATCGCTCCCATTGTACCCAACAGCGGAACAAATGTCAAAGGGAATTCCGCGCTGGAAAAAACCGCGAAAAATATGGTGAAAAATTGCAAAAAAGGTTTGACAACCCTTGTTTTTCACGTTATAATACTATCCGTGTCATTGCGAGGTGTACTATGCTTTTGAATGTGAACAAGCTGCTGCATACGCCGGACGCCGCTCAGGATGTCCAGTTTACCATGGACTTGAGCGACATGGAGTTCGGCGGCGGCTACCCCGTGTCCCAGCCCGTCACTGTGGAAGGCAGGCTTCGGAACAAGGCTGGCGTCCTGCTGTGTACGCTGGAGGCAAGTACGACGCTTCACTGCGTCTGCGACCGCTGCGCAAAGCCCTTCACCAAGGACAAGACCGTGGAATACCAGTGCGTGCTGGCAGAGGAACGGCAGTCCGATGATGAGGAGGATATCGTGCTGCTGGAGCATGACGAGGTGGACTTGGGCGAAGTGGCTCGCACTGCGTTTATCCTTGAGATGGACACGAAAAACCTCTGCTCACCGGACTGCAAGGGCTTATGTCCCGGCTGCGGCGCGGATCTGAATGTGGAACCGTGCCGGTGCAGGAAGGCGGTTGATCCGCGTCTTGCCAAGCTGGCTCAGCTGTTGGAGGATCGGTAAGCGGAAGCTGAACTATTATACTACTGCTCACGGCAGTTAAAAGACCAAGGAGGTGTCAACATGGCAGTCCCTAAGGGAAAAGTATCGAAGCAAAGACGCAATAAGAGACGCAGCTCCGTTTGGAAGCTGGCGACTCCCGGTCTGGTGGCATGCCCCAAGTGTGGTGCGCTGCATCTGCCTCACAGAATGTGCCCGGAATGCGGTACCTACAATGGCCGTCAGGTCAAGGAGATCAAGTCCGTGGCCGCTGGCAAGTAAGTCATCGACGTGTGTCCTTGTTAGGAGGGAAGAGGTTTTCTTCCCTCCTTACTTTTTGCCCGTTTTTCGGTCTGGTCGTCTGCCGTGCGGGGCGATGCCCACGCAGTGGAGCGAAGCGGAACAAGTACCCTTGGGGTGCATCGGCTCGTGTATGCGTATAGTGTTCGTTAGAATGTTGTAGGGGCGGACGACTCTGTCTGCCCTGTCGGAATGGTATAGTCATCGTTAGGGCGGGTACCCCAAGGGCACTTGTTCCGTTTCACTTCACAGCGCTCGTCGCCCGCCCCTACAGAGTTCTATTGATGGTCATTCCGTAGGGCGGGCCCCGTGTGGCCCACCGCTGGGCGCTTGATAACAAAAAACACCCCATAAGGGGTGTTTTTTGTTATCAAATTTTTTAGAATTCCTTCTTCTTGCGGATCACCACGGCGCTGCCGGTCATGGACAAAATGCCCAGGCCGGCGTACAGGGCAATACCGGCGTCAAAGGTGGTGGCGGACTTGACGGTGGTGGTCTCCGTCTTCTTGGTGGAGGATCCGCCGCCTGTCCCGCCGGGAGTGGGAGTGGTGGTACAGGTGGCGTTAACGGTGAGGGTGTCCTTGCTGCCCCTGACCAGCTTCCACCTGTGGTTGGGATTGTCGGGATCGACCTCAGGAGGATCGGTGGCCGGATCAGAGTAGACGGCGATCGCTGCGGAATCCCTATTGTCCGGATCGATGGAATAGTTGGAGGCATCTCCGTTGTCGTTGGCGATCCAGTATATCGTTACGGAGTCCTTGTTTTTATCCCACGTATGGGTCTTGCCCACGGCGGTGCCGTAATTGGCCGCATAGCCGTTGGCCGCGGCGTCGGTCAGGGAGACCTGATAGCGATATTCCACATAGGGGGAGCCGGGGTAAATGTGGTGGATGGGGGTCGTCGGCGTGAAGCTCAAGCTGGTGTCGGCCAGCAGATTATCTTTGTTATAGGTCTTTTCCGTGTGCTTGCCGTCCTTGCACTGGACGTTGACGTTCAGACCCAGATCAGCAGCAGTGGGGAGGTCGCACAGAAAGATGTAGGCGGAGTCGGGATCTCCGTTGTCATCCATCCAGATGGCCCATTTGCCTGTACTGCTATCGTAGACGTACCAAATCACACCCATGACGTAGTTCACCAGGTGTTTGCCGTTTGCCTGGTTGAAGGGATTTGTGTAGCGGCTGATGCTGTCATTGTCATAGCGCAGGTACACGTTGCAGAACCATGCGCCGGTATTGTTGTTGTAATCGTCCTTCCAGAACACGCTGGTTTCATCTGTGTAATAGGTGCCCGGGGCCAGATTGAACTCCCGCATGTTGTGCTGCTGCTGCTGATGATGATGATTACTCTCGCAGATTATGGTGACCTTGCCGGTTTCGATCACCGCCGGGGAGGGGGCGGCGTCAGGCATAGCAACGGTGCTGCAGGAACGCACCTTGATCTCGATTATGCCATTGTTTTCCAGCTGCCATTTCCCACTATGGCTGTCGTATTCCAGCGTGATAGTGGTGAAGAAGGAAGCATTCATATGCGCATACCCCGTATCCTGCTGGAACCGGTCAATGTAAAAGTCTGCATCCGTAAACTGGAAGTCATAGGTATACTTACCGTCGATGTCATCAGGGGTTTTTACCGTGGAGCCCTCTGTGGAGAAGGTGCCTGCGGCCAGGTCGTAGGTTTTGCTGCCGTGGCGGGTGCCCTGTGTAGTATCGCCAGAAACCTTCAGCTCTTCGCAGCTGACCTGTACCTTCCCCTTTGCCAGTGCTATGATATCATCCTCAGTGGGTGCTGGCGGTGCGCCTGTCGCCCATGCCACAGCCGTCAGGCACAGGACTATGACCAGACACAGCAGGGCGGTGATCGTTTTCTTCATGTTGGAACCTCTCTTTCCTCGTTGTGTTTCCTGTCTCTGCGACGCGCCGCCGCTTGTCCCAGTGCCGGTAGGGAAAGTGGTATGGCTTTTTACGTCCCTGTAAAAAGCCGGAACCCCATGGGGTTCCGCGGGCGGTGCGCCGTATACATATTCAGTATACCAGCTATGGCCGCCGCTTTCAAGCAAAGCTTCGTCACAGATACGTACAAATATCCGCCCCGATTTTGGGCAAATTGCTGGTATATGTGCCAACCCCACCGGCAGGGCAGGGGAGCGCAGCCCCATCTTGACAGCCGTGATATAATAAAAATGATTGAAATTTTTGAGAAAAAAGAGGAAAACGCTATGGAAATCACCCAGGGGGTGGATTTTGAGAGCTTCGGCCTGTCCGAGGCCACGCTGCGGGCTATCCGCAACAAGGGATATACCGTATCCACGCCGGTACAGGCCGGCTGCATTCCGCCCATGATGGCGGGCAGGGACGTGATCGCCAAGGCCCCTACCGGCACCGGAAAGACCATGGCCTTCGGCATTCCCATCATTGAAAAGATCGATCCGGACAGCGAGGAGGTACAGGCTGTCATCATGGCGCCTACCCGCGAGCTGGCCATGCAGATCACCGACGAAATGCGGGATATCGCCGTGTATCACGAGGGCGTGCGGCTGGTGTGCCTGTATGGCGGCCAGCCCATCGGCAAGCAGATCAACGCCCTGAAGCGCAAGCCCCAGATCGTGGTGGCCACGCCGGGCCGTCTCAGCGACCATATGAAGCGCCGCACCGTGGTGCTGAAGGCCGTCAAGACCGTGGTGCTGGACGAGGCCGACCGCATGCTGGACATGGGCTTCATCCACGACGTGACCCGCATTCTGGACAAGATCCCCAGCCGCGAGAATCTGGGCATGTTCTCCGCCACCATCTCCCGTGAGGTGATGGATATTTCCTGGGTCTATCAGCGTGACCCCGAGGAGATTACCGTCCAGGCCACCAGGGAGAACAAGCCCGATATCCTGCAATACCGTATCGAGGTGCCCTCCGACGGCAAGGTGGACGCCATCGCCAAAATCCTGGAGCACGAGGGCTATGACCGGGTGATCTGCTTCTGCAACACCAAGGGCAATACCGAGCGGCTCACCAAGTTCCTGCAGATGCGGGGCGTGGACGCCAAGTGCATCCACGGCGACATTCCCCAGAGCAAGCGTGAGGCCGTCATGCAGCAGTTCCGGGACGGCAAGCTCCGGGTGTTCGTGGCCACCGACGTAGCCAGCCGGGGCATCGACGTGGACGACGTGGATGCCGTGTTCAACTACGATGTGCCGGAGGAGAACGAGTACTACATCCACCGCATCGGCCGGACAGGCCGTGCCAAGCGCCACGGCGTGGCCTATACGCTGCTCAGCGACTTCCCCAGCCGTATGCGGCTGGACGATATCAAGCGCAACACCCGCAGCCCCATTGTTTCCGCCAAGCTGACGGAGAACGGCGAAGTGGTAGCGGAGTGAGATATAAAGCCGCCATGTATCGGCCCTACGATCGGTAAAAAGAACCCCCTTGCCCACTTGAAATGTCATTCCGAGCCAGTCAGCAGACTGGCGTGGGAATCCGTATCCTTACCTGACGGGAAAGAAACGGATTGCCGCGTCGCTTCGCTCCTCGCAATGACATAGCCCCCAACAAAGAGGAGAAAACCCATGAAACCTACCAAACGACTACTCGCCTTGCTTCTGGCGCTGTGCATGGCGCTGACGCTTGCCGCCTGCGGCGAAGCGGAGCCGGAGCATATGACCGTCCGCGCCGCATTGGTGGACGCGCCCCACACGCTGGATCCGGCGCTGGCCGTCACCGAAACGGAAAAGACCGTGGACGCCCAGCTGTTTGAAAATCTGATGAAGATCAACACCGCCGGTGCCCTTACCCCCGCGCAGGCCGCCAGCTATACCTATACCGACAACATGGACGGCACCGAGACGTATACCTTCACCCTCCGCAATGATATCTACTGGTCGGACGGCCAGAAGGTCACGGCGGGCGACTTCGTTTACGCCTGGCAGCGTCTGGTGGATCCGGAGACCAACTCCCCCCACGCTTCCATCCTGAACATGGTGGCGGGCTATGCCGACGCGGTGGCCGGCGACCCGGCGGCTCTGCAGGTCTGGGCCAGCGACGACCGCACCCTTGTGGTGGTCATCGAGGGTCACTGCTCCTACTTCCTGCCGGTGGTGTGCACGGCGGTGTCCACCATGCCGGTGCGCGCCAGCGTCACCCAGACGCCGGAGGGGGAGGGCGACACCGCTGACACGGCCGATGATACCGAACCGACGCAGCGGCCCGACTGGTCGCTGTCCTCCGCCACGCTGCTGACCAACGGCCCCTACGCCGTCTCGTCCATGACGGCGGACGGCCTGAACGCCAGCGCCGCCAAGAAGTACTATGACGCCCGGCGCCTTGGCCCCGATCAGCTGGAGTTCGTCTATGCCGCCAATTCCGCCGATGCCATGGCGCTGTATGACAGCGGCGACGTGGACTTCGTGCTGGACGCCGGAGAGACGGAGGGCGCGGTGGAGGCTTCCTCCGCCGTGGTCAAGACCGTGCTGGTGAACCAGATGGCCACCAGCTTGAGCGAGAGCGTCCGTCAGGCCATGTCCATGGTGATCGACCGCAACGCACTGGCGGAGCTGGCCGGCAGGGAGGACGAGGTGTTCCGCGCCGCCGACGGCCTGATCCCCGACGGTATCACCACCTCTCAGGGCGAGTCCTTCCGTCAGGCCAACGGCCCGGCCATCGACAACGATCCGGAGAAATACGACCAGCGGTGCCAGCAGGCGACGGAGCTGCTGCGCAGCGCCGGTTATACCCCCACCACGCTGGAGCATATGAACACGGTGACGCTGCTGTACGAAAATACCGCCGAAAACGCCAAGGTGGCTCAGGCGCTGCAAACCGTCTGGCGCGAAAAGCTGAACATCCGCATCGCCGTCCGTGCCGTGGCGCCGGAGGATATGATGACCACCCTGAAAAGCGGCGAGTTCTCGCTGGCGCTGACCAGCGTCAACGGCGACCGCAACACGGCGCTGAGCTACCTGAACCGCTTCAGCAGCGGCCAGCTGGAGAATTACGGCCAGTATTACTCCAACGCCTACGATATGCTGATCCGCACCGCCGCCAACTCCAGCAGCGACGAGGCGCGGGACGCCTATCTGGCGGACGCGGAGACCATGCTGCTGGACAGCGGCTATGTGATGCCCCTGTATAACGAGACGTATACGTGGCTGCTGCGGGACACCTTCACCGGCCTGCACACCGACGGCATGGGGGTCTATTACTTCCAGAATGTGGTAAAAACCAGCTCGTAACCGAGAAAGGACGGCCGCAAGGTCGTCCTTTCTTTGACAAAAAATTTATTCACAGGAAAATTTGCCTTTTCCCTTGACAACCGCCGCAAGGTATTGTATAATGTCCCTCGGACGTTACGCCTCAGTGGTGCTGCCGATCAAAATGGTGACATAGCCAAGTGGTAAGGCAAGGGTCTGCAAAACCCTCATTCCCCGGTTCAAATCCGGGTGTCACCTCCATATTAACGAAACGGTATAGATGCGTCTGGCGAAAAGCCAGGCGCATCAACCGTTTCCGGGCTTTTTCGGGCCCGGATTTCTTCTTTCAAACCATAGATGCAAATCGCTGTTTCAGAGCGTCTGCCCCGATTCGAACCGGGCATTTTCTCCCTTCTGGCAGATATATTCAGCCAGCGCCCTTTTTGAGCGGCGATTTTTCTGGTTGGCAGCGGTATTTTTCTTAAAAAAGAATCACAAAGATTTGGGCGTCGTTTTGTTGGTCCTGACGGACCAATGGAGCGGCGCCCTTTTTCATTTCAAAAAGGGCGCTGGTAGCAGCGCCTGTATTTGTAGGCCGGAGCATGATCGCTCCGGCCTTATTTTTTTATACACGGGGGAGTTATATGAGTATCAGCGCAGAAGAAAAGAACCACTACCTCAGAGAAGCAGCAATTGTCCTTGCCCGAGAAGGATTTCACACGGACAGGACTCACGCTGGTGGACTGCGTGTCCTGCTTGACGGTGCGCCGCTGTGCGAAGTGACCGAGAACGGCGGTATTACCTACCGCAATGAGGATATCGATGAGCCGGAACGGATCGATGCCAAGGACAAGGTGTATGAGATCGTCAGGACCACAGCGGAATATATGCGGCAGATGGAGACGGCGCCCTTTTTGAAAGCCGACGGTCTGGAGGACGGCTACAAGGTGCTGGCGGATTTCAATGACATCGTGCTGGCCGGTATCCAGAGCAAATATGGTGTCCAGTTTGTTACCTGGGACTGGAGCTTCGACCGCAAGGGCGTATCTCATGGTCATTACTACACCGGATTATATTCGTCCGGCAACTATGACGCGGTGAAGCGGGACTTTGCCGTTCGCTCCGGACTGATCCCCAAGCAGCAGCTCTTCCGGGAGGAGCAGCTTATTGAGATCTATCGCTGCTGTACGGACACCCTGCAGGGCGGTTTTGAACTGTCATACGATCAGGAAAAGACGATTCAGGAGGTACGAAAGCAGATCGAGGAGTGTCTGCCTGACATCATGGAGCGTATCCAGCAGCAGGACGCAGAACCGACGCAGGAGCAAACAATGTAATATCAAACGGTAAGGGCCGGAGTCTTAGCAATAAGATTCCGGCCCTTTATTCGTTTCAGAGAGGAGTTCGTTTATGCCGTGTTATTTCATGCGAGACACGCCGCTGCAGGCGCTGGAGCAGTTGATGATGTCTCAGCCTGGTCAAAAGCCCCGAGGTGGCGGGATATACCGCAGCCCATTCCATTACACGCCCAAAGATGTGGCGTGCGAATACTGCCAGAACTATGTCCGCAAGCATCCGTGCCGCCTGTGCGAATGCACCTGCCTGGAGGAACGGATCGAAGCAGGCGTACTGGAGTTGAATTCGTTCGTGAGGGACTGCTTCGCACCCTCTATGGGATCGCAGCTCCGAAAACGGATGCGTCAGCAATTCAGAGAAAAAAAGGCTCAATTTTTCCTGTCCGATGCCCACCGGCGAAGATGGACACACTGGCGAGAACGCTGCTGGCGCTTGTCCGACCGGAACAAAGCCGCCCTCTTCCTGCTCACGGCGTATGAGAGCCTTTGGCGCAGGATGGTCTGGAAATGCGGGAACGACGGCTTTGACTTCCAAAGCGTCTGTCTCGGAGGGATTGAGCCGGAGCTCTATAGTGTTTACCAGGCGGCGAAGGCCATTGCTGTCGGCTGCTGCAATATCACTCTTGCAGACCTTGCGTCTCCGGAATTGGTCACAGATGAGGCGTTCCACCTGATCACCGGCGCACTGCTGATGGCCAAGTACGGAGATGTGGTTTTGAATTTGGAAAAAGGAGTGGATGAAACATGATGATACAAGCGGTGCTCGGCAATCCGCATCACCCGGAATATGGCGTGGCAACTATCCCGTTCCCCATCCCCCACGACCAGTACGCGCACTGCATGGAACTGCTGGAGGCTCTGGAGATTGGCGATGCGGTCAAAGCCGACTGCCAGGTACAGGAGATCAACAGCTTTTACTCTGTGCTCAAGCGCACGGAGATGCTCACGGTCAATGTGGAGGAGCTAAACTACCTTGCCAAACGGCTGGATAGCTTTGATACCGGCGAAGCCGCTCAGTTTCAGGCGATGGCTCACAAGCTGGAGCTTTTTGAACTGAAGGATCTAATCAACCTGACCTTCTGCTGCCAACAGGCCACGGTCATCACAGATTTTTCTGACCTCTCCGCTGTTGGCCGGGATCACTACATGAATCTGCACGGCGGCAGCGCCAAAACGGAGGAACTGGATGCATTGGATGGTGAGGCAACAGCACGGCGGCTTATCGAGAGCGGCAGCGGTACGATCACGCCCTACGGTGTGGTCTATGATAACGGCATGAAGCTGGAGCAGGTCTACGACGGACGATTCTTCCCCTGCTACTACTATGAGCCGAATGCCATCACGGTTGCGGTGACCGCGAAGTCCGAGCCGGAGGACACCGAGCATATCACATGGCTGTACCTTCCCATGGCACAGGAGGAGATCGACCGCACTCTCCAGCGTGCAGGTATCACGGATCCTGCGGATATCCGACTTCGGCTGGAGGATACTCAACTGCCGGATGAAGTGGATGTGCTGCTGGATATGGAACAGGAAAGCCTTGCGGATCTCAATGCCCTGGCACAGGCAGCAGATGCGCTTTCCTCGGATGATATGAAAAAGCTGGGCGCTGTGGTAACGCTGGCAAAGCCTCAGAATGCAGAACAGGTCAAGAATCTCGTGGAGAATCTTGACCTGTTCGATTTCGCTCCCGGCGCACATTCCCCGGCAGAGTATGGGAAGTACATGATCCAGCGGTCCGGTCACTTCGACTACGATGAGAATTTGGACGAGTTCTACGATTATGAAGGCTACGCTCTGCAGCGCATGAATGAGGAGGACGGAATGTTTACAGACAGAGGCTATATCGCCTACAAAGGCTATACCAGTCTGGCGGAGATCATGGATGGCAGTCAGAGTAGTCACATGGAGATGGGAGGTATGGCATGATCATTCAGGCAGAACTGAGGCGAAAGCAGTCTGAATATGAAGGCGAAGCCTGTGTCGTGGATAAGGTCATCAAGCTGCCCGCCCAACGGTTTCAGCAGTTCAGTCGTGCGCTGCTGGCGGACTATGATTTCATCGCAGAGAACAAAAATGCCATCCGGCACGATGATTCTGCCAGGCACTGCCTGCTCATCCTCGATGCGGAGGGAACAGACGGCATCCTCGTTGACCCGCAGGGGTACAACTACGCCCGATACAGCGCTTTTGTCCCAAATGCCCGCAGTCTGCTGACGCCGGATATGGCAATCGACCGCAGCTACCTTTCACCGGCAGAACCTTGGAGAGATGAGAACCGGGATGAAATGCTCCGCATGACATTGCGCGTCGATGGAAAGCCGGACTACACCCTCGTCCTCCCCGCTGACGAGGATTACCTCAGCGCCGTGAAGGCTTACCTCGACATCGATGTTTTCGCGGATGCGATGCTCCGTGATATTCGCTTCAAGGTACCTTATATTGGAGAACTGATCTGCGACACGGATTGCCCTGCCGTAGAGAATTACAACGACTTTGCGGAAGCATTGGAAGGCATCTGGCAGAAGGACGGGATGCTTCTGACCTATGCCGCTGTGTTGGATGCCGAGAAGCCGGAAACTTTGCGTGGAGCTTTAGAGCTCCTGCAGAATCTGGATAACTACCAGCGCATCGTAGATACCTACGGCTATGGTCAGCAGCGCTTGCAGGAAACGCTGGGACTGGACGATGAGGCCGTCCGCGAACTGGAAGGTTACATGGACTTTGAAAAGTATGGTACTGACTGCATGGAAAATGACCATGTGGTAGAAACGGAGTTTGGTCGGCTGCGGCGTTTAGAGTCACCTTTTCCCGAACAGACACAGGGACAGCAAATGTTTCAGTAGCTATTACTGCCGATGTGTGCTATGTTGTGTAGCTATACCATAAGAAAGAGGTGAAAATGATGGAAAATATGAGCAGATTCCATATCCGTCCGGCCCGCCCAGATGAGGCGGGCCTATTTTATACTCCGCACCCCGAAGAAGATAAGCGGCGGGGTACTATCGGCCATATCCGCATGGACTTCGGTCGCAGCGGAAATGAGTTCTGGCATACCTGGTGGCCGAGGGGTCCGGAGGAGCTGAACAGCCCTGCGTTCAAGGCCGAGCTTCAAGAAGTCGTTGACACGATGCGGGAGGACGTCCTGAAAAGCCGTTTCGCCATGGAGCGATTCTGCTATGACCACGGCGGCAAAATCACCGGAGGCTATGTGCAGAACTACGGCTACATCGTGGAAACCGAGCATTACCGCTACTGCCTGCGCTGCAATCCGTCCCCTGGTGACTATAACGGATATCTGACGGCCTATGATCTGGATGTCCAGCGGCAGAACATGGCACAGGAAAAGTCGCTGGTGGGCCGCGTCACTTATGCCAATGGCGATGCACAGGACTTTACCGATACCGAAGCCTTCCTGAAATGTATGCAGGAAGAGCTGCCATACCGCCCGACCACAGGCTTTCGGTATGAGGTGCTGACCGACGATCCCACCGTCCGCAAGGCTGTGGATGATATCGTCTTCGACCTCTACGGCGAGGAAAATCCCCGCCAACAGGAAGATTACGAGCTGCAGCCCGGCCCCAATATGACGCTGGGAGGGATGTGAACATGGAGAGATCGGATAAGCAGCGAAAGCCTGTTGCAATCAAAAACCTTGCTGAACTGAAGCGCTTCATCCAACCTGGCGTAGAGTTTAAGACGCTCAGCCAGAAAAATCACCCTGATCTGGTGGGACTGACCCGTGTCGTGACCACGGTGCAGACGGTATGCTTCTACTCCAAAATCAAAGATCAACCCAATAGTCGATTTTCGACCGATAACGGCGGAAAAGGCTTCCGGACAGACTTTGCCAAAGCCGATGCCTATATCTTCGACGGTACGACGGTCAAGGTAAAGGATACGCGGAATAAAGACCGCGGCGTGATCTATGAATTTGAATTCTACAACAGAGAACAGACCATGCAGGAGGAAACGAATATGGACAGAAAAATAGTGAATTTCATCAAAGAGCAGTATCCGCCCGGTACCCGCATCCGCCTCAATTCTATGGAGGATCCCTATGCCCCCATTTCTCCCGGTACCGAGGGTGAAGTGGACTTCGTGGATGACATCGGCACGATCCACATGAAGTGGGATAACGGCAGAGCGTTGGGAATCGTCCCTGGCGAGGACAGCTTCTCGGTGCTGCCGCCCAAGCTGACAACCCTGAAACTGTATATGCCCCTTACCGCTGATTTTTATGAGAGAAGCGAGTACGGGGATCTGGAACCGGAGAGTACCATGCTGGATGGCCGTGCATTGCGAGGCTATCAGGATCAGATCATGGCCGAGTTGGTCAAGAATCGGATGCCGGAGGAAACCGAGCGTGGCCTCATGCATTGGTATAGTGAAGCCGATAGCGTGAATACCAAGGTCCACTCCGCAGTCTTTACCGTGGAAGAGCGCGACCGCAAGCTCTGGGGCGTAGCCGAATGCCGCGTTTCCGGTGAGCTGAGTGCGCTGGAGATGGATACCCTGAAAGAGTACATCGCCGGACAGGCATCAGACGGCTGGGGCGAACACTTTGAACAGCGGGAGATCCTCGTGGATGGCGGCAGTGAGCTGTATGTCCACCTCTGGAATGCGGATGACTGGGGCATCCAAACGGAACAGGAGCGCTTCGCGCCGAAGCTGGCGGAGGGCCTGCCGGAGCTGTGCTTCTCGGTGCTCCCCAGTACCGGGGAACTGATTTGCATCAAGCGCGGCGAGAGCGGCTACTACCCCAGCGACTGGTCTACGGATGATCCCGCCCAAAACCGTGAGCTGGCCGATTATAACAACGAGCGGCTTGGTGTGACACAGGCGCAGCGGTTGGCCATGGAGTGCGGGAGTATGCACGGCTGGGATGTCCCCGGTGCGGATCCCTCCGCCTACCAGCAGACCGAGCCGCAGATGGGAGGAATGAACCTTGGCTAAAAAGATATTTGGCGTCTATCTGGCAAAGCTGGATGCACCCAATAGTGAGGCCCACGCAAGGCTGGAACTTCCCGCCTCCCCGTGGGAACTGCACGATGCAATGGACAAGGTGCAGCTTCAGGAGAATGAGGAGCTGTATCTGGAAATCGATGATTACTACGGCTTTGAGTATCTCGCCCCTCACCTGATGGAACTGGACGCCAGCCTCAATGAGCTGAACGATCTTGCCGGTCGGCTGGCTGTGCTGGATGAAACGGAGCAGGAAGCCTTTGACGGCCTGCTTCGCTTGGAAATCCAGAGGAAGGTAGAATCCAACGGCGGTATTCTTACCATGCAGGATTTGAGAAATCTGGCGGTCAGCGCCGGTGCGGATTGCTGCCATGTGGTCGGCGCAACCAGTGACGCAGAGCTGGGCCGCTTCTATGCGGAAAACGGCTTCGTGGAGGAACTGGACGGACTCTCCGACGATGTGTTCGAGATGCTGGACTTTGGTAAAATCGGCAAAGCCCTGCGTACCGGCGAAAACGGCATATTCACACGGAACGGCTATGTGGTGCAGCACAGTGAACTGGTCACCGCACCGCCCTGTGCCAAGGAATTGCCTGAAAAGCCGGAATATCTCTTCCGTCTTATCCTTGGCCTCCACCCCGACCTTGAAGATGACCGCACCATTACGCTGGAATTGCCTGCGTCTGCTGAAGCATTGAGGAATGCGCAGAAGCAGCTCGGAGCAGACGGCTGGGAGGGTGTCGTGGTTCTCGACTATGACGGGATCATCCCACTGGCGGCAGAGTTTGCCGACCTGCCAATGGAGCTGGATGCCTTCAACGATTTTGCAGAATCCGTGAAGGCTATGCCTTCTCGTGAAAAGCAGCTCCCGAAGCTGAAAGCCCTGCTGGAGCATTTCGGTGTTACGGATCTGGCTGCCGCCGTGGGCCTTGCCGAGCATATCGGGGACTACATCCTCACTCCGGAGATCAGTTCGCCGCAGGAGGCGGCCATCGATGAACTGAGCTTTACGATGGATGCCCACTCGGCGGAACTGCTCCTGCCGCATGTAAATCTCTTCGCCTACGGGAACGAGATCATCAAGGATGACAATGCGGCACTCACGTCCTACGGCCTACTGCATCGGGAGGACTATCAGCCGATGCAGACGCCGGTGCAGGAGCGCTTCGAAATGGATATGCAGTGACTGACATGATTCTATCCTGCCAAGCCAGCAGATAGAAAATACACCAAGGGGCCGTTTTCCTGGATGGGAAAAGGCGGCCCCTTCTTTTTTGCGCTCATTTTTGTCTCCTGTTCCGGGATAACGGCTCCGGAAAGGAGGAACTGTGGCAATCAATGAAGCCCTTGCGGAATATCTTGCGCTTTACCACAAGGGCGAGGCAAATGCCGTTACCAGCCGGGAGTTGGAGTGCGGCTTCCAAATGCGTGGTTCTGAGCTTCGCCGGGAGATCAACGCCCTGCGCGGTGACGGCATTCCCATTTGCAGCTTTGAGGGCGGCTACTATTACGCCGCCACTGCCGAGGAGCTGGAGCGCACCATCCGGCAGCTCCGCAGCCGGATCAAGAAGATCGCATTTGCAGAGCGTGGCCTGTCCAGTGCTTTGCCGGACTATGTTGACACCGGTCAGCTTTCTCTCCCGCTGGATGGGGGTGATGCCCCTTGAACAGCTTTATCCCCTGGGTTGGCGGCAAGAGCAAACTGCTGTGGATCATCAACAAGATGGCTCCAGATCACTACAGCCGTTTCATCGATGTCTTCGGTGGCAGCGGCACGGTGACCATGAGCCGTCCAATCCAACCGGGCTGCATGGAAGTCTACAACGATTTCAACAGCAATCTTACGAATCTCTTCTGCTGTGTGAAAAACCGCCCCTTAGCGTTACTGGCGGAATTGGGCTTTCTGCCTCTGAACACGCGAGATGATTTCAATGTCCTGTACAAGTTTCTCTCCAAGGGCGAGATCACAGATGACTACCTGCAGGAGGAAATGGAACTGACCGAGATCCTGCTTAAACCGCCCGAGGCTGGAGCCATCCGCACGCTCCTGCTGGAGCGTGCTCCCCGTGGAGATGTCCGCCGTGCCGCAGATTTTTTCAAGTTGGTACGGTACAGCTTCAGTGGCAGCTCCAAATCATTCGGCGGCAAGCCATGCGACATCCGGCGCTTTTTCCATCTCATTTGGGAGTGCTCTCGCAGATTGGCGAATGTCATAGTGGAGAACAAGGACTTTGAGGATGTCATCCGTCAGTATGACCGGGGCGATGCATGGATCTACTGTGACCCGCCGTACTTTGAGGCCGAATGCTATGAGGTGGCTTTCCCCAAGGAAAATCACCAGCGCCTCCATGATACGCTTCTGAACTGTCAAGGGTATGTCATGGTGTCCTACAACTACTGCCCGTACATTTGCGAACTGTATCAGGAGTTCTACATTTTCCGCGTTGTGCGCCCCAACAGTATGTCCCAGACGGCAGGCAGCGAATATGAGGAAGTCATTATCACCAACTACGATCCCCGCAAAGCCTGCTGGCAGCTCAGTTTGGAGAGTCTGCTGAACTGCGGCAACGAGGCTCGGTATGAACTGATCCATGAGCCGGAAAGACCAATCAAAACGACAAATTGAAGGAGGGTCCCCATGAATTTTATGAAATACCCCACGAAGAACGATATCAGCATTTCCAATGCCGTTCTGAAGCTGGCCAAGCTCCAAAATGCGGAAAGGCTGGAGCTCACAGCGGCCACGGGCGCCGTCATTGTGACCAGCGGCAGGATGACCGCAAAGGAGCTCCTCAGCACAGTACAGTCGCTGACTGGACGAGCCGCTGAGCTTATGACCTTGCTTCGTCTCACCTGCGGCGACTGCACGAATTGCAGCGAAGAATGTGCGTACCGAGATAAGTCGATCACCGAGCTGATCCGTCCCGCTGTGGTTATTCCTGATTGGGCACGGCAGGATGCCGGATTGGCCGGCGATGCCAAACTGGACTGCTATGTGGATGAGGATTCCGGCGAGATCAGCGTGTGCGAGGCAGATTATGAGCACGACCTCTCCGATGTGCCGCCTGAGCTCCTGTTCGCCCTGCATCAGAGTGGCTGCTGCCTGTCCGCGCTGGAGGATGCACTGATGGAGGACGATGTCATCTACGATAAGTGATACGAAAAAGCAGGAGGAAGAAAAGTGAAATGAACGAAACCTATCTCTATCCCTACTCGGCGCAGGAGGCCAGAACAAGAAATCAGCTCCCCATGTGGCGAGAGAGCTTCCATGCCAATGTTGCCTGCCGGAATGCCATCGAGGAGACGATCCGTCAGAACTTCGATGGGATGCACCTAAAGAAGGACTGCCTTGAACCTGTACTTGCGGAATATGGCTACAAGCGCACGGAATGGGTGCTGGCCACCACTCTGCAGGAGCTTTCCTGGGATGGGCGTTTCAGCCAGACCAACAAGCAATGGGCAGCGCGGCGCTATATTCCCCAGGACGAGCGGCACAACGCCGAGATCACCGTCCAAAGCCACCCCGCCATACTGGATGGCGTCGTAGACCTCTATCGGAAAGCGTATCAGGAGTTGGGTCTGTTCGGCCCGGAGCATTGCGTCGGTGACCGTGCCGAGCAGGATTACATCGGTAAGGTGCTGGTGCTCAGTCCCGATACGCTGAAAGAGTCCTGCTGGAGTCAAGAAAACCAGCTGTGGTATGCCCACGACGGCTTCGGATGCAGTCCCCACGCAATTGGGCGCTCGGTGCGCTGCACCTGCCTGAGTGACGGCGAAATGACCAGGTGGAACCGGGATGAGTTTGTCGGCGTGTTGGATGAGAAATTCCTGCCCGATTGGGCCAAAGAGAGTTTGTTGCAGCTCCAGCAGGAAGAAGCCGCCGAATCCCCCAGTATGAACAACCAATCCATGTAACAGAAAGGAGAAAAATCTATGGCAGCAACGCAGAAGAAAAAGCAGCAGGAAGCCCCTGCGCCCCAGATCGAGGCGAGGATCGACCGCATGGTGGACGGTGACTACAAAACCAAAGCCTATGCCAGCGTGACCATCGCCGGCGCATTTGCCGTCCACGGTCTCCGTGTCATTGAGACGGACAAGGGCCGCTTCATTTCCATGCCCCAGGAATCCTACAAGAAAAACGGTGAGACGGTGTATAACGACACCTTCCATGCCGTCACCGCTGAGGCCAGAACTGCACTGGTGGATGCGGTCAACGACGCTTACGAACAGAAGCTGCAGAAACGCATGGAGCAGAGCGAGGACGCACCCGCTCAGGGCATGGAACAGCAGATGTAAGCGCCACGGTGTGGAAGGAGGTGACGGGACTTGGTGCGATTCACCGTGGATAACCGAAATCGGCTCATCTTTTACGGCAATCCTGTGGGCTATGTGAAAGAGGATACCGCCGTGGTGGATGAAATGTTCCGGACGGATGAGCTCAACCAATATCTGAGCCGCATGAACCTGACGCCCCGTTGGGAGGACGGTATCTTTGACCGGCTCGTATCCGGCGAGGTGACCGGCGAAGAACCGGTGCAGCCGCGAAAGGGCTGCCGCATCTGGCAGCTCAAAAAGGATGTAGATGTGGCAATGCGCTTCATCGGATACGAGGATCAGGTGCGGAAGTTCGGAGAGCCGGATGCCGGGAATTATACGCTCGTATTCGACGGCGACCTCGGTACCAGCAATCTGGAGCAGATCTATACCATCTGCCGGGATGCTCCGCCCCCTGGCTATCAGGGCTACCGAATGGCGCTGTCGGATGTGGTAGAGCTGTACGACGATTCCGGCAGCGAATTTTACTACTGCGACCGGGTAGGCTTCCAGCCGATTCAATTCAAGCAGGAGCAGGACCCATGCATCGATATGACCTTATGAGCCGGACGGGAGATGACCGTCCGGCATTTTTGCTGTCTGCGCGGGGCCGTGGACCTCCTCTGACATGCAAATGACCGAACTCGCCAACAAAAAACTTTTGAATTTACAGGAGGAATATTTCATGAAGAAGTTCATCAACAGGATCACCCATACCGCCAAGTCCACTGTCACCCGTGTCAAGACCGCCGCAGCCAATTCTATGTCTGCCATGCTTGCCTTCAACCGCCGCGCCGTCTGCGGCAATGCCGGTGAGGGCTACATCGACACCGCCGTCAAGGTGCTGATCGCCGTTGTGCTGGGTGCGCTGGTACTGGCTGGCCTCTATGCCATCCTGAACGACACGGTCATGCCTACGGTAACCCAGAAGATCACGGAAATGTTCAGCTACAATGGCTGATGCACTGGGCGCAGGCGATCCTCTTCTGCGGTGGTCTCATTTATGCCGCAGTGGATGACCTGAAGACCCGGACCGTCAGCAACATCGTCTGCATCGTCATTGCTTTGGCGGGGCTGATCACCATCAGCCCCGCCTCCTTTTTGGGGGCGCTGCTGGCAATGCTCCCGTTCTACCTCTGCGCAGGCTTTGGCCTGATGGGCGGCGGGGATTGGCGGTTAGCCGCGGCGGTAGGCTTTGTGTTGGGCGTTGGACGGGTACTCACGGGATTCTTATTTATGGCCGCCGCGCTCCTGCTGGCATCCCTTGTTATGCGTGCATTCCCGGCACTGCGGCAGAGCGCGGCGAAGAAACAGCCGCTGGTGCCATATTTCACGGTGGCTTTTATTCCCGCGTATTTTTTATAAGGAGGAAAACGATTTGAAGATTTTTCGCAATCGCACCGTCATCGGTGTGCTGTGTATCCTGCTGGCGCTGATCATCTGCTTCGGTGTTACGCCGCTGTTCAGCCGCAGCGCCAGTGAGAAAACGGAGATCGTCCGTGTGACGAAGGACATCAAGGAAGGTGACGAGATCACTGCCGAGATGGTCCAGACGGTAGAGGTCGGCGCCTACAATCTGCCACAGAACCTTATGACAGACAAAAAAGAGGTCATCGGCAAATATGCGACCGCTGACCTGGCGGCCGGAGATTACATCCTCTCCGGCAAGCTTTCCGCTGTCCCTGCGGCAGAGAATGCCTATCTCTATAATCTGGACGGCACAAAGCAGGCCATCTCCGTTACCATCAAGAGCTTTGCCACCGGCCTTTCCGGCAAGCTGGAAAGCGGTGATATCGTCACGGTCATCGTGGCGGACTATCAGGGCAAGGGCGAAACAGCCATTCCTCCGGAGCTGCAGTATGTGGAGGTCATCTCGGTGACTGCCTCCTCCGGATACGATGCCAACACCGGTGAAGTGGTGGATGAAAAGGAACTGCCCTCCACCGTGACGCTGCTGGTGACTACCGAGCAGGCCAAGGTACTGGCAGAGCTGGAACAGGATAGTGAGCTCCATCTGGCGCTGGTGTATCGCGGAACACCCGAAAATGCCGCCAAGTTTATCGCGGCACAGGATGCCCTGATCAAGGAGCTGTACGCAGAACCGGAGCCAGAGAACAGCGGTGAAACCGCAGAAGGTACAGAATCTAAGGAAAGCGAGGGCACGGATCCTTCCGCGGAAAGTGAGGCCACCGAATGAATTTTCTGAAAGGCAGCCTCTTTCGCCGGAACATAGAGCCGGAGGAGCTGGAGCCGATGGAGAAGTCCAGAGGCGGCATTCTCGCCGTTTGGGGCAGTCCCGGCTGCGGCAAGACGGTAACGGCAGTCAAAATCGCACAGCATTTGGCATCCCAGAAGAAAAATACGGTGCTGCTGCTCTGCGATATGACCGCACCTATGATGCCCTGCATTTGCTCTCCCGCGGAATTAGAGGTCGATAAGTCCCTCGGCAGTATCTTTGCCGCCCAGCATATCTCCGTAAATCTCATCAAGCACAATCTGACCACCCTCAAGCGCCTGCCGCACCTGACGATGCTTGGCCTTCGCAAGAAAGAAAACGAGTACACCTATGCGCCCTGCACCAAGCAGCAGGCGGAGGAGCTCATCCGCGGACTCCGTGAGATCGTACCCTATGTGGTCATTGATTGCTCCAGCTACATTGCCAACGACATTCTCTCCGCTGTGGCGCTGATGGAAGCGGACAGCGTTCTGCAACTTGCAAGCTGCGACCTGAAATCGGTCGGATACCTCTCCAGTCAGCTTCCGCTCCTGGGAGAACTGAAATGGGACAAGGACAAGCAATACCGGGTAGCATCCAACATTAAGCCCTTTCAGGCGGCAGACCGCATCGGTCAGGTACTGGGCAGCGTAGTATTTCGTTTGCCGTATTCGCAGGAGCTGGAGGAGCAGTATTTGGCCGGTGAGCTGCTGGCAGACCTCTCCATGAAGGATAGCCGTGCATTCCGCAAGGAGATCGATCGAATCTGTGAGGAGGTGTTCTGATTGCTTGGTGAAAGACGAAGCAACTCCCTGTTTACCCCGGCCGCCTCCGCAGAACCGGAGAGAAAGCCGGAACAGACAGAGGTGCATGACATCTCCTTCGAGGAGCGCACCGGAAGATCGCTTTTTGTGGAAACTGCAACAGCACCACGTGCAAGCGAACTCTTCTTTGCTCCACAGGAGAAAGGCGTCACCTTTGCGGAGGCGCTCAGTCAGGTGCAGGGCTATCTTTCGGAAACCTATGCCACCCTCATCACAGAGGATAACTCGGATGCCAAAGAGCAGATGAAGCGCCGCATGGCACGATATCTGCAGGAGAACCGCATCGCCGTGGATGGCATGACAGCCTCTGAGCTGGTGGATGCCCTGTACACGGAAATGGCAGAGTACGGATTTTTAACCAAGTACATTTTTGCAGACGGCATTGAGGAGATCGACATCAACTCCTGGCGGGACATTGAGATCCAGTATTCGGACGGTCATACCGCCAAGCTGGAGGAGCATTTCGACTCGCCGGAACACGCCGCCAATGTCATCCGCCGTATGCTGCAGAACTCCGGCAAGGTACTGGACAATGCCAGCCCTATCATTACCTCCCGATTGGCGAAGAACATTCGAATCTCGGTCATCAAAACGCCGGTGTTGGATGAGGATGCCGGTGTTGCCGCATCCATCCGCATTGTGAATCCCAGGAATCTCAGCAAGGCGGACTTCGTGCAGAGCGGTACGGCCACAGAGGAAATGCTGGACTTTCTGTCCGCCTGCCTTCGCTATGGCGTGTCCATCTGCGTAGCGGGAGCGACCTCCTCCGGCAAGACCACCGTGGCGGGCTGGCTCCTCTCCACCATTCCAGACCGCAAGCGCATCTTTACCATTGAGGATGGCTCCCGAGAACTCCAGCTCATCCGTGAGCGTGACGGAAGGGTGACGAACTCTGTCGTTCATACGCAGACCCGCGACAGCGAGAATGAGCGTCAGCGCATCGACCAGATCGCATTGTTGGATATCGCTCTGCGTTTCAATCCAGACATCATCTGCGTGGGTGAGATGCGCGGCCCAGAGGCCAACGCGGCTCAGGAGGCTGCCCGTGTGGGCATTGCGGTACTGACCACCATCCACTCCAATTCCAGCGAGGGTACCTACCGCCGCATGGTGTCCCTCTGCAAACGTGCCGTGGACACCCCGGACGATACCCTCATGGGATATGTCACCGAGGCGTACCCCATTGTGGTCTACTGCCGCCAGCTGGAGAATAAGCAGCGCCGCATCACCAACATCTCCGAATGCGAGATCCTGCCGGATGGAAGCCGCAGGCTCCACAAGCTCTATGAGTATCACATCACGGACAACCATCTGGAGGACAACCGCTTCATCATTGAGGGTGAGCATCGGAAATGTGAGGAGATATCCGAAAGCCTGCGGCGCCGCTTTATCGAAAACGGGATGCCGCTTGGAGAGTTGGCGCAATTCGTTCAAGGAAAGGAGGAAGATGAATGACTATGATCCAGCTGATCGCCTGCATCGGCATGATCACAGGGCTTTTTATGGTGCTGCATGTCTCGCCGCGGGAACTGAGCGACAGTCTCTTTGCCCGCTTGACCGCAGCCCCCGGCAGTATCCGTGCCGATATCAACGAGACGACCAGGCGAAAAAAAGCGGGGTTTCTCCGGCGTGAGATCACCGAGGCGCAGGCGGTCTTGGCAGCCTCCGGGAGGGCAGACAAGTTCCCCATGGTGTGCTTTACATCTCTGCTCTGTTTTGCGTTGGGAGCCTGCATCGCCATTGCCGCAGGAAACGCTTTCCTCGTGCCAGTGCTGGCGGTCGGTTTGATGCTGACCCCGTTTTGGTATGTCAAGCTCACAGCGGGCAGCTTCAAAAAGGATGTGGCGGCAGAACTGGAGACAGCGCTGTCCGTCATTACCACAGCTTACCTGCGTACTGAGAACTTTCAGCAGGCAGTGGAGGAGAATGTCCGTTATCTGCACCCTCCGGTGCAGGAGGTGTTCCAGCGCTTTCTGATGCGCATTAAGCACATCGACCCGGATATGGATGCGGCGCTCACTGACCTGAAAGCCGCTATCGACAACGAGGTCTGGCGGGAATGGTGCGACGCCGTGATGGCCTGTCAGACAGACCGAAGCCTGAAAAGCATCCTGACGCCCATCGTCAGCAAGCTGTCGGATATGCGGGTGGTCAATGCGGAACTGGAAAATTTGGTGTTTGGCCCCCGCAAGGAGTTCATCACCATGGCCATCCTCGTGCTGATCAACATTCCGCTGGTGCGCTTCATCAATAAGGACTGGTATCACACGCTGGTAGCCACTATCCCCGGTCAAATGGTCATCGCTGTCTGCCTTGCCGCTGTGTTCGTGTCCTTTGCATTCGTCGTGAAGCTGACGCAGCCCATTGAGTATCGGAGGTGAGAGGGTGAAATTGCTGTTATTCCTGTTCGGCTCCGCCTTGGCTGCCGGACTGTATTTCGTTCTGGCGGACCTACTGAAGATCCCTAGACTGGCAACGGAGCGTGCCCTCATCTCCGCAGGACGCAAGGAGCGCAGTCTTGTGAAATCTATGGAGACGCTCGTCTTGGGATGGTCGCTGAAGCTGGCTCCGCTGATCCGCTTGGATGCCTACAAACGCAGACGGCTGGAAACGAAGCTGACTGCCGCAGGACTGGATATGACCCCCGAGGTCTTTACGGCTTACACCGTTCTGAAGCCCTGTCTCATCCTGCTGGGGATCATCCCGTGTCTCCTGATCTTGCCCATCCTGACACCATTGGTGGTAGTACTGGCGCTGCTCACTTACTTCAAGGAGAGCCGTCGGGCGGATGAGCTGTGCAAGGCCAGAATGGAACTGGTGGAGGGTGAACTGCCTCGCTTCGTGGCGACCATCCATCAGGAACTGGCCGCCAGCCGGGATGTCCTGCGTATTCTGGAGAACTACAAGAAACACGCCGGGCCAGACTTTGCCCGTGAACTGGATGTGCTGACGGCGGATATGCGCTCCTCCTCTTATGAGGCGGCACTCATTCGCTTTGAAGCCCGTATGGGCTCGGCCATCATCTCGGATATCGTCCGCGGTCTCGTCGGTATCCTGCGGGGCGATGATGGACGGATGTACTTCCAAATGCTCTCCCACGATTTGAAAGCATTGGAGCTGCAGCGGCTGAAGGCCAAGGCGGCGAAGATCCCGCCAAAGATCCGGGTGTTCAGCTTCCTCATGCTCATGTGCTTCATGCTGACGTACATCGTCATTATCGTCTACCAGATCATCAACTCGCTGGGTTCGCTGTTTTAAGGAGGAATGCCTATGAAGAAATTACGAAAACGGCACT
Organism: uncultured Oscillospiraceae bacterium; assembly: GCA_934623575.1. Lineage (GTDB taxonomy): Bacteria > Bacillota > Clostridia > Oscillospirales > Oscillospiraceae > Vescimonas. The sequence goes on from CAKTVL010000016.1 coordinate 28,709, forward strand.
CCGGCGAGGGCTATATCGATGTGTGCGTGTTGGTGGTCTGTGCCATGCTGGTGCTGGCACTGGCGGTGCGGATCCTGCCGGTATTCGTCGCCAAGCAGCAGCTTGACACCTATGCGGTGGAGCTGGTGCGGGAAGCGGAGATCTCCGGCAGAGTCGGAACGGAAACCAGCCGCCGTGCCGCAGCACTGACCGACAGCACGGGACTGGATCCCAATATCCGCTGGTCGAAAACGGGCCGCATTCAGCTCAATGAGGAAGTCACCGTAACGCTGACTTTGGACATGGACATCGGTCTGTTCGGCGGCTTCGGCTCATTTCCCATCACACTGCGGTCGGAGGCCACCGGAAAGTCGGAGGTGTATTGGAAATGAGCAAGCACTGTTTCCTTCGCCGCCACCCCGGCGAGGGCACCCCCATGATCCTTGCCATCGTGCTGGTTCTATTGATGCTTTTTTGCACGGTCGCGGAGTTCAGCCGGGTGTGGATCATCGCCCAGGGTGTCAAGGAGGCTGCCCAGCAGGCAGTCATCTCCACCATCAACGACAACTATGACGATGTGTACCACGCTGTGCGGGAGGGCTATGCCGCAGGCTGGTATCCGGACGGCACAGGCCGATGGGATGAGAGCGTGGATACCGGCGATGTGTACGGTCAGCTGGCATCAACGCTTGGGCTGGAGAACACCGGCAGCGGATATCAGAAGCTTTCAAACGGAAATGTGGAATATACCATCTCCGGTCTGAGCGTGGAGCTGAGTAACAATGCTCTCAGTTCCGGGCAGAGCAAGGGCTATACCGCTGCGGTGGAGATCCACTTGGAGGTGCCGGTACGCTTTCTTGGAACCCTTTTGCCTGCGGCTGAAATGACGCTGCACACGGAAGCTAAATATGTGCCGGTATTCTGAAAAAGTTTCGCTTTCCCAATAGACTTGCGCCGAAAGGTGTGGTATTGTCCAATCAAGAGATAAATCAGAAAAAAGGAGGAAAATCAATGAACGATAAGACGAAACGGATCATCCTCATCACCGTCTGCTGCCTGTTCTGCGGTGCGGCAGTCATCGGGATCGCCGGACGTTTCGGCGGGAATACGGTGACGCCATCCGGAACGGTATCCGGCAGCCAGCCGGACAGCAGCGACCCCAATGTGAACATCAACAACCAGGGCGATGTGAATGTCTCGTCGCTCACGCCGGAGCAGAGTGACCCCGGCCAGGGTGCAAACTCCAACGGCACGGAGCAGACCATCCAGGCAGACCCCGTTAAGCCGGACGCTCCGGAAAAGCCGGAATCGCCCAGCGGCACAACAACACTGCCGGATGACCACAAAGCGGAAGATGTGCCGGCCTCGGAACGAAAGACGGAGGATGAGCCGCACCCCACATATCCGGAGCAGCCCACCTCAAAGCCTGCGGAATCCCAGCCCGCTGCGGGAAGCACGAACTCGTCCGGCCAGGTGTATGTGCCCGGCTTCGGCTATGTGGACAGCAGCGGAGCCAATGATGGTGGTACGCTGGATGACATGTATGAGAACGGAAATAAAATTGGTAACATGGGCGGCGGGAACTAACCGCACTTTCAATCAGCATGGCGCAGTCAGAAATGACTGCGCCGTTTCTTTTTCCCGAAGCTTTGAAAGGAGAAATCCATGAAACGACTTCTCGCACTTTTGCTTTCTCTGGTGCTCATGCTGGGTGTGGCTGTTCCGGTGTATGCCACCGGTGACGGCAACTTCGACGGCGGTGGCGGCGGCATGGGCAGCGGCAGCGCAAGCAACTACTGGAATCCCGGCATGGACGGTGTCCGCATTTCGATCATCAATGCGGAAACGCATGCGGTCGTGACCTCACCAGTGGATTTGACCAACCAAACGCCTGCATCGAACATCATTCACTTTGGTAAGGTCAGTAAATTATCCTACAATGCAGGCCGAAGCTTATCACCTGTAGTCGGCGGCTATTCATACCGAAATCCGGCACAGAGCCTGCCTCGCATCATTTCCTCTGGCGACTATCCCGCCAGCATTGCGGCGATTCGAAGCTATTTTACAGACGAGCAGGTCATTCGGTCCATTGCCGGATATGTGGGAATGGACTTTGATACGCTCATTGCCGGCGATTACAAAATCGTTGTCGAGCCTATCGCATATCTGGTTTACAACGGAGCCTACTATGCCATGACGGCCACGGAAGCGGCGCTCTATGATCAAAAGGTAAACGGAGATCTCAGAAGCAAGATGGGATCCCTGACCCATAAGAATCTGCCGCTGGCCATATTCCTTGAAGAAGCTGACTTGGGCTATCCCGCATGGTCCGGAAGCACCAATAGCAAGGTCAGCAACGATCAGATCATCTCTTCCCTTGGCATCGGTGTCGTCCGCTTCAATGGTGAACTGGAACCGCCCGATGTAAATGACTTCGACTATGAATACCGAGTCGATACCGATGTGATCTCCTCGGTGGAGGTGAGCGGCGGGCAGTCTGATCCGGACAATCCGGTGACGGTCCGCTTTGTGATTCAAGGCAGGACTTACACCGTCAGCAATGTCTACTATCCGGACGGCGACAGCCAACTGGTATGGGTGAAGTGGCACACGCCATCAGAGCCCTGCGTCATCACGATTGCCGTCAGCGTGTCTGGCGGCGGCACGGCGCAGAGCACCATCACCTGCAACATCGTGGATTTGGACGGCAACGATCCGCCTAACCCAGTGGCGGATGACCGCAACGACCGTTTCCGTCTGGCCTCTATTCCGGAGAAAGAACAGGTAACATCCGCTTCCTGGGGCATTTGGTCACCCTGGTGGCAGGAAAATTGGGAATGGGTAGAGAACTGGGAGAAGTGCTGGCACACGGGCGACTGGTATCACTGGGTAGATAACGGCTGGTGGGAAGATCATGGCTGGTGGGAGTTTGACTACAACAGCTACTCCGCAAGTCTGAGCGCATCCATGCGCATCACGCCGGATAGTCTGTCACCCACTGCAACCGCAGCTACCATGAAAAGCGGGTACGGAATTCAGGAGAAAGTAACGGCAAGAGTAACGGCTACGCAGAGCGCGGCTGTCACGGCGGCGCAGAATGCCGTGACCTATTTCCCTGAATTCGGGTACGAGGGCTTCTGGAGATTGCTGAATCGCAGCATCAGCGGCAAGGGCACTACCTTCGCTTTCAAAAACAATCCCTACAGCACCTATGACCGCCCGACCCATTTCACACCGATCTGGTATCCGGACGGCAGCTACACGCCGTATACCTGGCTTCTGGACTGCTGGACACCCACGGGAATGCTCAGTATGAACCTGACGGATTCCGTGCGCATATCCGGTGACCTATGGGAAGAATGGCATATCGCGCCCTCAAAATAACAACAAAAATTGGAGGTATCTATGAGCAAAATGAAATGCAAGCGCCTTTGTGTGATGCTGACCCTGTCCCTGCTGCTGGTCTGCATGATGGGAACCACGGCCTTTGCCGCCGGCACCGGCGATGTGGCTGGAGCGGTGGAAAGCACCTGGGCTACGGCATCCACGCAGATCAAGACCGTCGTCAACAATGTGGTGTTTCCCGCCATCGACCTGATCCTCGCAGTGTTCTTCTTCGCCAAACTTGGTACGGCTTATTTTGACTACCGAAAAAGTGGCCAGTTCGAGTGGACGGCTCCCGCCATCCTGTTTGCGTGCCTCGTATTCACGCTGACGGCCCCACTCTATATCTGGCAGATCATCGGGATCTGAGGTGTAGGCAATGACTTTCTACGAACAGGAACTCCGAAAAATCATCGGAGAGCAATATCCTGATGCCACCTATGTGGGCAGAGCCTGCTATGTGCGCCTGAGTGATATGAACCGGGCAAAGATCCAATTTGTCACCGGGATCGTCGCCAATCAGTACAATGCCCTGCAGATGACAATTCTGAACCGCAGTGAGGGTCAGGTGGATACCCTGCGCCTTCGCTTTTCGGATCTGCTGGGGACGAAGGCGACTTCCAACCCCAACTTCCGAAATGGTGTTGACTCGCACATTTGGGATGACTATGGAAAAGTGGACTGGTATGTGTATCACCCCACCAGGCAGGATTATGAGAAACTCTCCAACGCAGTGTCGGACTATCTGGAGGTATTCCAGGACATGAGCCAGTCTGCCGACCAGCAATGGGCACAGATAATGTAAACCGAGCATGATTTGAAGGCCGTACCAGCTGTACGGCCTTTGCCATATCCCAAGCAGTTGGTACGGCCTCACCCGGAGGAGGTGAAACCGATCAATGTTTATTTGGGATTTTGTTGCCGATAAGATTCTCGGTCAAATCGTGGATTGGTTCTACGGTCAGATCGTGGGCTTCCTCGGCAACTTCTTCGCAGAGATGGGAAACATGGGTGTCGAGCTCTTCGAGATGTCCTGGGTGCAGAGCATTGTGCTGTTCTTTTCGTATCTCGCCTGGGCTCTGTATGGCACGGGGCTGGTCGTGGCCTGCTTTGAATGCGGCATTGAATATTCCAGCGGGCGGGGCAACATCCGCGAAACCGCACTCAATGCCATCAAGGGCTTTATGGCTGTGGGCTTGTTTTCCGTTGTTCCGGTTAGGCTCTATGAGCTTTCGGTAACGCTGCAGGGACAACTCACTGCGGGAATCACCGGCTACGGTGCATCTATCGGAGATGTGGCAAGTGATATCATGCAGGAGTTCAGCGCCGTGGAATCGCTGACCGACCTGACATCCGGCCCATTCCTCGGCTTCGGCAGCATCACCAGCGGGATCATGATCCTGTTCTGCATTATCCTTATGGCGTATGCGATCATCAAGGTTTTCTTTGCGAACCTCAAACGCGGCGGTATCCTGCTGATCCAGATTGCCGTGGGAAGCCTGTACATGTTTTCTGTGCCCCGTGGCTATACGGATGGCTTCATCCAGTGGTGCAAACAGATCATTGGATTATGCCTGACCGCATTTTTGCAGGCGACGATCCTCATCGCCGGACTTATGGTGTTTAAGGATCACGCATTGTTGGGACTTGGTTTGATGCTCTCGGCCGGCGAGATCCCCCGCATTGCCGGAGCGTTTGGCCTGGACACAACGACAAGAGCAAACATCATGTCTGCGGTATACACGGCGCAGGCCGCCGTCAATACCACGCGCACGATTGTGCAGGCGGTGTCAAAATGAGCGGGCTCACTATGGGAAGTCTGTTTGACGGCATCGGTGGTTTTCCCTTGGCGAGTGTCCGCAACGGCATCACGCCGGTGTGGGCTTCGGAGATCGAAGCCTTTCCCATTGAGGTAACAAAGCAGCGCTTTCCGAGCATGATTCATGTGGGTGACATTACAAAGCTCAACGGCGCAGAGCTTCCGCCTGTAGATATCATCTGCGGCGGCAGTCCGTGCCAGGATTTGTCCGTGGCTGGAGCGAGAGCCGGATTATCCGGTGCCCGCTCTGGCCTTTTTATGGAGCAGGTTCGACTGGTAAAGGAGATGAGAAATGCAGACGAACAAAGAGGCCGAGCAGGTCACGCTGTCCGACCTCGGTATATGCTGTGGGAAAATGTTCCAGGAGCCTTCTCCAGCGGAACTCCCAAAGGCGAGGACTTCCGCATCGTCCTCGAAGAGATCGTCCGAGTTAAGTGCGGTTCCGTTTATGTCCCTGGACCTTACCCCTGGCCATGGCAATCTGCTGGGCGAATCCTACTGGGAACTGATTTCTCCCTGGCTTGGCGGTGCCTGGATGCTCAATACTGGGGTGTCGCCCAACGACGCAAGAGGATCTTCCTTGTCGCAGATTTTGCAGGACGCACCGCCGATAAAATATTATTTATCCCCGAAGGCATGCTTGGGGATCCTGCGCCGAGCTTCTGAACGCGGAAAAGCTCTGCCGCCGAAGCTGGAACGGGCGTTGAAGATCCAAGCCGGATTGATGCGCCCGGACGGACAGCCCACAGATCTGAATGCCTTCCACATCAATCAGCGGGATGAGGGCATTGACCTGCACGGCGTATCCGGTGCCTTGATGGCGACCACCAATATGCAGATGCAGACCTTCGTGACGCAGCCGGATGACACCGTCGAGGGATTTGACGGCTACAATGGTGACCTGACCGGCGATGTTGCGGCCACGCTCGGCGTGAACTGCGGGATGTCCACCGGCAGAAACGGTGTCATGGCCTTTGCTGCCAACCAAAGGGACGAGGTCCGTGACTTACATGATGTTGCGGGCGCTCTGAATGCACAGCCGGGAATGAAACAGCAGACCTTCGTGGCGGCCGCATTCTCGGCGGGAGCCGGTGCCTCCGCTGGGAGCATTGGGTACGGCGAAGAACTGGCGCCTACGCTGAAAGGCTCTGCCAGCGGAAACTGTATGCCATCTGTGCTGTGCCTGAATGACCAGGGCGGAAGCGTCATGGAGTGCTCTGAGAATGTGTCCGGTACTTTGCGGGCGCAGGAGCATGGACACCAGCCGCTGGTCTACGAAAACCACGGCATTGATGCTCGCTACACTGGCCCTCATCAGGTGGCGCCTACCATGTCCGCAAGATACGGAACAGGCGGCAACAACGTGCCGCTCGTAGAACAGGAAGAAACCTTCTGCATCACGGGAAACGCCATCGACCGGCAGCCGCAGAACGGCGGCAACGGGATCGGGTATCAGCGGGACATCGCATATACACTGACGGCCACCGATCATCATGCGGTCTACAGCCGCCAGCGTGTAGATGATTTCCGTGAGAACGGCGTAGTCAGCACGCAGAGTGCTCGCCAGCACAAGGATGCCACCGATCTCGTTTGCCAAAAGGCAGAAGCCTATGCCTATCTCATCCGCCGCCTGACTCCGTTGGAGTGTGAGCGCCTGCAGGGCTTTCCCGATGACTGGACAGATATCCCCAGTGCTTCAGACTCTGCCAGATACAAGGCTCTCGGCAACAGCGTGGCGATACCCTGCGTGGAATTCATTATGAGCCGGATCGCCGCGGTCCTTCGGGAGGTATAGCTGCCTTGGTGGTTTTGCTTCTGTTTCGCACAGCTTCTTCGTTGAGTTTGGTGAATAGCTTTCCGTGACTTCTTCCGGTATGCTTTGCTTGCAAAATCAAGGAAAGGAGCAGACCGATGGAGGGCAAAAAGAACCTCTGTGCCATGATCCCAGCAGAGCTTCACGCAAGGATCATGGCAGAGAAAGAAGAAATGAAGCTGGGTACACTGGCGGAATATGTGGAGCGCATCTTCACAGAACACTTTGAAGGAGGAAACGATATGCAGACAGAGCGGACCCTTGCGGTGAAGATCTCCGCAGAACTCTTCGACCGACTGAAAGAGTATCTGGAAAAGAATCACCTGAAGCAGAAGGACTTCATCACACAGCTGATCCAGCAGGCGCTGGATAACGCAGAAGAATAATCAACCCACTGGATGGCCGCAGGAAAACCTGCGGCCATCTCTATTCTCTGGAGGTGAGAGCAATTTATATTTATCCTGACAACCTGACCGCCAAAGCCATGCTGTGGCTTTGGGAGCTGCGGGACATCGGCATCATCGGCGTGGGACTTCTGATCTCTGTTCTGGCGCTGACCCAGACAGGCATCGCCCTGCCGCTGGTGCTGACGGCTGTTTACGCTTTCCTCAGCATTCGATTCGACGGAACCAGCATCTTGGACTTCCTCAAATATGCCGCCGCGTTCCTGATCACAAAGCAGCAATTCTATGATTGGAGGTTGGAGCCGTGAGTAAAAAGCAGAAAAAGGACAAAGCCGCCCGCTCCACACGGCAGCTCATGGGCATTGAGGAGATCAAGAATTACTGCATTGCCACCCGCATGGGCAATCTCGTATTCTTCATCATCAAGCCTACGAATATCTCCGTCCTGCCGGATTCCAGCATCAGCGCCCGCATCTATGCGCTGCTGAATGTCGTAAAGGGACAGGCAGAGATCGAAATGCTGGCGCTCAATTCCAAGGAATCCTTCGAGCGCAATAAGATCTTCTACCGGGAGCGGCTGAATCAGGAGGAACTGCCAGCGGTCCGCAGACTGCTGGAGCAGGACAGCAAGCACCTGGACCGCATTCAGGTGCTCATGGCGTCCAGCCGTGAATTTTATATTATCATCCGGCTGCGTGGTGAACAGGAGTCCGATGTGTTCTCCTATCTTTCTCGCATCGAGCAGAACATCAACGACAACGGATTCACGACCCGTCGAGCCACCGAGCAGGATCTCAAAAAGATGCTGGGTGTTTACTTTGAGCAGAACGTGACAACGGAAAAGTTCGAGGACTTCGACGGTGACCGTTGGGTCATTGTTGGCGAGTAAAGGAGGGATCCATTTGGCAAAGAAAGCGAAAAAAGCAGCGCCGCAGAGCCGGGAGAATTCAGGCATTAAATCCTTTCTGGATATGATCGCGCCTTCCGTGGTCAAGTTCGAACCCGATCACTTCATCTGCGGCAATACCTTCCGCTGCGTGTGGGCGCTGCGGGAGTATCCCACGCAGACCGATGAGCAGGCTATTCTCCGGCATCTGGGTGAAAAGGATGGAATCACGCTGCGCATCTACACCCGTCAGGTAACGCCTGCCGAGGAAAAGCGCATCATCCAGAATGCTGCCAACAAAAACCGCATGGGCAGCTCCAACACCAATGACCTGCAGCAGACGATCACGGCGGAAAGCAATCTGCAGGATGTGGCGTCGCTGGTGGCTTCCATGCACCGTAACCGAGAGCCGCTGCTCCACTGTGCGGTTTATATCGAGCTGACCGCTTCGGATTATAACACGCTGAAACTGCTCCAGACCGATGTGCTGACGGAACTGGTGCGGAGCAAGCTCAATGTGGACAGGCTTCTGCTCCGTCAGCAGCAGGGCTTCTGCTGTGCCAGTCCCGTAGGATACAACGCCTTCGGCCAGCAGTTCGAGCGTGTCCTCCCGGCAAGCTCTGTGGCGAATCTTTATCCCTTCAACTACAGCGGTAAAACGGACGCAAAGGGCTTCTATGTTGGACGGGACAAGTACGGCAGCAACATCCTCGTGGACTTCGATCAGCGCGACGAAGATAAGACCTCCGCCAACATCCTCATTCTCGGCAACTCCGGCCAGGGCAAGAGCTATCTTATGAAATTGCTCATCCTCAATCTGCTGGAGTCCGGGAAATCGGTTATCACGCTGGATGCCGAGCATGAGCAGCAGGAAATGTGCGAGGCCGTGGGCGGCTGCTTTGCCGACCTTATGGCGGGAAAGTACATCATCAATGTGCTGGAGCCGAAATGCTGGGATGACGGCGGTGACCCGGACGATACGGCAGCGCCGGAAGCCTTTCGCAAAAGCACTTTGCTGGCACAGCATGTCTCCTTCCTCAAGGATTTCTTCCGGGCTTATAAGGATTTCAGCGATGCGCACATTGACACCATCGAGATCATGGTATCCAAGCTCTACGCGAAATGGGGCATCACAGAGCGGACCAATTTCCGCCGTATGCGCTCGGAGGACTATCCGATTCTCTCTGATCTCTATGACCTGATCGAAGAAGAATTCAAAAGCTACGATCCAAACGCCCATCTGCTCTATACGGAGAAGCTCCTGCAGGAAGTTCTGCTGGGACTGCACTCCATGTGCAAGGGTGCGGACGCACAGTTCTTCAATGGGCACACCAACATCACATCCAGCCGCTTCCTCGTTTTCGGCGTCAAGGGAATGCTGAGTGCCGCTAAAAATGTCCGCAACGCCATGTTGTTCAATGTGCTGTCCTTCATGTCGGATAAGCTTCTGACGGTCGGCAATACCGTGGCGGCACTGGACGAACTGTATATCTGGCTGTCCAATCCCACGGCCATTGAGTACATCCGAAACTGCCTCAAGCGTGTTCGCAAAAAGGAATCCGCCATGCTGCTGGCAAGTCAGAATCTGGAGGACTTTGACCAGGAGGGTATCCGCGAGATGACAAAGCCGCTGTTCAGCATCCCGCCTCACCAGTTCCTGTTCAACGCAGGCTCCATTGACAAGCGCAGCTACATGGAGATGCTCCAGCTGGATGAGGCGGAGTATAACCTCATCAAGTTTCCCCAGCGCGGTGTCTGTCTGTACAAGTGCGGCAACGAGCGCTACCTGCTGGAGGTACATGCTCCGACGTACAAGGAACGGCTGTTTGGCACAGCGGGCGGCAGATAAAAAGTGAGCAGAGGTCCTATCAAGAACCTCTGCTCTAATGTTTGGTGAGACGGCGGGGATTCGAACCCCGAGGGGGATAATCCGCTCTTTTGCAGCCACTGTTTACACAGCCATGACTTTGCCAAGATTTCTCAGCCTCGCGTCTCATTAACCCCCAGGCTCACCATAGATACTTTCTTTGTCATACGAACATTCCTCCAATCGACTACAGACATCAGCAAGCTGACAGCTGACAGCGCAACGGAGACATCGAAAAGGTTCCACCAGTGACTGGCAATAGAGACCGCAAAAGAAGCAAGCAAGTTATTATAGGACAACTATAACACAAAAGACAATTTAAGTAAAGGAGGTCAATACAAAATGGCAGTATCTGCAGGCATGATCGCAAAAGCCGCGGCGACGGTGCTTTCCAACGAGAAGCTGCGCAAGGGTGTGGGATGGACGCTGGTCGCAATTCTCTCGCCGGTCATTGTGCTCATCGCACTTTTGTGTTCCATTGGCTCCGGAGGTGCGGATCACAACAACCAGGCGGTAGCTGCGTCCTTCTATGGTGTGAGCTACTCGACAGAAGTACCCGCAGAATTCCGGCATCATATTGAGGAGATGCGTACCGCTTTTTCTCTTCTGGATTCGGCAGTGGCTTCCGTCAATGGGCAAACGGAAAGCGGAAACGGCCTTGACCCGATTCGGATCAAGGCCGTTTTTTATGCCCTCTGCTTTGGCGAAGATGCACCATCCGCACGGGCGGCGAACCGCTTCGTAGAATGCTTCTACACTTGGGAAACCCGTACCCGCACGGTAGACATCGAGAACGACGATGGCACGGTTACCAGCACGGTAGAAGAATACACCGTCGCTGTTCCGGTCTCACTGTATCAAGCGTATGCCAATCTGGAAGCAGAGCTTGGCAGGACGATCACAGAGGACGACAAGAGCAATATCAACCACATCTATTCCATGATCGCCGGCGCTGCGGGCGGCGGGAATTACAACGGTGAGTTCCTTCGCGGAGATGGAAGCAGTATCGACTTGGA
>CAKTVL010000017.1 GCA_934623575.1 uncultured Oscillospiraceae bacterium
ACCACGATGTCCACGTCCGCCCACTTGGCCAGCTGGTGCTGCACCACGGTCTTGCCGGAGCCGAAGGGCCCGGGCACAGCGGCGGTGCCGCCCTTGGCGATGGGGAACATGGTGTCGATGACACGCTGGCCGGACTGCAGGGGCTTCAGCGGCGGGAACTTCTTCTTATAGGGCCGTCCCACGCGGACGGGCCACTTCTGCACCATGGTCAGCTCGCGGCTCTCGCCGCTGGCCAGACGCACCCGGGCGATGGGCTGGGTGATGGTGTACTGTCCGGCATCGGCCAGCCACTCCAGCGTGCCCTCGGCGCCCTTGGGCACCATGATCTTGTGGAGGACGGACTCCGTCTCCGGCACGGTGCCGAGAATATCGCCGGTGACCACGGCGCTGCCCACGGCGGCGGTGGGGGTGAAGTCCCACAGCTTGTCACGGTCCAGCGGCGGTACCTGGATGCCGCGGGTGATGTTGCTGCCCACCCGGCGGACGATCTCCTCCAGCGGACGCTGGATGCCGTCGTAGATATTTTCGATCAGGCCGGGGCCCAGCTCCACGCTCAGCGGCGCGCCGGTGGTGACCACGTCGGCGCCGGGGCCAAGGCCGGAGGTCTCTTCATACACCTGGATGGAGGCCCGGTCGCCGGTCATATTCAAGATCTCTCCGATCAGCTGCTGGGGGCCGACGCGCACCACGTCCGCCATGTTGGCGTCCGCCATGCCGTCCGCTACCACCAGCGGGCCGGAGACTTTGATGATCTTACCCATTCTGTTGCTCCTTTCAAGAAATGTCCGCGCCCACGGCGCGTTCCACCGCGTCGTGCAGGGCGGCCCCGGCGATGCCCAGCGAACCGGTCTTGCCGGGGATGAGGATGACGGCGGGCAGCGGCGCGTCCTTGTAGCGGGCGATCTCAGCGGTGAGATGCTGGGCCAGCTGCTCGGTGATATAGATGGCGGCGTAGCCCTCCTGGGCCAGCCGGTGGAGCGTTTTCCGCCCCGTGTCGGCATCCTCGGTGGGGAACACATCCAGACCCAGCGCGCGGAAGCCCAGCACGCTGTCCCGGTCCCCGATGACGGCGATCTTATACATATTGCTCACGCAGCCTTTCCCGGAGGGCGTCCGCCGGCACGCCGGCCAGACGGCCGGACAGCACGGTACGCACCGCCGTCCACTCCGCTTCCTTGGCCGCCAGATAGCCCAGGGCCACCTCCGCCCCGAAGGGGACGCGGCGGGCCGTGCCGGCGGCGCGGAGCACCGCGTCGTCGCAGGCCTTTTCAAAGGCGGTCAGGCTGCCGCCGCGGGCGGCCTCGTCCCCCAGCTCCGCCGCCTGGGCGAAGGCGGTGCCCCGCCACAGGGCCGCGGCGCCGCTGCCGGCACCGGCGCGGATGGCATCCGGCGTCACGCTGCCGCCGGGAAACAGCACCTGCTGCAGAAAGCCGGCGTCCAGCCCCAGCCGCTGGGTGCGGACCAGGGAGCGCAGGTCGGCCGCGTCGATCATGGCGCGGACATAGCTCTGCAGATAGGGCAGGCGGCTGTCCGCCGCCAGCTTTTCCAGCCGGGCGAAGTAGGCGCGGTCCAGGATGCAGTCGCAGCTGCGGGCGCTGCCGGTCTCGGCCAGCACACGCTGGGCCTCGCCGGCCGCGGCGGCCATGTCGGCGGGCAGGAAGGACCAGTCGCCGCCTTCCTCGTGCTTTTGCCGCATGGTCTGGGCGGAGATGGTGCCGGCGTCGATCAGCAGACGATCGGCGTCTCCGGGGGATTTGAGAAGCGTTTTGATGTTGTGATAGTCATATTTCAGCCGGAACACGTCCAGCACCTCCGCATCCGGCATAAAGCGGGACACGTCGGCGAACACGCTCTCGCGCTGGGCGCGCAGGGCCTCCTGCAGGGACGGCTCGTCGTGGATGGGGGCGTAGCCCCACTCGGTGAGCAGACGGGCGCAGTCCTCCGTGGTGGGGGCCTGCAGCAGCTGCTCCAGGCGCTGTGAGGTCAGCAGCTGGCGCTCCATGGCGCGGATGCGGGCGGACAGGAACAGATAGTCCGTGTCCTTTCTCCGTTTTGTCAAAGGGCCGCCCCCTTTCAGTCAAACAGCACAGCGGCCACGGCGGAGGAGTCCTCCTGCCGCGCCCGGCGCAGCAGCTCGGCAAAGCCGCAGTTGATCTCCATGCGGCCCCGGCGCAGCACCAGGCCACCGCCGGTCTCCCGTGTCTCGGCGGACAGGGTGAAGGCCGCGCCGCTCTTCTTTGCATTGGCGGCGTCGGTCACCGCCTGACCCACGGCGTCGCGGTCGGCGGGGGAGAACAGCAGCTCCTCGCCGCCCTGCCCGTTTTCCGCGGCCAGTGCGGCCAGCAGGTCGATATACTGCTCCCGGGGCAGCCGGGCCAGGGCCTGCGCGGCGCGGGAGAAGGCCTCGTCCAGCAGGGACTGCTTCTCCGCCAGCACTCGCTGGCGGCAGGCGAGACGGCTGCTGCCCTCCAGACGCTCCAGCTGCTGGGCCTCCAGCTCCTTACAGCGGGGCTGGGCGTCCTGAAGCAGCTTGTCGGCGTCGGCGCGGTACTGTGCCAGAATGGCCTCGGCCTCCGCTGCGCTCTGGGCGGCGATGGCGTCGCACTCGGCCTGGGTGTCGGACTCCATGCGCGCGATGATCTTGTCGATACCGTTCATAGGCGCACCCGCCTTACTTCATGATGTTCAGGGAGATCATAATGGTGGCCACCAGAGAGAGGATGGCGTAGAACTCCACGATACCGCAGTAGATGATGCCCTTGGTGGCGGCCTCCGGGTGCTTGGCCACGATGTTGATGGAGGCGGCGGCCACGCGGCCCTGGAAAATGGCGGACAGCCAGCCGCCCAGCATGATGGGCAGGCAGGAGGCGAAGAAGGCCAGACCCTGTTCGATGGTCATGGGCAGCGTCTCGCCGCTGAGCAGGCCGGTCTGGCCCAGCACCAGGAACAGCGCCACGAAGCCGTACAGGCCCTGGGTGCCGGGCAGCACCTGCAAAATCAGGCACTTGGTGGACTTGTCGGGGTCCTCGCTGGTGAGGCCGGCGGCGGCTTCACCCACCATGCCGGTACCCTTGGCGGAGCCGATGCAGCACAGGCCGGCGGTCAGCGCCGCGCCCAGAATGGCGAAGCCCAGTCCGCCGATAGATTCGAGCAATGCAGTCATGATTCGTTATCCTCCTTAATGATCTCTACATGTTTAGCCTGGACGCGCAGGGGACGGTAGGCCTTGCCGCCGTCCTTGTAGAAGCGTCCGAAGAATTCCAGAAATTGCAGGCGCATATCGTGGACATAGCAGCCCAGCAGGTTCAGCGCCAGATTCAGCAGATTGCCCACCAGGGCGATGATGACGAAGGTCACCACGTTGCCGGTGGTGGCGCCCAGCTTGTTGAACACCTGGGCCAGCACCGCGCCGGAGAGCATCAGTGCCATCAGCCGGACATAGGACATGATGTCGCTGAAGAAGCCGGTGACGCCGTTGTATACCGCCGCCACGAAGCCGGTGACCTTGCCGAAGCCCTTCTTGCCGCGTCCCGCGCCGTAGAGCAGCATCAGCACGCCGATGCACAGCACCACGGGCACGCCGGAGACGCTGCCCACGCCCAGCACCGCCAGCGCGATGCCCAGCAGGATGATCCACCAGGTGATCTCGTCAAACAGGGCGTCCATAAAGCAGCCCTTTCTGCACTTCTCCACCACGCTGATGGTCATGCCGGTGAATACCTGGATGACGCCCAGCACCAGGGAGCCCACCATGATGGCCATGGTGTCGTCCAGCGGGGAGAACAGCGCCGGCAGGGCGAAGGTGCTCTCCGGGTCGAAGAATTTGAAGAGCTGGGGCAGGAAGTCGCCGAAGAAGCTGCCGGTCAGCGCACCAAAGACCACCGTGGTGACGCCGCACCAGAAGATCATCTCCATGAAGCTGCGGTCGTCCGGCCGCTTTTTCTTCAGGAACAGCCACGAGCCGATGAGCATCAGCAGCCCGTAGCCGATGTCCGCCATCATCATGCCGAAAAACAGGATGAAGAACGGGGCCATCACCGGGTTGGGGTCCACGCCGTCGTAGGCGGGCAGGGAATACTGTTCGGTGATGCAGTTCATGGACCGGGCCACCACGTTGTCCTCCAGCAGCACCGGCACGTCGGGGGTCTGCTCCGCCGTGGGATCGGAGACGTCGTAGTCACAGGACAGGGTATCCAGATAGGCGGACAGCCTGGGCAGCTTCTTCTCCGGCACCCAGCCGTCGAAGGCCACGATGCAGCCGTCGGTCAGCAGGCGGCGGCGGTTCTCCTCCCGCTGCAGGCGGGAGCTCAGCCGGTCGGCGCACAGATACAGCTCCGGCAGGCGCTGGGCCAGGGCGGAGAGCTGCTTTTGCAGCGCGGACTGCTGCTGCTCCGCCTGGGCCAGCCGGTCGGCGGCGGCCTGAAGGGCCTCCTCCGGGGTGCCGGTGCGGCCCTTCAGGGGCGAGGCGGCAAAGCCGTGGCCCCGCAGCAGCTCCAGCGCCCTTGCGGTGACCGACTTGTGGGTCAGAAGCAGCAGACACTGCTGCTGCCGGTCGGCGGAGAGCAGAGACAGCTCGCTCTCCGGGCATTCGTTCTGCAGCTGGCCGGTGATCTCGTCCAGCGGGACGAAGGGCGGCAGCACGCCCAGGGTGACGTCGCAGCAGCGGGTCTCCGTCAGCTCCAGCGGGAGGTCCAGAGACAGCCAGGGCGTCAGCGCCGCCTGATCGGTGCGCAGCTGGGCGGCGGAGGCCGTCAGCTGCTGCAGCTGCGCGGCCACGTCGTTGACCTGATGGGCCAGGGCCAGCCCGTCGTCCAGCGCGGTGTCGCTGAGGTAATCCGTCTCGCCGATGGGGGGACGGGGGGCCAGCAGCGGCGCCTTCTGAGGCGGCGCGGCGCGGCGCAGCACGTCAATGGCGCTCTGCACCTGGTGCTGGCGGGCCAGACAGTCGGACACGGTGCTGTCGCAGCGGCGCAGGGTGTCCGGAAGGTCCGGGGCGTCCGGCTCGCTGATCTCCACACAGCCCAGCCGCTCCAGGCGGCGCAGCAGCGCGTCGTGGTCCTTCTCCAGGGCCAGCACCTGCAGCCGTTTCATTTTCGCAATGGGCATTTTACCGCTTCACCACCTTTTCCACGATGGTGCGGACAGCTGCGTCCATGCGCTGCTCCGCCTGCTGCCGGATGGCGGCGCAGGTGCGTTCGGCCTCCTGCTGCATGGCGGCCCGGGCGGTCGCCCCGGCCTCGTCGGCCCGGTGCAGTGCCTCGGACTCCGCCAGCTTCACGGCCTCCTGCGCCTGACGCAGCAGGGCGTCGCCGTCCCGGCGGGCCTGCTCGGCCAGCTCGCGGGCACTGCGCTGCGCGTCGGCCTTCTGCTCCAGCAGGCGCTGCTCCGCAGCCTGCAGCTGGTCTATTTTTTCACGGTACAGTTCACTCACCGCCTTTCACTTGATCGGTGCAAAAACAAGCAGGGGAAGCCCTTGGTGACAGACTCCCCATAAGAACGTATTCCGCGGAGGAAGCACCTTCGCTTGCTTTTGCCTATGCGTCCCTTATCATACCACAAAACCGGCCGGGACAACAACAGACAGAATGGAAAAAATAGCTGATCTCCTTTGTGCAGGGTGACGAGGCAGGCGGGATGTGACAGAGCGGCAAGAAAGAAACAGTGGCATTTTTCCCGCCGCTGTGGTATACTCTGTTTACATTGGAAGAGTGTTCCCTTTTTGCGGATAGAATAAAAGCGCAGACGGAATGCGGACTCCGCCCCGGGGCGGAGGGAACGTGAGGTGCGGAATGACGTATATCAAAGCGATCTTGTTGGGACTGGTGCAGGGCGTGGCAGAATTTCTGCCGATCTCCAGCTCGGGCCATCTGGCCATCGCCCGGAACCTGCTGAATATGGGGGGAGCCGGGGCCATACCGGAGTTTTTCGACGTGCTGCTGCATCTGGGCACGCTGCTCGCGGTGTTCGCAGCCTATTGGGGCGACATCCGGGACATGGTGGTGGAGTTCTTCCGGGGCATCGGCGACCTGGCCCGCCGGACCACGCCCACGCCGGTGCCGCCGGCCCGGCGGCTGATCCTGCTGATCGTCATCGGCACGCTGCCGCTGTTCGCTGTGCTGCCCATCCGCAAGGCGGTGCAGGGCCTGGGCGACAACATGTACTTCGTGGGCGCGTCGCTGATCTTCACGGGCTTTCTGCTGTTCCTATGCGACCGGGTGCGCAAGGGCCGCAAGACCGAGCGCAGCGCCAGGTGGACGGACGCCCTGCTGGTGGGCATCGGCCAGGCGGTGGCCACGCTGCCCGGCGTGTCCCGCTCCGGCATGACCATCACCGCCGGCTGCTTCGTGGGCTACGAGCGGCGGTTCGCCGTGCGCTTTTCCTTCCTGCTGAGCATCCCCGCCGTGCTGGGCGCCAACATCCTGTCCATTAAGGACGCGGCGGCCGCCGGCATCAACGGTGCGGAGGTGCCCATGTATCTGGTGGGCGTGGCGGTGGCCGCGGTGGCGGGCTATCTGTGCATCCGGCTGCTGAAATATGTGGCGGACAAGGGGCGCTTCGGCGCATTCGCGTATTACTGCTGGGCCGTGGGCGTGCTGACCCTGGTCCTGCAGGGCATCAAGTGAGGTAGACTATGGCAACGACACAA
Organism: uncultured Oscillospiraceae bacterium; assembly: GCA_934623575.1. GTDB lineage: Bacteria > Bacillota > Clostridia > Oscillospirales > Oscillospiraceae > Vescimonas. Next base: position 6,647 of record CAKTVL010000017.1, read on the forward strand.
AAGAAGGGCACCACGCGCAAAAAGGCCCCGGCGCCGCCCCCGCCCCCGGCGTATAACGCCGCGGCGCGGCTGGTGGGCGGCATCGTCTGCGCCCTGCTGGCGCTGTGCGTGCTGGTGAGCTACTTTAATGTGGACGCACTGCTGCTGACCTGGATCGCCGGGGTGCTGCGGGGCACGCTGGGCTACGGCTACTATCTGGCAGCCCCGGCCCTGGCTGCCGTGGCGGTGATCCAGCTGGGGCATCAGGGCCGCCCGGTGATCCTGCGGACCGTCTGCGTGGCGGTGCTGCCGCTGCTGGTGGGCGTGCTGTGCCACCTGGCGCTGTGCCGCACGGCCTATGACTTCAGCAGCGGCTGGGTCAAGGCCCTGTGGGCCGACGGGCAGAGCCTGAAGTGCGGCGGCGTCCTGGCCGGAGGGCTGGCTGTGGGCGGCGAGGCCCTGGTGAGCAAGGTGGTATCCATCATCGTGTTCGCGGTGCTGCTGCTGGCGGCGCTGCTGGGCGCCCTGCACCTGACGCCCCAGGAGGCGGCGGAGCGGGTGCGCAGCTATGGCGAGAGCCTGCGCCGGGACGAGGACGACGACCTTGACGACGAGGACCTGCCGGGGGACTTTACCCCCGCAGCGGCGCAGAAGCCCGCCCCGGCCAAAAAGCCGGCGGCCCGGGGCCGGAAGCGGCCCAATATCGACATCCCTCTGGACGGCGAGCGGGAGGACACGGCGACTGTGGCCCCCGGCAGCTCGTTCTTCCGGCGGCGGGGCGACGACGTACGCACGCCGGACCAGGTGCTGCGGGGCGGTCCCGCACCTGCGCCCCAGCCCATCGGCGGCGAGGCGGAGACGCCTGCGCCTCCGGCCCCGGCGGCCGCGGCGGAGGAGCCGCCCGCGCCCCAAAAGCCCCTCAGCGACAAGCAGAAGAAGGCCCAGCTGCAGCAGGAGGTGGAGACGGCGGCCCAGGAGGTCAGCAGCGCCATCGAGCAGGAGCTGGCCGAGGGCGAGGGGGCGTACCGCTACCCGCCCATCACCCTGCTGGAGCAGAACCGGGGCGGCAACTACACGGAGGTGGGCGCGGAGCTGCGCAACAACTCCAAACGCCTGGCGGACACCCTGCGCTCCTTCGGCGTGGACGCCAAGGCCGGGGAGGTCATCCACGGCCCCAGCGTTACCCGGTACGAGTTCACCCTGGACCAGGGCGTGAAGCTCAGCAAGATCACCAATCTTCAGGACGACATCGCCCTGGCGCTGGGCGCCAGCGGCGTGCGCATCGCGCCGGTGCCCAACAAGATCTCCGCCGTGGGCATCGAGGTGCCCAACCGCACGGTGACCGCCGTGCGCATCCGGGATGTCATCGAATCCCGGGAATTCATCAATCACCCATCCCCGGTGGCCTTTGCCGTGGGCAAGGACATCGGCGGCAACAACATCGTGGGCAACATCGCCCGGCTGCCCCATGTGCTCATCGCCGGCACCACCGGCTCCGGTAAGTCCGTGTGCACCAACTCGCTGATCATCAGCATGCTGTACAAGTCCACGCCGGACGAGGTGCGGTTCATCATGGTAGACCCCAAGATGGTGGAGCTGGCCCCCTATAACGGCATCCCCCACCTGCTGATCCCCGTGGTCACCGATCCCAAGAAGGCCGCCGGCGCGCTGCAGTGGGCGGTGTTCGAGATGATGAAGCGCTACAAGATGTTCTCTGAAAAGGGCGTCAAGGACCTGGCGGGCTATAACGCCCTGTCGGAGACAGACGAGGACGTGAAAAAGCTGCCCACCGTGGTGGTGGTCATCGACGAGCTGGCCGACCTGATGCTGGTGGCGGCCAAGGAGGTGGAGGAATCCATCTGCCGCGTGGCCCAGATGGGCCGCGCCGCCGGCATGCACCTGGTCATCGCCACCCAGCGTCCCTCGGCAGACGTGATCACCGGTCTGATGAAGGCCAATATCCCCAGCCGCATCGCCTTCGCCGTGGCCAGCTCCATGGAATCCCGCATCATTCTGGACACCACCGGTGCGGAGAAGCTGGTGGGCAAGGGCGATATGCTCTACTTCCCTCTGGGCGATGCCAAGCCCACCCGCGTACAGGGCTGCTTCATCACCCCGGAGGAGATCGACCGGGTGGTGAAATTCGTCAAGGACGAGGCCGGCGAGGCCCACTACGATCAGGACGTCATCGAGAAGATCCAGCAGGCGGTGGACGCCAAGGCCGACAAGGGCGGTAAGGGCGCAGCGCCGGAGCCGTCTGCCGACGGCGGCGAGGCCGACGAGCTGCTGAACGCCGCCGTGGAAGTGGTGCTGGAGACCGGACAGGCCTCCGTGTCCATGCTGCAGCGGCGGCTGAAGCTGGGCTACTCCCGGGCCGCCCGTCTGGTGGACCAGATGGAGGAGCGCGGGTATGTAGGGCCCTTCGAGGGCAGCAAGCCCCGCCAGCTGCTCATCACACGGGAGAAGTGGCAGGAGCTGCAGATGGCCAAGGGTATATCCCCGGCGGAGCCGGAGAAGCCCGCCGACCGCTACGGCAGCATCCACGATGTGTTCGGGAGCCACGACGCACTGGAATGATATAACGGCACCCCCGGCCACTGGCCGGGGGTGCGCTTTTTCGCTTTGGCCGCTCACACCGTGCCGGTGACGGTGAGCACCGCCGTGCCGGGGGTGATGGTATACGCGCCGGTGGCGGCATCCTGGGTGTAGGTGGCCGCCGGGACGGTGATGGCCCCGGCCACGGTGGAGAACACACCGGTGGCGGCGTCATAGGTGTACTGGGTGGGGGCGGTCAGCGCCGTGCCGTTGAGACTGACGGCCAGGTCCGTCAGCCGGGGGTCGAAGGTGTCGGTGATGACTACGGCCGCGGCGGCGTCCGCCGCGGTGTTGCCGGTGTTCTGGATGGTAAAGGTGTAGGTCAGGCGGCTGTTCTCCGTCACCGTGGTGGGGGAGAGGGCCTTGTTGATGGTCAGCGCCGGCGCTGCCGTCGGGGCCACGGTCTCCGTGGCGGTGACGGGGTTCACCAGACCCGCGCCGGTGACGGAGACGTTGTTGACGATGCTGCCCTCCGCTGCCAGCGGGGCGAAGGCCGTGGGGGCCGCCTCATAGGCGATAACGGCGCTGCCGCCGGCGGGCACGGTGATACCGGTAAACGTCAGCGGCGGCCCGGCGGTGACGGCGGGTGCCGCCTGCAGAACGCCGTTCTGATAGTACCGCACAGACCCGGCGGTGTAGGACAGGGGATACACCGTCCCGGCGTTGAAGACGTAGCCGCCCAGATCGTCGGTGACGGTAAGGCCCGTCAGCGGTGCGGTGCCGCTGTTGACCAGGGAGATGACGTAGGTCACCCGGCCGTCCCGTTCATAGGTGGGGACCACGGCGGTCTTGGCGGCGGTGAGCGTCTCCGTCAGCTCGCCTACCGCCACGTTGGATGTGGTGGTCTGACCGTTGTAGGTCAGGGTCGCCTGGTTGGTAAAGGTTGCCATGCTATGACCTCCTGTGTTCAATTGGCGGGCACTGCCCGCAATCCATTGTATGCGCTCCATGGGAAAGCGGTCCCCACTTGCCAGACGGCGGAAAAGTTGGTATACTGTATATATAAATACGGCACGGCCGGAAATTCAAAGGAGGGTGCGATATGAGCATGGAACTGAAGAAGCTGCCCCACATCGAGATCGACGTGGAGCCGCTGCCCGGCAGAGAACTGCCTAAGGCGGCGAAGCTGCTGCGGAAGCTGGACATGAAGAAGCTGGGGCTGATCGTCGGGGGCACGGCGGCGGTGCTGACGGTGGTCTCCGTGGCGGGACGGTACGGCATCTACCGCGGGGCCGTGGCAGCGGAGCTGAAGCGCCAGCTGGCGCCCCTGCACCGCAAGATCGATCAGATGCAGGCGGAGAACCGCATGCTGCGCACGGAGCTGGAGCGGCTGCGCAAAGAGGAAGCCGCACAGGAGTAAGACCGGGGAGGAGCCACCATGTCACAGGTCACCAAGCGGGCGCTGGAAGCCTCGCTGAAAAAGCTGCTGCTGGAAAAGCCGCTGCACAAGATCACCGTCAGCGACATCACCGACGACTGCGGCATCAACCGCATGACGTTCTACTACCATTTCAAGGACATCTATGACCTGGTGGAGTGGAGCTGTCAGGAGGATGCCAGCCGCGCGCTGGCCGGAAAAAAGACGTACGAGACGTGGCAGCAGGGCTTTCTGCAGATCTTCGAGGCGGTGCAGGACAACAAGCCCTTCATCCTCAACGTCTACCGCTCCGTCAGCCGGGAGCAGGTGGAGAATTACCTGTACCAGGTGACCTACCAGCTGCTGGAGGACGTGGTGGAGGAGCAGGCCCAGGGCATGTCCGTGCGGGCGGAGGACAAGGCCTTCATCGCCACGCTGTATAAGTATATGTTCGTGGGGCTGATGCTGGACTGGGTCAAGGCCGACATGAAGGGCGACCCCCAGGTGATCGTGGACCGGCTGGAGCAGGTGATCCACGGCAGCGTCCGCGCGGCGCTGGAGCGTCTGCGCACCGATAAGCCGGTTTTATCAGACCCGGCGCAGTGATAAAAAACTGAACACATCCGCGCCCGGTGATAAGCTTTTTATCACCGGGCGTTCTCTGTTTATTGAACAAATTTCCAGGAAGATGTATGCTTTCATCATCAAGAAGAAAACATAGAGTCTACAGGAGGTATCAGTTATGTATTATTCCAGCGGTAACTACGAAGCCTTTGCGCACCCCAAGAAGCCCGAGGGCGTGGACAACAAGTCCGCTTATATCGTGGGCAGCGGCCTGGCGGCCCTGACCGCCGCCTGCTACCTGGTCCGCGACGGCCAGATGAAGGGCGAGCACGTCCACATTCTGGAGAAGGGCCCCACCGCCGGCGGCGCCTGCGACGGATGGAAATTCGAGAACATCGGCTACGTCATGCGCGGCGGCCGCGAGATGGACAACCACTTTGAGGTCATGTGGGACCTGTTCCGCTCCATCCCCTCCATCGAGACGGAGGGCGTCAGCGTTCTGGACGAGTACTACTGGCTCAACAAGGCCGACCCCAACTACTCCCTGTGCCGCGCCACCGAGAACCGCGGCCAGGACGCCCACACCGACGGCAAGTTCGACATCTCCGACAAGGGCGCCATGGAGATCATGAAGCTGTTCTTCACCCCCAACGAGGACCTGCAGGACAAGCGCATCACCGACTTCTTCGATGACGAGGTGTTCAACAGCAACTTCTGGCTGTACTGGCGCACCATGTTCGCCTTTGAAAACTGGCACAGCGCCCTGGAGATGAAGCTGTATATCCAGCGCTATATCCACCACATCGGCGGCCTGCCCGACTTCACCGCCCTGCGCTTCACCAAGTACAACCAGTATGAGTCCATGATATTGCCCATGGTGAAGTATCTGGAGGGCCACGGCGTCAAGTTCCACTTCAGCGTGCAGGTGACCAACGTGGAGTTCGACTGCTCCGACCCCGCCCACAAGCTGGCCAAGCGCATCGACATCATCGAGAACGGCGAAAAGGGCGGCATCGACCTGACGGAGAACGACCTGGTATTCATCACCAACGGCGGCTGCGTGGAGAACTCCTCCATGGGCAGCCAGAACGCCCCCGCTCCCTACAATACCGAGATCAAGGAGGGCGGCGGCTGGGATATGTGGCGTAAGATCGCCGCCCAGGACCCTGCCTTCGGCCATCCCGACAAGTTCTGCTATGACCCCGAGCAGACCAACTGGATGAGCGCCACGGTGGAGACCCTGGACCAGCGCATCATCCCCTATATCAAGAACATCTGCAAGCGCGACCCCTTCACCGGCAAGGTGGTCACCGGCGGCATCGTCACCGTCAAGGACTCCAGCTGGCTGATGAGTTGGACCATCAACCGTCAGCCCCAGTTCCGCGAGCAGCCCAAGGATCATTGCCTCGTGTGGGTCTACTCCCTGTTCACCGACAAGCCCGGCGACTTCGTCAAGAAGCCCATGCGGGAGTGCACCGGCAAGGAGATCTGCATGGAGTGGCTGTACCACATCGGCGTGCCCGAGGATCAGATCGAGGACATGGCCACTAACAGCGCCAACACCGTGCCCGTCATGATGCCGTATATCGACGCGTTCTTCATGCCCCGCGCCTATGGCGACCGTCCCAAGGTCGTGCCCGACGGCAGCGTGAACTTCGCCTTCCTGGGCCAGTTTGCCGAGACGCCCCGTGACACCATTTTCACCACCGAGTATTCCATGCGTACCGGCATGGAGGCCGTCTATACCCTGCTGAACGTGGACCGCGGCGTGCCGGAGGTCTGGGGCAGCGTGTACAACGTCCGCGACCTGCTGGATGCCACCGTGAAGCTGCGTGACGGCCGTCCCGCCACGGATATGGAGCTGAACCTGGTGGAGAAAATGGCGCTGAAGAAGGTACTGTCCAAGATCGAGGGCACCGACATCGAAAAGCTGCTGAAGGAATACCATGTGATCTGACCGAAGCGGCGGCGCCGTGGATGTGAGGGCACCGCCGTCAGGATACGCCGATCGGCAGGGGCCGCCCGCCTCTGCCGACCGGAAACAAAAAAGAGACCGCTTTCGCGGTCTCTTTTTTTCAGGCTCTCAAAAAAGCCTTTGGCTTTTTTCGACAGCCTGAAAAATGCCGTTATTTTCGCGCCGCGCAGCGGCGCGAAAATATTCGCTTTGCTCAACGCACGCCTTGCCAAGCAAGGCTTAGCGCGGCATTTGATCTGATTCGAGGCGGGCGCTGCCCCCTCGAGCTCCCCCTGACGATGGAGAAGATGCTGCGCAAAAAGAAAGTTTTTCGATAAGTTGCATCCCGCGCCGGGAAGGGCGGAGGACATCATAGGAACAGGACGTATTTCAGATGCAGGCGCTGCAGCGGCCCGGCCCTGCGCCAGGCCCGCGCCCACACCTCGTCCTTCAGCGCCAGAATGCGCCGCCGCTGCTGCTCCTCCATGGGGTGGCCGCTGAATTTGGCTTCCTCCCACAGCGCCGCCGCGGCCAGATACTCCTGCCGCAGGTCCTCATCCATGTCCGCGGCGTAGTCCGCCGGCGGGCAGTTGCGCAGGGGCAGGCCCTGGGCCAGCAGCACGTCCATCATGTAGAGATAGATGCTGCGGATGGCCCTGGGGATGTCGTCACTAAGGAAGCCGGCCTTGCGCCGGGCGGTCTTTTTCCGCTGCATCACCAGCCAGGAGATAAACAGCCCCAGCAGCACGATCACCGCCAGTACGGACAACAGCAGCAAAAGCTTCAGCCGGTATTTCAGCCAGAAGCTCAGCAGGGAGGGCTGGTCGTCCTCCTCCCCGGTGTCGCCGTCCAGGTTTTCGGCGTCGCTGTCCTGGGGAACGTGACCCACCAGGCCGGAGATGTCCCGATAGGTCTCCGCCTGCTCCATCACCGAGAAGTAGCTGGGCGTGACCTCAAAGGGCAGCCACCCCACGCCGTCCTGATAGTACTCCACCCAGGCGTGGCCGTGGGTGCCGTCCAGGGTCAGGCTCTCGCCGGGGGACAGGGCCGCGGCCTCGTCCCTGGTGATGAGAAAGCCCTCCACATACCGGGCCGGGATGCCGTAGTACCGGAACATCATGGCGGCGGCGCTGGCGTAGTGGACGTCGTATCCGGCCTGGGCGCCGTCCAGAAAGCTCAGCACGAAGTCCACGCCCTCCGGCACCGCCGCCACGCTCTCGCTGTAGGCGGCGTAGGTGGTCAGATAGAACAGGATGTTCTGCTTGGCCTTCTGATAGTCAAAGTGCCGCTGGCCGTCCTCCACAACATAGCTGCCCAGCTTCTCCGTCAGATAGCTGCGCAGGCTGTCGGGCAGGGCCGTGTCGTTCTCATAGACATAGCGGTTATAGGCGGCCTCGTCCGATAGAAACGCAGCACTTTCCGCGGTGCCGGCGGTGAGCCCGGCGGCGATGCGCTGGTAGTGGATGACCAGGTTGTTGGCGGCGGTAAGGGTGTACGTCCGTTGGCCCCGCAGCCCCCGTGCGTACAGCGCCGCGTCGCCGATGGCCTCCGCGTCGGTGCCATCGCTGCCCGGCAGCGTCTCGTAGGGGGCGTACAGATAGCGGGCGGAGGCCCCGGTGTTGGTGACGGAGATACGGTTTTCACCGGTCAGTGTGTCGGGGGCGGCGGCCTGTGCCGCCGCGGCCAGCTGTGTCTGCCCGTAAAAGCCGTCGCTGTGCAGCCAGTAGAAGGCGTCGGCGTTCTCCGCCAGCGTCTGGCCCTCCGGCGGCAGCCAGCGGCTGCCGTCATAGGCCTCGCCTACGAAGCCCCGCAGGTAGTAGGACCCCGGCTGGGACATGGTCACCGTCAGCATGGGCTGCTCCAGCTGCTGCCGCTGCCCGGCGGCGGTCAGGTCGCCGTCCGTCAGTCCGGCGTCGCGGTTGTCGCCGTAGCGCAGGGCCTGCACCGTGTCGGATATCTGCCGGTGCAGGCCGTCCAGCGCCGCCGGACGGCTGTCGATATGCCCGGCGGCCACGGCGGCGGTCACCAGCACCACGGCGGCCACCCGGCACCAGACGCGCACCGCGCCGGTGCCGCCGCCCAGACGCACGGTGTGGAGCAGCAGCAATACCAGCGCGGCGGCCAGCAGCTGCCACGCGGTCAGCGCCGGGGCCAACAGCAGCAGGAGCGCCGCCGCCGGCAGCGCAGCGATCCAAAGAGCCGCGCCGCGGGAGCGGCGCACACAGGCGGCGCTCCACAGCCCCAGCGGCACGGCCAGGGCGGACAGAAACACCGCCGCCGCGCCGGTGCCGCCGTCAGATGCGTAGGTGGGATAGATCCGCGGGTATACCCGCTGCCAGGCGGCCAGCAGTCCGTCCAGCAGCGCCGCCAGTCCCTGACGGGACAGCACCAACGCCGCGGCCGCCGCCAGCATCCACCCGGCGCTGACAGCCCAGGCCCACTTTTTCCCGGCGGTCAGCACTGCCGACAGCGCTGCCGCCCCGGCGGCCAGCATGGGCAGATACACCGGCACCGGGAACTCCGGCAGCGCCGTCAGCAGCAGGGCAGTGCCTGCGGCCGTCAGCACCGCCGTCGGCCATTGCATGGTGTTACAGCGCAAGATACAGCCCCTCCTCCCGGTCCAATTCCTCCGGCGCGGCCCGCAGCACCGTCACGGCGCCGTTCTCCGCCGATCCCGGAAGCTCCCGCAGCGTTACCACCACGATCCGCGCATATTCCGTCTCTGCCCGCTCCGGATACGGCGGCGCATCGCCGTCCGGCCCGATCTCCGCCGACAGCAGGTCGGGCAGCGCCTGCGTCAGGTCCTCTATGCCGGAGATGCTGTGATATACGAAGGCCCCGGCCTCCCGCGCCCACCGGGCGGCCCGATGGGCCACGCCCTGGGCGCACAGCGCGGCGGACAGCGAGACGAACACCTCGCCCAGCGCCTCCCGGGCATCGGCCGTGGGGGCCTCCGCGCCGCCGTCCAGCACCAGCAGCAGGGAGTCGTCCACCGGCAGCCCCAGCTGCCGGACGGTCAGCCGGTCGGTTTTTTCCGACAGCTTCCAGTGTATGCTCTTTATGCGGTCGCCGGGGATGTACTCCCGCAGGGCGAAGGTCTCGCTGGGGTCCTCGCCGGGCCGGTGCATGGAGTATGTGTCGCTGTCCGCGTCCGGGCTTTTCCGCTCCGACAGGCGGACGTCCACCGGATAGAGTTCCGGCATCACCAGCGCGGCCGCGGCGGGCGCGGCCTCTATCCGCAGCCCTGCCAAACCAAAAGCGTCCAGCACTCGCACCTCCGCCGTCTCGATGCGCAGCTTGCCGCACCGCCGGGGCCGGAACACGCACTGCGCCTGCTGGGCGCGGCGCCCAGCCACCGCCAGACGTACCACCTGCGTCTCCGTCTCACCGGTGAGCAGATCCCGGCAGCGCACCACGGCCCGCAGGGCCGCGCAGCTGAAGATCCCCGTGTTTTCCGCCCGCAGCGTCACCGTCAGGGCCTCCCCCTTCCGGCAGGACAGCTGGGCGCTTACCGCCGCCGTCACGCGGCGGCGCACCGGGAAGAGCACCCCGATCTCCGCCGCGGCGGCGATCGCGCTGCCCAGCGCCAGCCAGCCCGCCATGCTCCCGCTGCCCCGCAGCCACACCGCCAGCCACAGCAGCAGCCACAGGGCAAAAATCACTCTGTTTCTCGCCATCGCTCAGATATGGTCAGGCCGGGCCACCTGCTCCAGCAGCTCCGCCAGCACGTCCGCGGCCGACGTCTCGGCGATCCGCGCCTTGGGCGACAGGATCAGCCGGTGGGCGCACACGTCCGCGAACACGCAGGCCACGTCGTCCGGCAGGACGTAGTCCCGCCCCTGCATAAAGGCCCGGCTCTTGCTCATCCGGCACACCGCCAGCGCGCCGCGGGGGCTGATGCCCAGCACCACCAGCGGATGGCGTCGGCTGGCCTCCGCCAGCTTCGTCACATACTCCAGCAGCGCGTCCGCGGTGTGCACCTGCTGGGCCTGGGCCTGCATGGCCATCAGCTCCTCCGCCGAGCAGACGGTCTGCACCGTCTGCAGCGGGTCACCGGACTGCCGGTCGCGCAGGATGTTCACCTGGCTGGCAAAATCCGGATAGCCCATCTCCAGCCGGACCATAAAGCGGTCCAGCTGGGCCTGGGGCAGCAGCTGGGTGCCGGCGGAGCCCACCGGGTTCTGGGTGGCGATGACCACAAAGGGCTCCGGCAGCTTGTGGGTCTGGCCGTCCACGGTCACCTGCCGCTCCTCCATCACCTCCAGCAGCGCCGACTGGGTCTTGCTGGAGGTGCGGTTGATCTCGTCGGCCAGCAGCAGGTTGGTCATCACCGCGCCGGGCTGATAGACGAATTTCCCCTCCGCCTTCTGATACATGGAAAAGCCCACGATGTCCGAGGGCAGTACGTCCGGCGTGAACTGGATGCGCCCGTACCGCAGGCCCAGCGCCCGGCTGAAGGCCAGGGCCGTGGTGGTCTTGCCGGTGCCGGGCACGTCGTCCAGCAGCACGTGCCCCCGGGAGAGCACCGTCATCAGGATCTTCTCCAGCGTCTCCTCCTTGCCCACGATGACCTTGCCCACCTCGCGCAGTATGTTTTCAGTGCTCGTATTCATGCTGTCCTCTCCTTACCATTCCTTGTAGTAGTTTTCACCGGAGTTGCCATAGGTGCCGCCGGTGTCCTTGCTGAAGCCGCCGATGTCCTTGCCCAGCGCCAGGGTGAAGCGCAGCCGGATCACTGCGCCGTCCTGGGGCTTGCAGGCGCTCAGTCCGTAGCCGGGATAGCGTCCGTTGTAGGAGTACATCCAGCCGGACCAGCGGTAAAAGTCGAACTCGCCCAGGCTGTCCGGCGAGGCGGGCTGCGGGTCGAAGCCCGCGCCGATGTCGTCCATGCCGTCGGTGACGATCAGCTCCATCAGTTCCTCATCGATGTGGAAGCCCTCACATATCCCCACCTTGTGTATGGCGGACAGATAGCCCCGGCTGATGGAGCAGGTGTAGCCGTTGTCCTCCAGCAGCTGGGTGAAGATGGCGGCCAGGTCCGTGCCGCCCGGCACAGTGACCTCCGTGGGCGGCACCAGATAGCCCAGCCCCACGGTGGTGGCCTCCACGCTGACGGTGACGGTCACATCGCCCTTTTCGTAGTACACCGTCCAGCTCTGGGTCACGGCGTAGCCGTCCGGGTCGGTGGCGGTGATGGTGATGGTGTTGGCGCCCTCGTTGGTGAGATACGTCTCATAGCCGAAGGAGCTGCCGGTCTGGCTGCACGGGGAGTAGATCTCCTGCCCGTTGACCCAGACCCGGTAGTTGTTCAGATACAGCTGCTCGTGGTTCCAGCTGACGGAGTTGATCACGGTGATCACGTCCGGGCTCTTCAGCGTCAGACCGTTCTCCAGGCCGATGATCTCGCTGCCCACCTCCAGCGTGGCGTTGATAACGGGCTTTTTCTCCTCCGGCGTGGCCTCGGCGTTCCGGTGGAACCGCACGGTCCACTTGTATATCCGGTTTTCGCCGTCGGCGTCGGTGTAGTGCAGCGACAGCGTCTTGGGCCGGCGGGTGTCCAGTGTGGCGGTGTACCAGCCGTCGCCGCCGATGCTGACGGTCTTGTTGTCGTAGCGCACCTGCCGGATGCGCTCCGCGCCGGTCTCCTGGTTGAGATAGAAGCGGAAGCGGAATTCCTCGCTGTCCAGCCAGACCGCCAGCTCTTCGCTGCTGTTGTCGGCCTGGTGGGTGTCGTTGTCGATGACCGTCTCGTTGAAGCTGTTGGTGATCTTGAAGCCGTCCTCCCGGTATTCGATCACAAAGCGCTTGGTGACGGTGTCGTTCCGCCCTCCGGCGCTGATGTCCAGGGTGTTGGCGCCGTAGGTCAGCGCCGCGCGGAAGCTGTCGCCGCTGCCGCTGAGGGCCTTTCCGTTCAGGGATACCGCTGCCCGCAGGCGGCTGCCGTCCTTCAGACCGTAGGCGGTGAAGGCCAGGTCCCCGTCGGCGGTGGTGTGTATGTCCGCCAGGGACGCGCCGTCGCTGTCACGGGTGGCCACGATGAGCACCTCACCGCCGGCGCCGTAGTAGACGGTGTAGCCCTGCGAGGCGGTGATGGTGTCGCTGCCATTGCGGTACAGGGCCTGCACCAGGATGGTATTGGCTCCCTCCGCCAGCTTCAGCATCACGCTGGAGGTGGCGGCCCGGTAGTCCAGGGCCTGCCCATTCAGGGTGACGGTCAGCCCCAGCACCTGCAGCTCCGGCTTCAGATGCCGGATGGTGAAGGTGTAGCGCTCATAGTCCACCACGTCGCCGTCGATGATGCTGGTCTCGAAATAGCGGTCCGCATCGCCAACCTCGGTGCTGCCCTGGGCGTCGCTGGGCTGCCGGGCGGGCGTCTGCCCGCCGGAGCCGCCGCCGCTGCTGCCGATGTCCAGCAGGTCGCCCATGCCGCTGTCGCCGTCGGCGTCGGTGTCCGGCTGCTCGCCGGGCTGTTCCTCCGGCGGCGCGTCCGGCGCGGGCTGCGTCTCCTGCCCCTCCTGGGGCGTCTGCTCCTGGGCGGGAGTGGTCTCCGGCTGGCCGCTGATGGCGGCGCTGTCCGTCTGGGCGATGCCGTCCGCGTCGTACAGCAGCTCTGACGACGACACCAGCATCCGCGATGCGGCGTCGATCTCCTGCCGCGGCGGCGCGCCCGGGCGCAGTGACAGCGCGCCCACTATCAGCGCCGCGCACAGCAGCAGCCACAGACCGCCGCGCAGCGCCTTTTCTCGTTTTTTCATGCGTTTCTCCCCTCGGTCCGATATGCCGCCGGAGGGAGAGACCCCTGGGGCCTCTCCCTTCGGAATGGTTTATTCGTCGTCTCTGCGGCGGGCCTGCTTCGTGGCGCTGAACCACTTCCACAGCAGCAGGATGATGCCTGCCGCCGCCAGAATGCCCGCGGCCATCCACACGATGGCCCAGTCAAAGGCGTGGTCGGGCTTGGCGGCCTCGTCGGTGCGCAGGTCGTCCAGCGGCTGTTCTTCCGCGTCGGGTTCCTCCGATGCATCGGTATCATCCGCGGCCGTCAGCTCCTTGTACTTGTCGGCGGCGGCCTGCAGCTGCTCCACGGCCCACTGGGGCACCAGCGCCTTCTGCACGGCGGACAGGGCATTGTAGGCGTCCGTGGCCCGCTTGATGGCGTCGTAGCTGTCCTTGGTCACCGTGCCGATGGCCTCGATCAGCTTGACCACCTCCTGCGCCGCCCGGTAGTTCTTGTCATAGGCGGCCATGCGTGCGGCGGCGTTCTCCAGGGTGGCTGCGCCCTTTACCAGCTTCTTCTGCGCGGCGGTCAGGGCGTCATAGGCTTTCTGCGCCCGGGACAGCTTCTGCCGCAGGGCGGCGGCCTCCGTCTCGGTCATCACCTCCGGCACATAGCCGATGTCGTCGATCAGCGCCTCCGCCACACCGGCGGCGTAGCGGTCCAGCGCGTCGCTGATGCCGCTGCTGTCCACGCTGCTGCCCATGGCGCTGCGGGCGCGTGCGGCCAGCTTGTCCAGACTCTCCGTCAGGTCGGGATAGGCCTTCTTATCGGCGGTGAGCCGGGCGTCCAGCGAGGAAATACCGCTGTTGTAGGCGGACAGCAGCGCCTCCGCTCCCTGCAGCGCCGTCAGCTTCTCCTGGGGCAGGAGCTTCTTCTGCTCAGCCGTCAGGCCGTTGTAGGCTTTCCGCGCGTTCCGGATCCGCGTCTCCATGCCCTTCACCGTGGCGGCGGAGGTCCTGCCGCTCTTGTAGGCGATGTCCTCCACCAGCGTTTGCACCACGTCCGCGGCGTAGCCGTTCATCACGGCGTCCATGCCGGATTTGTCGGTGCATTCGCCCAGCTTGGCCGCCGCGCCGTCGTACAGCGCCTTCACGGCCCGGCTGACATAGTCGTACTGCTTGGCGTCCGCTTCATACCAGCTCTTCAGCAGGTCCAGGTTTTCGCTGTACTGCTTCAGCAGTGTCTGCATGGCCGCCAGCTTGCCGTACTTGACCACCAGCGCCTGCCGGTTCTCGTCCAGCGCCTTGTACGCCTCCTGGATGGTGTCCAGCTTGGCCTGCAGCTCCTTGAGCTTCGCCCCCTGGGCGTCGTCGATGAGGGCATCCACCACACCGGCGGCGAAGGCGTCCACACATTCCTGCACTTCTGCGCCTGTTCCACAGCTTTCTATGGCTTTCTTAAATGTAGTCAACAGCCCTTCCAGCTGCTTTTTGATGCCGGGATACTTTTTTTCGGCCTCTTTCGCCATGGCCTCCAGCGTTTCCAGCGCGGCGTTTTTGGCCGCTTCTACCAGCGCATCAGTGTCCATTTCCGCCATCATTTTGGCGTATACGTTGATAATATCCTGGGCGTCCGCGGCATCCTCAATAGCCTCGCAGGCCTTTGCCAGACTGGCTTCCAGCGTTTTCTGCTGGTCCGCCGTGGCGCTGGCCTTTACGTTGTTTTCGTAGTAAGAACGCAGGTACGCGGTCACCGCCTGACGGCTGGCTGTCTCGGTCAGCTGCCAGGAGAACAGGGGATACCCGCCGTTCAATTCCGCGATGCTGTCCACCAGCTCCTTGATCTCCGCCATCCCCGCCGCCGTCAGCTCTTCCACCACGGCGATGCTGTCCCCCTGGTCGCTGATCCAGCCGTTGGCCGCCCGGGCGCTGCCGCTGCGGACGTACAGGCCCTCACAGTAGCGGCCCTCGATGGGATAGCCCGCCAGCGCGCCGATGCGCACCGTGCGCGTGCCCGCGTCCAGCGTGCCGGCGTTGTAGCAGTTCTGCACGGTGAGGTTTTCATTGCCGCTGGAGCCCTCGCCGCCCAGGATGCCGCCGACGATGTAGCTGCCGGAAACGGTGCCCGTGTTGTAGCAGCCGTCGATGACGACCTTGTGGTAGGTGGTGTCCGTCAGGCCCAGAATGCCGCCGGTGCCGCCCTTGGGCTTGTCCGCGCCGCCGATAACGGCGGTGGTGTCGTTGGAGATATGGCCGGTGTTGGCGCACTGGGTGAAGGTGACCTCGCGGGAGGTGATGCCGGCGATGCCGCCCACGCCTGTGCCCTTGTCCACGGTGACGGCGCCGGTATTGACGCATCTGGTCAGGGTGCCGCCGGCGGCATTGCCCGCCAGACCGCCTACGCCGCCGGAGATATAGGCGCCGCCGCTCTTGCAGGTAATATCGATGCTGCCCTCGAAGCGGCAGTCGGTCATGGCGCCGCTGAGCTTGCCGGCGATGCCGCCCACGGCGCAGGTATCTCTGGTGCCGAAGCCGGCGGCGCTGATGCGCACCCGGGATACGCAGCTCTCCAGCTTGGCGTTGGCCTCGCCCACGATGCCGCCTATGTGCTTGGCGGTGGTGGAGACGTCCTCAAGGCGGATCTCGCCCTCGACGGTGAGGTTTTTGATGGTGGTGTTGCCGGAGGTATAGCCAAACAGGCCGGCATAGCCGTTGCTCAGCGCGGTGACGTACAGGCCGGACACAGTGTGGCCCTGGCCGTCAAAGACGCCGCGGTAGGGGTGGTTGTTCTGCCAATCGACATAGCAGCCGATGGGCGTCCAGGGGCGGTAGCCCAGGTCGATGTCCGCCGTCAGCACGGCGCTGTAGTTCTGAGAGTTGTTGGGGGAGCTGTTGATCTCCACGGCCAGCCAGGCCAGCTCCTCGGCGGTGCCGATCTGATAGACGCCGCTGGCGTCCTTCTTGGGCTCGACAGTGGTGCCGTTCCAGGCGCTCTCGTTGGCGGCGGAGGCGGCCAGGGCCGTCAGCCGGGCAGAGACGTCGGCGAAGATGTCCGACAGAGCCTGCTTGCCGGTGGCCAGCTTGTCCTCCAGCACGCCGTAGTCGTCGATGCCCTCCAGCGCCGGGGTGGCCGCCGCGTGAAGGGAGGCCTTGCCGCTGTCCAGCACGGCGGTGAGACGGGCCTTCCACTCGTCAGAGAGGGCGTCCATGTCACCGGCGATGGCCGTCAGAGCGTCGATGTAGTCCTGCTCCAGCATGGCCAGACTGTCCAGCACCTCCTGCCGGGCCAAAGACAGGGCGGCGGAGGCGGCGGTGTCCATGTCCGGCGCGGCGTCGCCGGTGGTGAAGTCCCTGGTCAGGGCGTCCATGGCCTTGCGGGCGTCGGCGTACACCGCCTCCACGCCGTCAAGGTCCGGGGCGCTGAACAGCTTCAGCTTCCAGCCCTCATAGGCGCGCAGGGCCTTGGCCATGTCCTCCGGGGCGTAGTTCCGGTCGTAGATATACTTGTTATACAGCTCGTCCGCGGCCTTGGCGGGATAGGTCTTGATCTCCGCCAGCTTGCCGTCGATGTGCTCTGTGCCCATATAGACCTGGTGCAGGTCGGCCACGGCCGCCACGGTGGCGGCGCTGTCGATGGCCTGGGCGGCGGTCTCCAGCAGGGCGTCCATAGCGGACTGCTCGTCCGTGTCGTAGATGTTGGCCGCGGCGTAGGCCCGCATATCCGCCAGCAGCGCGGCCTTGTCGGCCTGCAGCTGGGTGGGCACCGCGGACAGCGCGGCGTCGGCCTCGGTCAGCAGGGCGTCCACGGCGCTGTCTGCCGCCTCCTCGATGCGGCGGACGTAGTCCATGATAACGGCGTTGTAGGCCGCGCTCTGGTCGCCGTAGACGGCGTAGCTGCTGTCCCGCTTGGCGTCAAAGCGGATCAGCCTGCCCACCAGGGCCTGGGTGGCGGAGAGCTTCTGCGCGGTGCTGTTGTCGGCGCGGACGGGGGAGTCATAGCTGGCGACCTTGGCGGTGTCGCTGCTGCCGGTGGTGGCCATTTTCGCGATGCCCCACAGGGAGGTGTCGCTGCTGCTGCGGGCGTGGGTGACGGCGCCGCTGAGCCATACGCCGATGATGCCGCCGGCAATGCCGTTGGTGGTGCCGCTGGCCGCCGCCGAGACGGCGCCGCTGTTATAGGCGTGGGTCAGGGACACATCGCCCACATACTGGGTGCTGCCGCCGGTGGTCTTTTCGCTGCCGGCCTTGCCGAGGATGCCGCCGGCACCGCTGCCGCCGGCGGTGGAGCTGCCGGAGCGGACCGTGCCGCGGTTTTCCACATAGGCGGCAGAGAAGGACGCGCCCTCGCCGGGGGTCGCCGAGCCTACGATGCCGCCCACGTCATACCCGCCGGTGACGGCGGCGCGGTTCACGCACTCCCGCACCTTGCCGATGCCGCTGCCGCCCACAATGCCGCCGATGGCGTAGCCGCAGGGGGAAGAATTTCCGTAGGTGAAGGTGTAGCAGTCGATCTGCAGGTCGTTTTCACAGTAGCGCACCAGGCAGCCGTCCTTCTCCTGGGCGGCGCCCATGCCGCCCACGATGCCGCCGATCTGGCAGAGCATGGAGGAGTTCACCAGGTATCCCTCGTCGTAGCTCTCCGGGTTGGCCAGGAACAGGCCATAGGCGCGGCAATTCTCTATGTAGCCGGAGGCCATGTGTCCGGCGATGCCGCCGATGTTGCCCACGCTGCTGCCGGTGCTGCCGGCGTTATAGCTGTTTTTCAGGAAGGCGGATGCCTCGCAGTTGTAGAGGACGCCGTTGTTCTCTCCGGCGATCAGGCCCGCGCCGCTGCTCTGGCGGACCAGAACGCGGCCGGCGGCCTTGACGTTCCGCACCGTGCCCGTGCGGGCGATGATGCCGAACAGGCCCTGGGGACGGCTGCTGACGCCGGTGGTCACGCAGATGCCGTGGATGATGTGGCCCTGGCCGTCGAAGGTGCCGGTGTAGCCGTTGTTGATGCCGCCGTTGGCGATGGGCGTCCACGCCTGCCCGTTCAGGTCGATGTCCGCCGTCAGCACGGCACAGGCGGAGCGGCTGCCGCCGTTGACGGCGTCGGCGAACCAGGCCAACTGCGCGGCGGTGCCGATCTTATAGGGAGAAGCGGCGGTGCCGCTGCCGGAGGGCTGGGCCTTGCTGCTGCCGTCCCACTTGTCCGTCACGCCGCTGTCCACGGACACGGTGAAGCCCTGCAGCACGGCGGACAGCGCGGCCTGACTGCGGCTCAGGGCGGCGTCCAGAGCGACCTTGTTGGTGCAGGCCTCCAGCTTGGCCTTGCCGGCGTCCAGCGCATCGCCCAGCGCGGCGGACTTCTCCGCCAGCTGCGTCAGGACCTCGCCGTTTATCCCGTGCCACACGGCGGCGGCCTCGCCCCGGAGGTCGTTCAGCTTTTTCAGCTCGTTGGTATAGGCGTCCTCCAGATCGCGTATCGCGTTTTCCTTTTCTTTGACAAACTGGGTCTCCTGTGCCTTGGTGGGCACCGCCTTCATCTCCGCCAGCGCCGTCTGGGCGATGGGCATCAGCTTGTCGATCTCCGCCTGAGCGTAGGCGGTGATCTCCTCAGCGGTCATGCCCTCCAGCTCGGAGAGACGCTTAAGGCTGGCGCTGCGCAGGTCTGCCATGGCCTTCTCATAGATGCTTTCCAGAGAGGTCCAGCCGGTGTCGCTGTACTGGGCCTGATTGTACTTGTACTTCTCGAAGCCGTCCTTCAGCTTGTTCTGCGCGGCGGCCTTGGCGGCGCTGAATTTGCTATCCGCCTTGTAATAGGCCGCCTCCTCCGGGTTGGTCACCACGGTGGGGGTCTTCAGCTCCCAGGCGAGGACGGGCCAGCCGCCGGCGATGTCGCTGTCGGCGGTGTATATGGCGCCATCGTCACCGTTGAGATATTCGACCATCTCCTGAGGGGTCATATAGTTGGATTTGCTGATCTGAGCTTCGTCAAAATCCTCGTCACTGATATTGTTATTGGCGCCAAACTGATCACAATAGATCAGCATACGCTCCAGCTCATACGACGACGTGTTGCCGAACAAGTGGCCAAAGGTACTTCCGCTGAGGGTCTTTCCTTCCAGCCCGCTGGGGGCATTGTACGGCTCAGCAGAGGCCGCGGAATAGCAGCCTACAGCGGTAATATCATTATTGCAGCTGCCGATCAGGCCGCCCATGGCGCCGTCACTATCGTAGTATTCTATGTCCGCGTAGTTGTAGCAATAGCTGATTTGAATGACGTTGTCGCTGTATCCGGCAATACCGCCGACGCCCATGCAGCATGTGCTGCTTCCAACAGAGATGGCTCCCCAGTTGGTGCACTGCTCAAAGGTGACGTCAGCGTACATCATGCCTACAATGCCGCCCGCGCCGTTGCCGTTTAAGCCGGTGTCCTCGTCCACGGTGATGGCGATAGCGTTTTTGCAGTTCGTAAAGCCGGAATCCGAGCCTACACACGCCGCAATGCCGCCCACAACGGGATAACTCTGGCAATCTGCGGTCACCCGGATGCTGCCGTCGGTTTTGAGGTTCCGGATAGCGGCATTCTCCAGATAGCCGAACAGACCGATGTACTCATATTCATAGCTGCCGTTCGCTGTGACGTCCAGCGTGACCGTAAAATACTTTCCATCAAAGGTACCGCTGTAGGATGCACCATTCACTCCGATGGGCACCCAGTCCTCGCCGGTGAGATCGATGTTCGCCGTCAGCTCGGCGCAGATACCGGATTCACCCCCGTTGACCAGCTCGGCAAAGGCCATCAGGTCAGCCGCGTCGGCGATCTGGTAGGGGCTGTCCGCGCGGCCGTCGCCCGCCAGTTCGCCGCCTGCCGCCAGCACCGCCGTGGGCAGAAGGCTCCATACCATGACCACTGCCAGCAGCAGCGCCACCACTCGTTTCTTCATACTCTCGTCTCCTTCTTCCTGCCGCCATCTGCTGACAAGGGAAGATCCTTGTCAGGCAGTCCCGGCAAACACTAAAATAAACGACTGCTGTCGTTGACACACAAAAAAAGAGGAGCCGGGAGAGGCCAAAGACCTCTCCCGGCTTTATGGAAAGCTGACGGCTGCGCCGCCACGGCTTGACAAAACAAAACGCCCGCCCCCGAAGGGACAGGCGGTACGCTTTCCGAAAAAACGCTGCTTTTTTGGACAAAAGCAGCGTGACCGATCTTTCTGCACACGGAGAGAACGCCCGCTACACTCAGTTCTACTTCGTGCAATTCTCCTGCCCTGACGCCGCGGGACCTCCGTCCCTCGTACATGACCTACCTTCTCGGGACTACCGTCCCAATGGATGCTTTCGCCGCGGCGCGCGCCGCTTTGGTCACTTCCTTGCGTCCACAGTGCCGTTCGCAGAGGGTGTCACCCAATTCCTTTTGAACTGCCGCCTGACCGAAAAACGGTCTTTACGGCGACAGCCACACGACATCACAGAACCCAATATATTCAATTACACTAACCGGAGTATATACCAGCTTCCAGCATTTGTCAATATAGCGCAGGGCCCGGACTGAAATTATCCCGAAAACGGGGGACCGCCCGCGCCGGGAAGCGGCGCGGGCGGTCTTCAGGTAAGGGGGAAAGCGGGGCGGATGAAAGGAGGTAACCGCCAGCCGCACAGGAAGCTGCTTATTTGCGCAGGAACAGGTCGATCTTGGACTTGGCCCGGGCCTTGACGCTGGCCTTGCCGGCCTTGACCATCTCGTAGTAGTCGCCGTTGGCGGAGCCGCTGAGCAGACCTTCCACATAGGCCATGCGGATCTCGGTGGCCACGTTGATCTTGCGGATGCCGATCTGGATGGCGGTCTGGATCATGTCGTCGGGGATGCCGGAGCCGCCGTGGAGCACCAGAGGCACGTCCGTAACGTCGCGGACCTCCTGCAGACGCTGGAAGTCCAGGTTGGGGCGGCCCTTGTACAGGCCGTGGGCATTGCCGATGCCCACCGCCAGGGCGTCCACCTTGACGGCGGCGGTGAAGTCGATGACGTCCTGCACGCGGACTAAGAAGGGCTTGGAATCGTCGTGGGCGATGTTGTCCTCAGCGCCCAGAATGGCGCCCAGCTCCGCCTCCACCGAGGCGCCGGCGGCGTTGGCGATGCGCACCACCTCCTGGGTCACAGCGATGTTGTCCTGGAAGGACAGCTTGGAGCCGTCGATCATAACGGAGGTAAAGCCGGCGCACAGGGCCTTGACCACCTGCTCCACGCTCTGGCCGTGGTCCAGATGGAGCACCACGGGGGTCTTCATATCCTTGGCCAGCGTCCGCACCACGGAGGCCAGGCTCTCCAGCTTGCCGTCCTTGATGGCGGCCTGGCCTACGGCGATGATGGCGGGGCAGTGCTCCTCCTCCACGGTCTCCAGAATGGCCTGGGTGATCTCCATGGTGTCGATGTTGAACGCCGGGATGGCGATCTTGTGCTCCTCGGCGTAGGGCAGGATCTCGCGCATAGTAACAAGAGACATAGTTGATTACATCCTTTCTTGTCTTGTGATCGGTTTATAGGGTCTCGACGGTGATAACGCCGCTGCGGAGGATCTCCTCCACCCGCTTGGCATCGGGCACAGCGGTGTGGCCGCCCAGGGACTCGCAGGTCAGGCTGGCGAACACGTTGGAGAACTTCACCGCCTCCGGCAGGGACATCCCGCGGCCCAGGCAGTAGAGGATAGCGCCGTGGAAGTTGTCACCGGCGCCGGTGGTGTCCAGCACGCGGACGGTGGGGGCGGAGACGTGGTACATGGTCTGCCCGTCAAAGGCATAGGTGCCGCGCTCCGCGGCGGTGACGCAGGCGATCTTGGCGCCGTGGGCCACATAGTAGCGGCAGGCGTCCGCCTCGCTCATGTGCAGCGTGCGCTCCACCGTCTTGTTGTCGGGGATGAAGATGTCCGTGTAGGGCAGCAGCATGTCCGTGTTCTCCCGGGACAGGTTGCCGGAGTCGATGGACACGGTGGCGTTGGTGTGCTCCTTGCAGTAGCGGCAAATGTCCAGCATCAGCTCCGGCCGCATGACGCCCAGGTGGACGTAGCGGGTGTGGTGGAACACCTCCTTGTCGATCATGTCGAAGTGCAGCCGGTCGATGCAGCCGCCGTAGCAGCTGAGGCAGCGCTTGCCGTTGCCCTCCACCTGCACCAGGCTGGTAGAGGACGCCTGACCGGGGAAGGTGAACAGCTTGGCGTAGGCGAAGTCCTGCCGGGACAGGAAGTCCTCAACAAAGCGGCTGGTGTCGTCGTCGCCCAGGGCGGTGATGACGCCAGTGACGCCGTGAAGGCTCTGGTGGGCGGCGCCGGCGATGGCCGACACGCCGCCGCAGGTGATCTCCAGCTGGCTGGCGGCGATCCGCTGGTCGCTGGCGGGAGGGGCTTCCACCAGCATTAAAATATCCTTTGTGCTGGAGCCGATAAACAGGCAGTCCAACTCTTTCATAAAACAACCCTCCTGTGTGTTTTTCGGGTGGCATATCCGGCTGTCAACTGCTGCCGAAGGGAGGTAATATTCGGAACTTACAGCGCAAGTATATGCCATTTGAGCCTATATGTCAACTGATTTTGCTAACTTTTTCATGCTTGAAAATTTTTTATCATTTTCATGTAAATTTACATTTTACATTTTGAAAATAGCGGGTGATTTCGATTGACAAACACCTTGCAATGTGTATAATGAAACCAATGAGATATAGTGCGTGTGCCTGCATGCCAGAGGGGAGGAATATCGCTTGTCCACGATGAAAGACGTTGCACGGGCCGCCGGTGTCAGTATCGCCACGGTGTCCCGTGTGCTGACCGGCACGGCCGCCGTAACGGACAGCACGCAGAAGAAGGTGCTGGCCGCCATGGAGGAGCTGCAGTACCGCACGGCATCGCCCACCAGGTCCGTCAGCCGGAAGGAGAACCAGCTCACCGCGGTGTGCATGGAGAACCTGACCTCCCCCTACTATGTGGACCTGCTGCGCGGCGTGGAGGATGTGCTGAGCATCAACGACCTCTCGCCGCTGCTGTTCAACCTGGACAACGACGAGCGTGCCTTTCCCGAGCTGATACAGACGCTGCTGTCCTTCCGGGTCACCGGCGTGCTGTTCATCGGCTGCGGGGACATCCTCTCCCGGGTGGACCTGGGGCAGTTCCCCGGCCTGCCCGCCGTGGTGCTGACCGAGACGGCGCCTGCCGCGCCGCTGCCCTTCCCGGTGGTGGCCTGCGACGCGGTCAGCTCCGGGACGCTGGCCGCCGACGTGCTGCTGCCCCGGGACCGGCGGGTGCTGTATATCCCCTCCGCCACCTGCACCGCGCCGGAGCAGGACCCCGTGCTGCTGTCCTTCCGCCAGACGGTGGAGGAGCGCGGCGGCGAGGTGGTCTGCCTGCCTGCCGAGCTGCGGCAGCTGCGGGAGCACTTCGGCGAGCTGCTCCGGGGTGACTGCCCCAAGGCGGCCTTCGTGCGGGACAACGAGACGGCGGTGGAGCTGCTCCACCTGCTGCACCGGGCGGGGCTGCAGGTACCGGAGGACATGTCGGTGCTCTGCCTGCAGAACACCGAACTGGCCCGGGTGACCGACCCGGCCCTGTCCGTGCTGGCCCCCACAGGCTATCAGGTGGGCATGGTGGGCGCCCGGTGCCTGACGGACTACATGGAGCGCGGCGACGCGCTGGAGCCGGTGCTGTCCGTGGCGCCCAAGCTGGTGAAAAGAGGTTCCGTGCAATGAAGAACTGTGACATCCTGGTGATCGCCAATCTGAATATGGACCTGATCTTCGAGCAGAAGAACTCACAGCAGACCAGCCGCAAGCGGTATGCCGAGTCCTTCACCCTGTCCCCCGGCGGCAACGGCTACAACGAGGCGGTGGCCGCCGCCCGCATGGGCGTTACGGTGTCCCTGGCGGGGATGATCGGCAACGACTCCTTCGGCGCCCAGCTGAAGGCATCCCTCAGCGAGGAGATCACCGACAGTCAGCTGGTCCGGGTGGTGCCCGGCAGCAGCGGCCTGTCCCTGATCCTGTCCTCTGCGGGGCAGGAGAACATCTACTGGGACATCGTGGGCGCCAACGCCTGTCTGGATGAGGAGTATATCCGCAGCCTGGAGGACCGCATCGCCCGGGTCAAGCTGCTGGTGGTGGGCTTCGGCGTGCCCTACGACTCCGTGGTCCTGGCCATCCGCCTGGCCAAGCAGCACGGCACCGCCGTCATGCTGGTGGCCTATCAGTCCCGCCCGCTCAGCGATGAGTTGCTGTCCATGGTGGACATCCTGGTGCTGGACTCCCGCGAGGCGCTGGCCCTGGCCGACCTGGAGGTGACCAATCTCAAGAGCGCCCGCATCGCCGCCGGACTGCTGCTGAAGCGCGGTGTGCGCCAGGCGGTGCTGCTGCACATGAAGCCCCGGTTCCTGCTGGTGGCCACCAACGGCGGCTTTACCGCGCTGGAGGCGCCCAAGGACTTTCAGATGATCGACGCCTCCGCCATGGACGACACGCTCTCCGGCGTGTTCGGCGCCTGCTATGTCAAGGGCTTTGACGTGGAGCAGGCCGCCGAGATCGCCTACGACGCCGCCAACCTGTGCGGCAGCCGGTTCGGCGCCCATTTTTCCATCCCCACCAGCGAGGAGCTGGCCCGTCTGGTCCGCTGAGGGACCGCTTTCACGACTACGAAGGCCCTTCGCCTTTGCAATATCATCTTGTCAGGAGGACACACTCATGGATTTCGTAAAGAGAGACGGCATCGCCAAAAACTGCCTGCCCGGCCGCGTGGTGCAGAACGCCGTGGGTCACAATTCCGCTGTGCTCAGCGAGAAGATGACCGTCAGCTTCTGCCACTATTCCGCCGAGAGCGGCCCCATGGAGCCGCATAACCACGCCGAGGAGTCGGTGGTGGTGCTGTCCTGCAGGGACGCGTATGTCAAGTGGGGCAGCGGCAAGGACTCCCTGGAGCACACGGTGGAGCTCCATGAGGGCGATCTGATGCACTTCCCGCCGCTGGAGTGGCATGTGTTTGGCTATAAGGACGGCGGCTATCTGGACGCGCTGTGCATCTACGGCCAGGTGACCAACATCCGCCCGGAGGAGATCCAGGCCGACAACGCCTGAGGAGGTGGCCCCATGCGAGCTGTACAACGTCAACCCGTCTCCCTACTGGACAGCTGGGCCGCGCCGGACAGCGCGGCCATCCGCCGGGACCTGCAGGAGGAGCTGCGGCACTTCGGCCGCAAGGTGGTGGTCCTGGACGATGACCCCACCGGTGTCCAGACCGTCCACGACGTCAGCGTATACACCGACTGGACGGAGGAGACCTTCCGCGCCGGGCTGGAGAGCAGCGACCCGCTGTTCTTCGTGCTGACCAACTCCCGCAGCTTCTCCGCGGAGGAGACGGCCCGCGTCCATCGCGAGATCGCCGACCATCTGGCCGCGGCCTCCCTGGCCACCGGCGTGCCCTTCGTGCTCATCAGCCGCAGTGACTCCACCCTCCGGGGACACTTCCCGCTGGAGACGGAGACCCTGCGCCGGGAGCTGGAGGCCCGCCTGCCGGAGCGCTATGACGGCGAGATCCTGCTGCCCTTCTTCCTGGAGGGCGGCCGCTTCACCGTGGACGACGTCCACTACGTCCGCGAGGGCGACACGCTGGTGCCCGCCGGCGAAACGGAGTTCGCCCGGGACACCACCTTCGCCTACACCGCCTCCGACCTGAAGGACTGGTGCGAGGAAAAGACCGGGGGCGCGTATCCCGCCGGCGGAGTGGTGTCCGTGTCCATGGACGAGCTGCGTCGCCGGGATGTGGACGGCATCTGCCGCAAGCTGCTGGCGGTCACCGGCTTCAACAAGGTGGTGGTCAACGCCGTGTGCTACGACGATGTGGCCGTGTTCGTCACCGCCTACCTCCGGGCAGTGGCCCAGGGCAAGGTGTTCCTGTTCCGCGGCTCCGCCGCGGTGGTGAAGATACTGGGCAACGTCAGCGACCAGCCGCTGCTGTGCCGCGCCGACCTGATGGCCCCGCAGCAGAAGAACGGCGGCATCATCATCGTGGGCTCCCACGTCCGCAAGACCACGCTCCAGCTGGAGGCCCTGCAGCGGGGCTGCCCGGAGATCGAGTACATCTGCTTCGACGTCAACACCGTGTTTGACAGCGCAGCCCTGACCGCGGAGCGCCGCCGCATCCTGAAGCGCGCCGACGAACTGCTGGCCAAGGGCGTCACCGTGGCGGTATACACCAGCCGCATGGTGCTGCGCTCCGCCGACGATCAGAAGGAGAAGAACCTGGCGCTCAGCGTCCGTATCTCCGATGCCATCACGTCCCTGGTGGCGGAGCTGTCCGTGTCCCCGGCCTTTGTGCTGGCCAAGGGCGGCATCACCTCCAGCGACGTGGGTGTGAAGGCCCTGCGCGTCCACTGCGCCCGCGTCCGCGGGCAGATCGCCCCCGGCGTCCCCGTCTGGGAGACCGGCGAGGAGAGCACCTTCCCCCACACGCCCTATGTGATCTTCCCCGGCAACGTGGGCACGGAGGAAACCTTGTGTCAAGTGGTAAAAACCCTGCTCGGAAAGTGATATATCGCTTACAGGCGATTCAAAGAAACGAACGGATGCCGGTTTTGGCATCCGTTCGTTTTGCTTTGCCCGGGCCGGTGCGGGAAACGGCACCGGCCCGGCAGCGCAAACGAATCGAAAACAGCTGCGCTATGCGTTTTTTTTACTGCTCCTGGCTGCCGGCAGCGGCCTTGGCGGCCTTGCGCTTCTTGATGCCTGCGCTGATGGCGGGGGACACCAGGGAGATAACGGCCAGCAGGATGAAGATGATGGCGATGGGGTGCTGCCAGATGGTGTCCGTGGAGGCCAGCAGGTCGATGCTGCGCCGCGCGTTCTTCTCCGCCAGAGCGCCCAGGACCAGGCCCAGGATGATGGGGGGCATGGAGAAGTCCAGCTTGATCAGCACGAAGCCGATAACGCCCATGATCAGCATCAAAAAGACCTCCTCCAGATAGTGGTTCAGGGCGAAGGTGCCGGTGATGCAGAAGGTCATGATGACGGGCACCAGATACTTGCTGGGCACATCGATGACCTTGCCGAAGATGCGGATCATGGAGAAGCCACAGATACCCATGAGGATATTGGCCACGAACAGGGAGATGAACACGACATAGGCCTTGCCCGGCTCCTCGGTGAACAGAGAGGGGCCGAAGGCGATGCCCTGCATGGTCAGCGCGCCCATCATGACCGCCGTACCGGCGTCGCCGGGGATGCCCAGGGCCAGCAGGGGCACGAAGGCGCCGCCGGCGATGGCGTTGTTGGCGGCCTCGGAGCCCGCGATGCCCTCGGGGGAGCCGTGGCCGAACTTCTCCGGATGCTTGGAGAAGCGCTTGGCCATGTTGTAGCCCACCCAGGAGGCGATGTCGCCGCCGGTGCCGGGCACGGCACCGATGAAGGTGCCCAGGATGGAGGAGCGGACCACGGTGGGGGCGATGGTCTTCAGGTCGTCCTTGCGGGGCAGCACCCGTTCGATCTTCACCCGCTCATGCAGCGGCTGTTCGTTGTACTTCTCCTCGATGGTCTTGAGGACCTGGGCGAAGGCGAACACGCCGATGAGGATGGGGATCATGGCCAGGCCGCCCTTCAGGAAGGAACTGCCGAAGGTGAAGCGGTAGGTGCCGGTGAAGTTGTCCACGCCCACGGTGGAGAACAGCAGGCCCAGAATACCGCCCATCAGGCCCTTGATCACGGACTTGCCGGAGACACTGGTGATGATGCTGATGCCGAAGAAGGCCAGCGCGAAGTACTCCGGGGACTTGAAGTTCAGGGCCACCTTGGCCAGATAGGTGGCGCCGAACACCAGCACCACGCAGCTGAACAGACCGCCGCACAGCGACGAGAAGGTGGAGATGCTCAGGGCGCGTCCCGGCTGGCGCATCTGCACCGACATGGGATAGGCGTCCAGGCAGGTGGCGGCGGAGGCCGCGGTGCCCGGCGTGTTCAGCAGCGAGGCGGACACGGAGCCGCCGTAGATGGAGCCGCAGAAAATGCCCAGCAGCATCATGATGCCGGCATAGCCGTGGAGCTGGAAGGTAAAGGGCAGCATGATGGACAGGCCCATGGGGGAGGACATGCCCGGCATGGCGCCGATGAAAATGCCCAGAATGGTGCCGCCCAGAATGACCAGCATGTTGAGCGGGGTGAAAACGGCGCTGAAGGCAAATGCCAATGCGGAAGTATCCATGTGTCGTTTTCCTCCTTTCTCAGGCCCAGATAGGCGCCGGAAGCGTCAGCTTCATGGCGACTACAAAGAACAGGTACACAAAGGCCACGATGCCCACGGGCAACGCCACCAGCATGACCTTGCTGCGGCAGCCCATCAGGTACTCAATGGCGGGGATCATCACCAGCAGTGCCAGCAGCATGCCCACCAGCTTCATCAGCACCACAAAGCCCACCACGATGCCCAGCATGATGTACACGCGGATCATGCCGGGGCTTTTCCAGTCGATGACGCTCTTCTCGCCCTCCGGGCCCTTGGACAGCAGGGTCTCGATGATCAGCGCCACGGACAGCAGGGCCAGCGCCCCGGCCAGGATGCAGGGCCACACGGCGGGGTTCTTCTGTGCGCTGGAGCCGACGGTGTAGCCGCTGCACTCAAAAAAGACGTAGCCTGCCAGCGCCAGCATCACAACGGACACGATATAGTTATATTTCTTCATTCGATTGACCTCCGGAAACTTAGGGGTCCCACCCTCCGGAACAAGAAGGGGGCCGGGGAAAGCGAAGAGGTGCCCACCGGATATATAAGCGGCAGGCACCTCTTTTCATTTTATACGATGCAGCGTACCGCAGCCGAATCAGCCGTTGATGTCGATGTCGGCGCAGATCTCCTTGTAGAAGGCCATCTGCTCGTTGATGAAGGTGTTCAGCTCATCGCCGTACAGGGTGATGTACTGCATACCCAGGGACTCGATCTGCGTCTTGTACTCGTCGCTCTCCACAGCCTGGCCCATCAGGTCACGCAGGGCGGCGACCACATCGTCGGGAGTGCCGGCAGGAGCGGACAGAGCCACGAAGCCCTTCATCACCAGGCCGTACTCGTCACCGAAGGTCTCCTTGACGGTGGGGGTGTCGGGGAAGCTCTCCAGGCGCTCGTCGCTGAGCACGCCGATCATGGACAGGGTGCCGGCCTTGACGGACGCGGTAGCGGGAGTGGGCTGCAGGAAGGTGGCGTCCACCTCGTTGGTCTCCACAGCGGTGACGCACTCGGGAGCGCCGTCATAGGTGTAGAAATCGAAGGTGATGTCGAAGTACTTCTCGAAAGCCTTGGCGGCAACGTTGGGGGCAGCGCCCACGCCGGAGTCAGCCATCTTCACGGCACCGGGGTTGGCCTTGGCATAGTCCACGAACTCCTGCAGGTTGGAGTAGTTGGGGTTGGAAGAGCTGATGACCAGCACATAGGGGTCAGCCATGGTGGCGGCGATGGGGATGTAGTTCTCCATGGTCACATCGGTGCGGCCGAAGCAGATGTGCAGCAGCAGGTCGATGTTGGTGGTGCCCAGGGTGTAGCCGTCGGGATCAGCCGCGGCCAGGGCCTCCATACCGATCAGGCCGGCGTTGCCGGTCTTGTTGTCCACCACGAAGGTGTACTTGCTGTCGATGCTGGTAGCCACGTTCAGCAGGGCGCGCATGGACATATCCGTGTTGCCGCCGGCGCTGAAGGGGACGATCACGTTAACGTTCTTGGTGGGATAGGTGACAGCGGCGTCGCCGTTGTCGCCGGCGTTGTCGTCGGTCTTGCTGCCGCAGGCCACCAGGGTGGACATCAGCATCATGACCGAGAGGATGACTGCAAGTGCTTTTTTCATGTTTGTTCCTCTTTTCCTTCTGTTGTTTGGTTGATGTTCGTATGCGCTCCCGGCCGTTCCGGTCGGGGTGATACTTCTTCCTCCGCCAGCAGACCGTCTGCGCAGCCGGTCCCTTTTGGTAACACAGATTATACAAACCGTCCGGCCCAATGTCAATATCAAACCCACTGAAATACTAAAAAACATAACATTTCACAAATGAAAAAATGGTATTATGTGCAATTTTAACCTAAAACGAGTATTTTTATGAAAAATCATTTTGCGAAAACCGTTACATTTACATTTTCACAACTTATTTACATTGGCGTTACCTTCTGGATGTTATAGGCAAATTGACCATCCCGGAAGGCGTAACACTGACGGTGGCGGCGAATGCCAAACGGTTAGGTGTGCGCGAGGGGGCAACGCTGGTCAACCATGGAACGGTACTTGTCTGTGGTACGGACTATTCCAACGGCAAAGTTACATTGTTTGATGGGTGTACAGCAGACGTCAACTCTTTGAGTGTACCAAATGGCTATATGCTCGATAAAAACGGTAGCAACTACTTCGCTGCAATAGCCGTCTGGGAGATCACATACGCCGATGGAACAGTCAAGCAAGCTGGCGACCTGACAAATATGGAAGGTGCAAAGAGCGCGAAGCTGCTCAGAGACCTTGCGGATTTTGCGCGGGCTTTTAGTTCTACCAATAAGCTGGCCGACGGCTTCGTGCTTGACCTCGGCGGCCACACGCTGAGCAGTAAGCAGAATACGACTATAAAGATGGCGATGCTTGACATCAGCGTGCCCATGACCATTCAGAATGGAACGGTCAAGTATGTGTCTGACAATGGAACAGGCGCGATGATGACTTCGGCGGATGTGACCATCGCCAGTGATGTGACTATAGACGGAGGTATCGGCTACGGCATCTGGACAAGTGGCTATGAACATACCCTGACCGTCAACGGCACGGTGAAGAGCAACGGAGCCTATGCGATCACCGGCAATGGAAAAGATGATGCCGGCTATATTGATGACTGCAATATTACCGTCAACGACGGCGCGACGATCCAGGCCCCCAACGGCATCGGTATCTATCACCCGGAAAAGGGCACTGTCACCATCAACGGCGGCACCATCAGCGGCCACACCGGCGTGCAGCTGTGCGCGGGTAAGCTGGTCGTCAACGGCGGCGCTATCACCTCCTCGGGCGATAATCTGGATGCCGCCGGCAGCCAGAACGCCATTCCGGACGGCGCGGCGATCTCTGTGATCGACAGAAATTACCCCGGCGGCACATTCTCCACCGATCCCACCGCCTTTGTGGCTCCCAGCATCCCTGTGGCAAAAGTGCCCAGCGACTATGTGGTGGGCGGCAAGAATATCGCCGATGAAGCCAACAGCGGCAAGGACGTCACGGTGATCAAGTCCGGTGCCATCACCGGCGTCAAGGGCGGTGTGACCATCAAGGCGGCAGTGGAGGGCGTCACCGTCAACAACGTCACTGTCCCCACCGGCGGCGCCGGCTACACCGTGCCGCGCACCTATTACTATTATCCCGCTGCCTCCACCGGCGACAATAAGACCACCAGCCCCAAGACCTTCGACGCGGGCATGGGCGCTTATGCCGTCTCCGCGCTGCTGTCCCTTACCGGCATGGCCTGGCTGGGCGGCAGGCGAACCCGCTGAGCTTCTCCCGCGGCGGACCTCTACCCCCCGCCGCCTGAGAATAAAAAAGAGACCGCTCCGGCGGTCTCTTTTTCTGCGCTTATCGATAGCATTCGCTCCGCCGCAGCTGGGTGTAGGGCCGGGCGGCGCGTATCCGGGCCGATGCCGCCATGTCCACCTGGGCGAACAGCAGCTCCTCGCCGCTGCTAGCCTGGGCCACGGTGTCGCCGTTGGCGTCCGTGACGATGGACCGCCCGGAAAAGACCATCTGGTCCTCTGTGCCGGTGCGGTTGCACATGGCCACCGCCACGCTGTTCTGGAACGCCTGCACCTTGACCTCCCAGTCGAACATCTCCATGGGCTCGCCCGCCGTGTTGGCGGTGGGGATGAGCACCAGGTCGGCCCCCAGCAGCGCCTCGGTGCGTATGCTCTCCGGATAGTGCCGGTCGAAGCACACCACCACGCCGATGCGCCCGTGGGGCGTGTCGGACACCTGAAAGCCCTCGTCGCCGGGGGTGTAGTAGTCCTGCTCGCAGAACTGGCACGCCTGCGCGATGTGTACCATCTTCTGCTGCCCCAGCAGCGCGCCGTCACTGCCAATCAGCAGCGTGGTGTCGAACCGCCCGCCCGGCTCCTGCAGGTAAAAATTGGGCGCGGCCATGATGCCGCAGCTGCGGCACGTCTCCTGAAAGCGCTGCACGATGGGGTGCTCCGTTGTCAGCAGCTTGTCCGTCACGTCCCGCCCCGGATACTGCGGGAAAAACCGGTGCAGCTGCAGCTCCGGATACAGGATCAGGTCGGCGCCCTGCGCCGCCGCCTGCCGCAGCGCGGCAAGGCCCCGCTCCAGGTTCTCGTTTTCCTGCCCGGACATGGCCATTTGACAAAGTGCCAGCTTCATAACTGCCTACCTCCGCGGTCTGTTTTTGCTATTGCACTACATCACGCCGCCCGGCGCAAGATGCATATTCCGCCGCCGCCGGGCCAACACTACAGAAGTAAAATCTGCTTTGACTGGAGGAATTTTATATATGAAAGCGACTGGCATCGTCCGCCGCATCGACGACCTGGGCCGCGTGGTCATCCCCAAGGAGATCCGCCGCACCATGCGTATCCGCGAAGGCGACCCGTTGCAGACAGCATTGACACGGTGGGGGAGGTTTTGTTTTGCGATGGACGATTTAGCCAAACGGAACGG
>CAKTVL010000018.1 GCA_934623575.1 uncultured Oscillospiraceae bacterium
AGGATAGCGCCGTCCATCTGGGCAGCACCGGTGATCATGTTCTTGATATAGTCGGCGTGGCCCGGGCAGTCAACGTGGGCATAGTGACGCTTGGCGGTCTCGTACTCGACGTGAGCGGTGTTGATGGTGATACCACGCTCGCGCTCTTCGGGAGCCTTATCGATGGAAGCGTAATCGGTGTACTCAGCGCCGCCCTGCAGAGCCAAATACTTGGTGATAGCAGCGGTCAGAGTGGTCTTACCATGGTCGATGTGGCCGATGGTACCGATGTTAACGTGGGGCTTAGTTCTCTCAAATTTCTGCTTAGCCATTTGAAATGATCCTCCTTAACATTTTGTATCGTTGTTGGGCCGCGTTAAAAGTCTAACACAGCCATTCTACCGTATTTCCGGCTGAAAATCAATCTCTAAGTTATACTTTTAGAAATTTTCCTTGCCGGTGCGCTTGGCAATGAGCTTCTCCTGCAGTCCCTTGGGCAGCTCGATATAGTGGCTGGGCTCCATGGTGTACTGACCACGGCCCTGAGTGCGGGAGCGCAGATCGGTGGCGTAGCCGAACATCTCGGCCAGCGGCACAAAGGCGTCGATCTGCTGTGCGCCGGAGCGCATCTCATAGCCCTGGATCTGACCGCGGCGGGCGTTCAGATCGCCGATAACGTCGCCCATGTACTCGTCGGGGACGATGACACAGACCTTCATGATGGGCTCCAGCAGCGTGGGATCCGCCTTGCGCATGGCCTCCTTGAAGGCCATGGAGCCGGCGATCTTGAACGCCATCTCGGAGGAGTCCACCTCGTGGTAGGAGCCGTCGAACAGGGTGACCTTGACATCCACCACGGGATAGCCGGCCACGGTGCCGGAGAGCATAGCGCCCTGGATACCGGCGTCGATGGCGGGGATATACTCCTTGGGGATGGCGCCGCCCACCACTGCGTTGACAAATTCGTAGCCCTTACCGGACTCGTTGGGCTCCACGTGGATCTTCACATGACCGTACTGGCCCTTACCGCCGGACTGACGGGCGTACTTGGTATCCTGATCCACCGCCTTGCGGATGGTCTCCTTGTACGCCACCTGGGGTGCGCCCACATTGGCCTCCACCTTGAACTCGCGCAGCAGGCGGTCCACGATGATCTCCAGATGCAGCTCGCCCATGCCGGCGATGATGGTCTGGCCCGTCTCCTCGTCGGTGTAGGTGCGGAAGGTGGGGTCCTCCTCGGCCAGCTTGGCCAGGGCCACGCCCATCTTCTCCTGACCGGCCTTGGTCTTGGGCTCGATGGCCACGCGGATGACCGGCTCGGGGAACTCCATGGACTCCAGGATGATGGGATTCTTCTCATCACACAGGGTGTCGCCGGTGGTGGTGTTCTTCAGACCCACCACGGCGGCGATGTCGCCGGAGTAGACCGCCTCGATGTCCTCGCGGTGATTGGCGTGCATCTGCAGGATGCGGCCCATACGCTCGCGCTTGCCCTTGGTGGCATTGAGGACAGAGGAACCGGTGGTCAGCGTGCCGGAGTAGACACGGAAGAAACTCAGACGGCCCACATAGGGGTCGGTCATGATCTTGAACGCCAGGGCCGCAAACGGCTCGTCATCAGAGGACCTGCGCTCCTCCTCCTCGTCGGTCTTGGGGTTGACGCCCTTGATGGCCGGCACGTCGGTGGGAGCGGGCATGAAGTCCACGATGGCGTCCAGCAGCTTCTGCACGCCCTTGTTGCGGTAGCTGGAGCCGCAGGTCACGGGCACCATCTCCACGGCACAGGTGGCCTGGCGGATGGCGGCGCGGATCTTGGCGGCGGGGATCTCCTTCCCCTCCAGATACATCTCCATGATCTCATCATCGAACATAGAGACGGCATCCAGCAGCTTCTCGCGGTACTCGTTGGCAAGGTCCACCATATCCTCGGGGATAGGCTCCACGCGCATGTCCTTGCCCAACTGATCGTAATAAATATCGGCATCCATCTCCACCAGGTCGATGATACCCTTGAAGGTATCCTCCTTCCCGATGGGCAGCTGGATGGGGACGGCGTTGGCCTTCAGACGATCGTGCACCATGTCCAGCACATGATAGAAATCAGCGCCGGTGATGTCCATCTTGTTGACGTAGATCATCCGGGGGACATGGTAGTGATCGGCCTGGCGCCACACAGTCTCAGACTGGGGTTCCACACCGCCCTTGGCACACATGACGGTGACGGAGCCGTCCAGCACGCGCAGAGAACGTTCCACCTCCACAGTGAAGTCCACATGACCCGGTGTGTCAATGATGTTGATACGCGTCTGGGGGAACTGATCCTTGGAGCCCTTCCAGTAGCAGGTGGTAGCGGCGGAGGTGATGGTGATACCACGCTCCTGCTCCTGCTCCATCCAGTCCATGGTAGCGGTACCCTCGTGCGTTTCACCCAGCTTGTAGTTCACGCCCGTGTAGTACAGAATACGCTCTGTGGTCGTGGTCTTGCCTGCATCGATGTGTGCCATGATGCCGATATTTCTCGTATTTTCCAGTGTAACCTTTCTCGGCATACCGTTCTCCTTTTTGTTTCGTTGGTTTGATTACCAGCGGAAGTGGGCGAAAGCCTTGTTGGACTCCGCCATCTTGTGGGTGTCCTCGCGCTTCTTCACGGCGGAGCCGGTGTTGTTGGCTGCGTCCATGATCTCGCCGGCGAGACGCTCGGCCATGGTGCGCTCACCGCGGGCGCGGGAGTAGTTCGTCAGCCAGCGCAGACCCAGGGTCTGACGACGGGCGGGGCGAACCTCCATGGGGACCTGATAGGTGGCGCCGCCGACACGACGGGCCTTGACTTCCAGGCTGGGCATGATGTTTTCCATAGCCTGGGTGAACACTTCCAGAGGATCCTTCTCGGTCTTGTCCTTGATGATATCAAAGGCGCCGTAGACGACCTTCTGGGCGACGCCCTTTTTACCGTCCAACATGATGCTGTTGACCAGCTTGGTCACCAGCACGGAGTTGTACATAGGATCGGGCAAGATCTCTCTCTTGGGAACATTACCTCTTCTGGGCACTATGCTTCCCTCCTTCATAAAAATATGATTTCATAGGTACTCAACAGCCGCTGTCCGGCTGTTGTATGGCCTGCCAAAGAGGTACATTATAAAAATAATGAGAAACCTTTTGGCAAAGCACAGAGCTGCAGGTTTTACTTGCTCTTGGGGCGCTTTGCGCCGTACTTGGAGCGGGCCTGCATACGGCCGGAGACGCCCTGGGTATCCAGAGTACCGCGGATGATGTGGTAACGGACGCCGGGGAGGTCCTTGACACGGCCACCGCGGATCATGACGACGGAGTGCTCCTGCAGGGAGTGGCCCACGCCGGGGATGTAAGCGGTGACTTCGTAGCCGTTGGTCAGACGCACACGGGCGATCTTACGCAGAGCGGAGTTGGGCTTCTTGGGGGTCGCAGTTCTGACGGCAGTGCAGACGCCGCGCTTCTGAGGGGAGCTGAGGTCAGTCTCCTTGTTCTTCAGCGTGTTCAGGCCCTTCTGCATGGCGGGAGAATTGGACTTGTAGGTGCTCTTCTTCCGGCCCTGCTTGACCAGCTGGTTAAAAGTAGGCATTTGGTTTCTCCTTTCATCAGATTTGTTGGGAACTTGTCCCTGTATTTTTCCACGGAACAGAGGGACTCTATTCCGAATGGAACATGATCAGCCGCGCAGCACGGCCACAGCGGCGGCGGGCACAGCGATACCGCAGGCAGCACCCAGCTGCCGCAGCGTCATGCCGCTGTCGCAGGGAACGCCCCGCTCACGGCACAGCGATTCCAGCGGCGCGGTGCGCTTTGGATCGGCGTCGCAGGCCAGGTAGACCCTGTCGGCCTGGCCCTGCATGACGGCGCGGCGGGCCTGCTTCAGCCCCACGACCTTTGCTTTCACCGTCAGCTCTCCCGGCACAGGTGCTCTCCTCCTGTCGTCGCATAACAAATCTCGCGGCCGATTCCCGCGCAATTTGAAATTATAGCATAGCCAAGGGGATGCGTCAAGTGAAATTGACGGGAAATTTTGTGAAATGCACTGAAATTCCAGGTAAAATTTCAGCGGTTATAACGAAAACGGCGCCGGGGAGAAAAAGAGGAAGCCCAGGGGCTTCCTCTTTTCGGGTATTTTTTACTCCTCGTCCGGCTGCTCGGTCTCGGGGACGTCGGTCTCCGCCGTCTCCGGCTCGTCCGCGTCCGCCGGAGCCTCTACCGGCACAGGGGCCTCGGTGTGCATGGCCTCGGCCTCGTCCTCGCGCTCGGCCTCCGTCTCGGGCACCATCTCCTCCGCCAGCTGGCGATAGGCCGTCAGGCCGGCGCCGGCGGGGATCAGCTTGCCGATGATAACGTTCTCCTTCAGGCCCACCAGGTGGTCCACCTTGCCCTTGATGGCGGCCTCAGTCAGGACCTTGGTGGTCTCCTGGAAGGAGGCGGCGGACAGGAAGGAATCCGTGGCCAGAGAGGCCTTGGTGATGCCCATCAGCAGCTGGGTGTAGGTGGCCTCCTGCAGTTCCTCGCCATCCTCGCGCTTCTCGCCGTTGGCGATGCGGGCACGGACCGCCGCGTTGGCGTCCTCCACCTCCAGGATGTCGGCCATGGCGCCGGACAGCAGGCCCTCGGCGTCATTGGCGTCCTCCACGCGCACCTTGCGCATCATCTGGCGCACGATGACCTCGATGTGCTTATCGTTGATGTCCACGCCCTGCTGGCGGTACACCTTCAGGACCTCCTGGATCAGGTAGTTATGCACGGCGCTGGCGCCGCGGATGCGCAGCACGTCGTGGGGATTCAGCGCGCCGTCCTGCAGCTGGCGGCCCTTTTCGATGACCTCGCCGTCCTGCACCAGCAATCCGGTGTGGGGCACCGCGTAGGTGCGGGTGTCGCCGTCGTCGGCGGTGATGATGATGTTCAGCAGGCTGCCCTTGGTGGCCTCCTCGAAGCGGACCTTGCCGCCGATCTCGGAGATGGTGGCCATCTTCTTGGGCTTGCGGGCCTCGAACAGCTCCTCCACTCGGGGAAGACCCTGGGTGATGTCGCCGCCGGCCACGCCGCCGGTGTGGAAGGTACGCATGGTCAGCTGCGTACCGGGCTCACCGATGGACTGGGCTGCGATGATACCCACGGCCTCGCCGGGGCCAACCGGCTTGCTGGTGGCCAGGTTCATGCCGTAGCACTTGGCGCAGATACCGCTGTGGGCGCGGCAGGTGAGCACGGTGCGGATCTCGGCGGAGTGGATGTCGAAGGACTCCAGCAGCGCGGCGTCGTCCTCGGTCATCATGTGGTCCTTGGACACCAGCACCTCGTCGGTGCCGGGCTTCAGGATGTCATGTACCGGGAAGCGGCCCTTGATGCGCTCGGAGAACTTCTCGATCACCTGGCCGCCCTCGCTGATCTCGGACACCAGGATACCCTTCTCCACGCCGCAGTCCGCCTCGCGGATGATGACGTCCTGGCAGACGTCCACCATGCGGCGGGTCAGGTAACCGGAGTCGGCGGTACGAAGCGCCGTATCGGCCAGGCCCTTACGGGCGCCTCGGCTGGAGGTGAAGTACTCCAGCACGGACAAGCCCTCACGGAAGTTGGCCTTGATAGGGATCTCGATGGTCTTACCGGCGGTGTTGGCCATCAGGCCGCGCATGCCGGTCAGCTGACGGATCTGCTTCATGGAGCCGCGGGCGCCGGAGTCAGCCATCATGAAGATGGGGTTGTACTTGTTCATGTTGGCCGTCAGGGCGTCGGTGACATCGGCGGTGGTCTTTTCCCACTCGCGGACCACCAGCTTGTAGCGCTCCTCGTCGGTGATGAAGCCCATGTTGTACTGGTCTTCGATGTCCACCACGCGCTTTTCCGTCTCGTCGATCAGCTCGTACTT
Source organism: uncultured Oscillospiraceae bacterium (assembly GCA_934623575.1). Taxonomy (GTDB): domain Bacteria; phylum Bacillota; class Clostridia; order Oscillospirales; family Oscillospiraceae; genus Vescimonas. Next base: position 5,867 of record CAKTVL010000018.1, read on the forward strand.
GGCCTTAGGCACCGTCATATCCGCGATGGAGATGGTGATGGAGCCGCGGGTGGAGTACTTGTAGCCGGTGGCCTTGATGTTGTCCAGCACCTCGGCAGCGATGGTGAAGCCGTACTGCTTGATGGTCCTGTCGACGATCTTGCCCAGCAGCTTCTTGCCGCACGTCTCGGTGATCTCGTAGTCGAAGAACTTGTCGGAGGGCGTGCCGTCCTCGTTGAAGCGCTTCACGAAGCCCAGATCCTGGGGAATGTTGCGGTTGAAGATGATGCGTCCGGCAGTGGCGCGGACCACATGGCTTACCTTCTCGCCGTTCAGCTCCTTGGTCACGCGGACCCAGATGGGCTGGTGGATGCCGATGACGTGCTCGTTGTAGGCCATCAGCGCCTCGTCCTCATCGCGATAGATGTTCATGTGGACGCTGGCCTTCTCCTCGTCGGTGAGCTCGTCGTAGGTCTTGCCCGCCAGAGCAAAGTCCACGCCCTCCGGCCAGAACTCGTCGTTGGTCATCTGGCAGTAGCCGTTCTCAAAGCGCTCGAAGGTCAGATAGTAGGAGCCAAGCACCATATCCTGGGTGGGCACGGTGACGGGGCCGCCGTCCTGGGGCCGCAGCAGGTTGTTGGCCGACAGCATCAGCAGGCGGGCCTCGGCCTGGGCCTCGGCGGACAGGGGGACGTGAATGGCCATCTGGTCGCCGTCGAAGTCGGCGTTGAAGGCCGTGCAGTTCAGGGGGTGCAGCTTCAGGGCGCGGCCCTCCACCAGCACCGGCTCAAAGGCCTGAATGCCCAGACGGTGCAGCGTAGGCGCGCGGTTCAGCATGACGGGATGATCCTTGATGATCTCGTCCAGCGCGTCCCACACCTCGGTACGGCCCTTGTCCACCATCTTCTTGGCGGACTTGATGTTGTTGGCGCTGCCGTCCTCCACCAGCTTCTTCATAATGAAGGGGCGGAACAGCTCCACGGCCATCTCCTTGGGCACGCCGCACTGGTAGATCTTCAGCTCGGGGCCGACCACGATAACGCTTCGGCCGGAGTAGTCCACGCGCTTGCCCAGCAGGTTCTGGCGGAAGCGACCCTGCTTGCCCTTGAGCATATCGCTCAGGGACTTCAGGGCGCGGTTGTTGGCGCCGGTGACGGGACGGCCGCGGCGGCCGTTGTCGATCAGGGCGTCCACCGCCTCCTGCAGCATGCGCTTCTCGTTGCGGACGATGATATCGGGCGCCTTCAGCTCCATCAGGCGCTTCAGGCGGTTGTTGCGGTTGATGACCCGGCGGTACAGATCGTTCAGGTCGGAGGTGGCAAAGCGGCCGCCGTCCAGCTGCACCATGGGGCGGATCTCCGGAGGAATGACGGGCAGCACGTCGATGACCATCCACTCCGGCTTGTTGCCGGACAGGCGGAAGGCGTCCACCACCTCCAGCCGCTTGACCACCCGCGCCTTCTTCTGGCCGGAGGTGGTCTTCAGCTCGGCGTGGAGCTGCTCGCTGAGCTGCTCCAGATCGATCTGCTGCAGCAGCTCCTTCACGGCCTCGGCGCCCATGCCGGCGCGGAAGTCGTCCTCGTACTTCTCCCGCATGTCGCGGTATTCCTTTTCGGAGAGGATCTGGTTCTTGGCCAGCGGCGTCTCGCCGGGATCGGTGACGATATAGGCGGCGAAGTACAGCACCTTCTCCAGAATACGGGGGCTGATGTCCAGCAGCAGACCCATGCGGGAGGGGATGCCCTTGAAATACCAGATGTGGCTGACGGGGGTGGCCAGCTCGATGTGACCCATGCGCTCGCGGCGCACCTTGGCACGGGTGACCTCCACGCCGCAGCGGTCGCAGATCTTGCCCTTGTAGCGGATCTTCTTATACTTGCCGCAGTGGCACTCCCAGTCCTTGGTGGGCCCGAAGATGCGCTCGCAGAACAGGCCGTCCCGCTCCGGCTTCAGGGTGCGGTAGTTGATGGTCTCCGGCTTTTTCACCTCGCCGTAGGACCACTCGCGGATCATTTCCGGAGAAGCGATGCCAATTTTGATGGCGTCAAAGGTTGCGTAACTCATATTTCAGCTCCTCCCTTTCCTTAAAACTCATCGCCGTCGTCGCCGCCGTAGGAAGCGTCCACTTCCTCGTCCGCGACGTAGTCGAAGCCCGCGTCCGCCAGCTCGTCCTCGTCGGCGTAACGGTTCTGTCTCTCGTTGTCAGCATCCATACGGGCCAGGTTGAAGGTGTCCAGGGCGTCCTCGTCCTCCTTCAGCTCGATCTGGTTGCCGTCGGCATCCAGCACCTGGATGTCCAGGCACAGGGACTGCAGCTCCTTGACCAGCACCTTGAAGGACTCCGGCACACCGGGAGTGGGCACGTTGTGGCCCTTGACGATGGACTCGTAGGTGCGCACACGGCCCGTCACGTCGTCGGACTTGACGGTCAGGATCTCCTGCAGCGTGTAGCTGGCACCGTAGGCCTCCAGCGCCCAGACCTCCATCTCGCCGAAGCGCTGGCCGCCGAACTGGGCCTTGCCGCCCAGCGGCTGCTGGGTGACCAGGGAGTAGGGGCCGGTGGAACGGGCGTGGATCTTATCGTCCACCAGGTGGTGCAGCTTCAGGAAGTACACATAGCCCACCGTGACCTTGTTGTCAAAGCGCTCGCCGGTACGGCCGTCGTACAGCCAGCTCTTGCCCTCGGGGTCAAGGCCGGCCAGCTCCAGCGCCTCGGAAATATCCTTGTCGGTGGCGCCGTCGAAGATAGGCGTGGCCACCTTCCAGCCCAGGGTCTTGGCGGCGTAGCCCAGATGGACCTCCAGCACCTGGCCGATGTTCATACGGCTGGGCACGCCCAGGGGGTTCAGCACGATGTCCAGCGGCGTGCCGTCGGGCAGGAAGGGCATATCCTCCTGGGGCAGCACGCGGGACACGACGCCCTTGTTGCCGTGGCGGCCGGCCATCTTGTCGCCCACCTGGATCTTGCGGCGCTGGGCGATGTAGACGCGGACCACCTCGTTGACGCCCGGCCCCAGCTCGTCGCCGTTCTCGCGGGTGAACACCTTGGCGTCCACCACAATGCCGCTCTCGCCGTGGGGCACCTTCAGGGAGGTATCGCGGACCTCGCGGGCCTTTTCGCCGAAGATGGCGCGCAGCAGGCGCTCCTCCGCGGTCAGATCGGTCTCGCCCTTGGGGGTGACCTTGCCCACCAGGATGTCGCCGGCGTGGACCTCCGCGCCGATGCGGATGATGCCGCGCTCGTCCAGGTCCTTCAGGGCGTCCTCGCCCACATTGGAGATGTCGCGGGTGATCTCCTCCGGCCCCAGCTTGGTGTCGCGGGCGTCGATCTCGTACTCCTCGATATGGATGGACGTGTACACGTCCTCCTTGACCAGGCGCTCGTTCAGCAGAACGGCGTCCTCGTAGTTATAGCCCTCCCAGGTCATGAAGCCCACCAGGATGTTGCGGCCCAGGGCGATCTCGCCCTGATCGGTGGCAGGACCGTCGGCCAGCACGGTGGGATCGTCGCCGCCGTGGACGCGCTCGCCCACAGAGACGATGGGCTTCTGGTTGATGCAGGTGCCGTGGTTGGAGCGCAGGAATTTGATGAGCTTGTAGTCCTTGGTCTCGCCGCTGTCATAGCGGACGGACACGCTGGTGGCGTCCACCTTGGTCACCACACCGTCGCCCTCGGCCAGCACGGCCACCTCGGAGTCCAGACAGATCTTGTGCTCCATACCGGTACCCACGATGGGCGCCTCCGGCTTCAGCAGAGGCACGGCCTGACGCTGCATGTTGGCGCCCATCAGGGCGCGGTTGGCGTCGTCGTTGGGCAGGAAGGGGATCATGGCCGTGGCGATGGACACCATCATGCGGGGGCTGACGTCGATGTAGTCCACGCCGCTGCGGGGCACCTCCACGATCTCGTCGCGGTGGCGGCAGGTGATACGCTCGTTGGTCAGGCAGCCGTTCTTGTCCACCGGCTCCGCCGCCTGGCCCACCACATACTGGTCCTCCACGTCGGCGGTCATGTAGGTGATGTCGTCGGAGACGTGGCCGGTCTCGTGGTCCACGGCGCGGAAGGGCGCCTCGATAAAGCCGTACTCATTGATGCGGGCATAGGTGGCCAGATAGGAGATCAGGCCGATGTTGGGGCCTTCAGGGGTCTCGATGGGGCACATACGGCCGTAGTGGCTGTAGTGCACGTCGCGGACCTCCATGTTGGCGCGCTCGCGGCTCAGACCGCCGGGGCCCAGGGCGGACAGACGGCGCTTGTGGGTCAGCTCGGCCAGGGGGTTGGTCTGGTCCATGAACTGGCTCAGGGGACTGGAGCCGAAGAACTCCTTGATGGCCGCCGTCACAGGCCGGATGTTGATCAGGCTCTGGGGCGTGACGATGTCCAGATCCTGGATGGTCATGCGCTCGCGGATAACGCGCTCCATGCGGCTGAAGCCGATGCGGAACTGGTTCTGCAGCAGCTCACCCACGCAGCGCAGGCGGCGGTTGCCCAGATGGTCGATGTCGTCCTTGGTCACCAGGCCGTGGGCCAAGGCGTTCATATAGTTGATGGACGCGAAAATATCGTCCACGATGATGTGCTTGGGCACCAGATCGTCGGCGTGAAGCTTGCACTGCTTGATCAGCTCCTCGCCGCTGTACTTGCCCAGCAGCTCCTGCAGCACGTCAAAGCGCACGCGCTCCTTGATGCCGCAGGCCTCCCGCGGGTCGAAGTCCACATAGTGGCTCATGTCGCACATCTTGTTGGTGAACACGCGGATGGTCTCGCCGCTGTCCAGCGTCACGCTGATCTCGTACACACCCACCTTGTCCAGCAGGGTGCAGTCGTCGGCGGTGAGCACATGGCCGTCCTCGAACAGGATCTCGCCGGTGGCGGGGTCCGCCACGGGCATGGCCAGCTTCTGGCCCTTGACTCTGGCCCAGAAGGTCAGCTTCTTGTTGAACTTGTAGCGGCCCACGGTGCTCAGGTCGTACCGGCGCGGGTCGAAGAACAGATTCTGCAGCAGGGTCTCGGCGGAATCCAGCGTGGGGGGCTCGCCAGGGCGCAGCTTGCGGTAGATCTCCAGCATGGCCTCTTCATAGGTCTTGCAGGTATCCTTCTCCAGCGTGGCCACGATGCGGCGGTCGTCGCCGAAGCGCTCCAGGATCTCGGCGTCGGTCTTGAGACCCAGGGCGCGGATCAGGCAGGTGATGGGCAGCTTGCGGTTCTTGTCGATACGGACCCAGAACACCTCGCTGGTGTCGGTCTCATACTCCAGCCACGCGCCGCGGTAGGGGATGACCGTGCTGGTCAGCAGCGGCAGGTCGGTCTTCAGGTCGATCTCCTTGCCGTAGTAGATGCCGGGGGAGCGGACGATCTGGCTGACCACCACGCGCTCGGCGCCGTTGATGACGAAGGTGCCGCCGTGGGTCATCAGGGGGAAGTCGCCCATGAAGATCTCGTTTTCCTTGATCTCGCCGGTCTCCTTGTTGTGTAGGCGCACCAGCACCTTCATGGGAGCGGCATATGTGGCGTCCCGGGCCTTGCACTCCTCCACGTCGTACTTGGGCTTCTCGTCCATGCTGTAATCAATGAAGCTCAGCTCCAGATTGCCGGCATAGTCCACGATAGAGGCCACGTCAGCGAACACCTCGCGCAGGCCGGTGTCCAGGAACCACTGGTAGGACTTCTTCTGGATCTCCAGCAGGTTGGGCATCGCCATGACTTCCTCATGGCGGGCAAAGTTCTTGCGCAGGGTCTTGCCGTAGTACTTGTCTTTCGCCATCTCTACGATCACGCCTTTCTGTTTGTTATTGGGGGCACTTTACCGCCGGGTGCGCGGCCGGACACGCCTGCCGCCGGCGGCATCGGGCAGCTCCGCTCGCGACACACGCGGGCTTGTTGGTTCATTTTGACCACAACCCCTTGTGATTTCCCGGCGGAGATGGTATACTGCATGCAGATGGAGAGTGGGACTATGTCGCCACTTTCCCAATATAAAGCAAGTCATTATACCAATTTTTTGCCGCCCTGTCAAGGGCCGCTCCCCGGTTTTTCCGGGATTTTTGTGTATTATAAAGAAAAAAGCACCCGTGAGCGCCGCTCACGGGTGTTTTTTCTTCTTATTACCGGTCTCTCTCCAGCCGCACCACGGATTCAACTTGTGTATCGTTGTCCAAACTTATTTCCATATCTTCCTCTATGATCGGGAGCTTGAATTTGATGGATTTCAGCCATTGTCCGTTCGGCTTCCGTTCCTCAAAGATATGGATTTCGGAGATCAGCGACTCCATAAGCTGTCGGCGTTCCTGTTCATCCATCACGGCGTACAGCTTATCAAAGTAAATCAAAACTTTGTAGATATTATCGGCAGTCAGCTTTTCAGCTTCGATTGCCATTTTCTTTGCTCTGGCTTCAATCAGCAGAGACTCCGTATCCTCGATTTTATCATACATCTTGTAAAGACGATCATCAAGGTCTGCCTTGCGTTTGATGTAATGTTTATCATCGGGGTCAAGTGTATCAATTTCCTCTATCAATCGGGACTTGATGGAATAGCTCTGGCGAAGCTGTTTTTCGTAGTTTGCAATCTCCTGTTCGATAGCGGAAGTATCCACTTTCATGCTGATTTTCTGCTGCATCAAAGCGGCAAACTTCGGATTGCTGACCAACTTGGTAATCACCTCTGCGACAGCGGTTTCCAAGAGTTCTTCGTGGATTTGCTTCTTATAGTCGCACTTGTGACCACGGGTCATGGTGCGGTGTTTGCAGCCGTAGTAGTAGAAATCCTTGTACTTCGTGCCGTCTGCCTTGTGCTTGACACTCTTATTGCCGTACATACCGGCTCCGCAGATCGGGCATTTGAGCAAGCCTGTCAGCAGATGCACCTTGTTATCCTTACCATGGTTGACCTTCTCGTATTTCTTTGCCTGGGCAACCAATTTCACCTGTGCATCATGCCAGAGTTCTTCGGAAACAAGAGCTTCGTGCAAACCATCGACCAACAGGTAATTGTCCTGCTCCACAAGACGATAATCGTTTCGTGTACCATGCACCTTTTCCGTTCTGCGTCTGCCATAGGCTATTTTGCCGCAGTACACAGGATTTTTCAATATCCTGCGGATAAGAGCCGCATCAAACAAAGGATTCTTGCCGTTTTGCCTTTGAATTTTCCCGATGCCATGATTGGCGAGGTATCGGGCAAGACCGTTTGCGCCCATGTCGGTATGCACATACTTATCGAAGATAATGCGGATTGCTTCGGCTTCTTCCTCGTTGACGAACAGTTTGCCTTTTTCAAGGGTATATCCGTAGGGAGCAAAGCCACCGTTCCATTTACCCTCACGGGCTTTCTGGATTCTGCCCTCCATCGTCTGAACACGGATGTTTTCACGCTCGATCTCGGCAACCGCTGACAGAACGGAGATCATCAGTTTTCCTGCATCCTTGGAGGAATCAATACCATCCTCAACACAGATCAGATTGACACCGAAATCCTGCATAACCTGCAAGGTGGACAGCACATCTGCCGCATTTCTGCCGAAACGGGAGAGCTTGAACACCAGCACATAGGAAACACCGTCCTTGCCGGATTTGATGTCCTCCATCATGCGGTTAAACTCTAATCTGCCCTCGATGGACTTACCGGATTTACCGGCATCCTCATACTCACCGACAATCTTATAGTCATTGTACTCGGCAAATGCTTTCATTCTGGCTTTCTGAGCATCCAGAGAGTATCCATCCACCTGTATCGTGGTGGATACTCTCGTGTAAATATATACTTTTATCTTGTCTTTTTTCATATCGTTATCCTCATTCGTGCCGCCGTATGCAGCACCGTTATGTAACCCCTACTCCGAAATCACTCTCAGAGTAGGTTTGGACACTTATCACACGTATATTATATCATGCAATGTCCGTTTTTTCAATAGATTCCTCAAAAAGTTTGGAATTGTTTACAATTTCTTTTTTCTCGCTGTCCAAACAAATCGGCGGCTCCGGAAGATTTTCAATATCCAGAACCGCCGCATATTTCTCTATTAAGTTGGCAAGTAAATCGGCAAAGCCGCTCCATTCATCCTTTTTTCTGTTATCTATAATGGCGTACCTCCTGCGTTTTGCTGTCACGATGTGTATATGCTCGAATGATCTCCGGCGGGATGCGGTCAAGAATGCCCTTGATGCGCTCATAATCGCTATGCAGCCGCATTTCCTGCAACTTCTTGACGGTGCTTTCTTTCTCGCTCTTTTCCATAGCGGCGGTCAGCTCGTCATTTTTCTTTTCCAACGCTTTCTGTTTGCCGTCCGCTGTTTTGAAGAACTTTTTGTATTTCTTCATCTGCGTTTCCATAGCGGCAACATCGGGGATATACTTTTCAAGAAACGCCGCAATCTGTGCCGAACGCTCCTTGTAGTTCGTGAACTTCATATCGGAGAGCAGTTCTGCCAGCTTGTCATGCTGCTTGTTCAGACGTGCCATCTGTTTGAATACCCTTGTGGGGATGTGGTCACGCCCGGTCTCGCTGGCACTTTCGCCACGTTCCAGATCGGGATATTTCTTTACCATGTGTTCCCAATACTTGTCCTGCCACTGTGTCAGCTTCTTTTTGTTCCCTAAAATCTCCTTGGCACACAACCTTTTATCCTCCGTCAGAGGTACAAAGCAAAGGTGCATATGGGGCGATTTCTCGTCCAGATGCACCACAGCGGATATGATCGTTTCGGGAGCTTGATTCTGCTTGATGAACTCCAACGCTTCATTGAAGAACTCACGGATTTCAGCTCGTTTCTTTCCCTTGAAAAACTCCGGCGTAGCGGTTATGAGAGCTTCCACCACACGAACGCTGTCCGAGCGTGTGCGGCATCCGGCTTCTGCAATCTGACACTCGGATTCAGCTCTGTACTTCCTTTCGGGCTTGATAAGATGGAAATTCAAGTGTGTACGGGACGGGTCAATGTCTGGATTGCTTGCGTATTTCTCCTTGGTGCGCTCGTTATGAGCTTCAATGCCGCTGATCTCCGGTCCCTTGTATTTCGCAAATCTTAAAATAGCGTACTGTGCATTTGCCATTATTTGCCCCTCCTTTTCTGCCATACGATGTCGTAGCCCAGCACATCGGCAAGCTCCACGACTTCCTTGTATCGGATACTTTCTCTCTGTAGTTTTGCGGACAGATTGGAAACGCTGTCGCTCCATCCGTACTCGTCCGAGAGCAGGTCAACAACTTCCTGCATAGTCATTCCGGTACGGATGATCTGTGCCTTTATTTCGTTGCGTACATTCATATTGATAAAATCCTCCATAAATTTTGTTTGTAATGCGGCGAAAACGGTACGCCCTACGGCATACCCACTTCACCGATTAGTGAAAATCTGCAATCTCTGAAATCCGTTCAGAATTTTGCTTGTGATGTCCTGCCCATATATGACCATATCCCACTTTACTGTTCCGTGTGATTTGCTCTGGAACAGAGAAAATACCTATTGTTCCGTAAACGGGATACATTGTTCAGAGAAGCACGATTTCGTGAAATGGTTTTGTTCTGCGGTCAAAATCTTTCCTGTTTTCATTACCATTGATTTTCAATGCCCAAAAACAGGGCATCCGCCAACAGCATTGAAAAATAATAGTGAAACGGACTGAAAAGTACGTGTACCAAGTGTACTTGCTGTACCGTGGTACACTTGGTACGGATGGTACACGTATTTTCGGGTCAATATCATTTTTACAGAAATGGTCTTTGCAGAAGCTCGATGCCGACAAATCCTCTGGCATACCTCCCGCTGCCGATATTGACCTTATTGGTGTACTCGATGTTGTACCGACTCTCATTCTGTTTGAGAAACGAGCAGAAACTCTTTTGGGAAAGGCTGCTCAAAGCGTTATCATCACACCACAGCTTGTAAACGGCGTACAGGTCTTTGGAGCTGACCTCATAATCTGCCTTGAAGCGGATATACCCCTCGGAGCTTAAAAACTCGATGATGTTGTTTCCGTCCGATACGGCAGCGTCCATGTTGTCCTGTGCCGACTGGCTGACCGTAAACTTGTAATCGTTGTCGATCAAACGGTGCAAGCCCTCCAACGCCCACAGGAAGATGCCCTCCGCTTCGGCGCACATCTTTTCAGCGATATAGGGATCGTCCTTTCTGTTCGGGTCTTTCTCCTTGGTGGAGAGGATGATCTGTCTGCGGAAAAAACCAACGCTGCGGTCATAGAGAGATTGCAGGACACCGTTACCCAAGCCGATGAAGCGTACATACAAATCACCTTGATAGCTCTGCTGTCCCTTTTTCTCCAAATCCATCGGCAGCTCCGCTGTGATAATCGCCTTGATGTTGTTGGTCTGGGGGAGAGCTTCCAGTTTCATATCATCGTCCAGCATCACAAGTTCATGTTCCAAATCTGCACGAGCAAAGGGACTTGTCTCCACCTTTGCGATACTGCCTGTGTTCATGTTGCTGCCAAGCAGCGCACGAAGGACGATACCGATGCGGCTTTTCCCCTCGCCGCCCTTACCGATCAGCAGGAGCATCTTCTGTCCCTTGGTGGAGGGGATAAAGCAATATCCCATAAACTCCTGCAAGGTCAGAATGTCCTCCGGCTCTAAAAGTTGGGATAAAAAGTGCAGCCATGTCACAGGCTGCGGAGCATCGGGATTATAGGCAACGGGCAGACGGTTGCGGCAGAAATCCTTTTCGGGACTGAATGTGCCGTTCAGATAGTACGTGCCGTTCGCCACATGGATACGGTCTTGGTACAGAGATAGCTTTGCGGTGCAGCACTCCATACGCATGACATCCAGCAGATTGGTGACTTTCTTTGCAACGCCGCTGGTCACATAATACTTGATGCGGTCATAGATGACCTTTTTCAAGCGGTTTTCATCGTGTACTCTGCCATTGACCGTGAAAAAAGCATCGTTCACCGTGACCATCGGATAATCACGGAGAAATTCTTCACAGAATACAGTTTCATTGATTTTCTTTCCGTCAAACCACGCCGGACACTCAAAGGGCGAGGTCTGCATCATTTCTTCGCTCATGGCGCATATCCTCCTTTTTCTTTCTTGTGGTGTAGTCCTGTAGGAACGTGATCTTGCCATTTTTCATCAGCTCGTCCACCACGGCAACACGTTCTTCCAGATCACCTGCGGTCAAAATATCTGCCAGATATTCGATATAATCAATCATCTGGCAGGCTTCCACAAAGCGATCATCCAGAGCATCATCCGGCGTTTTCGGTGCATACCATACTTTCCAATCTTCCAGCAGATGCAAATAATCCGTCAGCACTCGGAAGCACAGCATTTCGTCCTCCCGGAACTGACGGATATAGGGATGCTTTAACTTGTGGGGAACTGCCACAGGCTGTCCCGGCTCGGTGCTGATACCGAAGTCCGCAGCCAGTCTTTGCGCCGCTTCGTAGCTGCTCAGATCAAAGAGCCTTGCCACGAAGTCGATCACATCCCCCTTGGCTCCGCAGCCGAAGCAGAAGAAATATTCCTCGTTCAGCTTCAAGCTCGGATGCCTGTCATTGTGGAACGGGCAGCAAGCCATGCCGTTGCGGCTCACTTTCAGCCCGTAGTGTTCGGCGGATTGCTTTACGCTGATTGCCGCCTTGATGCTTTCATAAATGTTCATCGCATTCCTCCATAAATTTTTCTCGACGATTTTGTTCGTCTGCTTGAATATACGGAGAAAATGTCTATAGACCGAAAAATCACGCACAAATGCAGGAAAACAAAAAAGCCGCCCTGCAATTTTGCAAAAATGCAAAACGCAGGACGGCGATTGTTCACAGTTATGATATTGATTTTATTCCACTTGTGGTATATAATATAAAGTAGTACAGGAATGGAGGGTAATACCGATGAAATATCTTTCTACCTTTGAGGTTGCAGAAAAATGGGGCATTTCCCACCGCCGTGTCGGTATCCTCTGCAATGAAAACCGCATCCCCGGCGCACAGAGGGCGGGTGGACGATGGATTATCCCCGAAAATGCAGAGAAGCCCGCCGATGCAAGAGTCAAGAGCGGAAAATATATCAAGTCAAAAACAAAAGATTGATGCCAATAGGAAAGGGGGCGCAGAGCATGGAGCGCAAATACTTATCCGGCAACATCAGAGAGCGTTTGCAGGATTTGATGAAAGAACGTAAGATCACGCAGAGTGAGCTTGCCGCAAAAATTGGAATGGATGTCAGCACACTCAGCAGATTTATCAGCAATGCAACAGGCAAACTCGGTGACGAGAATATCAAAAAGATCGCAAAGGAATTTGAGGTATCCACCGACTTCCTGCTCGGCGTTACCGATATTCCCGACCGCATGAATTACGATATAGCCGAACTCGGCTTGTCGGTACAGGCGGCAAAAAATCTCTACACAGGAAAGGTCAATGCTGAGGTTGTCAATCGCTTACTGGAAAACAAAAACTTCGCCGCAATGACCAATATGATCGCACATTATTTTGATGATACCCTTGCTGCCGGATATGCCGCACAGAATCAGATGTATGCCACATTGAGTGCGCTGTTGATGGGAGAAGCAAAGCAGCATCCCGAAGATAGAGAAGCCATTACAGAAGCCGCAAAGACTGTCAGCGTTTCAAGGATGCCGATGTATCAAGCTGATCTTACTGCTATTCAGAACACCTTTATGAATGTGTTGAAAGAAATCAAGAAGGAGATCGGCTCCAATGTCTCAGACGCACAAGCCATGAGCAAAGAAGCGGCACAGCATATGTACGCAGAGCTGACAAAGGGGCAGGATGTGACAAAGCCGAATATCACGCCCGAAATGGTTGCCGAAGCGATCACGGGCAGCGTCAGTGGCATGGAGGGTGTTGACCCCGAAGCATTAAAACAATTCAATCAGGCATTGATCGGACTGCTCACGGTCAAGCCAACAGAAGATGAACATGACGGCAGTTGATAACGAAAAACTGTGTGCGCTGGCGCAGAACGGGAACATGGATGCGCTGAACAGTCTTGTGGAAAACAATCTGCGTTTTATCAAAATGACGGCGCATGAAATATGGAGCGCACAGATAGAAGTCAATCGGGCACTCGGTGTTACCTTTGACGATCTTGTGCAGGAAGGCTGTCTGGGACTGATGGGATGCGTGGAGAAATTCAATCCCGATGGCGGCAACAAATTTCTGACTTACGCAGCTCCGGCAATTCGCAATTCCATGATCGACTACATCCGAAGTCAGAGTACATCCTTTGAAGCAAAGCACATGGGCGAGATCGTCAGTCTGGATGAGGTGACGAAATTTGAAAATCGGGATCGTCATGCCTTTGTCCCCGATTCCAATATGACCAATCCCGCACAGATTTATATTGCAAAGGAAACGCACGAAGAACTTCACGCCGCCCTTGATGCAATCAGCAATCGAGAGCGTGAATATCTGTTGTACCGTTTCGGATTTGAGGACAATATAGAGCATCCTTTGACGGAGACAGCGGAGCATTTCTTCCTGTCAGAGAGCAGAGCGAAATCCACGGAGAGGCTGGCGTTGGATAACGTATGGTTGGAACTGCCGTGGTGGTTTCACTAACGAGGGGAACAGACGCTGCGGCGGGTTTTATATACCTCTTGCGCCCCCGTTGTCACAGAAAATCTTTCCGCACAGCTTCAAGATTTCCTATGCCAACTACACACGAACAGGCGGATTTTGCTCATGCTAAATCCTTCGTTTTGTGTTCCTTTCAGCCCACAAAATCCGCCTGTTCTGCTTCCGCCGAAAAGTGTCTGTCTGGCGTGGGACAGCCCCTTTCCAGCGTCAGCGGTCGCCAAAGGTATAACACACTAGACTTTGCAAGCAAAATCGTGTGCCAATAGGGATGCTGCTCACCCCTATTGGAAACCCAGAGCCAAGGGATTTCACCCCTTTGGATACCCCCATCATTTTCTCACAAATGGTACCCACATTGAAAAAACTGCGTTTTACCATGTCGGACCTTTTCTCGAAAATGCCACAGCACACGACATTCATTTTTGCAGAGGCTTTGCAAAAATCTCAACCTGTGCCGTGGGGTGCCGAGCAAAAATTCCGTGTTTGCCAACACAGAAAATTTCCTCGTCACGCTGCTGCGGCAGAAAAACAATAGCGGACTTTTTGTTGATAGTACCTGGTCTGCTATCTCAAAAATATTTTTCAAAAAATTCCAATAAAAGTGTAGTGAACAGTGTGTAACCCCGGTGTATTAGGGTGAAAGGCCTTGATACAAACGAAAGGAGTGTGATGATATGGATGATAGCAAAATCATAGAGCTTTACATGGAACGTTCCGAACAAGCCATATCTGAAACTTCCAAGAAATACGGAAGATACTGCCACTACATTGCCTACAGCATTCTGCATAACGATGAAGATTCGGAGGAATGTGTCAACGATACATATCTCCGATCATGGAACTCCATTCCACCTAAACGCCCGAGCAAATTGCAGACGTTTCTTGGAAAAATCACTCGCAATTTATCTTTGAATAAATGGGAAAAGCTCTCTGCTGAAAAGCGTGGTGCGGGACAAACCTCACTAATTCTCGACGAACTATCAGAGTGCATCCCTGCTGAACAAGATGCAGTAAATACTGTTGAGAATATGGTCATCAGAGATGTACTCGACCGTTTCCTTGATGAACTCCCAGCAGAAACAAGAAAAATATTTGTTCGTCGTTATTTTTATATGAGTCCCGTAAAAGAAATCGCAGATGAATATGGCCTTTCTGAAAGCAAAGTGACAGTTACCCTTTTCCGTACAAGAGGCAAACTTAAATCTGTATTGGAGAAAGAAGGTATAACGTTATGAAAAACAAACGTCTTTTAGACATTTTTGGAGAAATTGATGATCGACACATTGCCGAAGCAGCTCCCGTTGCAAAGAAATCTCTAAATAAGCCAATTTGGTTTAGATGGGGTACAATCGCTGCCTGCATGGTCTTAGTCCTGTCCGTTTGCTTCGGTTCCTTTGCGGTTGTTGCTGAAGCAAAGGAATATAAAGCTGCTGTTCAATTCTTTAATGACTATGGTATGTCTACGGAAGGACTTACTCGTGGTGAGATTAAGGAAGTGTATCGTGATATTACAACGAAGTCGTTCACTTATTCTAAGACCGCCGAAGTGATTCGAAACAGTATTTCTTCCGATAATATCGGTGGTTACGAGATTGTTCAAGACAATCCAACACCAGAGGATATTGAAAATCTTTGGAATTATAAAAATTATACCGGTGGTTTTATTGGTGCCACACAAACAGGCGTACACTATAAATACCATTCGGAATACAAAGAAGATGAATCTCTTGGCTTAGAGGTGCACGATAAGAGCTATCTCGAGAAATACGATGGAGATAACTTGCTTTGGAGTGTTTCTATTTCCGATTTTTGGATTGAAGATTATAGCATCGTATCGGATGGTGTAATTGCCTACGGTAGAACCGACACTTGGTCCAGTACTCAAATTTCCCATGCATGGATGGCTAAAATCGACTTAGATGGTAATCTCGTTTGGAAACACATGCTCAATAACGGATTTGACGATGAATACATCGCTTCCGTTTTGGAAAATGCTGATGGCAGCTATGCCGTAATCAGCCGTGGTGATCTGAAATATTTCTGTCTTAGCCAGTATACGGTGGATGGAAAAGAAACCTACTTCCATAAAACCGAAGTAGGTAACTACGGGATTTGGAATGCAGCTCGGTTTGAAGATGGTTACATGGTTCAGCTCGGTAGCTATATGACGAATGAGCACGCAAAAATCGTTAAGGTTGACCGCGAAGGTAATATTACAGAGTCCTTCTCCTATGGCGATGAAGATTCTTACTATTACATTACCGATATGATTGAATATAACGGAAATATCTATTTGTCTGCGTACGCTGTTCCGAGACTTGCTAATGAAGATCAGAGTGCAGGCGGTAGATATGAAATTGCCGGAGTATTGAATTATCTGTTTGATAATAACATCTGGGAAATTTCCAGTGATGAACTGACGCCTATGGTACGGGACAACTACACCGCAATGTTGTTGGTATGTGAGCCTAATGCAGGGAAACCCCAAGAATACTACTCTGTCAACGGGTCTCTTGGTGGAAAGCTTTCTGTGAGTGATACGGGAAATCTACTTTGGGATGTAGAAAGCATTACCTCCACATTCTTCTCTCCCGCAACAAGTTCCTTCACAATTGGCGGCACAAGCTATGTATTCAGATACACTTTTGATACTTCTGGAATGCTGATTAGCCAGGAGAAAGCAGGTGAGGTTGTGAATTACAGAAGATAATACAGTTAAAATATGGCTGAAAACACAGCCCGTAGGATTTTGACGTCCTACGGGCTGTTTCCATGTCAGCTATCCAACGGCTTATACTGCGTGACCGCTTTCAGATACTTCTCCGGATCGCCGTTCAGTATCAGATCGGCGTACTCCAACGGCGCATTGTAGATCAGCCAGTCCAACTCTGACCGCTGATACATATTGTCGGCAACCTCGTTCTCCACGGCAATGGTGTCAATGGCAATCATACTGCCGTCGTTGAATTTCAGTTCCACACAAGCGGTATCCATGTTGAACTCACAAGAAATCAAATACGTCATATCCGCCCTCCTTAAATCATGCCGAAGTGCGTCAATGCCTCCTTGATTGCTTTTTCTTTATCTGGCGGGCATTGCGGCTGTTTAGCGTCCTCAGACTTCGGCTTATTGTAGTTCTCACGCTCAATGATACCGCACTTCTGTTTTACCTGTGCGATATACAAGCTGCTGACTTTCAAGCCGCTGTGCTCCAACACATAATCTTTGATTTCTTGGTAGGTGGCTTTCTTTTCCGCATCGGTCAAATCCAGCTCGTCCATATCCAAGTTAATCTCGATATGTTGCTTCGCATTAAGTTTGGACAATAAACATATAGTCTCCACATTTGCCGTCCCTGGGAACATGTCCACCGCCGCCGCACGGACGGCCCTGTAGCCCCGCTCGCCGAACAGCTTCACGTCCCGGGCCAGCGTGGCCGGGTCGCAGGAGACGTATACGATGCGCTCCGGCGCCATCTGCGCCGCCGCCTCGATGACCTCCGGGCTCAGCCCCTTCCGGGGCGGGTCCACGCAGATCACGTCCGGCCGCAGCCCCCTGGCGGCGAAGTCCGCTGCCACGGCCGCCGCGTCGCCGCAGAAGAACTCCGCGTTCTCTATGCCGTTGCGCCGGGCATTCTCCCGGGCGTCGTCGATGGCCTCCGCCACGAGCTCCGCGCCGATGACCCTGCCCGCCCGCCGGGCCATCACCTGCGTGATGGTCCCCGCGCCGCAGTACAGATCCAGCACCGTCTCGCTGCCGGTCAGCCCCGCAAAATCCACCGCGGTGTCGTACAGCACCTCCGCCATGTCGTGGTTCACCTGGTAGAAGGACGGCACACTGAGCCGGAAGGACAGACCGCACAGAGTGTCCTCCAGCACGTCCGCGCCCCACAGGGTGCGGTATTCGCTGCCCAGCACCGCGCCAGTGGGCTGGGTATTCACCCCCAGCACCACGCCCACGGCCTCCGGCAGCGCCTGGCGCATAAGCGACACCAGCGCGTCCTCATGGGGCAGCCTTTTCCCGTTGACCAGCACGCAGACCAGGGACTGCCCCGCCGTGTTGGTGCGGACGTACAGGTGCCGCACCAGCCCCCGCCGGATCCTTTCGTCGTAGCACGGCACGCCGTACTCCCGGATATACCGCCGCAGGGCCTCCGCCGCCGCGTCCGCCTGGGGCTTCTGGATCAGGCACCACTCCACCGGGATCACCTGGTGGCTCCGCGCCTTGTAAAAGCCCACCTGCCCGTCGGCGGACACCGGATACTGGCTCTTGTTCCGGTAGTGCAGCTGCTCCCCGGCGCGGATGGTCTCCACGGTCACGTCGCTGCCGCCGATGCGCGCCAGCGCGTCCTGCACCCGCTGCCGCTTGGCGTACAGCTCCTCCTCCCGGTCCATGTGCCGGAAGTCGCAGCCGCCGCAGCGGCCATACCAGGGGCAGTCCGGCTCCCGCCGGTGGGGCGAGGCCCCGTACACCTGCACCACCTTGCCGAAGGCGGCGTTTTTCAGCACCTTGAGGATCAGCACGTCGCACTCCTCGTCCCGCAGCGCCCGGTGGACGAACACCGCCTGCCCGTCGATGCGGGCCACGCCCAGCCCCTCGGAGGTATACCCCTGGATGCGGGCGCGATAGATCCTGTTCTTCTCCGGCACGGCTCAGAACTCGAATTTGCTGATGACCTTGCTGATGGCCTCGGCAAAGGCGGCCAGGGTCTTGTTGTCCCGACCCTTGCTGCGCCGGATGAGCCCGATGAGCATGTCGCCCAGCTGCACCAGCTTCTGATACGCCGCCGTGGCCTTGGGCGCGCCCTCATAGGCCCGGGTCCTGCGCTCCGGCAGATAGCCGGCGGCCAGCTGCTTGTCGGCGATCAGGTCATACTCCTCCGTATACTGGGGCGCGTGGGCCGCAAAGCCCAGGCCCTTTACCGTCTCGGCATACACCGGCGCCACCTCCCGGTCGCCGTGTACCACGAACACATGGGTGGTCTTGGCCGGGTCGAAGTGCTTGATCCACTCCACCAGATGGTCGTGGTCCGCGTGGGAGCTCAGACCGGGGAAGTTGACGATCTTGGCCCGCACGGCGATCTCCTCGCCGAACAGCTTCACGCTCTCCGCCCCGTCCAGCAGGTTGCGGCCCAGCGTGCCCGGAGACTGGAAGCCCACGAACACCACGGCGCTGTCCGCGCGCCACAGGTTATACTTCAGGTGGTGGCGGATACGTCCCGCGTCGCACATGCCGCTGGCGGAGATGATGACCTTGGGAGTCTTGTCCATGTTCAGCAGCTTGGACTCGTCCACCGTCTCCGTCAGGTGCAGGCCGGGGAAATTGAACATGTGGGTGCCGTCCTGCACCAGGGCCAGGGCGTCCTCGTCCAGATAGCCCCGCAAGTCGCCGCAGAAAATAGTGGTGGCCTTCTTGGCCAGCGGGCTGTCCACATACACCGGGAAGTCCTTCACGGACGTCACCAGCCCCTTGTCCTTGATCTCCCGGATGAAATACAGCAGCTCCTGGGTGCGGCCCACGGCAAAGGAGGGGATGACCACGTTGCCGCCCTTGCCCAGCGTCTCGTCGATGATCTCCGCCAGCTGCCCGGTGTAGCTCCACACCTCGGTGTGGTTCCGGTCGCCGTAGGTGGACTCGGTCAGCACATAGTCCGCGCTGTCGAAGAACTGCGGGTCGCGGATGATGGGCTGGTCCACGTTGCCGATGTCGCCGGAGAACACCACGGTCCGCGTCTCGCCGCCCTCATGGCAGGTGAGCTTGATGCTGGCGCTGCCCAGCAGGTGGCCCGCGTCGATGAACTGCGCCGTGACGCCGTCCACCACCGGCACCTCCTGCCCGTATTCGCAGGTCTGGATGAACTCCCGCACCCGCATGGCGTCGGCCACGGTGTAGATCGGCTCCACCTCCGGCCGGCCCGCCCGCTTGTTCTTGCGGTTCTGATACTCCGCGTCCTGCTCCTGGATGTGGGCGGAATCCTGCAGCATGATGTCCAGCAGGTCCGCCGTCAGCCGTGTGGTGATGATCTTCCCCTGGAACCCGTTCTTGATGAGCATGGGGATGCGCCCGGAGTGGTCGATATGGGCGTGGGTCACCAGCACCACGTCGATGCTGCCCGGATGGAAGGGCAGTGCGGTGTTGTCGATCTCGTCCCGGCCCTGCTGCAAGCCGCAGTCCACCAAAATATTCTTGCCGTTGACCTCCAGACAATGGCAGCTGCCGGTGACGCACCGGTCAGCACCGTAAAAGCGCAGCTTCATGGCGAAAACTCCTTCTTTTCGTGTTTCCTTATTGCCGCTTCGCGCAGCGGCCTTTCTTCCGGTATCAGTATACCACACTTTTCCGCCCCGCACAACCGCAAAGCGCCCCGCCTGCCCGGTAAAACTGTTCACAGAAAATCTTTTTGCATTAGACACGAGTATGTGCTATACTGTATGTGTATTATTGTGCGCAAGTATCTTTTTACGCAGAAAGGATAAAAATATATGGGACTGTTTACCAAGGTGTTCGGCACCTACAGCCAGCGTGAGCTGAAGAGCATCTATCCCATCGTGGACAAGATCACCGCCCTGGAGGACGAATACAAAAAGCTGACCGACGCGGAGCTTCAGGCCAAGACCCCGGAGTTCAAGCAGCGCCTCTCCGCCGGCGAGACGCTGGACGACCTCCTGCCGGAGGCCTTTGCCACCGTCCGCGAGGCCGCGGACCGCGTGCTGGGCATGCGCCCCTACCCCGTCCAGTTGGTGGGCGGTATCGTGCTGCACCAGGGCCGCATCGCCGAGATGAAGACCGGTGAAGGCAAGACCCTTGTGGCCACCCTGCCCGCCTATCTGAACGCGCTGACCGGCGAGGGTGTCCACATCGTCACCGTCAACGACTACCTGGCCAAGCGCGACAGCGAGTGGATGGGCAAGGTCCACCGCTTCCTGGGCCTCTCCGTGGGTCTGATCATCCACGACATGAAGAAGGAGGAGCGCCAGAAGGCCTATCAGGCGGACATCACCTACGGCACCAACAACGAGATGGGCTTCGACTACCTGCGTGACAATATGGCACTGTACGCCAATGAGCAGGTCCAGCGGGGCCATGCCTTCGCCATCGTGGACGAGGTGGACTCCATCCTCATCGACGAGGCCCGCACCCCCCTGATCATCTCCGGCATGGGTGAGAAGTCCACCCAGCTGTACGACATGGCCGAGATGTTCGCTTCCCGGCTGAAGAAGTTCGTGGTGGCGGAGACCGACGACAAGGAGGAGGAGGCCACCGACATCGACGCCGACTATGTGGTGGATGAGAAGTCCAAGAGCTGCACCCTCACCGCCCGCGGCATCAAAAAGGCCGAGGAGTTCTTCCACCTGGACAACCTCTCCGACCCGGAGAACAGCACCATCGCCCACCACATCAACCAGGCCATCAAGGCCCACGGCATCATGAAGCGCGACGTGGACTATGTGGTCAAGGACGGCGAGGTGGTCATCGTGGACGAGTTCACCGGCCGTCTGATGTTCGGCCGCCGGTACTCCGAGGGCCTGCACCAGGCCATCGAGGCCAAGGAGCACCTGTCCGTCCAGCGGGAGAGCAAGACCCTGGCCACCATCACCTTCCAGAACTACTTCCGTCTCTACCGCAAGCTGTCCGGCATGACCGGTACCGCCCTGACGGAGGAGGAGGAATTCGCCACCATCTACGCCCTGGACATCATCGAAATACCCACCAACCGTCCCATCGCCCGTATCGACAATGAGGACAGCGTTTACAAGACCGAAAACGGCAAATACCGCGCCGTCATCCGTCAGGTGAAGGAATGCCACGCCAAGGGCCAGCCCGTGCTGGTGGGCACTGTCTCCATCGAGAAGAACGAGCTGCTGGGCAAAATGCTGGCCCGTGAGGGCATCAAGCACAATCTGCTGAACGCCAAGAATCACGAGCGCGAGGCCGAGATCGTGGCCCAGGCGGGCCAGCTGGGCGCCGTCACCGTGGCCACCAACATGGCTGGCCGTGGTACCGACATCATGCTGGGCGGCAACGCAGAGTACATGGCCAAGAACGACCTGCGCAAAGCCGGCCTTACCGACGAGCTCATCGCCGAGGCCACCGGCTACGCCGAGACTGATAACCAGGAGATCCTGGACGCCCGCCGTCTGTTCGCCGAAAAGCTGGCCCAGCACAAGGCCGAGATCGCCGGCGAGGCTGAAAAGGTCCGCGCCGCCGGCGGACTGTTCATCATCGGCACCGAGCGCCACGACTCCCGCCGTATCGACAACCAGCTCCGCGGCCGTGCCGGCCGTCAGGGCGACCCCGGCGAGACCCGGTTCTACATCTCCCTGGAGGACGATCTGATGCGTCTCTTCGGCGGCGACCGCGTCACCGGTATGATGGAGCGCCTGAACATCGACGAGGACACCCCCATCGAGAACAAGATGCTCTCCCGCGCCATCGAACAGGCCCAGACCACTGTGGAGAGCCGCAACTTCCAGGCCCGTAAGTCCGTGCTGGAGTACGACGACGTCATGAACAAGCAGCGCGAGATCATCTACGGCCAGCGCAAGCAGGTGCTGGACGGCATGGACGTCAAGGGCATCATCATGGGCATGATGGAAAGCGCCATCGGCCACCAGGTCCGCAGCGCCTTCATGGGCCAGGAGCATCTGGACATGGCCCAGTGCAAGGAGCTGCTCCGCGGCGTGGAGGGCGTCTACTTCACCAAGTACACCGTGAAGATCGACGAGGCCCAGCTGCCCTCCCTCACCGAGGACGACTTCATCGAGATGTTCACCAGGGCCGCCGCCGACTTCTATGAGAAGAAGGAGCAGGAGATCACCCCGCCCGTCATGCGCGAGCTGGAGCGTGTGGTGCTGCTGCGTGTGGTGGACGAGTACTGGATGGACCACATCGACGCCATGCAGGATCTGCGCCAGGGCATCCGCCTCCGGGCCTACGCCCAGACCAACCCCGTGGATGCCTACAAGAAGGAGTCCCTGGAGATGTTCGAGGAGATGGTGGACGCCATGAAGGAGGAGACGGTGCGCCGTCTGTACTCCGTCCGTCTGCGCCAGAACGAGGAGGTCAAGCGCGAGCGCGTGGCCAGCGGCATGACCGAGAACGTGGGCGGCGACGGCACCGTGAAGAAGCGCCCCACCAAGGTGGTCAAGATCGGCCGCAACGACCTCTGCCCTTGCGGCAGCGGCCTGAAGTGGAAAAAATGCACCTGCAAGGAGTACCACTCCTGAGTTATTTCAAACGTGATCCGCTTCGCTGTGTTCGCGTTTGAGTAGCCTACAAAGCATTGCCAAATGAGGGGCGGCGGCATCAGCCGCCGCCCCTTTCACACACCCCCCCGGCACACACCCGAAAGGAGCCGCTATGTTCCACACCCACACCCAAAACGACCTCCTGTTCCTGACCTCCGACCTGCTGGACAGCCCCGCCATCTCCCACGGCTTCTCCACCCGCCTGGGCGGCGTTTCCCCCGCGCCGTGGGACAGCCTGAACCTGGACGACCGCCGGGGCGACGACCTGGCCAACGTGCAGGAGAACTTCCGCCGGCTCTGCGCCGCCCTGCACACGGACGCGCAGCGGGTGGTCCTCAGCAGACAGGTCCACCGGGACGACGTCCGCCTGGTCACCGCCGCCGACGCCGGCAAGGGCCTGTGGATCCCCCAGGACTACGACAGCGCCGACGCGCTGGTCACTGACGTCCCCGGCCTGTCGCTGATCGTCTTTTCCGCCGACTGCAACGTCCTGCTGCTCCACGACCCGGTGCGCCGTGTCGTCGGCGCCGCCCACGCCGGCTGGCGGGGCACCGCCGCCGGCATCGCCGCCAAAACCGTGCAGACCATGTGCGCCGCCTACGGCTGCCGCCCGGCGGACATCCGCGCCGCTGTCGGCCCCGCCATCGGCCAGTGCTGCTTCGAGACGGACGGCGACGTGCCCGACGCCCTCCATGCCGCCCTTGGCCCGGCGGCCGATTCCTATATGACCTGGAACGGCCAAAAGTGGCACATCGACCTGAAGGCCGTCAACGCCCTGTGGCTGCGCCGCGCCGGCGTCGCCCATATCGACGTCTGCTCACACTGCACCGCCTGCCGCCCGGACCTGTACTGGAGCCACCGCCGGATGGCCCTGCGCCGGGGCGAACAGGCCGCGCTGATCTCACTGCGGGAGGATACGCTATGAAACGCTCACTGCTCTGCCTGCTGCTTTGTCTGCTGCTGATCGTGACCACCGGCTGCTCCGACTGGGAGGCCGCCGACGACCCCCTGGGCGAGCTCTCCGACTTCTACCAGACGGAGAACGAGACCCCGGCGCCGGAGCCGGTGACCGCCTTCACCCTGCCCTATATCGCCGGCGGCACCCTGGACCCCGTCAGCACCACCGACGCCATGCAGCAGACCGTGGAGGCCCTGCTGTATGAGTCCCTTTTCACCCTGGACGAGCACTTCCAGCCCCAGCCCCTGCTGGCCGACACCTATCAGTACGACGCCGACCAGCGCACCTGGACCATCACCATCCGCGCGGACGCCGTCTTTTCCGACGGCTCCGCCGTCACGCCGGCGGACGTGGCCGCCACGCTGAACCGCGCCCGCTCCTCCGCGCGCTACGCCGCCCGGCTGCGGGACGTCAGCTCCGTCTATGTCCGCAGCAACGCCGTGGTCGTCGCCCTGTCCTCCCCTCTGGCCACGCTGCCCAGCCGTCTGGACATCCCCATCGTCAAATCCGGCACCGAGACCAACGCCGCCCCCATCGGCAGCGGTCCCTACGTCTTTGCCCGCTCCGAGGGCGGCGCGTACCTGACCGCCAACACCCGCTGGCGGCAGAGCGGCACCCTGCCCCTGTCCACCATCGCGCTGCAGCACTGCAAGGACCTGGACTCCGCCCTCTACGCCTTCTCCTCCCGCGAGGTACAGCTGCTGACGCTGGATCTCACCGGCAGCAGCAACACCGGCGTCTCCGGCGACGGCGACTACACCGACGCCCCCACCCCCGTCATGCAGTTCATCGGCATGAACACCCGCCGCGAGTCCCTGTCCGACCCGGCCCTGCGCAAGGCCCTCAGCGCCGGCATCGACCGCGCCGCCCTGGTGTCCTCCTGCCTGCTGGGCCACGGTGCCGCGGCCCAGCTGCCCGCCTCCCCCGTCAGCTCCGGCTACGACACCGCCCTGGACACCCCCTACGATGCCGCCGCCTACCTCCGTCAGCTGAACGCCGCCCTTGGCGACGAGAGCGCCGACGCCGCGCCCCTGACGCTGACCCTGCTGGTCAATGAGGAGAGCAGCTTCAAGGTCTCCGCCGCCCAGGAGGTAGCCGTGTACCTGACTACCCCCCGCATGACCGTCACCGTCGAGGCCGTCCCCTGGGACACCTTCCTCGCCCGCCTGCAAAGCGGCGACTTCGACCTCTACTACGGCGAGTGCCGCCTGACCGCTGACTGGGATCTCACCGCCCTCCTTGGCTCCGAGGGCTCCCTGAACTACGGCGGCTGGTCCGACGAGACCACCGACCAGCTGCTCCGCGCCTATCGCGCCTCCGGCAGCGCCGCGTCCCTGACCGCCCTCTGGCAGCACCTGCTGGACACCGCGCCCATCGTCCCGGTGTGCTTCAAATCCGTCTCCGTGGTCACCACCCAGGGCATTGTCTCCGGCCTGGCACCCACCGAGACCGACCCCCTCCGTGGTCTCAGCTGGGCCGTCCGCCTGGACAAATAACGCCAGCACACCCGTAAATACAAGTAAGCTGAGGTGAACGCCATGTATCTCGCCCACACCGCGCTGTTTTTCTCCGATCTGGAGCGCGCCCGTGCCTTTTTCACCACCTATTTCGACTGCACCGCCGGCGCCCTGTACCACAACCCCCGCACCGGCTTCCGCTCCTACTTCCTCACGTTTTCCCAGGGCGGCGTGCTGGAGCTGATGCAGTGGGACGTGGCCCGTCCCGCCCCGGAGGGCCGCCATATCGGCCCGGACCACATCGCCGTCAGCCTGGGCAGCCGCGAAGCCGTGGACGCCCTCACCGCCCGTCTCTGCGCGGACGGCTATCCCCTGGCCAGCCCGCCCCGCACCACCGGTGACGGCTATTACGAAAGCTGCATCCTCGGCCCCGACTCCCTCCGCCTCGAGCTCACCGTCTGACCCTCCTTCCCCCGTCATTGCCCGCCGCGCGTTGTCATTGCGAGGAGCGAAGCGACGCGGCAATCCGTATTCCTTTCGTAGGGGCCGAGACCCATGCCTTGCTCCTTCCGCAGGGGCGGATGAGGTGTCATCGCGCACCCCCCAAAAAAAGCACAAAAAAGAAGCACCCTCCGGGGGTGCTTCTTTTTTGCTCGTTTGCTCTTCTCTCAGTGTCTCTTCTTCGCCGTCCACGCCATACCGCTCAGGGACAGCACCGCCGTCACGGCGTACACGCCAACCCCCGCATCAAACGTCTTGGGAGAACCCTTGGTGGTATCGGTAGTAGTGGTGGAGGGAGAATAATAGTAGTAGTTGTTGGACGGCTTCTGCTCCGGCTGAGGAACAGTATATCCTTCCTCATCCTGTTTGGTAATGTTCTTGCTGCCGTTAACCGTCACCGTATTCCCCTCGGCATGGTTTTTCACATTCACGCCCGCCGCCACACCGGTCAACTGTACATCACCGTTCTTAATGATGATGGTCTTTACACCTTCAGCGGTCGCTGCTGCCTGGATATAATCCGTACCATAGTTGTACGTGATCTCACCGGACTCATCAGTCACTTCTGCCATCGCCAGATTTCCATCAGGAGCCGCCCAACTTGCATCGCTTTCTGCAATGGGCATATTATCATAGCGGCCGCCAGTCAGCTTCAGCTTACCCTCGGACGACCCCTGACGCCCATAGATGGTCGTTACCGGCGTTCCGTTGGATTTTACAGTGTTGACCTCAACTACCGCCTCAACCACGATACCACCAGTTTTCCCGTTCTTCTCCGTACCGGCTGCTCCCGTCGTACCAAACAAAGCGCCAGCCTTGTTGTCAGAATTCCCGGTAGATGTCACTTCATTCGCAGTAACAGAGGTATTCTTCACCTCCACCAACGTCCAAGCGTCGCCAGTAGCATGTCCCATCAGCGCACCAACAGAGCCTTTACCTGTCAATGTGCTGCCGCTTACCGTGCACCCCGTGAACTTGACTGTTTGGAACACCGGTCCGTCACTGCCGCTATAACCAGCAGAATATCCGACAAAACCACCCGTCCAATGTCCGCCTTCCACATGAGAATCTACCAAATGGCAATTCGAGAACACGACCTCTGTCGTTGCCCCAGCGCTGCCAAGAAATGCACCTACTCCTTTGCTTTTTGTTTCATCACCTTTTTCAACTTCGATATTCGCATTCGCAATCGTCAGATCGTTGACGATCAGTGCGCACTTACCCGCCCATGATCCCGAAAACAGCATGTCACTCAGACCGGTGATTTTATGGCCATTCCCGTTCACTGTCACAACACCTGTTCCAGGCTTTCCGCTCTTTCCATAGCCATTGATGTAGCCGGGCTCCCAACTCCCTGTGATCGTAATATTATTTTTGATATTGATGATCATATTTGCGCCAAAGCAGTCCGTTGCCTTAACTGCCGCCTGCAATTGTTCTTGGCTCGTCACATCAACGGAATAAGTATCCATCCCATTGGTGCCTTGTTCGCCTTTAACAAAACCGTCATATTCCTCCGCCCAGCTGACGCTGCACAGCCCCAGCGCCATGACCAGCGCCAACACAGTTGCTACCCACTTTTTCATGTCCTCTACCCCTTTTGGTTGATATTTCCGCAGGACGCTTCGTTTTAATCTCTGTTAAAACGCTAAAGCAGGAGTACTCCTGCGGATATACAGATTATACCACACTCTCCCGGTTTGTCCACCCCAATTTCAGTATTTTCCCCTAAAACCTCCATTCCCGGTAACAAATTTCTTGCATTTTTCCACATTTTGGAAATTTACCCGCATCGGCCCGCCCCGCCTTTTGCCTTCCCCTTGAGGGGAAGGTGTCAGCCGCAGGCTGACGGATGAGGTGTCATTGCGAGGAGGGCGAAGCCCGACGTGGCAATCCGCCTCCCCCGTAGTACCCTGCGTCCTCGACGCAGCGCAGCAAGTGCCCCTGGGGTACGGTCCGCCGCAAGCACTCTTAAGGCCCCCCCACTTTTTATACTTCTTCCTCTGCACGGCAATATCCCCGCGCAGCTGCCGTGCATCAGCTGTACTGCCGCACCACCGCCGTGACCTTGCCCAACAAGGTCGCCTCGCGCCCGTCGATCGGGCGGTAATTCTCGTTCTCCGGCAGCAGCCACACCTGGCCGTTTCGGCGGCTCAGCCGCTTCACCGTGGCCTCGTCGCCCAGCAGCGCCACCACGATCTCGCCGTTGTTGGCCGTGGGCTGGCGGTGCACCACCACCAGATCGTCCGGCAATATCCCCGCGTTCAGCATGGATTCGCCCCGCACCCGCAGGGCAAAGTACTCCCCCTCGCGCCCGCCGGTGTCGAAGGTCAGGTAGTCCTCGATGCACTCCTCCGCCAGGATCGGGCTGCCCGCGGCCACGGTCCCCACCACGGGGATGCGGTCCGCCGCCGGCTCCTCCTCTTCCTGCACAGGCGCGGGCGCGCCGGGACCCGCAGAGAGTCCGGAATGCCCGACAGGCGCATCCCCTTGCGGGGGCTGCGCCAGCGTCAAGGCCCGGCCCTTGCCTGCGCCCTTGGTCAGCACGCCCAGCTCCTCCATGTGCTTCAGGTGGAAATGCACCGTGGACGGCGACTTCAGCCCCACCGCCTCGCCGATCTCCCGCACGGAGGGCGGGTACCCCTGCTCCCGCAGCGCCTGCGCGATGTAGTCGTAAATGCGCTGCTGCATTTTTGTCATCTTCGCCATACCTCTGCCCCTTTCGCCTTTCTCACGCCCTATGCCGCGCTGCTCGCGCGCTTCCATCGCCGCTTTGCGGCGATATTTCCTGCGCCGGACACCGCAGTCCTCTGTCTCAGCAGGCCCCGACGGCTTTTCCGCCGATTCTATACCGTTTTCCATGTCGTTCTCATGCGTTCCATGCTGCTGTCAACAAGCGCATGCACTTTTCTGACCACATTATATCACGGCGGCGCGCATATTGCAACATTTGTTCTATTATTTTTTGAATTTTTCCTCTTGCAAACGCCCCCGATATGTGATAAAATCAACAGTACTGTGATTAGAATGCCGCATGGCATGGAATAGTTGGAGGAGTCCGAAATGTTGATTGCTATTACGATTTTGCAGCTTATCGCCGCCCTGATCCTGATCCTGATCGTGTTGTTCCAGTCCGGCAAGAGCCAGGGCCTGTCCGGCACCATCGGCGGCATCGCTGACAGCTATATGGCCAAGTCCAAGGCCAAGAGCCTTGACGCCAAGCTGGCCAAGGCCACGAAGTGGGTGGGCGCTGTGTTCATCGTCCTGACCCTGGTCATCAACTGCATGCTGTAAGCTTATATCTGCATCGAACCGCCCCGGAGCAGCGCTCCGGGGCGGTTTTTCACTTTGCGCAGCGATACGTCACGCCCGGTTCCGGCGTGATGCCCTTGCGCGCCAGCAGCTCCTCCACGGTCACGAACACATATCCCTGCTGCTGCAAATGCGCCACCGCTGTCAGCACCGCGTCCACGGTGTTCTGGTAGCGGTCGTGCAGCAGCACGATGTCGCCGTCGCCGGTGCAGCGGTAGATCACGTCCAATATCCTGCCGCTGTCCTTTGTGCGCCAGTCCTCCGTGTCCACAGACCAGTTCACCAGCGGCACGGACAGCGCCGCCGACTCCTTCTCCGCCAGCAGCCCATAGGGCGGGCGCACCCAATACTCCCCCTCCCCCAGCAGCTCCTGCAGCAGGGCGTCGTTTTTCTCCAGATCCGCCAGCGCTTCCTCCGGCGTCAGGCTGTGCAGGTCCGCGTGGTCATAGGAGTGGTTGCCCACCTGGTGGCCCTCCGCCGCGATGCGCTGCACGATGTCCGGGTCCTTCACCGCCTGGCAGCCCACCACGAAAAAGGTCGCCTTGGCCCCCAGCTCCGCCAGTCCGTCCAGCAGCCGGGGCGTACACCGGGGCGACGGGCCGTCGTCGAAGGTCAGCGCCACATACTTGAGCGTATCCTGCGGCGTTTGGCCGGAGACCGGGGCCTCCTGCTCCCGCGAAGCGCAGGCGGACAGGCACAGCAGCAGCGCCAGCAGCGCGCAAAGGGTTCTCTTCATCTCATCACCGGGAGAAGTATATGCGTCGGTGCGCAGAAAGAGACGCCGCAAGCGGCGTCTTTGGGAAAATCCTCCAAAAAGCGCAAAAAGAACACGCCCTGCGGCGTGTTCTTTTTGTATGAAAGTAAATTTACTTCACCAGCTCAATAATGGCGGTCTCAGCAGCATCGCCGCGGCGGACGCCGGTGCGGATGATGCGGGTATAGCCACCGTTGCGCTCGGCGTAGCTGGGAGCCAGTTCCTTGAACAGCTTGTTGGCCACATCCTCGCGGGTGATGAAGCTCAGCGCCTGACGGTAAGCGGCCAGGTCGCCCTTCTTGCCGAGAGTGATCATCTTCTCGGTGAGGGGCTTGATCTCCTTGGCTCGGGTGATGGTGGTCTCCATCCGGCCGTTGTCCAGAAGATCGGTGACCTGCTGACGGAGCATCGCCATACGCTGATCGGTAGTCTTACCGAGCTTACGAGTTCCGGGCATTTCAGTTTCCTCCTTGTTATGATCGGGCGCGGTACGCGCTGGATCGTTAGTTGTTGTCTTCGCTGGCCAGGGACAAGCCCATCATCGCCAGCTTGTTGATGACTTCCTCCAGGGACTTACGTCCCAGATTGCGGACCTTCATCATCTCGTCCTCGGTCTTGGAGATCAAGTCCTCGACGGTGTTGATGTTGGCACGCTTGAGGCAGTTGAAGCTGCGCACGGACAGATCCAGCTCCTCGATGGTCAGCTCCAGCATCTTGTCCTTGGAGTCCTGCGCCTTTTCCACCACGGTGGACTTGTCGCCCAGCGTGTCGGACAGGTCGGTGAACAGGGCAAAATGGTCGCAGAGGATCTTGGCGCCCAGGGACACCGCATCGCGGGCGGCGATGGTGGTGTCGGTCCAGACCTCCAGCGTCAGCTTGTCGTAGTCGCTGGACGCACCCACGCGGGTGCTCTCCACGGTGTAGTTGACCTTATAAACGGGGGTGTAGATACTGTCGATGGGGATCACGCCGATGACGCCGGGACGTGCCGCCTTGTTCTTGTCGGCGGAGACGTAGCCGCGGCCGTGGCTCAGGGTGATCTCCATGCTGAGGGTGGCGCCCACATCCAGCGTTGCAATGTGCAGCTCGGGATTCAGGACCTCCACCTCACCGTCGCTCTTGATGTCACCGGCCGTGACCTCGCAGGGGCCCACCGCCTCGATGAACACCGTCTTGACGGTATCGCTGTGCAGCTTCGTCAGCAGATTCTTCACGTTCAGAACGATCTCCGTCACGTCCTCCTTCACACCGGGGATGGTGGAGAACTCGTGCTGCACGCCGGCAATTTTAATGCTGGTGGCAGCCGTTCCGGGAAGGCTGGACAGCAGGATGCGCCGCAGCGCATTGCCCAAAGTCGTTCCGTATCCGCGCTCCAGGGGTTCGATCACATATTTTCCATAGGAAGCGTCGCCGGGTGTTTC
>CAKTVL010000019.1 GCA_934623575.1 uncultured Oscillospiraceae bacterium
GGTAGCGCCAACACAAAGAACCACGACAGCTGTCGTGGTTCTTTGCTTTTTGTTGACAAATTTCTGCTGCACTGGTAATCTATTAAAAACGAGAGCTTACGGCCTGATTTTGTCATTGCACCGATTGCTCATGGCTGAAGGAGAGACTGTATGTGGAATGAAATTGTATGCAAAAAAGATTTAGATAGCTTTATGAATATTATGTGTGGGTTTCACGACAGTTGTGTGAAAGAGATCAAATACATTAGCGGTGCGTATGTGAATGAAAAATTAAGTATGTCGCCGGTTAATAGCCAAAGAGTATTGTGCGTGATCATTCAACGGCAGTTTGAAGATCCATCTGCTATTGAAATGCAATTTGCGGGGCTAAAGTATTTAAAGCTATTCCCCAATGGCGAAAACTACACCTGTGAGATACTTGATGCATCTATGATCATAAAAGAAGATTGCATATATTGGTGTGATTGCGGAGGGCTATCAGAAAAGGATATAGAAAGCTACACAGGAACTACAATATGTGCATCAAAAGTTCGGTGGAGAGCAGCGGATGAATATATTGGGGAGCAGGAAGTCTATGTATCAATTTAGTGAGTAAAGCATTGGCCTTAAATTAGATGCGAAAATGCGTCTATATTTTCAATGACAGAAAAGCAGGACGGCACCCTCCAGGTGCCGTCCTGCTTTTTTACTCCCTCCAACGCCACAGCTTCAGCAGTATCTCCGGCATAGCGGGGAAGAGAAAATCGGCAAGCAATCGTTTGTTGCTCTCTCAAAACTTGCTGTTTATCAATATCTGTAAAGCATATACGCATTACAGAAGTGCTTTATTTCACGAAAGCGGAAAACGGCGTCACCGCGGCAGGGGCAGCGTCGTTTGACAGCCGTTTCTCCATCCAGACCACGTCATACCAGCGGTCGAACTTGTAGCCGCAGCGGTGGAATGTGCCCACCGTGGCATAGCCCCGCCGCGCGTGAAAGTCGATGCTGGCCCGCGTCAGGTGCGGGTCGCTGTCGTCCGCCGGCGCAGCGATGCAGGCGTACAGCACCTGCACATTCTGCCGGCGTGAAGCCTCCTCCAGCGCCTCGTACAGCCGCGTGCCCATGCCGCTGCGGCGGCAGTCCTGCCGCAGATAGATGCTGGTCTCCGCCGCCCAGGCGTAGGCCGCACGGCTGCCCAACTGCCCGGTGTACGCATACCCGACGATCTCGTCGTTCTGCTCCATCACCAGATAGGGGTGCGTGCGCAGCGTGTGCGCTATCCGACGGCGAAATTCCTCCACCGACGGGACCTCGTATTCGAATGTAATAGCTGTCTCCCGGACATAGGGCGCGTAGATGGACAGCAGCGCCGGTGCGTCGTCGGGAACAGCCGCGCGGATACGCTCCATAAATTCGTTACCTGCCTTTGTTTTCGTTGATTATACAGCGTTTTTTTCACTGGAGCAACTGTAGAAAATGACAGAATACCGCCTGTTCTTCCCGTTTTGTCTGCCGGTGCAAAATTTGCCTATTTCTGTAAAAAATTACTTTTCAAAGTCATGGACTTGTGGTATACTGTTCACAATTTAGTTTAAATTTCCACGATAGCCCGCGGGCCGTCGGCGCTTTCCGCCCGGAAAGCGAGGGACACTGGAAAACCACAAGCGAACGAAGGGAAGTGAGGGCACTTGAGCGAGCTGCTGCGTATGGAGCACATCAGCAAGCGCTTCGGCAGTTTTTATGCCAACAAGGACATCAGCCTGACCGTCAATCGGGGCGAAGTGCTGACCCTGCTGGGCGAGAACGGCGCCGGAAAGTCCACGCTGATGAACATTCTCATCGGCCTGTACCAGCCCACGGAGGGCAAAATTTTCCTGGAAGGGAAGGAAGTCCGCATCGAATCCCCCAGCCAGGCGGTGAAGCTGGGCATCGGCATGGTGCATCAGCACTTCATGCTGGTGGAGGCCATGACGGTCTTTGACAACATCATCCTGGGCGACAAGCACGCCAAGGGCCTGTTTATCGACCGCGCCGCCCGCCGCAAGGAGATCGAGGAGCTGTCCGCCAAATACGGCCTGGACGTCCAGCTGGACAAGCTGATTACCGAGATCTCCGTGGGTGAGCAGCAGCGCACCGAGATCCTCAAGGCGCTGTACCACGGCGCCGAGCTGCTGATCCTGGACGAGCCGTCCGCCGCGCTGACCGACATCGAGGTGGAGGGCTTGTTCGCCATCATGCACAAGCTCATCAGCGAGGGAAAGAGCATCATCTTCATCAGCCACAAGATGCGCGAGGTACTGCACATCTCCGACCGCATCACTGTCCTGCGTCTGGGCCAGGTCATCGGCACCGTGGACCGCGCCGACACCGACGGCCAGAAGCTGGCCAACATGATGATCGGCAAGGAGCTGTCCGACTCCCGCTACGATAAGGTGGACGCCTCTCAGAACGAGGTGGTGGCCGAGCTGGACCACGTGGACTACAACAAGGAGCACAAGCACAGCGGCGTCAACGACATGTCGCTGCAGATACATAGCGGCGAGATCGTGGGCATTGCCGGCGTGGACGGCAACGGCCAGACGCAGCTGGCCCAGCTGATCACCGGCGTCATCGCCCCCCAGAGCGGCAGTATCCACCTGAAGGACAAGGGCGTGGCCGTGTTCGATCCCCACGCCTTCATCAGCGACGGCGTCTCCCATGTGCCCGAGGACCGCAACGCCCAGGGCCTGGTGGGCGATATGAGCATCGCCGAGAACCTGGTCCTGAAGGAGACCGACTCCCCCAAGTTCAGCAAGGGCAAGGGCCTGCTGCTGAACAAGCGCGCCATCCAACAGTACGCCGAGGACATGGTCGAGAAGTACGACGTCCGCTGCACCTCCGTGGCGCAGACCGTCCGCAGCCTCTCCGGCGGCAACCAGCAGAAGGTCATCCTGGCCCGCGAGCTGGAGTCCTCTCCGTCCCTGCTGGTGGCGGCGCATCCCACCCGCGGCCTGGACATCGGCGCCACCAGCTTCGTCCACGAGCAGATGATCGCCGCCCGCGAGCGCGGCGTGGGCATCCTGCTGATCAGCGCCGACTTCGACGAGATCCTGGAGATGTCCGACCGCATCCTGGTCTGCTTCGAGGGACAGATCATGGGCGAGTTCTCCGGCAAAAATCCGCCCATCGAAGAGATCAGCCTGGCCATGACGGGCAAGTAAGAGGGAGGGAGCTGCAATATGGATAAATTGAAACGTTCACTGGGCGGCTTCGTGGTCCCGCTGCTGTCCATCATTCTGGCCTTCATCATCGGCGGCATCATCATGGCGGCCCTGGGGGCCGACCCCTTCGCCGCGGTGAAGTACCTGTTCCAGGGCGCCTTCGGCTCCAAGGCCAACATCGGTACCACCCTGACCAAGGCCACGCCCCTGATGTTCACCTCCCTGTGCGCCTGCTTCGCCTACAAGTGCGGCGTGTTCAACCTGGGCGGTGAGGGTCAGTTCCTCATGGGCTCCATCGCCGCCTTCCTGACGGCGTATTTCTCCGGCATCACCGGCTTTTTCGGCGTGGTGCTGGCGCTGCTGGCCGGCACCCTGGCCGGCGGCATCTGGGGCATGATCCCCGGACTGCTGAAGATCGGCCGCGGACAGAACGAGATGATCATCTCCATCATGCTCAACTATGTGGCCACGCTGTTCATGGGCGTGCTGTACACCAGCTGGGTCCGCGATGCCAGCGTGCCGCAGACCCCGGCGGTGGACGACCTGGTCAAGCTGCCCCGCGTCATCAGCGGCATGCGCTTCACCTGGGGCTTCGTCATCGCCGTGGTGGTGGGCCTGCTGCTGTACTATGTGCTGTTCTGGACCAGCAGCGGCTTCAAGCTGCGGGCCGTGGGCTATAACATGACCGCCAGCCGCTTCAACGGCATCCACGTCAAGCGCTTCATGCTGACCAGCTTCATCATCTCCGGCGCCATCGCCGGTCTGGGCGGCGGTGCTGAGCTGCTGGGCACCCAGTTCCGCCTGATCAACGGCTTCGGCGCGGGCTACGGCTTCGACGGTGTGGCCATGGCCCTGATCGGCCAGCTGCACCCCATCGCCACCATGTTCGTGGCGCTGTTCTTCGCCGTGCTGCGGGTGGGCTCCACCACCATGCAGGCGGCCACCGGCGTCCCCACCAGCGTTTCCGACATCATCCAGGCGCTGGTCATCGTGTTCTCCGTGGCCGGCATGGCCATGACCAAGCTGCCTGAATTCCAGGCGTGGAAGGATCGTGTGTTCTCCAAGAGAAAGGCGGGTGACAAGTAATGGATTGGATCTCCAGCTTGCTTCTGGCGACGGTTCGTCTCGCCATCCCTCTGCTGCTCATCTCTCTGGCGGAGCTGTACGGCCAACGGGCCGGCATGGTGAATATCGGTCTGGAGGGCCTGGCCGCCATCGGCGCCCTGGTGGGCTTCCTGACCTGCTACATCACCGGCTCCAACTGGATCGGCCTGCTGTGCGGCGCCCTGGCGGGCATTGCGGTGAATATGATCTACGCCTTCTCCACCGTCACCCTCTGCGCCGACCATACGGTCTACGGCATGGCCATCAACATATTCGCCCCGGCGCTGGCGTCGTTTATCTACCGCATCTACTTCGGCACCGGCTCCGACCTGAAGCAGATCACCACCATGTCCAGCATCGCCATCCCCGGCCTGAAGGACATCCCGGTCATCGGCCCGCTGCTGTTTGACCAGAGCCCCATGGTCTATCTGACCATGCTGCTGGTGGTGTTCACCTCCATTTTCTTCAACCGTACCCGCGCGGGCCTCAGCTACAAGTCCGTGGGCGAGCATCCCCAGGCGGCGGCCACGCTGGGCATCAACGTGGTGGGCGTCAAGTACCTGGCCTGCGTTATCTGCGGCGCCCTGGCCGGTATGGGCGGCGCGTATCTGACCACCTGCTATTCCAGCACCTACACCGACGGCATCGTGGCCGGCCGCGGCTTCATCGCCCTGGCCGCCGTGATCTTCGGCCGCTGGAGCGCCGGCGGCATCCTGCTGGCCTGCCTGTTCTTCGGCTTCTGCGACGCACTGCAGATCCGTCTCCAGGTGTCCGGCATCGCCATCCCGTACCAGTTCTTCCAGATGATCCCCTATGTGGCCACCGTGGTGGTCCTGTCCGTCATCGGCACCAAGCAGGCCGGGCCCAAGGCCAACGGACAGCCCTATCGCCGCGAGCAGCGGTGACCTGACGGTAATAGCGCCCTGCCGGGCGTTGTTATAGAACAAAGAGCAAGACACAAAATTTAAGGAGGAAAACCATGAAGAAGTTTCTTGCACTGCTGCTGGCGTTCGCTATGACGCTGGCCCTCGTCGCCTGCGGCGAGAAGAAGGACGACACCAAGACCGACGATGCTGCCGGTGACGGCACCAAGACCTACAAGGTCGCCATGATCTGCGACTCCAGCATCAACGACGGCGGTTGGGGCGCTGCCTGCTACAACGCCATGATCAAGGCTGCCGAGGCCAAGGGCTGGGAGACTGAGGTCACCGACTCCATCTCTCAGGATCAGTACTATGATTCCATCGCCGCTTTCTGCGCGCTGGGCTATGACATGATCTACGCCCCCGGCAACCAGTACACCGACGCGGTGCTGCAGGCTGCTGAGGAGTATCCCGACATCGCCTTCGCTCTGCTGAACGGCGCTGAGTCCACCCCCGCCAAGGCTGTCAACGGCAACGTCAGCTCCCTGCTGCCCAACGCGCAGCAGATCGGCTGGATCGCCGGTGCACTGGCCGGCCTGATGACCGAGTCCGGTAAGCTGGGCTTCATCGGCGGCATGGAGCTGGATACCACCAAGGGCAAGATCGCCGGCTTCGAGGAAGCTGCCAAGTATGTTGGTGAGAAGGAGGGCAAGACCGTTGAGCTGCTGGCTGTCCCCTATGCCAACTCCTTCTCCGACGCCCCCAAGGGCAAGGAGTTTGCCACTGAGCTGATCTCCCAGGGTGCTGACGTGTTCTTCGGCGATGCTTCCGCCGTTGACTCCGGTGCCCGCGAGGCCATCGACGCCGCCAACGAGAAGGCCGGCGCCATCAAGATCTACGACATCGGCCAGCCCGCCGACATCCTGGGCCAGAACCCCTGCATCATCTGCTCCCAGGTCACCGATAACGCCGCGATGATCGAGGTCTGCATGGACGCTGTTGTGGCCGGTACCTTCGGCGGCACCACCGTGTACGGTACGCTGGAGAACGGCGCCCTGTCCGCCGGTGCCATCAACACCGAGCTGGTCTCCGCTGAGATCGTGGAGAAGTACAACGCCTATCTGCAGCAGATGACGGACGGCACCTTCATGAAGTAAGCTGCTCCCTCTGCACTACACTTTACGCAAAAGTCCCCCGGCTCCGCCGGGGGACTTTTCCTTCGTTGCACCGGCGCATCCCCGCCGGCTTCCAGCAAGCCGGAAAAGCCCGTCATTGCGGGCCATTCCGCCATACGGCGCGGCAATCAAAGTCCCCCGGCACTGCCGGGGGACTTTTCAGGCTGTCAGAAAGCCAAAGGCTTTTTGACAGCCTGAATAATGCCGTTATTTTTGCGCCGCGCAGCGGCGCAAAAATATTCGCTCTGCGCAACGTACGCCTTGCAAAGCAAGACTTAGCGCGGCATCGGATCTGATTCGAGGCGGGCGCTGCCCCCTCGAGCTCCCCCAGCGGACTTTTCATGTTGTCGAAAAAGACGTTGGTTTTTTCAACAACTTGAAAAGACACGGAATATGGATCCTCCATCCATTTCCGTGTCTTTTTTCTGTTGTACGCTCTGGGGTTCGGCCCCTTCCGCGTCACCGGGTCCAGCGCACCCCAGGTGCTGCGCTGCATAGCGTCCCGCCGCCGCTTTTCCTTTTTCGACAGCTTCTCGTAGGGGATGAATTTTTCCATCTGTCCGCTCCTTTCCACCGCTTTCCGCTGCTGCTTCTGCCTTTATCATACCAGAAATGGCCCCGCCTGTCAAAGGGCGCTGGCCCCCGGCTCACGGCGCCAGTATCTCCTCCGCCACCGTCCGCCGGGTGACGCACCGGTCCATGGCCTGCTTCTCGATGTACCGGTGGGCCTCCTGCTCCGTCAGCCCCTGCTCCTGGATCAGCCGCCATTTGGCCCGGTTCACCAGCCGTATCTCCGCCATCTTCTCCTCGATGGTGGCGGTCTTTTCCTCCATCCGCCGCAGTCGCTCCCTGGTGCCGCACAGCAGCTGCATAGACTGCAGCAGCAGCGCCGGCGTGGTGGGCTTCTGCAGCAGCAGGATGCCCTGGGGCGACAGCCGCGCCGCCAGATCCGGATAGTGCTCCGCCTTCACCAGCAGCAGCACCCCCGCGCTGGAGCGCTCGATGATGTGCAGCGCCAGCTTGGTGCCGAACTCGTCCGGCAGCGGCGCGCTGATGATCACGATGTCAAAGGGCCGCTCCAGCAGCATCCGCCGCGCCTCGGCCACGCTTCCCGCGGCGCACAGCGGCTCATACCTGTCCTCCGGCAGCATGCCGCGCAGGGAGGTATGGAATTTTGCCGCGGCGGAGACCACCAGCACGCTGTATACCCGGTCCCTGTCGTCCATATCCGTCCCTCCCTCCGCGCAGCCGCGCCTCAGCGCGTGTACTGCTGCAAAATGCTCTTCGGTATATACCGCGCCACCAGCTCGCTGGCCGCGGCCGCCGCCTTGGCGTCCTCCAGCGTCTCCGGCAGCGTCCGGAACCGCGCCTTCACCTCTGTGGGTGCCGTGTAGAAGTTCACGTCCGCCGCCTCCGGCAGCACCAACTGCTGCTCCACGCCGTCCAACCCCGCCCAGATCAGCAGCGCGAAGGCCAGATACGGGTTGCACAGCGGGTCCGGCGACCGCAGCTCCGCCCGCCGGTACTCCCCCTGCGCCGCCGGGATGCGTATCAGCTGGCTGCGGTTCTCGCTGGACCAGGAGATATACCGCGGCGCCTTGCTGCTGCCGAACCGGTGGTACGACGCCTCCTGCGTGTTCAGAAACACCGTCAGCTCCGCGATGTGCGCCAGTATCCCGGCGATGATCTGCGGCATCACGTCCCCGCCGTCGTGCCTGGCGGAGATATTGATGTGCATCCCGTTGCCCGGCTGGTCCGCCAGCGGCTTGGGGGAGAAGTCCGCGGCCAGTCCGTTGCGCACCGCCAC
The DNA here is from genome assembly GCA_934623575.1 of uncultured Oscillospiraceae bacterium. Lineage (GTDB taxonomy): Bacteria > Bacillota > Clostridia > Oscillospirales > Oscillospiraceae > Vescimonas. The sequence goes on from CAKTVL010000019.1 coordinate 8,129, forward strand.
GGAGTTGACCACCGTCTTGAAGGTCACCGCGTTGTCCGCTGCCGTCAAGGCGTCCGCGTAGCGGAAATCGATCTCATTCTGCCCCGGCCCCTGCTCGTGGTGAGAGCACTCCGGCCGTATGCCCATCTGCTCCAGCGTCAGGCAGATCTCCCGCCGCACGTTCTCGCCCTTGTCCTCCGGCGCCACGTCCATGTACCCCGCGTTGTCGTAGGGGATGCGCGTGCTCTCGCCGTTCTCGTCCCGCCGGAAGAGATAAAACTCCATCTCCGTGCCGAAGGAGAACGTGATGCCCAGCTTTTCCGCGTCCTCCACCGCCCGCTGTAGCAGCGCGCGGCAGTCCGCCTCGGATACCGCGCCGTCCGGGCGCAGCACCCGGCAGAACATCCGCGCCACGCGCCCGTGATCCGGCCGCCAGGGCAGCATGCACAGCGTGCCGCTGTCCGGATGCAGGAACAGGTCCGAGTGTACCTCGTCCCCGAACCCCGGCACGGCGGAGGCGTCGAAGGCGATGCCGTAGGTAAACGCCCGCTCCAGCTCGTCCGGCAGAATGGAAATGTTCTTCTGCCTGCCGAAAATGTCGCAGAAGGCCAGGCGCAGGAACTTCACGTCCTCCTCCGCCACATACTGCTTGATCTCTTCCTTGCTGTATCGCATACCGCTCCTGCCTTTCTCAGTTGGCTACATACATCTGCTGATAGGGGTCGCTGCTGTCCGGCGTCACCACGGTATAGCCGTCTCTCAACATGGCCCCGGCGTCCCGCCCGAACAGCCGGCAATACTCCCGGATATAGGGGGCTATCTCCGCCATGTCCTCCGCTCCGGCGCTGTGCAGCGTCACATGCTCCGGGAACCGGATGCTGCTGACATCGCCCCGGAACACCACCTTGCCGCCGTGCATCCCGGTGCAGGGGAAGTAGTTCACCACTGGCCGCCCGTCGGTGTGCAGCCCCAGCACCAATATCAGCCCGCCGGCCTGATACTCGCCCAGAAAGCTGCCGGCCCGCCCGCCGATGACGATCACCGGCTTGTGCTGCTTATAGGCCTTCATGTGGATGCCGGCCCGGTACCCGGCGTTGTCCCGGATATAGATCTCGCCGCCCCGCATGGCGTAGCCCGCTGCGTCTCCCGTGCTGCCGTGTATGACGATGCGTCCGGCGTTCATGGTGTCGCCCACGGCGTCCTGGGCGTTGCCCTGCACCGTGATGGTGCCGCCGCCCAGATACGCGCCCAGCGCGTTGCCGGGCACGCCGTCGATCTCCAGCGTCTTGCCGCGCATCCCGGCGGCGATGAATCGCTGTCCCTGACACTGGCATATCCGGCATTCCCTCCCGGCGTGCCGTATCGTCTCGTTCAGCTGGGAGAAGGACAGCTCCTTTGCCTCTATGAAGTCCATATTATATCACTTCTTTCCTGTTTTTTCTACACTTTTTCCTGTAAATACCCGTAAATATCTCATACATATCGCTTCTTCCGGCCAACACTTGTCCTTATCGGCCGGCGCGTTCGTTTACTCTCCCGCGTGGCGGATGCCCAGGATCTCCAGCTCCTTCTCGTTCAGGTGTATGCCCCGCAGCATCACCCGGTTGCCCCGCAGGGCCTCGATGGAGTTGATGCCCATGCCGCCCATCATCTCCTTGATCTCGTGCTTCCACGCGGTCACCAGATTCACCAGCCGCGCCGCGGCCTCGTCGCTGTCCAGCCGCTTCACCAGGTCCGCCCGCTGGGTGGCGATGCCCCAGCAGCACCGCCCCGTCTGGCAGGAGCGGCACAGGTGGCAGCCCATGGCCAGCAGCGCCGCCGTGGCGATGTAGCAGGCGTCCGCCCCCAGGGCGATGGCCTTCACCACGTCGGCGGCGGAGCGGATGCTGCCGCCGGCGATCAGGGACACGCTGCTGCGTATGCCCTCGTCCCGCAGCCGCTGGTCCACCGCCGCCAGCGCCAGCTCGATGGGGATGCCCACGTTGTCCCGTATCCGGGTGGGGGCTGCGCCGGTGCCGCCCCGGAAGCCGTCTATGGCGATCATGTCCGCACCGCTGCGGGCGATGCCGCTGGCGATGGCCGCGATGTTGTGCACCGCCGCCACCTTCACGATAATGGGCTTCTTGTACTGGGTGGCCTCCTTCAGGGAGTACACCAGCTGCCGCAGGTCCTCAATGGAGTAGATGTCGTGGTGTGGGGCAGGGGAGATGGCGTCCGCCCCCTCCGGGATCATCCGCGTCTTGGACACGTCGCCCACGATCTTGGCCCCCGGCAGGTGGCCGCCGATGCCGGGCTTGGCGCCCTGGCCCATCTTGATCTCGATGGCCGCGCCGGTGTTCAGATACGTCTCCTCCACGCCGAACCGCCCGGAGGCCACCTGTACGATGGTGTTGTCCCCGTAGGGATAGAAGTCCCGGTGCAGTCCGCCCTCGCCGGTGTTGTAATAGATGCCCAGCTGCCGGGCCGCCTTGGCCAGCGCCGCGTGGGCGTTGTAGCTGATGGAGCCGTAGCTCATGGCGGAGAACAGGATAGGCACCGACAGCTCCAGCTGCGGCGGCACGTCGGTGCACAGGCTGCCGTCGCTGTTCCGCCGGATGCCCTCCGGCTTCTTGCCCAGGAACACCCGCGTCTCCATGGGTTCCCGCAGGGGGTCGATAGGCGGGTTGGTCACCTGAGAGGCATTGATGAGAATACGGTCCCAGTATACCGGCAGGGGCTGGGGATTGCCCATGGAGCTCAGCAGCACGCCGCCGGTGGACGCCTGCTTATAGATCTCCCTGATGGTGGCGCAGGACCAGTTGGCGTTCTCGCGCAGGCAGTTGTCGTTCTTTACGATCTTAATGGCGTGGGTGGGACAGAAGGACACGCAGCGCTGGCAGTTGACGCACTTGCTCTCGTCGCTGACCATCACCTTGCCCTCGGCGCTGTAGGTGTGCACGCCGTTGGCGCACTGTCCCTCGCAGATGCGGCAGCGGGTGCACCGCGCGTCGTTCCTTACCACCTCAAATTCCGGTATGATATAGTCCAAAGCCATCAATAGGCACCTTCCTTCACTCTCACGATAAACGGCTCGCCGCCCATGGGCGCGTACAGGTTCTCCGCGTCCGGGGCCATGACCCGTATGGCGGCCTCCTCGCTGGCGATGAACACCCGGTCGTCCTTCTCCGCCGTCACCATGGACCGCAGCTTCAGCCGGTCGTTCAGGGCCATCAGTCCGCCGTTGAAGCCCAAGATAATGGAGAACGGCCCGGTGACCAGCAGGCCGGCGTACACCGTCCGCAGATACGTCAGCTGCCGGGCCAGCGCCGGCTCCCTGGTGCGTATGGTGGACCAGAAGGGGGCCGCGATCACCGACGCCATCTCCTCCAGCGTCAGCCCCTGCCGCCGCAGCAGATAGTCCGCGATGTAGGTGATGACCTCCGTATCGGTCTGCAACGTACACTTATATCCGTACATCTCGATGCACCGCCGGTTGGCGTCGTAGGAGGAGATCTCCCCATTGTGTACGATGGACCAGTCCAGCAGGGTAAAGGGGTGCGCGCCGCCCCACCAGCCGGGGGTGTTGGTGGGATACCGCCCGTGGGCCGTCCAGCTGTACGCCTCGTACTCATCCAGCCGGTAGAACCGTCCCACGTCCTCCGGATACCCCACCGCCTTAAAGGTGCCCATGTTCTTCCCGCTGGAAAAAACGTATGCGCCGTTCAGATGGGTGTTGATGTCCATCACCGTCCGGGCCACGAACTCCTTCTCATCCAGCTGCAGCCGCGCCAGCACCGACCGCAGCGGCCGGACGAAGTACCTCCATATATGGGGCACGTCGGTGATCTCCGGGATGATGCGTATGGGGATCAGCTCCGCCTCCACGATCTCGAAGCCCTCCTTCAGCCGGGCCTCGCACTCCCGCCGCGTGGTGTTGTCGTCAAAAAAGATATGGAAGGCGTATTCCTCCCGGTGCTCCGGGTAGATCCCGTAGGCGGCGAAGCCGCCGCCCAGTCCGTTGGACCGGTCGTGCATGGGCACCATGCTCCGTATCACATCCTCGCCGGTCATGCGCTTTCCCTCCCGGGAGATCACCGCCGAAATGGCGCACCCGGACGGAATGCGCACCTGCCCCTCCAGTTTCATGCTCTGTTCACCCTTTCTTGCTTGTTCTATGCTTATTCTCATGCTTTCTTAGTCTTTCTGAAATGCAGTCAACAATGAAAATGCACGAAAAACAGAAAAACGCCCATCCGGCAGGGACAATTGTCCTGCTCGGATGAACGTCTTTGCTCACCATAGTCCAGCATTGTAGCATGGGATGTGCAGAAAGTCAATGAATAAAACAGCAAAAATTGTGTAAATAGCTGATTGACAAATCCGTCACAAACGCCTATAATGACGCACATCAAAGGCAAAGGCGTCTTGGAGCTGCGGGCTTCCTGACGCCTTTTTTGTTTCCTCTTTTTCCATTTTCGCACTTATTTTACAACAAATCCTACAAAAGAAGGGGTGGAATGCATGAAAACCGTATCGGACATTTTCGGCACACTGGTATTTGACGACCGCGTCATGAAGGAGAAGCTTCCCCAGGATGTCTATCTCTCCCTGAAAAAGACCATTGACGAGGGCGGCGACCTGGACCTCGAGGTAGCCAACGCCGTGGCCGCCGCCATGAAGGACTGGGCCATCGAGCACGGTGCCACCCATTTTACCCACTGGTTCCAGCCCCTGACCGGCATCACCGCCGAGAAGCACGACAGCTTCATTACTCCGGCCCCGGACGGCGGCGTTCTTATGGAATTCTCCGGAAAAGAGCTGATCCGCGGCGAGCCCGACGCCTCCAGTTTCCCCTCCGGCGGCCTGCGCGCCACCTTCGAGGCCCGGGGCTACACCGCCTGGGATCCCACATCCTACGCCTTTATCAAGGATAAGGCCCTGTGCATCCCCACGGCGTTCTGTTCCTACGGCGGCGAGGCGCTGGACAAGAAAACCCCGCTGCTGCGCTCCATGCAGGCCCTGAACAAGCAGGCGCTGCGCATCCTGCGCCTGTTCGGCAGTACCGATGTCAAGTGTGTCCGCACCTCTGTGGGCCCGGAGCAGGAGTACTTCCTGGTGGACCGCGCCATGTACAACAAGCGCAAGGACCTGGTGTTCTGCGGGCGTACGCTGTTCGGCGCCAAGCCGCCCAAGGGCCAGGAGATGGACGACCACTACTTCGGCGCGCTGAAGCCCCGGGTGGCATCGTACATGGCCGACCTTAATGAGGAGCTTTGGAAGCTGGGCATTCTGGCCAAGACGGAGCACAACGAGGTGGCCCCGGCCCAGCACGAGCTGGCGCCTATCTATACCACCACCAATATCGCCACCGACCACAATCAGCTGACCATGGAGATCATGCAGAAGGTGGCCGCGCGGCACGGCCTGGTGTGTCTGCTGCACGAGAAGCCCTTTGACGGCGTTAACGGCAGCGGCAAGCACAACAACTGGTCCCTGGCTACGGATACGGGCGTGAACCTGCTGACGCCGGGGGAGACGCCCCACGAGAACGCCCAGTTCCTGCTGTTCCTGTGCGCGGTCATCCAGGCGGTGGACGACTATCAGGATCTGCTGCGGCTGTCTGTGGCCACGGCGGGCAACGACCATCGTTTGGGCGCCAACGAGGCACCGCCGGCGGTGGTGTCCATCTTCCTGGGGGACGAGCTGTCCGCCATTCTGGACGCCATCGAGAAGGACGAGCCCTACAGCGGCACGGAAAAGACCGTTATGAAGCTGGGCGCCCATGTGCTGCCCAAGTTCCTGCGGGATACCACCGACCGCAACCGCACGTCGCCCTTCGCCTTTACCGGCAATAAGTTCGAGTTCCGCATGCTGGGCTCGGCCAACTCCATCGCCTGCTGCAATATCATGCTCAACGCCGCCGTGGCGGAGTCCCTGCGGCAGTACGCGGACAGGCTGGAGGGCGCAGAGGACTTTGACGCCGCGCTGCACGCGCTGCTCCGCCAGACCATCAAGGACCACAAGCGCATCATCTTCAACGGCAACGGCTATGACGATGCCTGGATCAAGGAGGCCACGGAGGTCCGCGGGCTGCTGAACCTGCGCACCACGCCGGACGCCATGCCCTATCTGCTGCACGAGAAAAACGTGCGGATGCTCACGTCCCTGAAGGTCATGTCCGAGGCGGAGATACGCTCCCGCTATGAGATCATGCTGGACAACTACTGCAAGACGGTGAACATCGAGGCGGAGACCATGGTGGACATGGCCCGGCGCCAGATCTTGCCGGCCATCGAGAAATTCTCCGCCAAGCTGGCCCAGGACATCAGTGTCAAGAAGGCCATCGCGCCGGTGGTGTCCGGCATCTACGAGATCACGCTGGTGACGAGACTGTCTGATTTGGTAGAAGACATCGATGCCGCGGTGGAGGACCTGGCCGCCGCGCTGGCCGCCTTCCACAAGGTGGAGGATATTACCGAAAGCGCCAACATGGTGCGGGATATACTGCTGCCCAAGATGGCCGCGCTGCGCGCCCCCTGCGACGAGGCGGAGCAGCGCACGGCAGAGGGCTGCTGGCCGTTCCCCACCTACGGCGATCTGCTGTTTGGTGTGGATTGAGTTTGCTTCCGATCCCACCGGGCTCCGCCAGGCCCTGTGGTTCTGTACTTTCTCTCCTGAAAAGTGAAATGCCGTGTGCCGTGTGGCATACGGCATTTCGCTTTTGTGGGATTTGACGCGGATTTTACGCCGCTGGTCTTGCGCAGAGCGGCACACTTTGCTATAATTTGGAAAAAGACTGCGGAAGGGAGGACTTCCCATGGGCGATAATTATTTCCTGCTGACGAACCTGCTCTCAGAGGATGAAAAGAAGGTCGTTACCAGCATCACCCGTCATATTGAGCGGGGAGAGAAGCGCGTGGGCATCCAGCAGATCGCCAACGAGAACTTCCTCTCCACCACCACCATCATGAAGATGTGCAAGCGGCTGGGGTTCGACGGCTACAGCGAGCTGTACTACTATCTCAGCGGGCAGCTGGCGTCCCGGCAGGAGTCGCGCAGCGCCGAAAACCTCAAGACCCTGATCGACAACTACGACGAGGAGCTGCTGCGGCGGTTCTGTGACCTGATGGATCAGTCTCGGCAGGAGAAATTCTTTACCACCGGCGAGGGCTTTTCCAACATCGTGGGGGCGTATATTGCCCACCGGCTGTCTATCTGCGGGTTCATGGTGTTCAACAACGTGCATTTTTACGACTATATGCTGTTCCGGGACGCCCACCATCTGGGCGGCAGGGAGGAGGCCCCGGTGATGTTCGCCGTCAGCCAGAGCGGCGAGACGGAGCCGGTGCTGAACGACGTGCGCCACGCCCGGCAGAACAACCACCGCATCGTCACCTTCACCAAGCGCGGCGACTCGGCCCTGGCGCAGATGTCGGACATCGTGTTCGTGGTGGACGGCTCACGGCAGACGCTGGCCGGAAGCCTGCCCAACACGTTTTTTGCCCATGTGATACTGGCATTCGAGGAACTGGTGGCGCTGTACTTCAGCGACCGGAAGGACTGACGGCCACGATATTTCTTTTTTCACCAAAACAAAAAATTTTTCCCGCATGAGGTGTGCTATACTGTGAAGCAGTGTGGCACGCCTTTTGCGCAGCCGCACGATATACGGCCCGGACAACAGCGTCCGGGCAGGGACAACGACAATATTGGAGGAAAAAAGAATGAAGAAGTTTTTTGCTCTGCTGTTGGCGATGGTCATGACGCTGAGCCTGGTGGCCTGCGGCGATAAGACCCAGCCGGATAACAGCGGCGACGCCGACGGCGCCAAGAAGATCGAGACGCTGAAGGTCGCATTTGTGCCTTCCCGCGAGCCCGAGGAGATCATCACCGCTACCGAGCCCCTGAAGCAGATGCTGAAGGACGAGCTGGCCAACCAGGGCTATGAGGTGGGCGACGTGGAGATCACCGTCGGCACCACCTATGAGGCAGTGGGCGAGGGCCTGGAGGCCGGTACCATCGACGTGGGTCTGATCCCCGGCGGCACCTATGTGCTGTATGATGACGGCGCCGAGGTCATTCTGACCGCCACCCGCGACGGCCTGAGCAAGGATTCCGACAATGCCAAGGATTGGAACGACGGCCAGCCCACCGAGGCTTCCGACAAGCAGGCTGTTTCCTACCGCGCCCTGATGATCGCCGGCCCCTCTGACAAGGGTCAGGAGCTGGTGGCCAAGGTCAACGCCGGTGAGGAGCTGACCTGGGAGGATCTGGACAGCGCCAACTGGAGCGTTATGGGCACCTCCTCTCCCGCCGGTTACATCTATCCCGCTCTGTGGCTGCAGGATCACTACGGCAAGGGCATCTCCGACCTGAAGAGCGCCGTGCAGTCCGATTCCTATGCCAGCGCCTTTGCCCGTCTGGCCTCCGGCCAGGTGGACGTGCTGGTGACCTATGCCGATGCCCGCCGCGACTATGCCGAGCGCTGGAACACCGAGTTCGGCCGTGAGGGCAGCATCTGGGAGGAGACCGGCGTCATCGGCGTCACCGCCCCCATTTACAACGACACCGTTTCCGTCAGCAAGAACTCCGAGATCATGGACGCTGACCTGATCGCCGCGCTGCAGCAGGCGTTCATCAACATCGGCAACACCGATGCCGGTAAGGAAGTCATCGCTATCTACAGCCACAAGGGCTATCAGGTGGCGCAGTCCTCCGACTACGACAACGAGCGCGCCGCGCAGAAGCTGATCCAGGAGCTGTCTGCCGCTAACTAAGCTTCAGCACTTTCCCAAACACGGGGAGGACTTGCACAGCGATGGACCTTCCACTGTGCAGCCCTCCCCGTGGGCTATTTCAGGAATGATCCCGGTTCTTTTTCGTGTTCTCCGCGCAGGAAGGCAGGCGCGGAGAAGGCGAAAAGGGACTGGGAGGAAACGGAAGAGAGGAATCGCTATGATCGTATTTGACCATGTGTCCAAGGTCTATCCCAACGGCACCGTGGGCCTGGATGACGTGAACCTGACCATCCAGGATGGGGAATTCGTGGCCATTATCGGCCGCTCCGGCGCCGGTAAGTCCACGCTGCTGCGGTCGGTGAACCGCATGCACCAGATCACCTCCGGCACGCTGACGGTGAACGGCACCGATGTCAGCACGCTGTCCGGCAAGAGCCTGCGGCGGTTCCGCCGGGGCATCGGGATGGTGTTCCAGTCCTTCAACCTGGTGACCCGCACCACGGTCATCAAGAACGTGCTGTCGGCCTGCGTGCCGGACATGCCCTTCTGGCGGGTGCTGCTGGGGACCTTCCGCAAGGCGGACAAGCTGAAGGCACTGGAGTCGCTGGACAAGGTGGGCATTCTGGACAAGGCGTATATGCGCGCCGACCAGCTGTCCGGCGGACAGCAGCAGCGCGTGGCCCTGGCCCGGACGCTGACCCAGGACCCGCAGATCATTCTGGCGGACGAGCCGGTGGCGGCGCTGGACCCCGTCACCGCCAAGCAGGTGATGGAGGACTTTGTGCGCATCAACAGGGAGATGGGCATCTCCATTCTGCTGAACATCCACCATGTGGAGCTGGCGCTGGAGTACGCGGACCGCGTGATCGGCATCCGCGCCGGCAGGATCGTCTATGACGGGCCGTCGGCCAACGTGGACAAGACCGTGCTGAACGCCATCTACGGCGACGAGGCGCAGCCGGAGGCCAGCGTATGAGCCTGTACGACCGCCTGTTCAAGCCACGGCGCTATACGCTGCCCAGCGGCGCTGTGGTGGAGGAGAAGCGCAGCCGCGCGCCGCTGATCATCCTGATCGTGCTGGTGCTGGGCGCGATCTCCGTTAAGATCACCGGCTTTGACTTCGCGGTGCTGGTGAAGAAGGGCAGCAAGTTCTTCGACATCCTCAAGGCGATGTTCCCGCCCAACACGGCGTATCTCTCCAAGATCTGGCAGCCCCTGTGGGACACCATCAAGATGTCCTTCCTGGGCTCCTTCGTGGGCGCGGTGCTGGCCATTCCCTTTGCCATCGCCGCGGCCAGCAATATCGTCACCAACCGCGTGGTGGTGTTTATCGTCCGGCTGTTCCTGAGCCTGGTGCGGACGCTGCCCACGCTGGTCTGCGCCCTGATCGCCACCTATATCTTCGGTCTGGGCACCATGGCGGGCACCTGCGCCATCGCGGTGTTCACCTTCGCCTATGTGGGCAAGCAGCTGTTTGAGATCATCGAGACGGTGGATATGGGGCCCTTTGAGGCCATGGAGGCCCTGGGCGCCACGCGGCTGCGGGCCTTTACCACAGCGGTGTTTCCCCAGGTGCTGCCGACATATCTGTCTGTGTCGCTGTTCTGCCTGGAGGGCAATGTGCGTTATGCGTCCATTCTGGGTTATGTGGGCGCCGGCGGACTGGGCCTGATCATGAACGAAAAGATTGGCTGGCGGGAATACGACAGTCTGGGCATGATCCTCATCGTGCTGTTCGTCGCCGTGATGGTCATTGAGGCCATCAGCCACTGGCTGCGCAAGCGCTTGACGTAAGGAGGGGCTGGATATGGAACAGAAAATTCAAAAAGCCTACGCCTCCGCGCCGAAAACATGGCTGTGGCAGCTGCTGGCGGCGTTTATCGTGGCGTGCCTGCTGGCGTGGTCCGGCACGGCGGTGCGGGTCAGCAATCCCACCAGCAACGGCCTGGAGGTGGCGGGGAACATCATTTCCGGCATTTTCCATCCCTCCGCCAAGCTGCTGTTTACGCTGGGCACCAACGGCGTGCCCTATCTGCTGCTGGAGACGTTCTGCATCGCATTTTTGGGCACCATCGTGGGCGCGGTGATCTCGCTGCCCCTGTCGTTTATCTCCGCCAGCAATCTGGTACCCAAGCCGCTGGCGCTGATCGGCCGCGTGCTCATCGCCGCCATCCGCACCATTCCGGCCTTTGTCTACGGCCTGATGTTCATCCGCGTCACCGGGCCGGGGCCTTTTGCGGGCCTTTTGACCATGTCCCTGTGCTCTATCGGCATGGTGTCCAAGATGTTCATCGAGAGCATCGAGGACCTGGACAAGCGCATTCTGGAGTCGCTGGACGCCGCGGGCTGCACCACGTTCCAGAAGATACGCTACGGCATCCTGCCGCAGCTGACGGCGGACTTTACCAGCACCATCATCTATCGCTTCGACATGAATCTGCGTGATGCCACCGTGTTGGGCCTGGTGGGCGCCGGCGGTATCGGCGCGCCGCTGATCTTCGCCATGAGCTCCTATCGCTGGAACGAGGTGGGCGCCATCCTGCTGGGGCTGATCGTGTTGGTGCTGATCATCGAGTGGATCTCCTCGAAGATCCGCGTGAAGCTGGCACGGGGGTAAGCTATGGAAAAGGAACTGACCATCTATTTTACCTCCGATCTGCACGGCTATATCTATCCCACCGACTACCGCAGCAGGGAGGAGCGGGACATCGGCCTGTTTAAGTGCGCCAACCGCTTTCAGAAGGACGGCAACACGCTGATCATCGACGGCGGCGACCTGCTGCAGGGCTCGCCTCTGGGTGCGTTCTGCCACGATACGCTGGGCGACGCCCGGCAGTTCGCGGAGATCATGAATCGCTGCGGGTACGACTATGTGACGCTGGGCAACCACGATTTCAACTACGGCATGGCGTATCTGGACAGCTATCTCAACGAGCTTCAGGCCCGCTGCGTGTGCGAGAACGTCCGCTGGGACGGGGCGGGGGTGCGTTTCCCGGCGCGAATTCATGTGCTGGAGAACGGTCTGCGCGTGGGCATCGTGGGCGTCGTCACCGACTATGTGAATATCTGGGAGCGGCCGGAGCATCTGGCCGGCGTGACCATCAGCGACCCCATTCCGGCTGCCCGGGCGGCGCTGGAGGAGCTGAAGGGGCAGGTGGATGTGACGGTATGCATCTATCACGGCGGCTTTGAGCGGGACCTGGCCACCGGCCGCGTTCTGTCCACCACCCACGAAAATGTGGCGTACCGCCTGTGCCAGGAGCTGGACTTTGACCTGCTGCTGACCGGGCATCAGCACATGTCCGTGCCGGGGCAGCTGCTGTTCGGCACCTTTGTGGTGCAGCCCACGGACCGGGGGCAGGAGTTCATACGCGTAGATGCGGCAATAGGTGAACAGGGGAAACACTTTACAAGCAAAACGATAGCTGCCGGGGGAGAATGCCGTCCGGAGTGGCTTACGGAGTTCGCCGGAATGGAGCACGGCGCGCAGGCGTGGCTGGACGAAGAGGTGGGCCGTCTGCCGCACCCGTTGCTGCCGGATACGCCGCTGCGTATGGCGGCGGAGGGCAGCGGCCTGGCGGATCTGTTCAACGCCGTGCAGCTGTGGGCCAGCGGCGCGCAGCTGTCCGCCGCCAGCCTGGCCAACGACGTGGCCGGACTGCCGGAGGTGGTGCGCCGCCGTGATCTGCTGATCGCCTATCCCTACACCAATACGCTGGAGGTGCTGGAGATCACCGGAAGGGTCCTGCGGCAGGCTATGGAGCGCAGCGCGGAGTATTTTACGCGGAACGCGGACGGCACGCTGCGGGTGTCCGACTGCTTTCTGGAGCCAAAGGTGGAGCACTACAACTACGACTACTATGCCGGGGCGTCCTACACCTACGACGTCTCCCGGCCGGTGGGCCAGCGGGTCACGCAGCTTTGCATAGACGGCAGAGCGGTGGGGGAGGAGGACAAGCTGACCATCTGCCTGAACAGCTATCGCGCCAGCGGTACCGGCGGCTACGACTGCTATGTGGGCTGCCCGGTGGTGCGGGAGATCGGCACGGAGATGTCCGAGCTGATCCTGGCGTATTTCAAGGAGTACGGCGGGGCGATACCGGAGGTCCACGGCGAGTATCGCGTGTTTTGAGAAGCGGCCCGGCTCCGCTTGAGATGGCGGAGCCGGACCAAAAAAATTTGAAAAGTCAAGATAAAAATTGCGAAAGATAGGGAGAAATATTGATACCTTCGGCGGAGCAGGCGTCACGGAAGGTGTCAGCGGGCGTTTTCCAGCCGAGGGAAGCCCGGTAATAGGTGTTCATCCAGCGCGCAACAGCGGTGCAGTCAGCCTGCGTTACAGCAGCCAGAGAGCTGCCCTTCTTGAACCAACGGCGGATCATGCGGTTGGCATTTTCGTTGCTGCCGCGCTCACCGCTGGTGAAGGGATGGCAATAGTAGCAGTATGTACGGCGGCGGCCGGCAGGAGAATACTCCATGCGCTTGCTATTGGAAAACTCTGCGCCGTTGTCCGTGGTAATGCTCTTAAAGATACGACGAAAATCAGACCGGCGCTGGAGCCGATCCAGCACATCGATGACCGAGGCGGAATCCTTCCGCGGGACTTTGAAAATGAGTTCCATGCGAGTCAGGCGCTCTGTCATGACAATAATGGACTCACTGAGGCCCTTTGCCTTGCCAACAACACTGTCCATCTCCCAATGGCCGAAGGTAGAACGCTCACCGATGATATGCGGGCGCAGCTCGATACTGGTACCCAAGGGGACTTTCCTTTTTGACGTACTGGAGTCCTGCTTCCATGGATGCTTTCGGATCCCATGTTCCGGGAGATCAGAAGGGCGGGCGCGGAGCAGGCCGCGGTGAAGATACCGGTAGATCGTATCCTCACAGAGATAGCCGAGATCCGAAGAACGTAAAGACGCCGCTACCCACGCAGGGGAACGGCGTTCTTCTTTTAGCTTTTGGGATATGTAGGAGAGCAGCTCATCATTTGCGGCAGCCTTAAGCGGAGCACCGCAGTTCTTCCGGCGCTTACGGCTGCGGTCATCGGCAGCATAGGCGGAATAGGCGTGATATTCTTTCAGATCATGGGTACGCAGGAGACAATCACCATTACGCAGCTCGCGGTAAACGGTGGAGATGTGGCAGCCAAGCAGCCGGGAGATCTCTCTTTTGCTGTGACCGGCACGGAGCAGGGCCTCCAATTGCATACGGCGGTCGTGATCAAACCATTTCCATCTTGTCATATTCATCCTCCAAAACCAAAAGCCCAAATAGCGGCGGGGGCAACGCCTGACGAGACATAATAGTTTCTGCGCCGGTGAGATGACCGCGCGACCAGCGCGCGGATCATCCACCGGGGCTATGCTCTTATGCGGAGCGGAAGTGCCTTATACTGTTGAGCAAGAGTGACTGACAGGCGAGAGGGAGAGTGCCTGCGGGCAATACAAGAGTAAGCGATAGGGAGAGCGACAGCAACAGGGCTGTTATTCATGCTACGCATTTCCGCGCGGGGAGGTATCACCACACCGACCAATCCTTCTGGGGAAGCTCCTTGCGGCTGAAGCTGTTGAACAGCTTCCAGAGCGGGGGTGCGTAGATCCATTGCGTGTCGATGATCGGCAGGCCGAAGTAGTAATGGTCTATGATCTGGTGGGTATTGTCATCAATGCCCACCTTGCGGCGGATCCGCTTGCAGACCACGAAGCGGGGGATCAGAGACTTCTTGACAACGAAGTAGTTCTGTGCCAGACGGCGGAGGGTGATGTCCATGTCCTCGTAGCTCTGGGAGAACACGTCCACCGGACATTTGTAATGTCGATGGTACTTATACCAGTAGATGGCAGCGGGGCTGAAGGTCTTATAGGCGCGGTTGTTGTACTCGATGCCGGCCTCGTCGATGATAACACGGCCATCCTCGACCATGACTTTGCCAATATCGTCCTTCGGATCCAACTGATAGGAGCCGGTGATCGGGACATTGGAATAGACAGGCTCTGCGCGTTTGAAAAGCGGGGTGCGATCCAGCAGCCATGCGGAGAACTTGCAGGGGTGGTTTCTGGCCCATGTGATGACGCGCGACTCACGCATGCTTTGCTTGGCAAGATAGGCGGCAAAGGTGGTCTTGCCAGAGCCGGGAACACCGAAATAGACATTGAGCACGGTCTTGGGCGGACGAGGGAGCAGCCAGCGGAAAAGCTTGATGCCGAAAATGAGCAGAAGAATAAGAAGCAGCATAAATGATACCTCGATAGATAGAATGCGGGGGGCAGGGGCGAGCGACTTCGTGCGCTCGCGCCCTGCCCCCTTTGCCACTTTGGCTTAGTGGGAGAGGCTCTTGAACAGAGCCACACCGGCAAATGCGATGCCGATGACGGCGGGGACCAGCAGGATCGGAGTCTCGACCACGGCGGTACCGATGGACTTCATCCAATCGACGCAGGACGCCAGCACGGTGCCGATACTGGTCAGCAGAGTGGACAGGGTGGAAGCTTCAGCCTGAGGGATCTCCTCCTTTCATAAGAAATTTATAACAACAAGCCTCGCGGCCATGTTACCGGGAACACAGAGTGACGATAGCCTTGCAGATAAAGCAGAGGATGACTACCGTGAACAGATAGAAAACAGGCTCGGCGGAGAGGAAATCCGCGACCGCGCCCAGCAGGGCAACGGTAAAATCGATCATACGGCTCATTGCTTCAGCAGACCTCCGATCAGACGCATAACGCAGAACAGAAACAGGCCGAACAGCGCGGTACCGGCGATCCACTCCCAGTCCATACCGGCAAGGCCGGGGACATACTGAGTGGAAGTGGCGAGGACGTTGCCGTCCGTGTCCATCTCCTGTACGGTCATGGTCTTACGTTCATACACACCGAGCACTTTCGTGACTACCTGAGCCATCGTGCTGCTATCTCCATCAGGCGGTACAGACGCCACGTCATCCAGGGACGATACAGAAAACGTCCGATACGCCGTATCCAGCGACAGGACAGGTGATACAGCTTCCGCAGGATCCGGAACGGCGTCCGGAGCAGAAACCGCAGCAGGCGTTTCAGAGTTCGGAACATCGGGCATTTCCTCACTTTCTTCGGTAGCATACACGGGGGTGATCAGAAGCAGGCAGAGGGTACAGGCCAGAAGCAGCGCACGCCTCACAGTTCATCACCTTTCCTTTCGTCAGAAATTTTGGGATTCCGGCTCTGGCCGGAGCGATAACCGGTACCACCGCCGCCAAAGGCGGCATGGAACACAAAGATAGAAATGCGGATCACAAGGACGGCCAGCAGCATAGCGCCGCAACTTACGCCGAGGCCGGGGATCGTCACATCGGTAAAGAGTCTCCAGATGGGGGCGATCAGACTTTGGATAATGGTGAGCGCGACCATGGCGGCACCTCCTTACAGGAATGGGATCATATCGATGATCTTTGCGATCAGCTTGATGACGGCGATCAGGAGCAGGATACAGAAGGCGCCAAAGACAATAGAGTCCAGAGGGGGCGGGAGCCAGGCGAAGAACAGCTTGAGCACTTCGAACACGGAGTATCACCTCACGATCTGATGATGTTGATCACGCCGATCAGCACGACCAGCGCGGTACCGAAAAACAGGAGCGAGCGCAGCTCTACAGGCAGGGCCAGCAGCACACCGGAGAAGAACGCGAACACGGCGGCGACACCATCCGGCAGGGCGGTGACGGAGCCGTCCTCTCCCTTCTGGGCAAAGTCGAACAGGCGGGAGTCCTTCAGGCCGGAGAAGAAGCCGCTGATGCCGGAGATGACCACGGAGCTGAGCAAGTCGAAGAAAAAGGAAAGCAGCTCTTTTACCAGGTCCAGGATCGCACCCAGGATGTCAGTGATGAAACCCAGCAGGGCTTCCAGCAGAGAGGAAAGGACATCGGCAACGGTATCTTTGGTGGATGTCCAGAAGTTATTGCCGCCGGATCCGGAAAAGAGGTTGTCCAGCTTGTCACCAAGCCAGATCTTGAACTCCTGCAGCCATGCGAGGATGGAGCTGCTGCCGGAGACATCCGGGGGCGGAGCGCCGGTATCGGTGTACCACTGTTCGCCGCAGACGGAGCACTGGTAGAGCGTATGGCCTTGGGTGGCCACGGTGCCATCCGAGTTATAGACCATGTTGACGTGCTCGATGACCTTCCAGTCGTGGCCTTTGGCGGCGAGGATCTGCTCGTAGGTCTCACCGCACTTGGAGCAGGTGTAGCTGGCATGGCCGCCCTCCAAGCAGGTGGGAGCCGTGTCAATGGTCTCCTGCCAGTCGTGCTTGCAGGTGGTGGGGGTATCGGGAGTAGAGGGCGTATTCTTGATGACGTACTGGTAGCTGTTGGTGACGTTGTTGTTGGTGATGGTCATGCAATCGTCGCCAAACTGCACCGTGACGGTGGTGCCGTCCTCCAGCGTGATGAAGTAAGTGCGGGACTGGTAATCGTAAGACCACTTCTGCATAACGTAGGTGGTGTTAGTGGTCATGTCGTAGTAGTTATTAGTGGTCTCGTTGATGATGGTCGTGTTGTTGTAGTAGTTGTTGGTGACGCTGTCGTAGTAGTCGCCGTTGAAGTTGTTCACGCGGGTGTTGATGTAGTAGTTGTTGGTGATCACCGGTTGGTCAGCAGGAACAATAGAAAAAACAGGGGTGTAAACATCAACAACGCCGCCCTTTAAGGAAACTGCGTGGCCAAACGATGATGACCCTGGGCAAAAAACAGAAACAGTCTCCCCAACAGAACGTGAACCAGTATCTTCCGAAGACCAGTTTGAGGAATCAGAGTACCGAGAATCTGTAGTTTCGCCACTCTTTGGATTTTTCAAAACCGAACAAGTCCAATGCACAGAATCCAACCGACGATAATAACCAGAAATAGGGCATGAGAATTTCGCGCTTAATACATCGCAATAATAGTTTGTTTGTGACTGATAACTAAAAGAAAATTCAAGGCATGAGCCAGAAGCGGAACAACGCGCAAAATCGGAATATTTGCGAGACAAACCGGTAGTAATATTGAAAGTCTGAGACGCAGAGCCAAACACCCCTTTACCATAAACGGCGTCGCTCCACCGCGGCTGCCAGAGCAGCGTGCCGGCGCTGTCGTAGCCGCTGGCCGGCAGGGTAGAAACGTAGTCGGTGTAGGCGTCGGACAGGCTATCCGCCGTCAGGCCGGACGCGACAAATTCCTTGTGGCAGTACTTACACTTCGCACGGACAGCATAGGTGCCGTCTTTGCCTTCGGAGACCTTGATGTAGTCATGCTCGTCAGCGTGGTGCCAGTGATCATCTGATGCGTCACAAACCTGACCACATAGACCGGCAGCAATATTAGTGACCCAACTTCCCAACGGAAGATCTGCCACGGTAACACCGTCAGATCGATTCATAACACCATGAAGCCAAGAGACCCACCAGCCGGCTTTTGCACCGGGATCCGAAGATACATCGGCGGAAGCAGTAATGCAGATATTGGCAGATAGTGTTGCAACGGTCAGCAGAACTGCTATAATACGCTTAAGAGGCTTCAAAAAAATCACCACCAAGGAGGAGAATTATGGGTATCGAAAGAACGGCGGACATAGCAGCATCCCTCACGGTAACGCTTGTTGATGTGGGATTGCGTATCTTAGTCTGGTACATCGTGTACCGACTGGCGAAGAAGCTGGTCACATACACTTTAGACCACTACTTCTTCCTGAAAAAGACAAACAAAGAGGACTGACCCCAACTCCCCCGCCACGGCGGGGGAGTTTTACTGTGCTTTCCGCTGCCTGATCCGGGAGATGACTTCACGGACAGCCACAATGAAGCCCTGGACGTGGAGAATGAGCAGCAGCAGGAACAGCACAACGGCCAGCAGCCTGAGCGCCGGTACAGCAGCCGTAGCCATGATACGGAGCAGGGAGAGGGCGGCGAGGAACAGAGCGCAGGCATAAGAGGAAAGAAATACGCAAAAGGAAGTTATCCGGATGATTTTCTTCATTACTGACCTCCAAAAGAAGTGGTTGCGGGGAGAGGAGTCGAACCTCTATTACCGGAGTCAGAGTCCGGCCTGTTACCATTACAGCACCCCGCTATAGGGTGGGGCGGGCGAAAGAGGTAAAACGCCCGCCCCGACGGAAAGAGATCAAATGCCAAAACAGGAACGCAGAAACGCAAGCTGATAGTCGCTCAGGCCGACCAGATCCGGCTCGCCGTCACGGTTGCCTTCGGCGGCAAGGATCACGTTGCCCATGATCGTATCACCATACCACAGGGAGCCGAATTTGTTGACTCTGACGGAAGCGCGGAACCAGAAGGATTCATCTACTACCATCACGACATCTTCGGGCAGCAACAGGCCGGTAGGAACATGGACGATCTCGATGCAATCGCAGCCAATGGCCGTATACATACCACGCAGCAGGTCGGCAGGATCCAGCGTAAGGATCTCCGGCGCGGGATCAGGGCCTTGGTGGATAAGGACGAAGGTTTCTTTCATTTGTAGCCCTCCATTTTCATTTGTTCATAGTACGGATCGATAGTCGAGGGATCAAACGTTTCGCAGGGGGACAGCGGAGCCGGATTCAGAGGGATCTCATCATATTCCGCACCATCCCAGATATAGGGGAAATACCATGCAGCGTCCTGCACCATACCGACCTTGCAGAAATCATAATCGCGGGTACAGAAGGCGTCCAACTGCTGCTGGAAGAGGTAGACATCCGAGGCGTGCTCTGCGCGCTTCAGAGGGCGGCTATGAAAATACAGGTGCTTGCCTACATCGCCGGATCTGCGCGCCACATCCTTGCTTATGTATTTTGTGACGTAGTAGGCGGTGGCCACCTTGTCGCGGATGGGCGCGAGGGAGCAGAAGCCGAAGGAACGCTGATAGTCCGGCCAGTTGAGAAAACCGCCGTCGATGAGCTTCTGGGGCTCCGGATAGCGGAACGGCCGAAGTGCCGAGGGCGGCAGGCCATAGATAAGGCCGTGGATATGCCATGCGCCATCCTTGTGACGTTCCGGCACCAACAGGACTTGAAAAGAAGCATTGTACTTCTTGCGCTTGTCCCGGATGAACTGCATGAGCCGCTTTGCATAGCGGTCCAAGTTGTAGCGATCCGCAAGGCGCTCATCCAGCGTGCCGGTAAAGAAGTAGTCCCACGGATTACAGAGCGCATATTGCAGCACCATGGAGCGTGCACGGCTGAAAGAGTTGTCCAGTTTTACTTCATAGTGCTGCGCTTCCTCACGGAGGCGAGCGAACTCCGGATCGCGCTGGCCTTTGAACGCTACGACCTTGTAGATCTCATCGGTATAACGGTGTATGGAGTACACCGGGGAAACCGCCATATTCCAACACCTTCCCGCAAAACGTTATGGAGTCAAGTGCCCTCAGACGGAGACTTGTTCTCCGCCTGAAAACGACCTCGACACAGCATATCTCACGACGTTCTGCGGCAAGGTGAAGGTTTGGATTTACGCCTTGATCATGTCAACGACGCTGCCGCCACGGCCACGGAACACGAACACGACGTCACCGACCTGCGGTGTGTAGGAGATGTCACACATCTTCTTTTCAGAGAGAAACACGCGCTCAGGCTCACCGCCTGTACCGGTGGGGACAAGGTAGACATATGTGCCGTGGATCTCCTGCCCATCATCACCGACGAAGGCCGCATCGGCCAATCTGAGGATCTTCATTCCCATTGCTTTTACCTCCTAAAAAAATGACTGCGAAAGGCGGGATGACCTCTCGCAATCATTATCAGGCTTCACGGACCAAAAAAATTTGAAGAAAAATAGATTTTCCTCTTGCATTCTGCGGCACGATGTGCTAATATAAATAAGCTGTCTGATAGACATGCGCCGTTAGCTCAGCTGGATAGAGCGTCTGGCTACGGACCAGAAGGCCGGGGGTTCGAATCCCTCACGGCGTACCAAAAGTCCTCGAAATCGCCTGATTTCGAGGACTTTTGCTTTTCATAAGTTCCTATTTTTAGATGCCATTTTTTTCTGACCCAAACGCTGACCCCAACGGGACGGGGAGCGGAAAGGTCTATACCGCACGGGATAGGATGTTCCCCATCGTTTGCGCTGCCTTGAGTTGGGCGTCCGTTGTGACGTGGGCGTAGGTGTCCAGCGTGAAGCATACATCGTTCTTTCGTCAGCAGTCTTACAAAGGCATGGCGCAGTACCAAAATTCCTGCGAACACAGCGCCCGCTACCCACAGGAAAGAGTCTGTGTTACAATGTCATACACAGTATACGCCGTGTGGGGGAATACCAGCAGTGCCTGACAGCTGTCCAGCCGGTAATAGGTAAATGCGGGAGCCTCTACCTTTGCCGGGATGCAGCAAGATAGCCCCGCAGATGTACCGGCAGATCCGTTATGCCATCAATCAGGCATAAGACCCTGCTCGGACATTTCACCTCTTTTCATCGTAACTTGTTTCGTTATACCTCCCGGTGCAGCACCCGGTAGACAAAGGACATATCCAGTCCGCCACGCACCACGTCCGCCAGCAGGTCGTACTGCCGCTCCTTGTAGCCGCGGGCGTCGAAGGTCGCCAGTGCGTCAAAGGACACGCCCTTTCTGGCGCACAGCGCCCGCAGGATCGTATCGGCGATGCCCGGCGCGTCAAAGATACCGTGGACGTAGCTGCCGTACACGTTTCCGCCGCCGCTGAGGGCGGGCATCTCCTGGCGGCTGCGTCCCATGTGGATCTCGTAGCCCTCGTAGGCCAGGCCGTTCAGGGGGGAGAGCGTTCCCTCCACGCCGCTGATGACGCCCTGCGTTTGGGTCTGTACCTTCTCGCCGCGGAATTCGGTGTCCATGTCCAGCAGCCCCATGCCGCTGATCTCCGTGACCCCAGCGGCCTCCACCTGCTCCGGGTCGGATACGGTGCGTCCCAGCATCTGATAGCCGCCGCAGACGCCGAAGATCAGCGTACCGGCGTCGGCTGCCTTCAGGATGGCCGCCTCCAGACCGGACTGCCGCAGCCACCGCAGATCGGCGATAGTGCTCTTGGTACCCGGCAGCAGGATCATATCCGGCTGGTGCAGGTCGCTCACCTGATCCACATAGCGCAGCGATACGTTCTCGTACCGCTCGAAGGGACTGAAATCCGTGAAATTGGAGATGCGCGGCACGCGGATCACCGCGATATCCAAGAGCTTCCGCTCCATGGAGCGGTCAAACCGCTCCGTCAGGCTGTCCTCGTCGTCGATATCCACATGGGTGTAGGGGATGACCCCCGCCACCGGGATGCCGCACAGCTCCTCCAGCGTTTTCAGCCCCGGCTCCAGAATGGCCCGGTCGCCCCGGAACTTGTTGACCACCACGCCCTTGATGCGGCGGCGCTCGTCCTCCTCCAGCAGCGCCACCGTGCCGTAGAGCTGGGCGAACACGCCGCCCCGGTCGATGTCGCCTACCAGCAGCACCGGCGCGTCCACCAGCTTGGCAAGGCCCATATTGACGATATCATCCTGCTTGAGGTTGATCTCCGCGGGACTGCCTGCCCCCTCAATGACGATCACGTCATACTCTGAGTTCAGACTGTTGTAGGCCTCCAGCACAGCGGGGATGTAGTCCCGCTTGCGGCGGAAGTACTCCATGGCCTGCATATTGCCCCGCACCTGTCCGTTGACGATGACCTGACTGCCCACGTCGGTGGTGGGCTTGAGCAGGATGGGGTTCATGCGGGTGTCCGGCTCGATCCCGGCGGCCTCCGCCTGCACCACCTGCGCCCGGCCCATCTCACCGCCGTCCTTGGTGATGAAGGAGTTCAGTGCCATATTCTGGCTTTTGAACGGCGCCACGCGGTAGCCGTCCTGCTTCAAAACGCGGCAGAGTCCCGCCGCCAGCAGGCTCTTTCCGGCGTTGGACATGGTCCCCTGTATCATAATATTCATTGCCATAGCGATTTCTCCTCACAGAATTGCCGGATGGCCGTTATCAGCGCCTCGTTTTCCTCATGAGGCCGCACGGCGATGCGATACCACCCGTCGTCCAGCCCATTGTAATTCCCGCAGCCCCGGATGGCGATGCCCCGCCGCAGCAGACCCTCCCGCAAGCCCCGCGGCCCGCGGAACAGCAGGTAGTTGGCTTGGGAGGGGCATACCCAGAAGCCCAGCGCCATCAGGTTATCCGTGAGCCAGCGCCGCTCCGTGCGGACGAGGGCCAGTGTTCTTTGCAGGAAATCCTGCTCCGCCAGCGCCGCCACACCGGCGCTCTGCGCCAGCGAGGATACGTTCCACGGCTGGGACGCGCTTGCCATGCGGCGCAGCAGCGTGCTGTCGGCGCACAGGCAGTACCCCAGCCGGATGCCCGCCATGCCGTAGCTCTTGGTGAAGGCTTTCAGGATCAGCAGCTCCGGGTGCGCCGCCAAAAGGGAGCTGGCGCTGACGCCGCTCTCCGTGAGATCGAGGAAGCACTCATCCAGAAACACCCGCGCACCCCACACCGCACAGACTTGCAGGATATGCTCCAGCAGCGGCAGCGGCAGCAGCCGTCCGGTGGGGTTGTTGGGGGTGCAGAGGAATACCACCTCCGGCTTTTTCTCCTCCAAGAAGGGCAGAAAGCCCTCGTCCAAATCGAAGTTCTCCGCCTGATGCAGGAAATACGGCGCCACGCGGCAGCCCACCTGCGCCAGACCCAGCCTGTACTCAGCGAAGGTGGGGGCCGGCTCCACCGCCGTCCGGGGCCGCAGAGCGGCGCAGTAAGCGTAGATCAGGTCCGCCGCGCCGTTTCCGCAGAGAACATACGACGCCGGTACCTGCTCGTGGGCCGCGATGGCCTGCACCAGCTGGCGGCAGTAGGGGTCGGGGTAGCGGTGCAGCTGGGGCAGCCCGCGGCGTACCGCCTCCAAAACGCCGGGGGGCGTACCCAGCGGGTTGGTGTTGGCGGAAAAATCCAGTGTGATACCGCCGCCGTACACGTCACCTCCATGTTGATTTTCCGTTTGATACAGCATCTGTGTCTCCTTTACAGTGCAAAGGGCAGCTTGACCCCACAGCTTAAAAGCAGGGTGAGAAGCGCTGTGACCGTCATCAGGCGGCACACGCGAGGGATGTCCTCGTGGGTGATCTCCCGCGATGCGTCGCCGATATACTCCTTTTTGTGCAGCACGCCGTGGTACCACGCATCCCCCGCCAGGCGCACGCCCAGCAGTCCCGCGCAGACGGATTCCGTCTGGGCTGAGTTGGGGCTGGCGTGCTTTCGGCGGTCACGGCGGAAGATCCGCCAGCCCGCTGAAATATCCAGTCCCATCAGGCCACCCGCCGTCAGCATCAGCAGGGCGGACAGCCGCGCCGGGATATAATTCACCACATCGTCCGCCTTGGCGGGTACAAG
>CAKTVL010000020.1 GCA_934623575.1 uncultured Oscillospiraceae bacterium
GGCAAGAAGAAGGAGTTCTAATTTAGGCCCTTCCGAGCTTGAATAACAAAAAAGGCACCCCTACGGGGTGCCTTTTTTTCGGGCCGATGTAGGCATCGGCCCCTACGAAAAGAAACGGGCAGAATACACCATATAATAATGTATGCGGGGCGGGAGAGGGGTAAAAAGAGCGAAAACGGGGGCACAAAACTATTGCATTTTTGGCAGAATCGTTGTAAAATAAGAGCACAATCCAAGATTGGTAGCTGTAAGGAAGTGCTTCGCGCACGGGCTGCAACTATCACTCGGCGCACGGCTTGAGTGTTTCAAACCTCCGGGGTGAGGTTTGGGGCACTTTTTGTTTACCGCCCCGTGATACTGGGAACAAAACACCGGAGAAACAAAAGGAGGAAAACAAATGGTTCTGGTAACGAACGGACGGCTCATCACCCGCGACAGCGAGGGCAAAGGCTACTATGAACACGGTGCGGTGGCATACGAGGGCACCAAGATCGTGGAGGTGGGCGAGGAGGCCGCGCTGCGGGCCAAATACGCCGACGCCGAGATCGTGGACGCCAAGGGCGGCGTGATCATGCCCGCCTTTATCAACGCCCACACCCACATTTACTCCGCGCTGGCCCGCGGCCTGAGCATCGTGGGCAACAACCCCACCAACTTCTATGAGGTGCTGGACGGCACCTGGTGGGCCATCGACCGCCACCTGATGATGGACGGCACCCGCGCCAGCGCCACCGCGCTGTATATCGACAGCATCAAGCAGGGCGTGACCACCATCTTCGACCACCACGCCAGCTATGGCGAGATCCCCGGCACCCTGTTCACCATCAGCGAGGAGAGCCGCCGCCTGGGCCTGCGCTCCTGCCTGTGCTACGAGGTCAGCGACCGCGACGGCGAGGAGAAGTGCCTGCAGGCCATCAAGGAGAACGCGGACTTCATCACCTACTGCCAGAAGCAGAACGACCCCATGCTGGCGGCCATGTTCGGCGGCCACGCGCTGTTCACCATCAGCGACAAGACCTTCGACCGCATGGTGGAGGCCAACAACGGCCGCACCGGCTACCACATCCATGTGTCCGAGGGCATGAACGACGTGTACGACTCCCTGCAGAACTACGGCCGCCGCCCGGTGCAGCGCCTGCAGGATCACGGCATTCTGGGCGAGAAGACCATCCTGGGCCACTGCATCCATGTGAACACCGCCGAGATGGACATCATCAAGGAGACGGGCACCATGGTGGTGAACAACCCCGAGTCCAACATGGGCAACGCCATCGGCATCTGCCCGGTATTGCAGCTGTACAAGCGGGGCATCCTGCTGGGCATGGGCACCGACGCCTATACCAACGACATGCTGGAGTCCCTGAAGGTGGCGCTGTGCTCCCAGCGGAGCCAGAACTGCCTGCCCAACGTGGGCTGGTGCGAGGTCACGGACATGCTGTTCAAGAACAACGCCAGGATCGGCGCGCGGTACTTCCCCGATCAGCTGGGCGTGCTGAAGGCCGGCGCTGCGGCGGATATCATCGTGATGGATTATAAGCCCTTCACCCCCTTCTCCGACGAGAATATCGACGGCCACATGATCTTCGGCATGACCGGCCGCCAGTGCCAGACCACCATCGCCGCCGGCAAGCTCCTGATGAAGGATCGCGTGCTGGTGAACATCGACGAGGAAGCCGAAAACGCCCATATTCTCGAGGCCGCCAAGAAGCTGTGGGGCGACCTGAACCACCGGGTGTATTGATAAAAGGAGGAATACCCATGTCTGAAAAAATGTATCCCATTCCCTTTAAGTCCCTGATGAACTGGGTGGTCACCGAGTACGCCAATTCCGGCGAGATCTTCGGCGTCCGCAAGGCGTATCACGCCACGGGCAAGAGTCTGCCCATCTTCGGCGAGCGCATCGAAACACCCTTCGGCCCCGCCGCCGGCCCCAACAGCCAGCTGGCGCAGAACATCATTGCCGCGTACATGGCGGGCGCCCGCTTCTTCGAGGTCAAGACCGTGCAGAAGATGGACGGCGAGGAGCTGGCCGCCTGTGTGCCCCGCCCCTGCATTCTGGCCAACGACGAGGGCTACAACCAGGAGTGGTCCACCGAGCTGACCGTGCCCCAGGCCATGGATGAGTACATCAAGGCGTGGTGCGCCCTGAAGGTGCTCAGCAAGGTATACGGCTTCGGCGATCCCAACGGCTTCGTGTTCAACATGTCCGTGGGCTACGACCTGGAGGGCATCAAGGGCGAGAAGGTCAACACCTACATCGAGGGCATGAAGGACGCCACCAAGACCGCCATCTTCGGCGAGTGCAAGGCCGTTCTGAAGGAGCTGTTCCCGGAGGAGAGCGACTATATCGACGCCATCGATCCCCGCGTCAGCCGCTCTGTCACCGTGTCCACGCTGCACGGCTGTCCCCCGGATGAGATCGAGCGCATCGCCAGCTACCTCATCACCGAGAAGCACCTGCACACCTTCGTCAAGTGCAACCCCACCATCCTGGGCTACGAGACCGCCCGCCGCATTCTGGACGGCATGGGCTATGACTACATCGTCTTTGACGATCACCACTTCCGCGAGGACCTGCAGTGGGCCGACGCCGTGCCCATGTTCGAGCGCCTGCAGGCACTGGCCGACAGCAAGGGCCTGGAGTTCGGCCTGAAGCTCAGCAACACCTTCCCGGTGGACACCACCCGGGGCGAGCTGCCCAACAGCGAGATGTACATGTCCGGCCGCAGCCTGTTTCCCCTGACCATCGAGATGTGCCATCGCATTTCCCGCCAGTTCAAGGGCAAGATGCGCATTTCCTTCGCCGGCGGCGCGGAGTATTTCAACTGCGACAAGCTGTTTGCCGCCGGTATCTGGCCCATCACCGTGGCCACCACCATCCTCAAGCCCGGCGGCTACAACCGCCTGCTCCAGATGGTGGAGAAGGTGGAGCCCATGGCCTACAAGCCCTTCTGCGGCACCGACACCCAGGCCATCTGCGAGATGAGCACCGCCTCTCATACCGACGTCCACCACGTCAAGCCCATCAAGCCCCTGCCCAGCCGCAAGAGCGAGAAGAACGTGCCTTGGATCGACTGCTTCACCGCCCCCTGCAAGGGCGGCTGCCCCATCGCGCAGGACATCCCCGAGTACATGGAGCTGTGCAATAAGGGCCTGTACGGCCCGGCGCTGAAGCTGATCACCGAGAAGAACCCCCTGCCGTTCATCACCGGCACCATCTGCGCCCACCGCTGCCAGACCAAGTGCAGCCGCAATTTCTATGACGAGTCCGTCCGCATCCGGGATACCAAGCTGCTGGCGGCGCAGAAGGGCTACAACGCCCTGATGGCCTCCATCAAGACGCCCGCCAAGGTGGAGGGCAAGCGCGTCGCCATCATTGGCGGCGGCCCCACCGGCATCGCTGCCGCCTACTTCTGCGGCAGAGCCGGTATCGAGACAACGATCTTCGAGCGGGAGAGCTGTCTGGGCGGCGTACCCCGCCATGTGATCCCCAGCTTCCGCATCGCCAACGAAGCCATTGAGAAGGATATCGCCCTGATGGAGAAGTACGGCGTGGAGGTCAAGTGCGGCGCGGCCGCCCCCTCCGTGGACGAACTGAAGAAGATGGGCTACACCCACATCCTGCTGGCTGTGGGCGCATGGAAGCCCGGCAAGCTGGATATCGCCGGCGATGTGGCAGGCGCCATCCAGTGGATGAAGGGCGTGAAGGCCGGCAACATCGGCGTGGCCGGGAATATCGCCGTTATCGGCGGCGGCAACACCGCCATGGACGCGGCGCGCCTTGCCAAGCGCAGCGGCGCGGAGCACGTGACGCTGGTGTACCGCCGCACCCGCAAGTATATGCCCGCCGACGAGCATGAGCTGGCGCTGGCACTGGCGGACGGCGTGGAATTTGCCGAGCTGGCCGCCCCCGTCAAGCAGGCCGACAGCGTGCTGCAATGTGAGAAGATGGTGCTGGGCAAGGCGGACGCCTCCGGCCGCCGCAGTCCCGTGGGCAGCGGTGAATTCTTCCACATCCCCTGCGATCTGGTGATCTCCGCCGTGGGCGAGCAGGTGGACGACGCTCTGATGGCCGCCAACGGCATCGAGCTGGATAAGAAGGGCCGTCCCGCCTTCCAGACCAACGTGGCCGGCGTGTACGCCGCCGGTGACGCCAAGCGCGGCCCCGCCACCGTGGTGGAGGGCATTGCCGACGCCGCCGCCTTTGCCGAGGCGGTCATCGGCACCGCACACACCTACGACATCCCGGAGCAGGCCTACGTCACCAAGGCGGACGCCGAGGCCAAGAAGGGGATTCTGGCCATGAGCGGGTGCGTCTGCCGGGAGGGCGAGCGCTGCCTCCAGTGCGCCACCGTGTGTGAGAACTGCGTGGATTCCTGCCCCAACCGCGCCAATGTGGCCATCCGCATGGCCGACGGCAGCCACCAGATCGTCCATGTGGACAAGATGTGCAACGAGTGCGGCAACTGCACCCAGTTCTGCCCGTACAGCTCCGAGCCCTGTCACGACAAGTTCACCCTGTTCCAGACCGCTGAGGACATGGTGGACAGCCACAACGCCGGTGTGCTGTTCCTGGGCGGCGACAAGGTGCGCGTCCGCACCTTCGGCGAGCCCAAGGACTACGACCTGTCCGGCAAGAACGATCTGCCCGCCGATCTGGAGAAGCTGATCGTCACCCTCCGCGACAAGTACAGCTACCTGTACCGGTAAGCCGATAAAACGAAGAACACCCCCTCGGCCTTGGGCCGAGGGGGTGATTTCTTATCTGCGTCTGCGTCGGCTCAGTCGCCGAAGGACTGCTTTCCGGCGATGTGCTCCACCGCGATGCGCACCAGCATGGTGTGAGACAGCGTCTGCTGCGAGCACAGCTCCGCCCGGGTCAGCGACGCCGGGTCCAGCGCCTTTACCAGCAGCATCAGGGCCCGGTGCTTCTCCTCCGGGTCCTGCACCACGACGGCGCGGCCCTCCACGATGGCGGAGTCGTAGGCGGTGGTCAGCTCGCCGGAGATAAGCTCCGCCTTGGACACGGCGGACAGGCACACCCGGGGCTCCTTTTCCAGAAGCTCCCACTTCCGGCCCGCGCCGGCACAGTGGAAATAGACAGAGCTGCCGCTCTCGTCGGCCACATGGTTCACCGGCACGCAATAGGGCGCGCCGTCCGCGCCGGTCATGGCCAGCGTGACGTAGGGGGCATCCCGCAGCACCTGCCAGGCAAAGGCGGCGTCGCGCTCTTTATCTTTTCTGCGCATAGTCGTTTCTCCTCCGTTTTGTTATATGATTTTGCGGTCCAGCAGCTTCTCAAACCGGGGCAGCATGCCCTCATCCACATGCCCGGCATTCTGGCACATGTCGTAGCCGGGCAGGTTGTTGCCCTCCACCAGCACGGGGCCGTCCGGGGTGATGGCCACGTCCCAGCCGATATACTTCAGGTGGGCCTCCACCCGCTGGGACGCCGTGCGGCACAGCTCCAGCGCCTGGTCGAACAGTGGGATCTGGAAGCCAACGATGTCCGTGCCGGTAACGGGGTGCGTCTCGTAGTATTTGCCGGTCTTGTCGCAGAAGGCCGGGCGGTACAGCTGGCCGTGCTCGTTCACCGGGGCGTACATGCCGCCGGAGGACACGTTGTCCACGCACACGCCGCCCATGCCCATGCGCACCAGCGCGTAGACCATCTGCGCGCCCTGCTCCGTCACCAGCGTGACGATACGCACCGTGTTCACGGAGTCGGGGCACAGGCGGTTCATATCCGGGTGCTGGCGGATGGGCTCCTCGATCAGCAGCTGTCCGCCCTTGACCAGCCGGTCGTACAGAGCCTCGTAGTCGTCGATGTCCGCCGTCACAAGGCGCTGGATGCCCTCGCCGCCGCACAGTCCGGCGGGCTTGCAGAAAATAGCGTCCGTCCCGGCACAGAATTCCCGCAGCCCGGCGGCATCCGTCTTGCGCAGGTCAAGGAACCGGCGCTTCAGCAGGTCGGAGAAGATGGTGTCGAACTCGATCTTGTCGTTGAGCTGATAGAAATACGCCGGGTCGTTCATCTGACGGGTCAGCGCCTGATTCTGCACGGCGGTCATATAGGTCTTGCGCACCGCGCCGTGCCGGTCGGCAAAGCCGAACACGTGGTAGTCCAGATAGCCGATGCCGTAGCGCACCTCGCACCACACCATGTCGCAGAAGATGACCAGTCGGCTCTTGCCGCTCTCCTCGTGGACGGCGTTGATGTGCAGCTTCATCCGCGCAAAGCTCAGATGCTTCAGCTGCCGGAAAAATGTAGCAAGCTTTCTGCCCATAAGAATTCCTCCTTTTTCAACGATGCAGTATCCGCCGCAGCGGGGCGGCGATCAGCCCCCGCTCATAGCGGTTCATGCCGAACAGCCACATACTGGCGGCATACACCGCCACGAACAGCAGCCCCGGCGGTATCAGCTGCCAGTAGCTGACCGGATGGACGAACACCGCCAGCAGCACCGCCGTCACCGCCGGCGGCAGCATGGCCGGCAGCAGGTGGAAAATGTGCCGCCAGAAGGCGGGGATGTTCAGCCCGATGTGCTTGTAATAGTACCGGTTCATCAGGAACACGTTGCCCACCAGCGTGGCGACGGCGGTGCCGATGGCCGCGCCGAAGCCCTCCCATTTCATGCACAGGGGGATGGAAATAATGATGTTGCCCACCAGCACCCCCAGATAGACCAGCGAGCGGTACTTGTGCATGTTCTTGGCGCGCTGGATCTCGATGCCCACCGTCTGGATATTCGTCCACAGGCAGGCAAAGAACAGCAGCAGCGCCGTCCAGTAGTCGATGCGGAACTGCTCGCCGCCGCCCCACAGCACCACGAAGGACTGGCCGATGGCCACAAAACCCAGGAATATGCCGCCCAGCAGGATGAACTGTATCCGCCCCACCTTGGTGAACAGGGCGTCCAGCGTCCGCATGGGGGCGTTCTCCGCCACCAGCCGGTGGACGCGGGGCGTCATCACGTTGGAGATGGCGTTGCCGAACAGCAGGAAGTAGTTGTTCAGCTGGGAGGCGATGACGTACACCGTCACCGCGGCGGAGCCGTGGAACCACGTCAGCAGCATGCGGTCGATGGACCAGTTGACGTTGTCCACCACGATGCCGATGAACACATACAGCGTGAAGCCCAGCATCTCCCGCAGCAGCGCAAAGTCGTACCGGTGGAAGGCGAAGGGCATTTTCAGCTTGGTCAGGCAGTAGGTGATGTTGATGATGCCGCTGAGGATGGTGAAGAGCAGCGACACGATGGTCATGGTCACGGAGCGATAGCCCATCAGCAGCAGGGGGATCATGATCAGGGGGTTCAGCACCTGCTTGCCCATGGCCACGATTTTCTGGAACAGATACTGCTCGTTGATGGTCACATGGCTCTCGAACACGCTGATGGGGAAGGTCAGCGCCGCGTTGACGGTGAGGATCCGCAGCAGCCGCTGGGCCAGCGCGATCTCGTCGGCCGTCAGCTTCTTGCCGAAGATCACATCGCAGTAGGACAGCCCGAGGCCGATGGCCAGCACCGCCGCCCCCAGCAGCAGATAGGTCAGCAGGAACATGCCGTTGAGCTTGGCGCAGCCCTGCTTGTCGCCGGCGGCCCGGAAGCGGGAGTAGTACCGGACGTAGGCGCTGCCCAGGCCGAAGCTCAGCAGATTCAGATAGGAGATGATGGGCAGCACCGCCTGGTATACGCCGAACTCGCTGTCACCCAGCTGCCGCAGCATGATGGGCGTATAGACCAGCGAGATGATGGTGCTCAGCGCCATGGAAACGTAGCTCAGCGCGGCGCCCGCCCGGATCTGATTTACTTGCAACGCCGCACTTCCTTTCCTGCGCTTGTCAGCAACATAGCACTTTATTATAGCCCAAAAGGCGGCGGATGTAAAGTCGAACCCCGGTAAAAAGTGGTTTTCTTTCCGGGAGGTGTCTGGTACAATAGAGGGGAAAGGGAGGATGCACCATGGCCAACAAAAAGCTGAAGCTGCTGTATCTGGCGCAGTATTTGCAGGAGGAGACGGACGAGCGCCATCCCCGCACCGTTCAGGACATGATCGCCTATCTGGAGCGGCAGGGCATCAGCGCCGAGCGCAAGAGCGTCTACGACGACCTGGAGCTGCTGCGCCTGTACGGGCTGGACGTGCAGGCCGTCCGGGGCAAGGGCTACGGCTATTTCCTGGGAGAGCGGGAGTTCCAGCTGCCGGAGCTGAAGCTGCTCATCGACGTGGTGCAGGCGTCCCCGTTCCTGACACAGGGCAAGAGCATGGAACTGATCGCCAAGCTGGAAAAGCTGACCAGCCGCCCCAACGCCCGGCAGCTGCGCCGCCAGGTCTACGTCATGGACCGCGTCCGCACCCACAACGAGCAGCTGTATTACGCCATTGACGGCCTGAACACGGCCATCAACGAGGACCGCAAGGTCACCTTCCGCTACTTCGACTGGACGGCGGACGGCGGCAAGGCCTATCGCCGGGGCGGGGCACTGTACGAGGCGGACCCGGTGGCGCTGTGCGTGGACCGGCACTACTATCTGGTGGCCTATGACCCGGCCATCAGCGACTATCGCCACTACCGGGTGGAC
Source organism: uncultured Oscillospiraceae bacterium (assembly GCA_934623575.1). Lineage (GTDB taxonomy): Bacteria > Bacillota > Clostridia > Oscillospirales > Oscillospiraceae > Vescimonas. The sequence continues at coordinate 8,583 of CAKTVL010000020.1, forward strand.
CGCATGGCGTCGCTGACGGTGACGGATATACCGAGGGATCCGCTGCCGGAGCAGTTCGAGCTGGGGAAGTACGTCAAGACGATATTTGACATGTACAATGGCCGCACCGAAACGGTGCAGCTGCGCTTTGACCGGGCCCTCATCAATGTAGTCATGGACCGCTTCGGCGCGGACGCCCACATCCGGCCCGACGGCGAGGGCATTGCGGTGACGGCGCCGGTAGAGGTGGGGCCGACCTTTTTCGGGTGGCTGTTTCAGTTCGGAGCGCAGGCGGAGCTGGTGGGACCGGAGGCGGTGCGGCGGGAATTTGCGGCCCACTGCCGCAGAACGCTGGCACGCTATGAGGGGGAAAACGCCGGAGAGCGCTGTTGACAGCAGCATGGAACGGCATAGAAAGACATGGAAAACCGCATAGAACAGGCAGAAGGCCGCCCCAACGGGGCGGCCTTTTGTGGCGCGTTGAGAGAAAGGCACAATAATACAGAAGAAATAGCGACTATAAGCGATAAAACAAAAATTTGGATGTGAGAGGGAAAGAGGAGTGGGCAGACGCGAAAAAATTTTGCGGTGGGTTGCACGTTTGAGGGCAACAAAGGGGGCGTGGTGACCGGTAGGGTAGGGGCGGCATACGATGGAATGGTGCCGTTGGAATACGTTCAGGGGAGGACACGAAGGATGAAAAACGAGAATTCAGTTATGGCGGTATTGGCGGCGGCGCTGGGGGCATTGTGCAGCTACTGCACGGTGCTGGTGGTGCCGCTGGCGGTGCTGGCGGCGGTGATGCTGGCCGACTACGTCAGCGGCATGGCCAAGGCGTGGAGCACCGGCACGCTCTGCTCGAAGACCGGGCTGCGCGGCATCGTGAAGAAGCTGGGCTATCTGGTGCTGGTGGGCGTGGCCGGGGTGATGGACTGGCTGGTGCGCTACGGGCTGGCACAGGTGGGGGTGACCGTGACACTGGACTTTTTGCTCTCGGCGATGGTCACGGTGTGGCTTATCATCAACGAGCTGCTCTCCATCCTGGAGAATATCGCCGCGCTGGGCGGCCCGGTGCCGGGCTTCCTGCGGAAGCTGCTGGCGCGGCTGAAGAACGCGGTGGAGAGCAAGGCGGAAGAGGAGGAACAGCATGCAGATCAATGAGGTGGCCTACGCCTGGGCGGGGACGCTGGCCAAGCGGACGGCCACGCGGCGCATCATCCTGCACCACGCCGCGGCGGTGACCTGTACGCCGCAGCAGGTACACCAGTGGCATCTGGCCAATGGGTGGAACGGCATCGGCTACCACTTCTTCGTCCGGAAGGACGGCAGGGTGTACCGGGGCCGCCCGGAGGACGCGGTGGGCGCTCACGCCGGGAACAACAACTACGACAGCATCGGCGTGTGCTTTGAGGGCAGCTTCGACAAGGAGCAGATGCCGGAGGCGCAGCGCCGGGCGGGGATGGAGCTGATGGCGTATCTCAAGCAGAAGTACGGCATTTCCACCGTGCAGAAGCACAGTGATGTCAATGCCACCGGCTGTCCCGGCGGGAATTTTCCCTTTGCGGAGCTGGCGGGGGCCGCGCCTGCCGCGGCGGTGCCGGCGACGGTGCCAGCGGTAGGCGGCAGCACGGTCACGCTGCCGCTGCTGGGCAGCGGCAGCCGGGGCGATACCGTGCGGATGCTGCAGGCGGCGCTGACCGGGTTGGGCTACGGCGCGGGAGCGGCGGACGGCATTTTCGGCGACAACACTGCCGGGGCGGTGAAGCGCTTTCAGGCGGCCCGCGGGTTGGCCGCGGACGGCCTGGTGGGCCGCGACACCTGGCACGCGCTGCTGGGCGTGTGAGAATGTAATAGAGAGAAAAAGAGCCGCCTGCGGGCGGCTCTTTTTGCGCGGTGGGAGGGGGTGACGGGGAGCGGGGGTGCGAATCACTCCCAGAGGGGAGCCAAGGCGCTGTGCGCGTACACCTCATCCGCCAGCCTGCGGCTGACACCTGTCTCCCTGCGGGTCGGTCGGTTCGCGGGTCTGACAGGCCACCGGCCTGTCATTCAGCACCGCGAACCCCTCGAGGGGAAGGCAATTTGGTGCGTGCGGTAGCGACAGTGCGAAGTCCTCAAGGGAAAGGCAAAGGGGATTCCGCGCCTGCGGGCGCGGCGGGCGGACAGGGTCGTCCGCCCCTACAACAAAGTGCCAACGCGCACCGAATGGCGGGCCGCCCGGTAGAACCGAACGCGCCTACCGTGGCAGAGGGCAGCGGCAGCGAAGCGGTAGCGGAAAGAGGACGGGGCGCGGTCCTTTGGACCGACAACGATGAGCAATAGGCCGATTGCGTGTGGTAGGAGTTGAAATTTAATGGAGAGCATAGCGCGCAAAGGGATTCCAAAACCGTCGGTTTTGGCGGCGTTTTTGGTGCCTTTTGCCGCCGAGGGCAAAAGACACTCGCGCCGGGGCGCGAAATACCCCCTGCGGGGGGACGGATTGCCACGTCGGGCTACGCCCTCCTCGCAATGACACCTCATCCGCCAGCCTGCGGCTGACACCTGTCTCCCTGCGGGTCGGTCGGTTCGCGGGTCTGACAGGCCATCGGCCTGTCATTCAGCACCGCGAACCCCTCGAGGGGAAGGCAAAGGGGGAATTCCGCGCCTGCGGGGGAGGGTGAGTTTTAGGAAAAATGTTTGTAAAACGGTATGTGCAATTTAACAAATGGCGGGAGGGGAGGAGAAGAAAATGCGGGCGGAAGGCGGCGGAAAAGTGAGGAAAATGAGTTTTACTGATTTTAACGGGGAATTTTGAGTGTTTTAAGGAAAAAAGTTCTCGAAAAAAATTTTAACGGCGAAAAGAATGAGGATTTCACGGCGGGAAAATACATACTAAACGTATGGTACATATTTTTGCGGCGGAGAAAAACGGGGGAAAACAGGCAAAAAAGCGGAAAGTTTTTCCGGGAAAAGTTATCGGCAAAATCACGGTAGAAATTGTAAAGTTTTTTAGCGGCGGCCAAAAAAAGTGAGAAAATTTGACGGATATGGGCTTCTTCCTTATACTATTCCCGGAACAAAAAGAGACGTTCCTGGACGGGAACAAACCACAAGGGAAAGAGGAGAAACCATGGAAAAATATCTTGTATTGGCAACCTTTTTAGGGGCTGTCGTCGCGCTGATCTTTGCCTTCGTCACCGGCAGGAGGGTGCTGCAGTTTGACGAGGGTACCCCGCTGATGAGCAAGATCTCGCAGTCGATCCGGCAGGGCGCCAACGCGTACCTGAAGCGGCAGTACACGGTGGTGGGCGTGTTCTTCGCCTGCATGATCGTGGTGCTGTGCATCATGGCGGCGGCGAAGCTGCTGACCTGGTTCGTGCCCTTCGCGTTTCTGACCGGCGGCTTCTTCTCCGGCCTCAGCGGCTTCGTGGGCATGCGCATCGCCACCAAGGCCAACTGCCGCACCGCCAACGCCTGCCGTGAGGGGCTGAACCGCGGACTGCGGGTGGCCTTTTCCGCGGGCAGCGTGATGGGCTTCACCGTGGTGGGCTTGGGTCTGCTGGATATCTCCGCCTGGTTCGCGCTGCTGCGGTTCGTGTTCAAGCTGGAGGCGGCGGACATCACCAGCGCCATGCTGACCTTCGGCATGGGCGCCAGCTCTATGGCGCTGTTCGCCCGCGTGGGCGGCGGCATCTTCACCAAGGCGGCCGACGTGGGCGCGGACCTGGTGGGCAAGGTGGAGGCCGGTATCCCGGAGGACGATCCCCGGAACCCCGCGGTCATCGCCGACAACGTGGGCGACAACGTGGGCGACGTGGCCGGTATGGGCGCGGATCTGTACGAGTCTTATGTCGGCTCCATCATCTCCGCCTCCGCCCTGGGCGTGGCGGCCTTCTCTGACCAGGCCTTCAAGGCCATGGCTATCCCCATGGTGATGGCGGCGGTGGGCATCATCTGCTCCATCATCGGGTCGTTTTTCGTCAAGACCGAGGAGAACGCCGACCAGCGGACGCTGCTGAAGGCGCTGTCCCGGGGCACCAATATGGCGGCGGTGCTGATCGCCATCATCTCCTTCTTCCTGGTGTGGAAGCTGCTGGGCATCGAGCACTGGGGACTGTATGTGGCCATTCTGTCCGGCCTGGTGGCCGGCGTGCTGATCGGCAAGGTCACGGAGTACTATACCTCTGACACCTACAAGCCCACCCAGGAGCTGAGCAGCAAGAGCCAGACCGGCTCCGCCACCATCATCATCGGCGGTCTGGGACTGGGCATGCTGTCCACGGCGGCGCCCATCGTCATCGTGGCGGTATGCATCCTGCTGGCGTTCTTCCTGTCCGGCGGCGGGGCCAGCACGGGCATGGGCCTGTACGGCATCGCGCTGGCGGCGGTGGGCATGCTGTCCACGCTGGGCATCACCCTGGCCACGGACGCCTACGGTCCCGTGGCGGACAACGCCGGCGGCATCGCGGAGATGGCGGGGCTGGAGCCGGAGGTGCGCAAGCGCACAGACGCGCTGGATTCCCTGGGCAACACCACGGCGGCCACCGGCAAGGGATTTGCCATCGGCTCCGCCGCGCTGACGGCGCTGGCGCTGATGGCGTCCTACATTGAGAAGGTGAAGGAGGTAGGCGCGGCCGTGACCTTCGAGGACTTCTCCCTGATGAACCCGGTGGTGCTGGTGGGCCTGTTTATCGGCGCGTGCCTGCCCTTCGTGTTCGCGGCGCTGACCATGAACTCCGTGGGCCGGGCGGCCCAGAGCGTGGTGCTGGAGGTGCGGCGGCAGTTCCGGGAGATCACCGGATTGATGGAGGGCGAGGCGGATCCGGATTACGCGCGGTGCGTGGACCTGTGCACCAAGGCCAGCCTGAAGGAGATGGTGCTGCCCACCGTCATCGCGGTGGTGACGCCCATCGTGGTGGGCATGATCCTGGGCTTCAAGGGCGTGGTGGGCCTGCTGGCCGGCGCCACGGTCACGGGATTCCTGATGGCCATCTATATGGCCAACGCCGGCGGCGCCTGGGACAACGCCAAGAAGTACATCGAGGCGGGGAACTTCGGCGGCAAGGGCAGCGAGAGCCACAAGGCCGGCGTGGTGGGCGACACCGTGGGCGATCCCTTCAAGGACACCTCCGGCCCGGCCATCAACATCCTGATCAAGCTGCTGAGCATGGTGTCCATCGTGTTTGCGGGGCTGATCGTGAACTATTCCATCCTGTAAAAGCGAGAAAAACAGCGCCCGGCCGAAAGGCCGGGCGCTGTGTGCTGTAAGAGGGGGCGCGGCTGCGCGCGCCGTAAAAAAGAACCGCCTTTGGGCGGTTCTTTTTGTGCGCCTGGGGTCAGTCGTCCAGCTTGCCGCGGGCGTGGAGGACGTCGTCGGGGGTGATGGTCATAAGATCCTCGCGGGTGACGGTGTCCAGCTTGGCCAGGCGGTTGTTCTGGGCCACCAGGATGTGCTCGAAGAGGTTGCGGACGCCGCGGGCGTTGCCGAAGCTGGGGTCGGCGCTCTCCTCGGCGATGTAGTCGCGCACCAGGGGCTCGGCCTCCGGGGCGAGGACGTAGCCCTTGCCGCAGCGCATTTTGAAGATGTCGAACATCTCGCCGGCGGTGTAGTCCTCGAACAGCAGGAAGCGGTTGAAGCGGGACTCCAGGCCGGGGTTGGAGTGGATGAATTTGTCCATCAGGTCGGTATAGCCCGCCACGATCACCACCAGGTCGTCCCGGTGGTCCTCCATGGCCTTGAGGACGGTGTCGATGGCCTCCTGGCCGAAGTCGTTCTCGGACCTGCCGTTGAGGGCGTAGGCCTCGTCGATGAACAGGACGCCGCCCATGGCCTTCTCGATGACCTTCTGGGTCTTGAGGGCGGTCTGGCCCACATAGCCGGCCACCAGGCCGCTGCGGTCCACCTCCACCAGCTGGCCCTTGCTGAGGATGCCCAGGCTGCGGTAGATGCGGGCCATCATGCGGGCCATCATGGTCTTGCCGGTGCCGGGGTTGCCGGTAAACACCATGTGCAGCGACATGTCGGTGGTGGGCAGGTCGTGCTGCTCACGGAGCTTGTAGACCTGCACCATGTTGATCAGGTCGTGGACCTCGTCCTTGACCACCTTCAGGCCGATGTAGGTGTCCAGCTCTGCCAGCAGGTCCTCGATCTTCTCCGGCGGCGGCAGCTCCTCGGACTTCTCCGGGGCGGCGTCGCCGGGCTTGGCGTCGGCGGTGGGGGGCGTGTTTTTCTCCGGCGCGGGGGCGGAGGGGGTGGAAGGCGCTTTGGGCGCGGCGGTGGGCGTGCCCCAGAAGTCGCTGCCCATGCGGCGGACGTTGTTCTCCGTCATGGAGCGGATCACGTCCAGCTGCTGCAAAATGATCTGGTCTTTCTTATCCATAGTTCCACCTCTCAGCGAAATTGAATGTGCTGTGTTGCCCGCATCAGCAGGGCGGTGACAAAGCCGGTCAGGGTGCCGGTCACAAGGGAGACGGCCAGCAGGAAGGGCAGGTAGCCCAGCACCATGGTGCTGCCCAGCGTGATGCAGGCGGCGGCCATCTGGCCGATGTTGTGCGCCGCCGCGCCGCCCACGGACACGCCGTAGACGCTGAGACGGCGGCAGCGCCGCAGGGCGATCATCACCAGCATGGCGGTGACGCCGCCCAGCAGGGAGAACAGCATGGCCGACACGTTGCCGGCGAACAGACCGCCCAGCAGACAGCGGGTCAGCAGGATGGCCAGCGCCGCGCCTGCGCCCAGCTGGTACAGGGCGAACACGGTGACGATGTTGGCAAGCCCCAGCTTGACGCCGGGCAGGGGGACGATCAGGGACAGGGGGAACAGCCCCTCCAGCGTGCTCAGCCCCAGCGCCAGCGCCGCTAACACGGCGCACAGGGCGATGTTTCTTGTAGTCCACTTCATGCCGTCACCCCACGATCACGTCCGGCGCGTCCGGGGTGGCCGCGCCCACCAGCTGGACGGCCACCTGCGCCGGCAGGCAGACGATGGACTGCCCGGCGCGGGAGATGCGGCCGGTGTGGACGCAGTCCTGGGTGGGGCAGTCGCTGGACGTTACCGCCACGCCGCCGTCCGCGGCGGCGATGTGCAGGGTGTAGCCGTTATGCGCCACGTCGGCGGCGGTGAATTCGGACAGGGGCGTGCGCTGTACCTCCTGTCCGGAGACGGTGACCACCACGGTCAGCACGCCGGACTGGCTGCGGGGCAGATAGAACAGCAGCGCGGAGACGATGGCCAGCAGCGCCACGGACAGCGCCACCAGCGTGTCGAACCGGTTCCATTTCAGCTCAGGACGCAAGGGGTTGGTAGACATAGGCGCTGCCCTCTCTCTCGTTGAAGCAGTCCGCAAGGCCGGGGGTGTAGACCACGCGGCCGTCGGCCGTGACCAGCACCATGTCGAAGGACATGCCCTGCCCGCGCCAGAAGTCCACGGCGGCCTGCTCGCCCATAACGTACAGGGCGGTAGAGTAGGCGTCGGCACGGGTGCCCTGCCCGCCGAAGCCGCCCCGTGTGATGACGGAGACGCTGGTCAGGTCGCTCTGGGCGGGATAGCCGGTCTTGGGGTCGAGGATGTGCTGGTATACGGTGCCGTCCGGCGCGGTGAAGTAGCGCTGGTAGCCGCCGGAGGTGACCACAAAGGCGTCCGACAGGCTCAGGGTGCAGACATAGCCCTCGCTGTCGGCGGGATCCTGAATGGCCACCGACCAGGGCTTGTTCTGGGCGTTGGTGCCGTAGACGTACACGTTGCCGCCCAGATTGGCGCAGCCGCCGGTGAGGGCGCTGCGGTGGAACAGGACGGCGGCGCAGTCGGAGGCGTAGCCCTTGGCGATGCCGCCCAGATCGACGGCGCAGCCCTCATCCAGAGAGATGCTGCAAAATTCGGACTGGTGGACGTGCTCATAGCCCACCAGAGGCAGCAGCGCGTCGATCTCCGCCTGAGAGGGGACGCGGGGACTGTCGGAGGTGATGCCCCACAGCTCCACCAGCGGGGCGATGGTGATATCGAAGGCACCGTCGGTCTGCTCACTGTATTCCAGCGCCCAGGACAGCAGCTGCGCGGCGTCGTCGTCCCAGACGGCGCTGCCGTCGCGGTTCAGGCGGGAGACCTCACTGCTGTCGATGGTGCGGGAAAGGGAGGATTCCAGGGCGTTGATGGTCTGGGCGGCCTGGGCCAGCACGTCGGCAGCGTCGCTGCCGGAGGCGGTGAGGGTCATGTAGGTGTCCATGGCGAAGAGCTCCAGCGTCTCACGCTTCTGTGTGCCGCAGGCGGCGAGCGACAGGGCCATCAGTGCGGCCAAGATAAGGCAGGCAAATCGTTTCACAGCTCCCGCCGCCCTTCCAGTGCACGCATGAGCGTGGCGTCGTCGGCGAATTCCAGGTGGCCGCCCACGGGAATACCATAGGCCAGGCGGGTGACCCTGACGCCGAAGGGCTTCAGCAGCCGGGCGATGTACAGCGCCGTAGCCTCGCCCTCAGTGTCCGGATTGGTGGCCATGATGACCTCGGCGATGCCGCCCTGGGCCACCCGGTCCAGCAGGGACTTGATGTGCAGGTCGTCGGGGCCCACATGGTTCATGGGGGAGAGGACGCCGTGGAGCACATGGTAGCGGCCGCGGTATTCGCGGCTGCGCTCGATGGCGATGACGTCCCGGGGGTCGGCCACCACGCAGATGGTGGCGTCGTCGCGCTTCTGGTCGGCGCAGATGGGACACAGACCGCCGGCGGTGAGGTTCTGGCACACCGGGCAGAGGGTGACGCTGCGCTTGGCGTCCACGATGGCGTCGGCAAAGGCCTGAGCCTCTTCGGCGGGCAGGGACAGCACATAGAAGGCCAGCCGCTGGGCGGACTTATAGCCCACGCCCGGCAGCTTGGCGAATTGCTCCACTAATTTTTCCAGCGGGGCGGGAAAATACTCCATAGGACGTTATCCTCTCAGTTCCTTGATCTTGGCGGGGATGTCCGCGGCCTTGTACACGGCGCTGCCGGCCACCAGCACGTCGGCGCCGGAGGCGATGCAGAGCTTGCAGGTGTCGCCGTCCACGCCGCCGTCCACCTCCAGCTCACAGGCGGGGTTCATGGCGTCGATATAGCCGCGGAGGGCCTGGACCTTGGGCATCATGTCGGCCATGAACTTCTGGCCGCCGAAGCCCGGCTCCACGGTCATGACCAGGATCAACTCCACTTTGTCGATGAAGGGCAAGGCGGCGCTGGCGGGGGTCTTGGGTTTGAGCACCACACCGGCCTTCTTGCCCTTGGCGTGGATCTTGTCGATGGCGGCGAGGATGTTCTCCTCCGTGTCCGATTCCACATGACAGGTGACGATGTCGGCGCCGGCGTCGCAGAACTGCTCCACATAGCGCACGGGGCGGTCGATCATCAGGTGGACGTCCAGCGGCAGGGAGGTGGTGGGGCGGATGCACTTGACCACCGGGATGCCGATGGAGATGTTGGGGACGAACAGGCCGTCCATCACGTCCACATGGACGTAATCGGCGGTGGCGATCTTTTCGATGTCGCGGGCCAGATAGGCGAAATCGGCGGACAGGATGGAGGGAGCGATCTTGATCATAGGACGACTTCCTTTCGCGCCGCACCGGAAACGGCGCGGCGGCATAGTATGGGGTGCGCGGCATACGCGGCGCAGCAGACAGCGCAGCCGATCCCGCCCGGAGGGGCCGCGGGGTGTCCGCGCGGGAGACCGGCGGCGCGCCGCCGGTCTCCGCATGAGTTGATGGTGCCATTATACCACAGCTGACGGGGGGATTGCAAGGCGGCAGGGGCGGCGCGCAAATTTGTATATTCTGTGAATTTTACATAAAAGCACTTTACCTTTGCTGACTTTTCCTGTAAAATATCTTGTCAGAAAGTTCGCGGCATGGCCGCGGAAGGCAAAGGGACGGTTTTATGAACTTCTTGCAACGCATCGCCAACGCGCTGTCGCGGTTTATGTACGGGCGCAACGGCGCGGACCGGCTGGGCCTGACCATGATCTGGACGGCGCTGGTGCTGGACATCATCAATATTTTCCTGCGGCAGAGCGCGCCGCTGCTGTACAGCATCATCGGCACCGCGGCGGGGATCATCGTGATCCTGGCGCTGTTCCGGATGTTCTCCCGGAATCTGGAGAAGCGGCGGGCGGAGAACGCGAGGTTCATGGAGAAGGTGTGGTGGCCCGTCAGCCGCCGCATCGCCGGAAAAAAGCAGCAGCGCATGGACAAGGAGCACCGCTACTTTACCTGCCCCGGCTGCGGCGCGGTGTGCCGGGTGCCCAAGGGGAAGGGCCGCATCGTCATCACCTGCCCCCGCTGCGGCAACGAAATACACGGAAAAAGCTGAAAAGACGGCCTGAAGGGCCGCCTTTTTTTCGTACAGGGGATGAAAAAGGTAACAGATTGGGCTGCCTTTATCGCGTAAAAATGGCCTCCGGCACTGCCGGAGGCCATTGGTATTACAGGACTTTGCTGAGGAAATCCTGAAGGCGGGGATCCCTGGGATGATCGAAAATATCCGTGGGAGAGCCCTCTTCCAGGATCTTGCCGTCGGCCATGAACACCACGCGGTCGGCCACCTCGCGGGCGAAGCCCATCTCGTGGGTGACCACGGCCATGGTCATGCCGTCCTTGGCCAGGTCGCGCATCAGGTCCAGCACTTCGCCCACCATTTCGGGGTCCAGGGCGGAGGTGGGCTCGTCGAAGAGCATGACCTCCGGGTCCATGGCCAGGGCGCGGACGATGGCGATACGCTGCTTCTGGCCGCCGGAGAGCATGTTGGGGTACTCGCCGGCCTTGTCCAGCAGGCCGATGCGCGTCAGCAGGGCCTTGGCCTGGGCCTCCGCCTCGGCGGCGGCCTTTCTCTTCAGGGTGACAGGGGCCAGGGTGATGTTCTGCAGCACGGTCTTGTGGGGAAACAGGTTGAAGTGCTGGAACACCATGCCCATTTTCTGGCGGTGGAGGTTGATGTCCACGGACTTGTCCGCCAGGTCCACGCCGTCGAAGAAGATGGCACCGGAGGTGGGCTCCTCCAGCATGTTCAGGCTGCGCAGCAGGGTGGATTTGCCGGAGCCGGAGGGGCCGATGATGGCCACCACCTCGCCCTGGTGGATGTCCAGGTCACAGCCGTCCAGCGCGTGGACCGTGCCGTGGTTGTACTCCTTGACCAGCTGCTTTACGGAGATGAGGACTTTACTGCTTATCGCCACGGCGCATTCTCCTTTCTATGGCCTCGATGGCTTTGGAGGCGGGATAGTTGATGCAGAAGTAGATGATGGCGGCCAGCACATAGGGCGCCAGGGTGATGTAGCTGTTGCCGGAGACGGTCTGGGCGGTGTACATGATCTCCGCCATGCCCAGCACGGAGCAGATGGAGCTCTCCTTCACCATGGTGACCACCTCGTTGGCCAGGGCGGGCAGCACGTTCTTGATGGCCTGGGGCAGCACCACCAGCCGCATGGACTGCCAGGAGGACAGGCCCAGGGAGCGGGCCGCCTCGGTCTGTCCCTTGTCCACCGCCAGGATGCCGGCGCGGAAGATCTCGGCCACATAGGCCGAGCTGTTCAGCGCCAGGGCGACCACGCCGGGGACGAAGCGGTTGATGGCGATGAAGCCGAAGAGCAGCGTCCGGGGCAGGGTGATGTAGTGGAACAGGCCGAAGTAGATGATGGACAGCTGTACCAGCATAGGCGTGGAGCGGAACACGGCGATATACGCGCCGGCGAACCACTTGATGGGCTTGACCTTGCTGAGGCGCATCATGGCCAGCAGCAGGGCCGGGATCACCGCCAGCAGCACGGACACCACCGCCAGCAGCAGCGTATACTCGAAGCCGCGGACGAAGGCTGCGCCATACTTGGGCAGGAACGAGAAATTGAAGAAATTGGTGTTGTCCATGTTGACAAACAGATCATTCCACGACATAGACGAAGCATCCTTTCAAAAGTTCTTAAGAACACGCAAGCGTGCAAGGCGTTCGCCTTGCACGTTTGCGACAGGTAACAGGGGGATCAGCCGACGTAGCTCAGACCCACGTTGCCATCCAGCACCAGCAGGTCGATAGTGCCGTTCTTCAGCTCGGTGACCAGGGTGGGCACCAGGGACTCCAGCACCATGCCGTTGGCGGCCTCGGGGAACATGTCGGCGGCGGCCATGGCCTTGGTGGTGTTCTTCTGGGCGCCGATGATGACGCTGGCCTGGTTGATGTCCTCAATGGTCTTGTACTTGTCGGCGTTGGAGGCCTTCACCAGGATGACGGGGGGCAGGTCGGTGTAGTAGGGATCGGAGAAATCGCAGGCCTTGGCGCGCTCCTCGGTGTACTCGCAGGCGGCCAGCACGATGTCGAAATCGCCGTTGCTCAGGGAGGTCACCAGGTTATCGAAGTTCATGGACTCGATCTGCAGCTCCATGCCCATGGACTCGGCGATGTACTTGGCCACTTCCACGTCGATGCCGGCGTACTCGGTCATAGCGGCATCGGCAAAGAACTCATAGGGGGGATAGTCGGGGCTGGTGCCCAGGACCAGAACGGGCTTGTCGCCGGTGGCGGTGTCAGCGGTGTCGGCAGCGGCCAGGTCGGAGGACACGCTGTCGGGAGTGAAGGTCTCCTGAGAGGCGACCTTGTCCTCGATCTCCTTGATCAGAGCGCCGTCGTTGGCGGTCAGTTCAGCGATAGCCTTGTTGATGCCCTCCAGCAGGCCCTTGGGGTCGCCCTTCTGCACCAGAACGCGGTAGGGCTCGGTCTCGCCCCAGTCCACGACGTTCTCCAGGACTACCAGGGACTCGTCCACGTTGGCGTCGCCGCCGTTGTTATCGGAATTGGTGTCGTCGGTCTTGCTGCCGCAGGCCACCAGGCTCAGCGCCATGACCAGCGCCAGCAGCATTGCCATAAACTTTTTCATGTTTCGTACTTCCTTTCAAAATCGTATGCAGCGCCCTGCGCCGGAGAGCGGAGCACGGGCGGACATTTCAGAGGTGTTCCCCCTTGATGGTGCATACTATACACCGCGGATGAATATTTGTCAACTGCATTTTGAATAAAAATCCGAAGAAAATGTGACTTTGTACAGAAAATACATGGAGACGCCGGGGAATGACGGCAGCTTTCCGTGAGAATGACGGTATAACAGCACGCATAAACGAATAAATATGCAAATATTCCGAATATATCCCGAAACAGCAGAAACACCGGCCGCTGGGGGCCGGTGCTTCCACACAAAGAAAGGGGGAGGGGGAGTTACACGAAGAAGTTACGATGTTGAGTTTGCCGTCACATCTCGATGAGCCGGGCGGCATAGAGATACGTCCGGGCGTAGTAGCTCTCGTACAGGGAGCTGATGATCACGCCGCTGGAGGTGCTGGAGTGGATGAACTGGCCGCTGCCCAGGTAGATGCCCACATGGCCGATGCCGCTGCCGCCGGTGGCGAAGAATACCAGGTCGCCGGGGGCGCGCTCCTCTGTGGTGACACGGCGGCACATGTAGTACTGGCTGGTGGCGCCGTGGGGCAGGCTGATGCCGAAGGCGCCAAAGACCTTCATGGTGAAGCCGGAGCAGTCGATGCCGCTGTAGCTGGTGCCGCCATAGCGATAGGGCGTGCCCAGATATGTATAGGCCTTGGAGATGACGTCCTCCACCATGGTGTTGGTGGCAGAGGTGCCCTCGTAGTCCGCGTACTGCACGGGCTGGCAGTACTCCGCCAGAACGTAGCCGGTGTCGGTGCCGTAGGAGACCTTGTACCACTCGTCATCCACCACGTCCAACAGCTTGGCTGCCTTGCCGTCGAAGATGATGCGCAGGCGCTGGGCGGAGGTGTCCGGCTCGGCGCGCAGGGTGATGTAGGAGGAGCAGTCCACCAGGACGCCGTCGTACTCATCCAGGAAGTTCTGCTTTTCCAGAGCCTCCGTCTCCTGCAGCAGGGCCTGTGCGGCCAGCTGGGACAGGGTGGGGACGTTGTCGCCTTCCAGAAGCCCGGCCTCCTGGGCCAGACGCAGACCGTCGCCGGTCCGCAGCGCGGTGGCGGCGCTGGAGGCCACACCGTTGTCCGCCAGGACTCTGGCGGCCGCGTCGTAGCCGGTGGTATCGATCGTGGTGACCTCGTCCGCGTTGGCCGCGGTGACGGCACCGGAGAAAAGCAGCAGGCCGGACAGGCCCAGCGCTGCGATCTGTTTTCCAAACATGAGCGTTACCTTCCGTTTGCATTGGATTTGCCGGGGGTAAGGTACCCGACAGGTAGTATCATAGCACATGTCTATCGAAAAAGCTACATAAAAATTACAAAATGGAAACAAAATTTTCAGAATGGTTATAATTGAAGGAAAAACTTGCAATATTTGCATAATGCGTGATATAATATGGGCAAAAAATGCGGAGGTGGACACATGGAACCACTGCAATATGAGAAGAGAGGGTATCTGAGGGAACCGTTCCGACTGTTCTGTCTGGCGGACGGACAGGCGGAGCGCATCGAATACCACTACCATACCTTCCACAAGATCATCATCCTGCTGGCGGGCCGGGCGGGCTACGCCGTGGAGGGCGAGCGGTACGAGCTGTCCCCCGGCGATTTCGTGCTGGTGGGCAGCGGCAGCATCCACCGGCCGGAGGTGCAGGCGGGGGATTACTACGAGCGGATGATCCTGTACATCTCACCGGAGCATCTGCACTCGCTGGCGACGGAGGACTGCGACCCGGCGGAGTGCTTCCGGCGGGCCCAGGCATCTTTTCAATATGTATACCGGGACGAGGGCGGCACCCGGGTGCGGCTGCTATTCCAGGCGCTGGCGGAGACGGTGCGGCAGGGGGGCTACGGCGCGGCGCTGCTGGCCCAGGCGCAGTTCACCGAGCTGATGGTGGAGGTGAACCGCGTGGTGCGGGGCGGCCACCGGGTGGGCGCCGCCGGGGGCGACAGCAAGGTCATCTCCCTGCTGCAGTACCTGAACCTGCACCTGACGGACACACTGACCATCGACGAGCTGGCGGCCCGGTTCTATATCAGCAAGTACCACATGATGCGGCGCTTCCGGCAGGAGACGGGCTACTCCGTTCACGGCTATCTGACGGAGAAGCGGCTGCTGCTGGCCCGGCAGCTGCTGGGCCGGGGCTGCACGCCGGCAGAGGCGGCGCTGCAGGCGGGCTATCAGGACTACTCCACCTTTTCCCGTGCGTACAAAAAGCAGTTTGGCTGTAGTCCCTCGGCGGACGCCGGCGGGAGAGCGCACGATTTGCAGACAAATACGCAAGATTTCTGATTTACTTTGCGAAAACTGCCCATATAATAGTGACCGTAGCATTTGTAAGGGAGTGCAAGGAGGTCACTATGAAGAAATTCCTGAGAAACTACTGGTTCATTCTGTGTATGCTCACCGGCATCGTAGCCGGATGCCTGGTAGGGGCGTTCGCCCCGGGCTTTGGCGGTAAGATCGAGTTCCTGGGCACGCTGTTCATCAATATGATGTTCTGCGTGGTGGTGCCCATGGTGTTCTGCTCCATCGCCTCGGCCATCGCCAACATGAAGAGCGCCAAGCGCGCCGGCAAGATCATGGGCGTCACCGTGGCCACATTTTTGGTCACCGCCGCCATCGCCGGTGTGCTGATGTACGTCGTCTGCCGCATCTTCCCGCTGGTGGACGGCCAGTATACCATCGTGGAGGGCGAGGTCGGCGAGGCGCTGGGCTTCGGCGACATGATCGTCAACTTCTTTACCAAGCCGGACTTTGCCGAGCTGCTGAGCCGCCGGGCCATCCTGCCCCTGATCGTGGCGGCGGTGTTGTTCGGCTTCGGCGTGCAGCTGAGCGGCGGCCCGGAGACCAAGACCGCCCAACTGCTGGAGGACATCACCGGCTGCATCATGAAGACGGTGAAGCTCATCACCTACTACGCGCCCATCGGCTTCTTCGGCTTCTTCGCCAACCTGGTGGCCACCTACGGCCCGGAGCTGGTGAAGGACTACAGCCGGACACTTATTATCTATTATGTGATGAGCTTTGCGTACATGTTTGTCTTTTTCCCGCTGTACGCCCGGTTCGGCGGCGGAAAGGGCGCGGCGAAGGTCATGTTCTCCAAGCTGTTCCGCCCGGCGGCGGTGTCCTTCGGCACCTGCTCCAGCGTGGCAACCATCCCCACCAACATGGAGGCGGCGGAGGAGACGGGCATCAGCCGCGATGTTACCGACATCGTGCTGCCCATGGGCGCCACCATGCACATGGACGGGTCGGCCATGTCCGCCATCATCAAGGTGGCGTTCCTGTTCGGCGTGTTCGGGCTGGACTTCTCCACGGATAAGGCCATTCTGGCCATCATCGTGGCGGTGTTTTCCTCCGTGGCCATGAGCGGCATCCCCGGCGGCGGCGGCACCGGCGAGCTGGTGGTCTGCACCATCTTCTTCCCGGACCAGCTGGCCATCGCCTACCCCATCGCCCTGGCCATCGGCAACCTGGTGGACCCGCCCGCCACCATGGTCAATGCCGCAGGCGACTATGTGGTATCCTTCATCGTGTCCCGGTATGTGGACGGCAAGGACTGGCTGCAGAAGCGCCTTCACCCCGCCCAGGACTGAGCGTATTCACAGAAACGGCCGCCCCCTGCTCCCGATCCGGGAACAGGGGGCTTTTCGCCGGAGCAGGGCCATCGACGCCGCGTAGGGGACGGCTGGTTTCTTAACAAAAAATAATTTCACCAAATGGTTTACTTTCACACACTAAAATGCTATACTACCGGTAGTATCCCCAAAGGGGAGGAAAGAAGGAGAAGGCGATCATGGTACGAGCGGCAAAATCCAAGATCGGAAAGAAAGAGAAGAACGACCGGCTGTATAAGGCGATACTGACGCTGGAGACGGAGGAGGAGTGCTATAACTTCTTCCAGGATCTGTGCACCATCTCGGAGCTGCGCAGCATGGAGCAGCGCTACGAGGTGGCCACGCTGCTGAACGACGGGCTGATCTACAACGACATCCTGGAGCGCACCGGTGCGTCCAGCGCCACCATCAGCCGGGTGAACCGCAGCCTGATCTACGGCAGCGGCGGCTATGAGAGCGTGCTGGAGAAGATGAAGGAGAAGGACGAGGAATGAGCTGCTATGAGGCGCTGGCCGGCTCCTACGACGCGCTGACCGGGGACGTGGGCTACGAGAAGCGGCTGGATTTTATCGAGAAGCTGCTGCGGCGCAGCCGCATACCGGTGAAGCTGGTGCTGGACCTGGCCTGCGGCACCGGGACCATGACCTGGCTGCTGACGCGGCGGGGCTATGAGGTCATCGGCGTGGACGGCAGCGAGGACATGCTGGCGGCAGCCATGGGCAAGGGCGGACCGGCGGACGGCGTGCCGCCGGTGTTCCTGCACCAGTCCATGCCGCGGCTGGACCTGTACGGCACGGTGGACGCGGCGGTGTGCTGCCTGGACAGTCTCAACTACCTGACGGACCCAAAGGACGTACAGCGGACGTTCCAACGGCTGCACCTGTTCGTGGCGCCCGGCGGCATGCTGGTGTTCGACGTGAACACCGTGGCCAAGCTGGCGGCCCTGGACGGGCAGGTGTTCCTGGACGAGAATGAGGACACCTACTGCGTGTGGCGCACGGAGTATCACCGGGGGCTGTGTACCTATTATATGGACCTGTTCCGCCGCCGGAGCGACGGCGCGTGGCGCCGCAGCGCCGAGCTGCACCGCCAGCGGGCCTATACCGTGGAGCAGCTGACGGCGTGGCTGCGGGAGAGCGGCTTTACCGACATTCGGGCCTACGGCGACATGCGGCTGCGCCGGCCGCGGGAGGACGAGCAGCGCATCTATTTCAGTTGCATACGAAAGTGAAGGCGCCCGGCCCCCGGGGGCAGGCGCAGTGAGAGCAAAGCGAAAGAGGTTGACATAACTATGGCAGATCGTATCGTAAGAGCCATTTCCACGGACGGCATGGTGCAGGCGGCGGCTATTTGCAGCCGCGACATCACCGAGCGCGCCCGGCAGATACACAAGACGCTCCCCGTGGCCACGGCGGCGCTGGGCCGCACGCTGGCGGCGGCGTCCATGATGGGCAACGCCCTGAAAAGCGACGGCGCCAGCCTGACGCTGCAGTTCAAGGGCGGCGGCCCACTGGGCACGGTGCTGGCCGTCAGCGACAACCAGGGCAACGTGCGGGGCTATGTGACGAACCCCCATGTGGATGTCCCCCTGCGGCCGGACGGAAAGCTGGACGTGGGCGCGGCGGTGGGCCACGAGGGCACGCTGACCGTTATCAAGGACCTGCATATGAAGGAGCCGTATGTGGGCACCATCGACCTGCTGGGCGGCGAGATCGCCGAGGACATCGCGGGGTATTTCGTGGAATCCGAGCAGATCCCCACCGCCTGTGCGCTGGGGGTGCTGGTGGATCGGGACCAGAGCGTCAAGGCTGCCGGCGGCTATCTCATCCAACTGATGCCCGGCGCCGGCGAGGACGTCATCACCAAGGTGGAGGGCGGCATCATGGCCGCCGGGCCGGTGTCGGCGCTGCTGGACAAGAACGACGACCCGGAGCAGCTGCTGCGGGACGTGATGAGCGACTTCGACCTGAAGATACTGGAGACCTGCCCGGTGGAATACAAGTGCTATTGCAGCCGAGAGCGGGTGGAGCGGGCACTGATCTCCCTGGGCCGGAAGGAGCTGGAGGACATGCTGGCCCAGCAGGGCGGCTGCCAGATGACGTGCCAGTTCTGCGACGCCGTGTACGATTTCTCCGCAGAGGACCTGAGGGCGCTGCTGGAAAATTTATAAGAAAAACGGGAATTTTGAAAAAATCTTGTTGACAGATGCGGGTGGGAGCGTTATAATATGCCTTGTCGTTCGAACGACAGGTACGGGAGCATAGCTCAGCTGGTTAGAGCACCTGCCTTACAAGCAGGGGGTCACTGGTTCGAGTCCAGTTGTTCCCAC
>CAKTVL010000021.1 GCA_934623575.1 uncultured Oscillospiraceae bacterium
CTAATCGCCAAGCAAATATTTGAAGTAAACGGTCAAGCTTTGCAAATTGAATCTACTTCAAATGACTCTCTCGTAGTCATTGGCCAGACTGATTATAAAGTTTGTCCTGCTTGCGGATATGCAAGCGAAACCGGAATCCCCCTTGAGCACAAGAACTCCAGAGGATACCGTTGTGTTAATAAAGAGGGCAACTCGGCAGAATACCGTTTGTCGCATGATTTCAAGACAGATGTGGCAAAAATTACCTTTGTGACACAAGAGGCGGCAGATATAAATGTGATGCTGTCAGTACTCTATGCCCTGTTAGAGGGATTGTCCCGCGAGATGGGGATAGAGCGCACCGACATCAAAGGATGTTTGTTCTACACATCTGTGGATGGGTGTATGATCTTTTCTGTAGTTCTATATGATGCAGTCGCTGGTGGTGCAGGCCATGTTCGCAGAATTGTGACAGCGGACGGGCAAGCATTCCAACGAGTCCTCGCAAAAGCAATTTCCGTTGTAGACAACTGCGATTGCGACTCGTCTTGCTACAGATGCCTAAGAAATTACTACAACCAAAAAATCCACGACAATCTGAATCGAAACCAAGCTTCCGCGTTTTTACACCAGTGGGCGGGAAACATGAACCCTTTACCGGTGGAAACAATTGAATAAAAGATTTTCCCTCTGCTATAGCAGGGGGAAAATATTTTGGTACGCCCGACTGGATTCGAACCAGCGGCCTACAGAGTCGGAGTCTGTCACTCTATCCAACTGAGCTACGGGCGCATATTGGGTTGTGGGTTTCTGCGATAGTCGTCAAATAGTAGTCAACGACCACTCATTTTTTCTCTGCCGTTCCCGCAAACGCAGGTGCGGCAAGGCTTTGCGCCATATCACAACTGGAGACACCTGAAATGTCGGAGTCTAACGCTCTATCCATCTGAGCTACGGGCGCATATTCAGTTGCTGCTTACAGCTTTATTACTATACCACTTTCTGTTCCCAAAGTAAAGAAAATTTTTTCACTGCACTTTGTTAAAAAAGTTGACAACTTGCATAAGTTGTTGTAAAATGTATGCAATAAATCAAGCATACTCCCTACAGTTCGTATAAAAGAAGGTTCGTATATGAAAAAGCAAAAGATTTCCGATGCGGTGATCCACCGCCTTCCCCGCTACTACCGGTATCTGGACGACCTGTACAACAAAGGTGTGGTGCGCATCAGCTCCAATTCCCTGGGTGCCAAGATGGACATCACCGCCTCGCAGATCCGGCAGGACCTGAGCTGCTTCGGCGAATTCGGCCAACAGGGCTACGGCTACAACGTGGCGGAGCTGCGCTCCGAGATTGGGCACATCCTGGGCATTGACAACGGTCACCGGATCATTGTCATCGGCGTGGGCCACCTGGGACACGCGCTGCTGCAGAACTTCGATTTCGAAAAAGTCGGCTTCCGCATCGACTCCGCCTTTGACGTCTCCCCTGCGCTGATTGGCACGGAGATACGCGGTGTGGCCGTTCATTCCATGGATGAGCTGGAGGAGTACGTCGCCAGTTATCATCCGGATGTGGCGGTGCTGACGGTGCCGCAGAGCGTGGCGCAGCCGCTGGCGGATCGGCTGATCGGGCTGGGCGTGCGTGGATTCTGGAATTTCACAAATGTTGAACTTTCCGCGAAGGAAGATGGCGTTTTCTTCGAAGATATTCACTTTGTTGACACTTTATTGACGCTTAGCTATCGCATTTCCCAGTCCTGAGCGGCACACATTTCCGGCGGCGGCATACTATGGGAATGAGACCGATGTGGCGGTCAAATTTTCATAGGAGGTTACAGTATGTGTAATCAGAATTCTTGCTTTGGCGGTAACAGCTGCTGCTGGATCATCATCGCTATCATCCTGCTGTTCCTGTTCTGCGGCAATGGCTGCGGGTGCGGCAACGGCTGCGGCTGCGGTGGCAACAACGGTGGCTGCGGTTGCGGCTGCTAACGGTTTTTCGCGCATAACGCGTGCCCCCGCCGCAAGGCGGGGGCCTCTTTTTTGCGGGGGAAAGCGCGGGCTGTGCGCTTGATGTAGAACGTGCGTTACAACGCTCTTTTTGATGTTTGCAGACGTAATATCAGCTGTTTTCTTGTTGACTGCATTGTGGAACGCGTAAGAATGTCATGGAAAAGCGTGAGAAGGAAGCAAATTCTTCGTACTATGCGTGCCGGGGCGAGGGCAGACGACGCTCTGCATGGGACAGGGTGGCGTCTGCCCCCGGCGCGAAGTGATATTACAATATCTTTATCATTTTATAGCGATATAGTGAGCACACTCCGCTATCACGGGAAGCGGCGCAGACGGATGCGCGCTTCGGATCGAAAGGATGCACGACTATGGATATTCCCTCCCTGCGCAGCTACTACTCCGGCCACGTCCCCTCGCTGATGGGGGAACGGGGCGGCTCGGCGGTGCTGGTGCCGCTGGTCCGGCAGAACGGCGAATACTGCCTGCTGTATGAGATCCGCTCCGCCAGCGTGCGGCAGCCGGGGGAGGTGTGCTTTCCCGGCGGAAAGCGGGAGGACGGCGAGAGCGCCGTGCAGTGCGCCCTGCGGGAGACCTGGGAGGAGCTGGGCATACCGGAGCGGGCGGTGACGGTGATCGGCGAGATGGACTTTGTCCACATCCGGGCGGGCAGCCTGCTGCGGCCGGTGCTGGGCGAGGTGGACGCGGCGGCGCTGGCGGACATGCGTCCCGCGCCGGAGGAGGTGGCGGACACGTTCCTGCTGCCGCTGCGGGTGCTGAAGGCGCACCCGCCGGAGGTCTATCTGTACCGGCAGCCGGTGGAGGCCCCGGGCTTCCCCTACGGCGACGCCGGTGTGCCGGAGGACTACCCCTGGCGGCCCTGGCGGCTGGAGGTGCCGGTGTATACGGGGCTGCCGTACCACCTGTGGGGCATCACCGCGCGGATCACCATGGACGTGGTGGCGCGGGTGTAAAGGGCTGTTTTTGCAGAAAATATACCCGCCGGGCTTGACAAACAGGCCGCGGCGGGTATAATGAAGTCAGAGGGACTGCGACAAGCGGTTTAGCCTCGGATTTGTGAAAGTTTTATGTTAGAAAACCGTCACTTGGCCGAGTGGCGGTTTTCGCGTTTTACGCGAATGGTGATAACCAGTCCAAAAATCAAGACCTCCGGCTTAGCCGGAGGTCTTGGTTTTTCTTAGAACTTTTTCTTGCCGGTGTAGGCCAGGCCGGTGACGGAGGTCAGGGCCATGCCCACATACAGGGCAATGCCCGCATCAAAGGTCTTGGGAGAGCCCTTGGTGGTGGTAGAAGTAGTGGTATCGCTGGTGGAGGGGTAATAGTAATAGGACTTGCTGCCAACGGAACCATCGCTGTTCTGCTGCTTGCCCGCTACCAGATACGCAGACACGTCAACTGCCTTGCCAGCAGCATCCTTGAAAGTGCCGCCGGAGATGGCTGTAGTCGCGCCCTCCCCAGAATAGACGTCACCAGTGAACTTGCCAGCGGTAATGGTAAGCACACCATTGTTCTTGCCACCCGCATAATATCTATTCTGGAGTGCATCATAACCAGCAGCGTCGAAAGTACCGCCGTGAATCTCGGCAGTGTTATTGTTCTGCACAGCAGCCTGTGTGACATTGCTGAAATGCCCGTCATTGATCACCAGAGATGCGCCATCATCATTCTTGACCGTATTGATACCGCCGCTGAATGTGCCGCCGTTGATGGTCAACTGGGGCGCCGCCTGATTTGTTCCATCAACATATCCCGACCGCGGATCTGTCGCCGTATAGGTGTAATAGCCATTTGCAATCAAGCTGGAAAAATGGCCAGAAGACGTCACTTCCACGTCCGAATTGATGGTCATCAGTCCATGATTCAAGATGTTATAGTAGCTATTTCCTCCGCCGGACTCTGTAGTATTCGCAGCCTCCTTACTACGGGTATACTTGCCGCCATTCAAGATGACAGTTCCGTTGTTATAGATTGCCGCCCTTCCATTAGTCACATTATCCACAGTGCCGGTGCCGGTAATGGTCAGCTTCGCGCCCAGTGCCACTGTAATCGTGTCTGCGCTTGCGTTTGTCACCTTTTTACCGCTCAAATCAATGGTAATATCTTTACCACTTACTACAGTAATATCTTCGGTAGTATCCGCCACAAGTACGATAGTCTGCCCAGTCGTTGCGGCTTCTACCGCGGCCTGCAGCGTGGTATATTCTTGTTCGCCAATTTTTGCAACTGCAGTTGTCGATGCCGGCGGTGTTGTGCCGCCCTTACCTTCACCATCTGCCCAGCTGGTGGTGCAGAGGGCCAGGGCCATGACCAGCGCCAAAATGGTTGCCAATATCTTTTTCATTTTTCTTACCCCGGTTTTTTTAGATTTCCGCAGGGTGCTGTCGTTTTAATCTTATTAAAACGCGAAAGCAGGAGTACTCCTGCGGATGAGTTGATTATACCACAATCTTCGTGGTTGTCCAGAGGGTTTTGTAAAATATGCCGGTTCTTCCGGATTTTGGGGGCAAAAGGGGGGAGGAATTGGAAGAAAATGGGAGGAGTGGGGCGCCCTGCGGGCGCGGGGGACGGATTGCCACGGGCGCAGGGCACCCTCGCAATGACAGGATACGGAGCGTACGCCGGTCAAGGGGCGGGAAATAGGCGGTTGACGGCGGGGGAAAAATGGGATAGAGTAGGGGTAACGCAACACGGGAGGGTCGGATATGAAAAAAATCGCAGTGATCACAGGCGCATCCAGCGGCATGGGAAAGCGGTTCGCGGAGACGGTGGACCGGTACGGCCGCTTTGACCAGGTATGGGTCATCGCGCGGCACAGGGAGCAGCTGGAGGCGCTGCGGGAGACGGTCCCCTTCCCGGTGCGGGTGCTGGCGCTGGATCTGACGGACCGAAGCAGCTTCGACGTGTACGCCGCGGCGCTGGCGGAGGAGCCGGTGGAGGTAGGGCTGCTGATGAATTGCAGCGGCTACGGCAAGTTCAGCGCGGTGCTGGACACGCCGCTGGCGGTGAACCTGAACATGACCGACCTGAACTGCCAGGCGGTGGTGGCCATGTGTCAGCTCACGGCGCCGTACATGCCCAAGGGCGGGCAGATCATCAACATCGCGTCGGTGGCGGCGTTCCAGCCCATCCCCTACATCGACATCTACGGGGCCAGCAAGGCCTTTGTACTGAGCTTCAGCCGGGCGCTGAACCGGGAGCTGAAGGGCCGGGGCATCGGCGTGATGGCGGTGTGTCCCTTCTGGACGAGGACGGCGTTTTTCGACCGGGCCATCCGGCCGGGCGAGACGCCGGTGGTGAAGAAGTACGCGGCCATGTACGACCCGGAGGACATCGTGGCGCGCACCTGGCGGGACGCCAAGCGGGGCAAGGACGTGTGCAAGTACGGGTTCGTGGCCCGGGCGCAGGCGGGGCTGACGAAGTTGCTGCCCCACAGCGTGGTCATGGACGTGTGGATGCATCAGCAGAAGCTGCACTGAGAAGAGAGAAAAAGCCTTCGGCGGGAGCCGAAGGCTTTTTGCTATCTGGTTTCCAGCAGCTGGAGGGCGAAGGCGCGGGCGTTGCTCTGTGCGCCCCGGGGGCTGGCGAAAAATACGGTGATATGCATGGGCGAGTCTCCTTTTGTGGGGGATCACTTGTGGCGGCGCAGCTCCCAGGTCTCCTGGGCCTCGCGCAGGTGCTCCAGCAGCTCCAGGCGGGAGCGGTAGGCGAAGAGGAAGCTGGACTTCTCGCGGCGCTCGTCCTGGCGCTGGCGGATGTGGGTCTTGAGGTTCTCCAGCTTGATGACCACGTCGTGCTCCTCGGCGAACTTGCGGACGCGGGAGACCAGCTTGGCGGAGTAGACCAGGTCGATGGTGAACACGCCGAAGAAGTAGCCGATGACGAAGGAGAAGGCCAGGTTGCGGGACAGCCAGTCCAGGGCGTCCAGGATGTAGGGGTGGATGCAGAAGTAGTACACGGCGCTGACCGCCGCCCACAGGACGGAGAAGGCCGGGCAGATCAGGCCCTGGATGTTGCCCCACTGCTTGCTGTAGTCCCAGAGGCGGACCTTCATGAACTTCAGGGAGACGATGCCGGCGACGTACTCGATGGCCGTCATGCTGACGGCCATGCCGGCGAAGAGCAGCAGCTTCTCGCCCACGGTGTCCACGCCGTTTTTCTCGCCGAGGGCGGCCAACAGGAACAGGATGCACAATCCGGAGCCGTACAGGGGGACGTAGGGCCCCACGCAGAAGCCGGGGTTGATCCACTTGCGCTCCGGGTTGGCGCCGGAGAGGAAGCGGCGGTACAGCAGCTCAGCCACCCAGCCGAGGGTGGAGCCGATGAAGAACAGGTAGGCCAGGGTGAGGAAGAGGTTCATGGGGGGTCATCCTTTCTTGTGCAGATCGCGCAGCGTCTCCGCCGCGGACACGGTGTGGGCCATCAGCACGGTGGAGGTCACGGCCCCCACGCCGCCGGGGACGGGGGTGATGGCGGCCACGACAGGCTCCACGGCCGGGAAGTCGGCATCGCCGCAGAGGGCGGCGCCGTTCCAGTTGACGGACACGTCCAGCACGGTCTGGCCCGGGCGGACGTGGGCGGCGGTGAGACTGTTGGCCGCGCCGGCGGCGGTGATGATGATGTCCGCCTGACGGGTCAGGGCGGCCACGTCGGGGGTCTTTGTGTGGCAGACGGTGACGGTGGCGTTCTCCCGCAGCAGCAGCATGGCCGCGGGGCGGCCCACCACCGGGGAGCGGCCCACGACCACGGCGTGCTTGCCGGCGGGGTCGATGTGGTAGAAGCGCAGCAGCTCCAGGCACGCCTGGGCGGTGCAGGGGGCAAAGCCCCTCCCCTGCCCGGTGTAGACCGCGGCGGCGCTGTCGGGGGTCATGCCGTCCACGTCCTTGTCCGGGGACAGGCGGGCGCAGAGGGCGCTCTCCTCCCGGCGCAGGTGGGGCGGCAGGGGCCGCAGCAGCAAACAGCCGTGGACGGCGGGGTCAGCGTTGACCTGGTCGATGGCCGCGGCCACCGCACCGGCAGGCGCGTCGGCGGGCAGGGTGCGCACCTCCGCGGCCACGCCGCAGAGGGCGGCGCGCTTGAGGGCGCCGCGGATATAGGCGGCGTCGGCCTCGTTTTCGCCGCAGCGCAGAAGCACCAGCTTCGGCGTGACACCGGCGGCGGACAGGGCGTCCGCTCGGCGGCGTATATGGGCGGACAGCTCTTCCGCCACGGGTTTTCCGGCAAGCAGAACGGCCATAGGCGTCTCCCCTTTCTCAGACAAGTCGGTCACGGACGGCGCGGAACACGCGCTCGCCGTGGGCGCTGCCCTGCTCCAGCAGCGACAGGCAGCGGTCGTTCAGCCGGACGGCCGCGGCCCGGTCCGTCATGGTGCGGGTGTTGACCAGCACATTCAGGGACGCGGCTTCCAGTGCGCCGCGAAGGATGGCGGCGGCACAGCCGGCATCGGACACCGCCAGGCGGGAGCCGATGTCCGCCAGCCGCTCGGCGGCGCAAAGGGCGTCAGCACACAGGGCCATGATGCGCAGCGGCGCGGCGCAGGCCGCCTCGGCGGCGGATTGCAGCGCGGCGGTGCGGGCGGGGTCGTCCTTGGGGATGGCGTAGGCACGGCTCAGGGGCAGGAATCCCTCTGCGTCGGCGGACACCTGGTCCAGCAGCTCCTGCTGCAGCTTGTCGGCGCTCTCCAGCAGCTGCTGTATCTCCTCCTGAACGGCGGCGTAGGTCTTTTTGCCCACGGTCAGGTGGGCCACCATGCCGCACAGGGCCGCTCCCACGGCGCCGCACAGGGCGGCGGCTCCGCCGCCGCCGGGGGTGGGGTCGGCGGAGGACAATGCGGCCACAAACGCGCGGCAGGTCTTGTTGGTATCGTCCATAGCAGTCACCTCAGAACAATCCGCGGACCTCGCCGGTGGCGGTGTCCACATCGATGCGGCGGTAGGCGGGGTCGGAGCCGGTGCCGGGCATCATGGAGATGCTGCCGGCCACAGGGCACAGGAACCGAGCGCCGCTGTATTCCAGCACGTCCCGCACCGGCAGACGCCAGCCGGTGGGCACGCCCTTCTTCTCCGGGTCGTGGGACAGGGAGAGGTGGGTCTTGACCATCATGGTGCAGTAGTCGGCGTACTGGGGGTCGGACTCGAACCGCTGCGCCTTTTCCAGCGCCAGAGGCGACCAGTCCACGCCGTCGGCGCCGTAGACCTCTCTTGCGATGCGCTCCACCCGCTGCCGCAGGGGCAGATCGTCCGGGTAGAGGAAGCGCAGGTCAGACGGCTCGTTACAGGCGTCCATGACCTGACGGGCCAGCTCTTCCGCCCCCGCGCCGCCATAGCGCCAGTGGTCGGACACGGCGCAGCGCAGGCCGCGGCTCTCGCAGATGCGGCGCACCAGCGCCAGCTCATCGTCGGTGTCGGTGTAGAACTTATTGATGCACACCACCGGGGTGACGCCGGAGCGGCGGATGGTCTCCGCGTGGTGCAGAAGATTGGCGCAGCCCGCCTCCAGCAGGGCCAGATCCTCGCGGGTGTATGCCTCCGGCAGGGGCCGTCCCGGCACCACCGCCGGGCCGCCGCCGTGCATTTTCAGGGCGCGGACGGTGGCCACCAGCACCGACACGTCGGGCTTCAGCCCGGAGAGACGGCACTTGACGTTCCAGAATTTCTCAAAGCCGATGTCGGCGGCGAAGCCGGACTCGGTGACGTGGTAGTCGAACAACTTCAGGCCCAGGCGGTCGCCGATGATGGAGGACTGGCCGATGGCGATGTTGGCAAAGGGCCCGGCGTGGACCAGCACCGGCTGGTGCTCCACGGTGTAGCACAGGGTGGGGTTTATCGTATTGCGCATCCAGGCGGTCATGGCACCGGCCACCTCCAGATCCTCGGCGGTGACGGGGTTCCCCTGCCGGTCATAGGCCAGGGTGATGCGCCCGATGCGCTGCCGCAGGTCCTTCAGGTCCCGGGCCACGGAGAGGATGGCCATCAGCTCGGAGCTGACGGCGATGTTGGCGCAGGTGTCCATGGGATAGCCGTCCATTTTGCCCTCCCCCAGGCCGATGCGCATTTTCCGCAGCGCCTGGCAGCAGAAGTCCAGCACGAAGCTCCACTGCACCCGCTCCGGGTCGATGTCCAGCCGCTTCAGGCCCCGCTTGGCCAGCGTCTCGTCGTCGTAGTTGCGCTCGTGCTGCATGCGGGCGTTGAGGGCGGTCATGGCCAGGTTGTGGGCGTTCATGATGTCGTTGATGTCGCCGGTGAGGCCCAGGGAGAACTCGGTCATGGGGATCAGCAGGGCGTTGCCGCCGCCGGCGGCGGTGCCCTTGACGTTCATGGTGGGGCCACCGGAGGGCTGGCGCAGACAGCCGCCCACGTTGGCGCCCAGACGGCCCAGGCCCTCGATAAGGCCCAGGGAGGTGGTGGACTTCCCCTCGCCCAGGGGCGTGGGGGTGATGGCGGTGACCTCGATATACTTGCCGTCGGGGCGGTCTTTCAGGCGGTCCATGATGCGCAGGAAGTCCAGCTTGGGGGTCCTGCCGTGGGGCAGCAGCTCCTCAGGCCGCAGGCCCAGCTTTTCGCGGAACCAGTCCACCGGCGGCAGGGCGCGCTCTGCCGCCGCGCCGATCTGCCAGTCCTTATAGGCCGTGGGGTCCAGGGTGGTCCGGCCCCCGGCGTCGGTGTGGGCGCCATTTTTGAAGTCGATGATCATGCTGCTCCCTCCTGCTATATCTTGAGATTCGTTGCAGATAATTATACATCATCCTGTGGTATGCCGTCAACCGCCGGGAGGGCGCGGCGGGCAATTATTTTCCTTGCATTTTGCGGGAAATGGTAGTATACTGCCTGATAGCGTCGTGTAGGAATGGTGCGTTAAGTGCCGGACGGATGGGAGGCTGCCGCCGGACGAAGGAGCGTGGCTCCGCGATACCATTTCAGCTTCCACGGGGCGACTATTTTGCGTATCTGTTGGTGATACCTCCCATCCCAGAGATAGGAGGTATTTTTATATGCAGAAAAATGAGCTTTGCGCGGCCGGAAGGCCGGTCTTTGACACCTATGCCCTGACCGTGTGCGCCCTGCTGACGGCGCTGAGCGTGGTGCTGGCACGGCTGCTGACGGTCATCCCCAGCGAGGTGAGCCGGTTCTCGCTGGAGGCGGTGCCCATCGTGCTGGCGGGGCTGCTGTTCGGGCCGGTGCCCGGCGCGGCGGTGGGCTTCGCGGCGGACTTCATCGGGTGCCTGTTCTCCCCCTATGGGTACAACCCCATCTTCTGCCTGCCGCCCATACTCTACGGCCTGTGGGCCGGGCTGGTGCGGCGGCCGGTGTGGCGCGGGCCCACGGTGTGGCGGGTGGCGCTGGCGGTGTTCCCGGCGGCGGTGTGCGGGTCAGTGCTGTGGCAGAGCGCCGCGCTGGCGCTGGTCTACGGCGGCGAGGCCAAATGGCCGTTCTTTCTGACCCGGCTGGCCGCCCGCGGCGTGCAGTTCGCCGTCACAGCGGCCATCGACACGGTGCTGGTGTGGCTGCTGGTGCGGCGGGACGCGCTGTCCCCGGTGCTGCGGCGGATGAAAACGAAGGAGCGTGACGGGCATGACGCTTGAGCAGGCGCTGGCGTATATCCACAGCGTGGACTGGCGGGGCAGCGTGCCGGGGCTGGAGCGCATCGACGCGCTGCTGGGCAGGCTGGGGCACCCGGAGCGCACGCTGAAGTATATCCACGTCACCGGCACCAACGGCAAGGGCAGCACCTGCGCCATGCTGGCGGCGGTACTGCGGGCGGCGGGGTACAGGACCGGGCTGTACACCTCGCCGTATATCTTCCGCTTCAACGAGCGGATACAGATCGACGGTGAGGCCATCCCGGACGAGGCGTTGTGCGCGCTGACGGAGGAGCTACGGCCGCTGGCGGGGGGCATGGCTGACCCACCCACGGAGTTTGAGCTGGTGACGGCCATAGGGCTGACGTGGTTCGCCCGACAGCACTGCGACATCGTGGTGTGCGAGGTGGGCATGGGCGGCGAGTTCGACGCCACCAACGTGATCCCCGCGCCGGAGGCGGCCATCCTGACCAACATCGGGCTGGACCACACCCGGGTGCTGGGGGACACGGTGGAGGCCATCGCCGCCACGAAGGCGGGCATCATCAAGCACGGCTGCCGCGCGGTGCTGTACCCCTGTGGGCCGTCGGTGCATGCGGTGGTGGAGCGCCGCTGCCACGAAGTGGGGGCATCGCTGGAGGTGGCGAACCTTGACGGCCTGCGTTCCGTCAGCGACACGCTGGAGGGGCAGGTGTTCGACTACGGCGCGCGGCGGGGACTGCGCCTGCCGCTGCTGGGCGGCCACCAGCTGAAAAACGCCGCCGTGGCGCTGACGGCCATCGACGCCCTGCGGCAGCGGGGCTGGGACATCCCGGAGGACGCCGTGCGCAATGGACTGGCGGCGGTGACGTGGCCGGGACGGTTTCAGGTGGTGCGGCGCGACCCGGTGGTGATCCTGGACGGCGGCCACAACCCCCAGTGCATGGCGTCGCTGGCGGCGGCCATACGGGAGTATCTGCCGGGGCGGCCGGTGACGGTGCTGACCGGCGTGCTGGCCGACAAGGACTACGGGCAGATGTACGACATTCTGGCCCCGGCGGCGGCGCGGTTCATCACCGTGACGCCGGACAACCCGCGGGCGCTGGACGCGGAGACGCTGGCGTCGTTCCTGAGGCGGTACGGCAAGCCGGTGACGGCCTGCGGCACCGTCCGGGAGGGCGCTGCGCAGCTGCTGGCGCAGACGGCGGCGGACGGCGCGGCGGTGTGCTGCGGGTCGCTGTATCTGCTGGGCGATGTGGCACGGGAACTGGAAAAGGCATAAAAAAGAAGCACCCGACGGGTGCTTCTTTTCAGGCTGTCAAAAAAGCCTTTGGCTTTTTCGACAGCCTGAAAAATGCCGTTATTTTTGCGCCGGAAAACGGCGCAAAAATATTCGCTCTGCTCAACGCACGCCTTGCAAAGCAAGGCTTAGCGCGGCATTTGATCTGATCCGAGGCGGGCTCCGCCCCCTCGAGCTCCCCCAGCGGAGAAGAAGATACTGCGCAAAAGTAAGTGCTTTGACAAACTGAAAGAAGCACCCGATGGGTGCTTCTTTTTTTGCTTGTCAGCCCTCGACCTTCTCCACGTGGAAGCCGTAGGTCTTGCCGGCTTCGATGGTGGTGGCGTCCACGCCGGTCTGGGCATATGTGCCGTCGATATACAGCGCCCAATAGGTGCCGTCGTTGTCGTAGTCGGCGGTCTCGCCGTTGACGGTGGTGACGTACAGGCCGTAGTCACTGTCGCTGCCGGCGATGACGCCCAGCGCCAGCAGCGCCGCGCCCAGGGTGGTCTCGTCGGTGTTCACGGTGAAGGTGACGGTCTTGCCGTCGGCGCCCTGTACCTCCACGGAGAAGGCCACGGCACCCTGGCCGATGGCGGCGCCGTCGGCCACAGGCAGCGTCACCTTTTCATCGGCGGCGGGGTCCTGATCGGTGACGGCGGGGTCGGTGGTCCCGTCGGTCTTGGATGCGTCCTTCTGGCCGCAGGCCGCGAGAGACAGCGTCAGCACCAGTGCCAGCAGCAGCGCCAGCAGTTTTTTCGCGGTATTTTTCATTTTCGTTTACTCCTTATCTGTTATCCCTATCAGCAGACAGCCGCGCCGCAGTGTGACGCGGACCGCCGAGCCTATGAAGTGATTGCTGACCCCCAGCGGAAAGTCCGCCGTCAGCGCGGCGTCGGAGAGCGGGTATTTGGCATTCTCGATGGTAACGCCCTCGGCGTCCGCCCCCAGGCAGAACACGGAAAACACGCTGTTCCGCCCCGCGGACAGCGTGACCTCGCCCCCGTCGCATATGGCGGTGAAGCGCTCGCCGTCGCCGTACAGCCAGCCCTGCCCGCCCCGGCGGGCGATGTATGCCAGGGTCTGCATATTGGCCACGGTGTGGTCGGTGCGGCGGCCGCCCATGCCGCCCAGCAGGTGGAACTCCGTCTCGCCCCGGTCAAAGCCCTCCTTGACGGCGCAGATCATGTCGGTGTCGTCCTTCTCCACCGGCAGGCGGAGGATGTGGTCGAAATCCGGCGGGGCGTCCAGCGAGTCGAAGTCCGCCACCAGCAGCGACGGCATGATGCCGTTGGCGCGGCAGGTGCGCCACCCGCCGTCGGCGGCGATAACGGTGTCGGTTTCCCGAATGGGCACAGGCAGGCCGTAAAAGCTGCCCGCGCCGATGATGATGCAGGACATGGCGTGTTCCTTTCTTCCGCGGGCCGCAGCCGGCCCGCGCGCAGCGCAGGGGTGATCTTGAAGCTTCAGCGAAGCCCGGGCAAAAGCCCCGGCGGATGATATTTTCGTCCTGGCGATGACGGCACCGCGCCGCCATACTCTGTGTATGGCAAGCGGGGCCGGCGAAGCCAGAGCAGAAAAGTCCCGCCCCGGCGGAGAGATTTTTCGTCCTGACGATGGCGAGAACCCGAAGGAATACTTTTTGTATTTTGAGGGGGCTCGACGAAGTCAGGGCGGAAAAGATCCCGCCGGACTACATCCACATGGCGAAGAGGCGGAGCAAAGTCCCCACCGCCCTGCGCCATAGCGGGCGTTTGGCCAGGCGCTCCGGCGTTACGGGTTCACTGCGGGACATGGTGGTGTCCATGTCCTCCAGAAGGGCCTCGATGGCGGGCGCGCCGTAAAAGACCTCGCCGCACTCGAAGTGCAGCTGGAAGCTGCGGTAGTCCATGTTGACGGAGCCGACAAAGGCGGCCTCGCGGTCGGCCATGACGGTCTTGCCGTGGACAAGGCCGGGGGTAAAGGTGTAGATCCGGACGTGGTGGGCCAGAAGCTCGGCAAAGTAGCTCTCGGCCACAAGATAGGCGAACTTGTGGTCGGGGATGCCGGGCATGATGAGGCGGACATCCACGCCGCTGTCACCGGCCAGGCAGAGGGCCTTGAGCATGGGCTCGTCGATGGCGAGATAGGGGGTGGTGATATAGACCTCGCGGCGGGCGCGACCGATGAGCTGGAGGAAGAGGTCCTCGGCGGCGGCATTGGGGTTGTCGTCGGGGCCGTCGGCTACAGTCTGGCAGAAGCCCTGCTCCAGGGGGTGGTGCAGGGGGCGATAATAGTCGTACTCATGGTACAGCTGACCGTCCATCCGCTGCCACATCTGCAGGAACTCCCGGGTCAGGCCCCAGGCGCCCTCGCCCTCCAGCCGGAGACCGCAGTCCTTCCAATAGCCGAAGCGTTCGACCAGGTTGGCGTACTCGTCGGCGATGTTGGCGCCGCCGGTATAGGCGATGTCGCCGTCCACGCAGGTGATCTTGCGGTGGTCGCGGTAGTTGAAATAGAGACGGTTGACGTAGTGATGGACGGGGTTGAAGATCTTGACCTCCACACCGGCGTCCTGCAGGGCGTCCACCTTCTCGTTGGGCATGCGCATCATGCTGCCGAAGTCGTCGAAGATCAGCTTGACCTCCACGCCCTGGCGGCTCTTGCGGCAGAGGATGTCGGAGAGCCGGTCCCAGATCTGGCCCTCGGCCATGATAAAGTACTCCAGGAAGATGAAGCGCTGGGCGGTCTCCATGGCGGAGAGCATATCGTCCAGATACGCCTCGCCGGTGGGGAGATAGCGCAGGGCGGTGTTGCGGTAGAGGGAGAAGCCCTTGCGGCTGAGGTAGTCCGCCAGGGGGTGCCACTGGGGCACGTCGCGGCGCAGGCGCTCCAGATCGGTGCGGGCGATCTCCTGCTGGGCCAGGGGCTCCTGGATGGGGACGGGCTTTTTCAGGTCCAGCCGCTTGGACTGGCGGTCGCCGTTCCAGAGCAGGTAGAGGATGAGGCCCACCACCGGGGTGAAGAGCACCAGGATGATCCAGCCGATCTTATAGCTGGTGGCGCCGGGGCGGGACCAGATGCGCATGGCCACCACGCCGGCGATCAGCTGCAGAGCGGTGTAGGCCAGGGCCATGCTCTGCTTCAGCAGGTCGCTGAGGACGATCACCAGCGCGATCTGGGCCAGCAGCAGCACGGCCACCATCACCAGCCGCAGCGCGGCGGATATGCGGCGCTCGGTCCGCTGCTGTACTCTGGGCTTTTTCACGGATGCTCCTCCTCCCTTCTCTGTCGCTCAGGCGGCGGTCACAGCTGCGAGGTGCGCAGCAGGCACTGCTGGATGTCCCACAGCTTGTCGGACAGGTCCACATAGTATTTGTGGGGGTAGTCGAAGCGCTTGACCTCGTCCCACAGGGTGTCCACCTGCTGGGCGCAGTAGGCCTTGACCTGATCCAGCGGCGGGCAGTCGTAGACACGCTTGCCGTTTTTGAAGATGGGCACCAGCAGCTCGCGGGCCTCGAAATTATAGACCGTTTTGCGCTTCCAGGTGGCCATGGGGTCGAAAATGGTGATGTCGCGGTTGTCGTCCACGGTCTCGTCGTGTACGGTGATATAGTCGGCGATGGCCTTGCCGGTGTCGCGGCCGTAGAGGCGGAACACCTTCTTGAAGTGGGGGATGGTGATCTTCTCCACGTTCTCGCTGACCTTGATCTTGGGGATCACGGTGCCG
The DNA here is from genome assembly GCA_934623575.1 of uncultured Oscillospiraceae bacterium. Taxonomy (GTDB): domain Bacteria; phylum Bacillota; class Clostridia; order Oscillospirales; family Oscillospiraceae; genus Vescimonas. The sequence goes on from CAKTVL010000021.1 coordinate 15,555, forward strand.
TCGGGCTCCTCCACGGCCACCAGCTTGTACACGCCGCCGAACACCGGCTCGGACTTGGCGGTGATCATGCGCTCGCCCACGCCGAACAGGTCGATCTGGGCGCCCTGGAGCAGCATGTCCTGGATCAGGTACTCGTCCAGGGAGTTGGACACGGAGATCTTGCACTCCGTCCAGCCGGCCTCGTCCAGCATCTCACGGGCCTTGCGGGTGAGGTAGGCCAGGTCGCCGGAGTCCAGGCGGATGCCGCACTTGGTGATGCCCAGGGGCTTCAGCACCTCGTTGAAGGCCTTGATGGCGTTGGGGATGCCGGACTTCAGGGTGTTATAGGTGTCCACCAGCAGCGTGGCGTTGGTGGGATAGGTCTGGCAGTAGGTCTTGAAGGCCTCGTACTCGCTGTCGAACATCTGCACCCAGGCGTGGGCCATGGTGCCGCCGGCGGGCACGCCGTAGACCTCGTCGGAGATGGTGCAGGCCGTACCGGCGCAGCCGCCGATATAGGCCGCCCGGGCGCCGATGATGGCCGCGTCGGCGCCCTGGGCGCGGCGGGAGCCGAACTCCAGCACGGTGCGGCCCTTGGCGGCCCGGACGATGCGGTTGGCCTTGGTGGCGATGAGGCTCTGGTGGTTGATGGTCAGCAGGGTGAAGGTCTCGATCAGCTGGGCCTCGATGGCCGGGGCGCGGACCACCACCAGCGGCTCCTTGGGGAACACCGGGGTGCCCTCGGGGATGGCGTAGATGTCGCCGGTAAAGCGGAAGTCCTTGAGATAGGCAAGGAATTCCTCGCAGAACAGGTTCCGGCTGCGGAGATAGGCGATGTCCTCGTCGGTGAAGTGCAGATTCTCGATATAGTCGATCAGCTGCTCCAGACCCGCCGCGATGGCAAAGCCGCCGCCGTCGGGCACCTTGCGGAAGAACACGTCGAAATAGGTAATGCGATCCTTGCAGCCGGCTTCAAAATAGCCGTTGCCCATGGTCAGCTCGTAGAAATCGCAGAGCATGGTCATGTTCAGCTTTTCCTGTGTTTTCATTCGTATACCTCATATCGGTCTCCGCGCAGGGCGCAGAGTGTAGTATCTTGCATTATAGCGCTTTTCCCCCGATAAGGCAACCCCCGGGGGCGCTTTGGCGCAGAATGGCGAAAAAGCGCAAAAGATCCCCCGGCCAGACGGCCGGGGGATCTGTGTGTCATGCCGGGAATTACTCCTCGTCCTCGCTGTCGCACTCGGCGGCCAGATCGCTGAGGTCGAACTCCAGCTTGGCGCCGCAGTTGGGGCAGATGACCTCGCCGTCCTCCAGGACGGACTCGTCGAAGTAGACCTCCTCCTCGCACTCGGGGCAGTTGGTCATGAAGCACTCCTCTTCCTCGTCATCCTCGTCGTCCTCGTCCTCGTCATCATCCAGGGCGAAGTACAGGGTCTCCTCCACGTCGCTGAGGTCGTCGCTGACGGCGTCCAGACCGTCCTCCACGTCGCACAGCTCGTCGTCCACCTCCGCGAACTTCTCAGCCATGTCGTCCAGCACGTCGATGATGGCGGCGATCAGCTTGCCCTCTTTGCTGTCGGTATCCAGGTTCAGGCCCTCGGCCAGACCCTTCAGATATGCTACCTTCTCAGAAATCTCCATGTTTGGCTCCTTTCTGTACGGTCGGTTGGTTGACTGCTTACTTGGCGCGGCTCAGATACTCACCGGTACGGGTATCGATGACGATCTTGTCGCCGATGTTGATGAACAGGGGCACCTTCACCTCGGCGCCGGTCTCCACGGTGGCGGGCTTCAGGGTGTTGGTGGCGGTGTTGCCGGCCAGGCCCGGCTCAGTCTCGGTGACCTCCAGCTCCATGAAGTTGGGGCACTCCAGGCCGAACACGCTGCCCTTGTAGCTCAGCACCTTGCACACGGTGTTCTCGGTGATGAAGCGGAAGGCATCGCCCAGCAGCTCCTTGTTCAGGGGCACCATGTCGAAGGTCTCCTGATCCATGAAGTAGTACAGGTCGCCGTCGTTGTAGCTGTACGCCATGTCGCGGCGATCCACGAAGGCTTCCTCGAACTTGGCGGTGGGGTTGAAGGAAGTTTCGGTCACAGCGCCGGTCACGACGTTGCGCATCTTGGTGCGGACGAAGGCCGCGCCCTTGCCGGGCTTGACGTGCTGGAACTCCACGACCTGCATGACCTTGCCGTCCATCTCGAAGGTCTTGCCGTTTCTGAAATCACCGGCGGTAATAGTTGCCATATTGATATTCCTCCCATTGTGTATGAGGGAATATCACCATTCCCTCTGAATAAATAATACCAGCCGAAAATCGGCCTCGTATATTCTACATGATAACGCGCCGTTTGGCAAGTGTTTCCGCGGAAAAAAGTCACTGTTCCGGATGTTTTTTGTGGCTGGTGGCCTTCCACGGCTTCTGCAGGGTGTGCAGCACCCGGTTCCAGGCTCCTTTCGGCCCGCCCAGGGGCTCCACCATCAGCGGCAGGACGCCCGCGCGGTTGGCCCCCAGCATGTCCGTCAGCAGCTTGTCGCCCAGCATGGCGGTCTGCTGCGGCGTGACGCCGCAGCGCTCCATAGCCCGGCGGAAGCCCTTGACCGACGGCTTGCCGGCATGGCCCTCGTAGGTGATGCCCAGGCCGCGGCAGAAGCGCTCCACCCGGACGGGGCTGCGGTTGTTGGACAGGATCATCACCGTGACGCCCGCCGCCTGCACGTCGGAAAGCCAGCGGCGCAGCGCGTCGTCCGGCTCCGGCTGGGACTTGGGGGCCAGGGTGTAGTCCAGGTCGCACAGCAGCAGCTTGATGCCCCGGCGGGCAAAAAAGGCGGGGTCGATGCTGCGATAGCTGTCGAACACCCGGTAGGGCGTCATGGAAAAAGGCATAGGCGCAGCGCTCCTCTCATAGACTGTGACCATATTCTACCACCGGTTCGGCAGTATGACAAGGGGGTGGCGCCTATGCAGCTGATGATCGCCGCCGCGCCGCGGTATCGCCAGGCGGCCTGCACCGCCGGGCTGCCGGTGGCCAACGCGGCGTACCGCATAGTGGGCGGCCAGTTGTGCGCCCTGCCCATGCCGCCGCTCCTGCGGGGCGGGGCCATGCTGCTCACCGGGGCGGAGGGGGCCTTTGCCGCCGGGACGGCCGCCGCCGTGGTGCAGGAGTGCCGGCGGCGGGGCTACGGCGCGGTGCTGGTGCCCTTCCCCGCCCCGCAGCTGGCGGAGACACTGGCGCAGCCGCTGCACGCCGCAGGCATCGGGCTGTGGGTCCACGAGGGCTGCGCCCACGCCGTCCCCGGCGGGCGGGTGCTGGTCAGCACCGCCCTGTCCGGCGGCAGCCTTGAGAAACGGCTGCGGGACTGCTGCCGGGCCTTCGGCCCGGAGCGGGTGGTGCTGGACCTCCAGCGCCTGCGGATGGACTTTCCCCTCCCCTGCCCCTCCGGCGAGGGCGTACCGCTGACCGGAGAGCAGCTTGCACGGCTGCAAACGGACCGGCAGGTGTTCTTCTCCCGGGAGCTGGGGGCGCGGTACTTCACCTATCGGCAGGGCGGGGCCACCCGGTTCGTGCTGCTGGACGACACGGACACCCTGCGGCGAAAAATAGCGCTGGGGGATACGCTGGGCATCCCCCGGGGGCTGCTGACGCTGCCGGAGTGCGGGGACATATTGGGCAAGGTGACAAAAAAGGCCTGAGAGCAGTCGCTCTCAGGCTTTTCTGTCACTTAATAGTAACGCTTGTTGCGGTTCTTACGTGCAGCCTCAGACTTCTTGCGGCGCTTGACGCTGGGGCTCTCGTAGCACTCTCTGCGGCGCACCTCGGCCAGGACGCCCGCCTTGGCGCAGCTTCTCTTAAAACGCTTCAGAGCGCTGTCCAGGGACTCGCCTTCCTTGACATGAACTTCGGACATTTATGTTTCCCTCCCTCCGATACACCCGGCTCGATCCTGGGTGCTCTTTAAGAGTCATTTACATGACTAACGGGTGTATTATACAAGGGAATAGTAGGCTTGTCAAGTCGTTTTTCAACAAAAAACTCAAAATACGCAAATCAGCGCAAAACGCTCCCCCGGCACAGCCGGGGGAGCGTCCGCCGTTTATTTCGCGGGCTTGACGATCAGGTTCACCAGCTTGTTCTTCACAAGGATGGTCTTGACCACGTTCATGCCGTCGGTGGCCTTCTTCACCTTGTCGCTGTCCATGGCGGCGGCCACCACGGCGGCCTCGTCGCTGTCCACGGGCACGGTGACGGTGCCCTTCAGCTTGCCGTTGACCTGCACGGCCATCTCCACATGGCTGTCCACGGTCTTGGACTCGTCATGGGCGGGCCAGTCCATCTGCATGGCCATCTTGCCGTACTTGGCGGCAAAGCCCATGTTCTCCCACATCTCCTCCACCATGTGGGGGGCGAAGGGGCTCAGCAGCAGGCACAGCATCTCCACGTCGCCCTTGGAGCAGCCGTTGGCGTAGAACTCGTTGACCATGCTCATCATGGTGGCGATGGCGGTGTTCATCTTCAGCTCGTCGATGTCCTGGCTGACTTTCTTGATGGTCTTGTGGACGATGGCCTCGTTTTTGGCGGAGATACCCTCCTCGCCGGTGGCGATGTCCTGCAGGTTGAAGCAGCGGTCCAGGAAGCGCTTGCTGCCCTTGACGGCCTCGTTGGACCAGCTGACGGCCTTCTCGAAGTCGCCGATGAACATGATGTGCAGGCGCATGGTGTCCGCGCCGTACTGGGCCACGATGTCGTTGGGGTTGACCACGTTGCCCCGGGACTTGGACATCTTCTCGCCGCCCTCGCCCAGGATCATGCCGTGGCTGGTGCGCTTGGCGTAGGGCTCCTTGGTGGGCACCACGCCGATGTCGTACAGGAACTTATGCCAGAAGCGGGAGTACAGCAGGTGCAGGGTGGTGTGCTCCATGCCGCCGTTGTACCAGTCCACGGGGGACCAGTAGTCCAGGGCCTCCTTGCTGGCCAGCGCCTTGTCGTTGTGGGGGTCCATATACCGCAGGAAGTACCAGCTGGAGCCGGCCCACTGGGGCATGGTGTCGGTCTCTCGCTTGGCGGGGCCGCCGCAGCAGGGGCAGGTGGTGTTGACCCAGTCGGTCATCTTGCTCAGGGGGCTTTCGCCGTCGTCGGTGGGCTCGTAGCTCTCCACCTGCGGCAGCACCAGCGGCAGCTGCTCCTCCGGCAGCGCCACCCAGCCGCACTTCTCGCAGTTCACCAGGGGGATGGGCTCGCCCCAGTAGCGCTGGCGGGAGAACACCCAGTCGCGCAGCTTGTAGTTGACCTTCTCCTTGCCGAAGCCCTGCTCCACCACGTACTTCTTCATGGCGGGGATGGCCTCCTTGACGGTCATGCCGTTGAGGAAGCCGGAGTTGACCATGATGGCGCTGTCGTCCTTGGCCACGAAGGCCTCCTTGGTGACGTCGCCGCCGGCTACCACCTCCACGATGGGCAGACCGAACTTCTTGGCGAACTCCCAGTCGCGCTGGTCGTGGCCGGGCACGCCCATGACGATGCCGGTGCCGTAGCCCATGAGGACGTAGTCGGAGACGAACATGGGCAGGGGCTTGTGGGTCACGGGGTTCATGACCTCGATGCCCTCCAGCCGGACGCCGGTCTTGTCCTTGTTCAGCTCGCCGCGCTCAAAGTCGGACTTGTGGGCCGCCTCGTCCTGATACGCCGCCACGGCGTCCCAGTTCTTGATGAGGGGCTGCCACTTCTTCAGCAGGGGATGCTCGGGAGAGATGACCATATAGGTGGTGCCGAACAGCGTATCGGCGCGGGTGGTGTATACGGTGACCTGGTCGCCCACGTTGGTGTCGAAGGTGATCTCCGCACCGGTGGAGCGGCCGATCCAGTTGCGCTGCTGGATCTTCACGCGCTCGATGAAGTCCACATCGTCCAGATCGTCGATGAGCCGCTGGGCGTACTGGGTGATCTTCAGCATCCACTGGCTCTTCTCCTTGCGGATGACCTCGCTGCCGCAGCGCTCACACACGCCGTTGACCACTTCCTCGTTGGCCAGCACGCACTTGCAGCTGGTGCACCAGTTCACGGGCATGGTGGTCTTATAGGCCAGGCCGTGCTTGAACATCTGCAGGAAGATCCACTGGGTCCACTTGTAGTACTTGGGATCGGTGGTGTCCACGCAGCGGTCCCAATCGAAGCCGTAGCCCAGCATCTTCAGCTGCTTGGTGAAGTTCTCGATGTTGTTCTTGGTGACCACAGCCGGGTGGATGTGGTTCTTGATGGCGTAGTTCTCCGTGGGCAGGCCGAAGGCGTCGAAGCCGATGGGGAACAGCACGTTGTAGCCCTGCATCCGCTTCTTGCGGGTGACGATGTCCATGGCGGTAAAGGGCCGGGGATGGCCCACATGCAGTCCCTGGCCGGAGGGATAGGGGAACTCGATCAGGCCGTAGAACTTGGGCCGCTTGTCACCGGTGACGGCGGCGTAGGGCTTGGTCTTTTCCCAGTTGGCCTGCCATTTTTTCTCAATGGCCGCAAAATCGTAATTCATGCTCGCTTCTCCTTACCATATCTGAATTTTGTTTGTTTTCCGGAAAAAACGCCCCCGACTGCCTGCGCAGTCAGGGACGTCAAAAAAACGCGGTACCACCCTGATCCCGCCGGCGGTCTCCCTGCCGGCGCTCAGTGTCCTGAAAGGACGGCGCTGTAACGGCGCGCACCCGTCCCGCCCTGTTCAGGCGGAAAGCTCCGGGGCCAGTACAACAGAGCGTCCCCGCCGGCTCACACCACATACCGGCTCTCTTGGGGCGGACGATCTCCGTCTTTTTCCCTTCTTCGCTTATGGCAATATCAAAGCCTATTTTAGCGCTTTTTTGCCGCTTGTCAACCCCTGATTTGCCCGGAACGGGCGAGATCGGAGGCACAAGCGAAATCAGTCGTGCTCGTCGATGACGCCGGTCAGGTCCACCGGCTTACCGTCCTGCCATAGGCCCCACAAAAGCACCGCTTTTGCGGGGGCCCCGCATTTGACTCAAATGGGCGAAAATGAATTCCGCCCATTTCAAGGTTTTTGCCGCAGGCAAAAACGCTTGTACGCGCCACTCGGCGCGTTTCTCAGTCGTGCTCGTCGATGACGCCGGTCAGGTCCACCGGCTTACCGTCCTGCCACAGACGCTCAAGGCCGTAGAACTCACGGGCCTCCTGGTTGAACACATGAACGGCGATGCAGCCGTAGTCCAGCAGCACCCATGTGCCGCCGCGATAGCCCTCACGGTGCAGCGGCTCCTCCGCCGCCTCCTCGTGGAGCACCTTCTCCACGCTGTCCACCAGCGCGTTGATCTGAGTGTTGCTGGAGCCGGTGGCCAGCACGAAATAGTCCGCCAGCGTGGTCAGCTCGGCGATCTCCAGCACGCGGATCTCCTTGCCCTTCTTCTCTGACAGGGCGCGGGCGGCCAGCAGGGCCAATTCCTTGGGTGTTTTCATCGTATCCCTCTTTTCAGCAGATAATCCCGCGCGTCGCGGGTCATGTGGTGGACAGGGTTCCCCATCTCCTCCATCTCGTCGATGGTCATGGTCAGTCCCAGGAGCAGTCCCCGGTCCAGGTCCTCGTATACGGTCCTTCGCAGCGTCTCCACGCCGGGGAAATCCCGGGTGGGCTCGATGTAGTCCGCCAGATAGATGATCTTCTCCAGCAGCGTCATGTCCGGCTTGCCGGTGGTGTGATACAGGATGGCGTTGTATACCTCGTCGTCCACCGCAAACACGTCCCGGGCTATGGCGGCGCCGGTCTTGCTGTGCAGCAGCTTCAGCGCCTTCTGCTCCAGTTCGTCCAGCGGTATGGCGTACTGCCGGCACAGGGCCAGCTGCTCGTCCATGTCCAGCTTCTTGGTGCAGTCGTGCAGCAGCGCGGCGATGCGGGCCTTGGTCACGTCCGCGCCGTACCTCTCCGCCAGGCACACCGCCTCCTGCTCCGTGCCCAGTACATGGGGCATCCGCTTGGGCTTGAGATAGCTCAGCGCGATGGGCCGCAGCGCCTCCGGCGTCAGGTGCGTCAGGTCGGTGCAGGTGCCGTAGAGCCGCTCCCGCTGGATGTAGCCCCACACCGGCGGCGGCAGCAGCTCGCCGCCCTGGCCCCGGGCCAGACGCGCCCGGATCTCGGTGGAGGACACCTCCACCACCTGCGGGTTGGGGATCACCGTCACCTGTGCGGCGAAATGCTGCTCCAGATACGCCTTCTGGGCATCAAAGGCGGCGGACTCGTCCTCCGTCTCCCGGCTGAAGGGCGCGATGTGTGCCAGCGCCACGATGTCCTCCGGCCGCCGCCAGGTGTGCAGGCTCAGGAACATGTCCGACCCCATCAGCAGGTACAGCGTATCCTCCGGATACTGCGCACGCAGGGCCGCCAGCGTGTCGGCGGTGTAGCTGACGCCGGCGCGGCGCAGCTCCATGTCGCTGACCTCGGCCTTCTTTCCCAGCGCCGCCGTGGCCAACACGGTCATGTCGTACCGCTGCTGCGGCGCGGCGCTGCCCTCAGGCAGCTGCTTGTGGGGCGGCTGCGCGTCGGGGATCAGCAGCAGCTTGTCCAGGTGCAGGGCCTCCATAGCCGCCTGGGCGGCGGCGATATGCCCCGCGTGGGGCGGATCGAAGGTGCCGCCGTAAATTCCGATGTTCATACGCTCTTCTTCGCCTTGACCAGCTCGATCTTGCGCTTGCTTTTATCGTGCTGCATCCGGTACAGCACGAATTTACTGCCGATGACCTGCACCACCTCGCAGCGGGCGGCCACCGCCAGCTGCTCCGCCGCCTCGCGGGCGGTCAGCAGGGAGTTTTCCAGCACCCGGCCCTTGATCAGCTCACGGGCCTCCAGCGCGTCGTTGACCTGCTTGATGAGATTGTCGCCGATGCCGTCCTTGCCCACATGGACGATAGTGTCCATATTGGTGGCCAGGGAGCGCAGCTGTGCGCGTTGTTTGCTTGTCAGTTCCATATCATTGCTTCTCCAAATACGTTTTCAGTTCCGATGCAAAGGCCCGCAGGGCGTTGCCCCGGTGGGAAATGGCGTTCTTCTCCTCCGCCGTCAGCTGGGCGAAGGTCTTGCGCAGGGACGGCACGAAGAAAATGGGGTCGTAGCCGAACCCGCCGTCGCCCATAGGGGCAAAGGCGATGGTACCGGCGCAGTCGCCCTCCGCCGTCAGCGTGTCCCCGTTGGGGAAGGCGCAGACGATGGACGTGTGGAAGTGCGCCGCCCGGTCGGTGGCGCCCCGCATGTTGCCCAGCAGCAGCCGGCAGCGCTCCATGTCGCTGTCCAGCCCGCCGTACCGGGCGGAATACACCCCCGGCGCGCCCTGAAGCCAGTCCACGCACAGCCCGGAGTCGTCGGCGATGGCCGGCAGGCCGCTCTCCTTCATGATGGCGTCGGCCTTCAGGGCCGCGTTCTCGGCGAAGGTGGTGCCGGTCTCCTCCACGTCGATGTCCACGCCCACGTCGGCAGGCGTCACTACCTCTACGCCCAGCTCGCCCAGGATGGCGCGCATCTCCGCCAGTTTTCCCTTGTTGTGGGATGCCAATACAAATTTCATAGGATCTCCCCCAGTATCTCTTTCTGCTTTTCCAGCAGCTCCCGGCAGCCCTTGGCGCACAGCGCCACCAGTGCCTGCTGCTCCTCCACGGTGAAGGGCCGGCCCTCGCCGGTGCCCTGTATCTCGATCAGCTGTCCCTGCTCAGTCATCATGCAGTTCAGGTCCACCTGGGCCCGGCTGTCCTCGCTGTACTGCAGGTCCAGCAGCGGCACGTTGTCCACGATGCCCGCCGACACGCCGGTGACGTAGTGCACCAGCGGCAGCCGGTGGATGACCCCGTCGGCCACCAGCTTCTGGCAGGCCAGTGCCAGTGCCGTGAAGCCGCCGGTAACGGACGCCGTCCGCGTCCCGCCGTCTCCCTGCAGCACGTCGCAGTCGATGGTGATGGTCCGGGGACCAAGGGCCTCCATGTCCACCGCCGCGCGCAGGCTGCGGCCGATGAGCCGCTGTATCTCCGCGCTGCGGCCGGACAGCTTCAGCTTGTCCACGTCCCGGCGGCTGCGCTCCCGGTTGGCCCGGGGCAGCATAGAGTACTCCGCTGTCACCCAGCCGTGACCCTCCGGCACATGGGGCGGCGTCTTGTCCTCCACCGAGGCGTTGCACAGCACCACCGTCTCGCCGCAGCGGATCAGCACGCTGCCCTCGGCAAATTTCGTAAAGCCGGGGATCATCTCCACCTTGCGCAGCTGGTCCGCCGCGCGTCCGTCCGCTCTTGTCATGCCGCGCCCTCCTTACACCATGTCCTGCACGAAGGCCGCCGGGTCGAAGGGCTTCAGGTCGTCGATGCCCTCGCCCACGCCCACGAACTTCACCGGCACGCCCAGCTCCTGGGCGATGGCCACGACGATGCCGCCCTTGGCGGTGCCGTCCAGCTTCGTCAGGATGATGCCCGTCAGCCCCGCCGTCTCCTTGAAGGTCCGGGCCTGGATCAATCCGTTCTGGCCGGTGGTGGCGTCCAGCACCAGCAGCGTCTCGCAGCTGGAATCCGGGCACTCCCGGTCGATGATCTTCCGCAGCTTGGCCAGCTCGTT
>CAKTVL010000022.1 GCA_934623575.1 uncultured Oscillospiraceae bacterium
GATGCGCTCCCGTCTGGTGCTTTTCGTTTCGTTCGTTGTTTAATTTACAAGGTACACGTCCGCAACCGCGGAACAGTTGCTATAATACTACGTCCCGTCCCATTTGTCAACCACCTTTTTTAGTTTTTTTCAACTTTTTTCCACAGCGGCGCCAGATGACATTTTTCGCCCGCTGTGGTATAATCATTACACCTTATTATGGGAGGAAAACTCCGTGGATATTCTGCACCTGAACGGCACCTTTGGCCGCCTGGATCACAGCGAGCTGACGCTCTCCGCCAGGCTGAATCTGCTGTATGCGCCCAATGAGACCGGCAAGTCCACCTGGGGCGCCTTTATCCGCACCATGCTGTACGGTCTGTCCACCCGGGAGCGCGGCCCCCTGGCGGATAAGAATCGCTACGCTCCCTGGGGCGGCGCCCCCATGCAGGGGCGAATGGACCTGTCCGCCGACGGCTGCGGCTGCACGCTGCTGCGGGAGACCCGCCGCGCCGCGTCGCCCATGGGCGAATTCTCCTGCACCTACGCCGGCACCGGCACCCCCGTCCCCGGCATCACCGGTCAGAACGCCGGGGACGTCCTGCTGGGTGTGCCCCGGGAGGTCTTTGAGCGCAGCGCCTTCATCGGGCAAAACGCGCTGGCGGTGGACCAGAACGCCGAGCTGGAGCGCCGCATCGCCGCCCTGATCACCACCGGTGAGGAGGACACCTCCTACACCGAGTCCTATGAGCGGCTGAAAAAGCAGCTGAACCGCCGCCGCCACAACAAGACCGGCCTTATCCCCGCCCTGGAGCGGGAGACGGACCATCTGCACGGCACGCTGGCCCAGCTGGACGCCCTGCAGGAGCAGGCCAGGCAGTCCCGCACGGAGCTGGACGCGCTGGAGTACCGGGCCGGGACGCTGCGGCAGCAGGTGTCCCAGTGGCAGGCGCTGGCCCTGCAGGAGCAGCGCAGCGCTTATTGCCAGGCGGAGCAGGCCGCTGCGGCCGCCCAGGCCAGGGCCGAGGCGCTGGAGGACACCTGCGCCGGGCTGCCGGACGACACTGCGCTGACGCTGCTGGAGGGTCAAGCCGCCGCCCTACCCGGCGAACTCTCCGCCCTGACGGAGAAGCGCCGTGCCGCCGAAGAGAGCGCCGCCGCAGCGGCGCACGCCCGCGCGGCGCTGGAGCAACACCCCCTCTATCCCGCCGCCGAGCCGGAGCTGCGGCAACAGGCGGAGGCCATCAAGCCCTCCCGGGACCCCGGGCTGTTCCTGCCCATTTTCGCCGGGCTGCTGATCCCCATCGCCGCCGTGCTGGCCTTCCTGTTCCGCGACAGCAGGCCCCTGCCCTTCTGGCTGTTCGTGGGCATGGCCGGGCTCGGCGCCGCCGCCACGCTGATGGCCGTCCGGGTCCGGCGGCGGCATATTCAGGAAAACCACGCCTTCGCCGAGACGCAGCGCGCCGCGCTGGAGGCGCAGATCGCCGAATACCTCCCCCTGCGGCAGCAGGCGGAGGACGCCGCCGAGACGGCGCGCCGGGCGGAGGTCTCCGCCGCGGACGGGGAGGACGCCTGCCGGCGGCGGCTGCGGGAGCTGCTGACCCAGGTCTGCGCCTTCGCCCCCGCCGTCACCGACCTGAGCGGCGTGCAGCTGGCGCTGGCCGACGTGCGGCGGCGCAAAAGCGCCCTGGCCGACGCCCGGCAGCAGGCCCGGGAGGCCGCGCTGTACCGGGACGCCCTGGCGCGCCAGCTGCCGGAGCTGTCCGACGCCGGCCAGACGGTCCTTCCGCCCTCCGGCACCTCCTGCGCGCAGGCCGCCGAGGAGTTGGAGCGTGTCCAGGCGCTGCTGACCCAGGAGCGCTCCCGCTTTGACACGCTGATGGGGCGCATCCGCTCGCTGGACCGCAGCAGCGATTTGGAATCCCAGCTGTCCCAGAAGCAGGAGCAGCTGCAAACACTGCAGACGGAGTACGACGCCATCGCCATGGCGATGGACGCGCTGTCCAGCGCCAACACCGTGCTGCAAAACCGCTTTTCCCCGGCGCTGGGCGCCCGGGCCGCGGAGATCTTCTCCGCCATCACCGGCGGGCGCTATGACCGTGTGCTGCTGAGCCGGGACTTCTCCCTGTCCGCCGAGCCCGTCGGCGACCCGGTGGGACGCAGCGTCCGCCTGCTGAGTCAGGGCGCCGCCGACCAGCTGTATCTGGCGGTGCGGCTGGCCATCTGCGACATGGTGCTGCCCGCCGACAAGCGTGTGCCCCTCATTCTGGATGACGCGCTGGTGACCTTCGACGACGAGCGGCTCCACGCAGCGCTGGAATATCTGCTCTCCGAGAGCCAAAAGCGGCAGATATTGCTGTTTACCTGTCAGAAGCGGGAGATGGACTATCTGCAGGGGCGGGAAAATGTCACCGTCACCTGTCTGTGACCTTGCAAAACGCCTGCATTCGTGCTATACATATATAAATGAGCGAAAGGAGCCTGCCTATGTCCGACTTTGCCTGTCTCCGCTGCGGTACGTCCATGCGCTTTATCGGACAGCACAAGCTGCAGCTGGGAAAGACCAGCTGGATATTCGGCGACCTGCCCAACCTGATGGCCGGCGCGCTGGAGGTGTCCATCCTCGCCTGCCCCGCCTGCGGAAAGCTGGAGCTTTTCACCGGCGGCCAGCCGCGGCACGAGGGCAACGCCCCCGAGCTGCACCAGCGGCGCTGCCCGAAATGCGGCTTTGCCCACGATTTCGACTATCCGAAATGCCCCCTCTGCGGTCACACCTATACCGGGGCGGATGAATTGTAAAATTGTAAGTTATATATAACGCAAAAGGAGAATCAACTATGAGCGATTGCACCCATGATTGCAGCACCTGCGGCGAAAGCTGCGGCGAGCGCAAGGAAGCCAACGTATTTGAAAAGAAGCCCCTCCGCCCCGGCTGCCGCGTCGGTAAGGTCTACGGCGTGGTGTCCGGCAAGGGCGGCGTAGGCAAGTCCATGGTCACCAGCCAGCTGGCGGTGGCGCTGCGGCGGGAGGGCTACCGCACCGCCATTCTGGACGCGGACATCACCGGCCCCTCCATCCCCAAGGCCTTCGGCATCCACGGCCGGGCCGTGGCGCAGGGCGACGCCATCGTGCCCGTGACCACCGCCACCGGCATACAGCTGATGTCCGTGAACCTACTGCTGGAGCACGAGACGGACCCGGTCATCTGGCGCGGCCCCGTCATCGGCGGCGTGGTGCAGCAGTTCTGGAGCGATGTGCTGTGGGACGATGTGGACTACATGTTCGTGGATATGCCTCCCGGAACCGGCGACGTGGCCCTGAACGTGTTCCAGTCCCTGCCGGTGGACGGCGTGATCATTGTGGCCAGCCCCCAGGACCTGGTGTCCATGGTGGTGCAGAAGGCCGTGAAGATGGCCCAGATGATGAACATCCCCATCGTGGGCCTGGTGGAGAACATGAGCTATGTCCAGTGCCCCGACTGCGGCAAGAAGCTGTACATCTTTGGCGAGGGCAAGACCGAGGAGGCCGCCAGGGAGTACCACATCCCCCTGCTGGCCAAGATGCCCATCGACCCGGCGCTGGCCAAGCTCACCGACGATGGCGCCATCGAGCAGTTCGAGGGCCACTGGCTGGACAGCGTGGTGGAGACCATCCTCCGAAGCAAATAAGCAAAAAGAGACGGCCTCCGCCGTCTCTTTTTTTGCTTATTTCAGCAGCTCCTGCACCAGCGTCACCAAGCCGCTGACGCCCACGCCGATATACACCACCTGCCGGGCCACGTCGCCGGACATCCGGCGGCTGAGCCGCAGGCCGATCCACAGCCCCACCAGCACGCAAACCATGCCCAGCAGCGCCATGGGCAGCAGCGCCGCGCTGAAATAGCCCCGCACCGCCCGCATGGCGAAGTTGATGAGGTTGGTGGTAAAGAACAGGAACTGCATGTTCCCCACATACGTCTCCTTATCCCGGGCGATGGCCACGAAATACAGCGCCATCATGGGCCCGCCGATGGTGAAGGCCCCGGCGCAGCAGCCGGAGAACGCGCTGCACAGCAGACCCGCCGCCAGGCTGGGCTGCTCCATCCTCACCCGCTTGGCAAAGAACAGGAAATACGCCGCCAGCGCGATCAGGAACGCCCCGAACAGCGCCGTCAGCACATGCAGGTCGAACCGCCCCAGCAAATTGATGATGACCAGACTGCACACGGTGTACAGCCCGATGGGCAGCGCGATCTGCTTTACATCGATGTGTTTGCGGTACATCCACGTCATGGTGCCGGACTGCGCCATGCAGATCAGCGCCACCAGCGTGGGCGCGATGGTCATATCATAGAACGCGCTGGCCGCCACCATCATGATCACCGCCGCACCGAAGCCCGTCAGCGGCTGAATGATACCGCCCACCAGCGATACCAGCCCCATCATCAAATATGCCATTCCGTCCACCGTCCCTTCGACAAGTCTCAGGGCATTATATCAGCCTTTGCCGCAAAAGGCAACGGAAAAACGCATTCCCCCGGCCGTCGGCCGGGGGAATATGCTTCAGCTCTTCTTTTTGCCCAGATAGGCTTCCTTGATGGACTCGTCCGCCAGCAGTTCCGCGCCGGTGCCGGACTTGGTGATGTTGCCGGTCTCCAGCACATAGGCATAGTCCGCGATCTTCAGCGCCATGTTGGCGTTCTGCTCGATCAGCAGCACCGTCATGCCCTGCTGGTTCACGGTGCGGATGATGTCAAAGATGCCCTGCACCACCAGAGGCGCCAGACCCAGCGACGGCTCATCCAGCATCAGCAGCTTGGGACGGCTCATCAGTGCGCGGCCCACGGCCAGCATCTGCTGCTCGCCGCCGGACAGCGTACCGGCCAGCTGCCAGTGCCGCTCCTCCAGCCGGGGGAACAGCTCATACACCCACTTGATGTCCTTCTCGATGCCGTCCTTGTCCGAGCGCAGGTACGCGCCGATCTTCAGGTTCTCCAGCACCGTAAGGTTAGGGAACACGCGGCGGCCCTCCGGAGATTGGGCGATGCCCGCCTCCAGGATCTTGTTGATGGGCTTGCCCAGCAGCTCCTGCCCGTCGTAGGTGATGGAGCCGCTGTCGGCCTTCACCAGGCCGGAGATGGTGCGCAGGGTGGTGGATTTACCGGCGCCGTTGGCGCCGATCAGCGTGACGATCTTGCCGTCGGGCACCTCAAGGCTGATGCCGCGCAGCGCCTTGATGCCGCCGTAAGACACATGCAAATTCTCAATCTTCAGCATCTTCTGCCACCCCCAAGTATGCGTCCACGACGCGCTCGTTGTTCTGTATCTCCTCCGGTGTGCCCTGTGCGATCAGCTTGCCGAAGTCCAGCACGTAGATCCGGTCGGCAATGCCCATGACCAGATCCATGTGGTGCTCGATCAGCAGGATGGTCTTGTGGAACTCACTGCGGATCTTCTTGATGAAGTCCGCCAGCTCCAGCGTCTCCTGCGGGTTCATGCCGGCTGCCGGCTCGTCCAGCAGCAGCAGGGAGGGCTCGGTGGCCAGCGCGCGGGCGATCTCCAGCCGCCGCTGCTTGCCGTAGGGCAGGCTGGTGGCCAGCTCGTCCTTGACGTCCTCCAGCCCCACCACCTTCAGCAGCTCCATCACCTCGTCCCGCTGCTTGTGCTCCTCCTTGCCGTTCAGGTGGAGGGCGGCGGTGAACAGGTTGCTGGTGCGGCGCATATGCTTGGCGATCAGCACGTTGTCAAACACCGTCTGGGTCTTCCACAGGCGGATGTTCTGGAAGGTACGCGCCATGCCCAGCTTGGTGATGACGTCGGGCGTGGGCGCCAGAATACGGTCGGAGAAGGTGAACTCGTCCCGCGCCTTCTGCTCCGCCTTCCACGCCTTCAGCGCCTCGTCCTCCAAGGCTTCCTCCGGCGCGAAGTGGGCGGTGTACATCTCCGCGTGCTCGCCCTTGTAGGCCTTCTTCATCTTCCCGGTGGGGTGATTGCGGACGATGCACTTCTCGTTAAAGGACACGCGGCCATTGGTGGGGGCGTACACGCCGGTGATGACGTTGAAGGCCGTGGTCTTACCGGCGCCGTTGGGGCCGATCAGCGCCACGATCTCGCCCTCGTCCACCTTCAGGTTCAGGTTGTCCACGGCCACCACGCCGCCGAACTGCATGGTGACATTTTCCACGGACAGAACGTTCTTACTCATTTGGACGCCACCTCCTTCGCCGCTTTCTCCTTCTTTCTGAACAGCTTTCCGAAGAAGTTGATGATACCGTCCCACGAGAACTCCCGGTCGCCCATGATGCCCTTGCGGAAGAACAGCACCACGATCATGATGACCACGGAGAATACCAGCATACGGAAGCCGCCGCGCATGAAGGGGATGTTCACGCCCAGATAGGGCACGGGGTCATCCAAGAAGCGCAGCCACCACTCGGAGCAGGCGATGTACAGGAAGGAGCCGAGGATGGAGCCGGTGACGGAGCCGATACCGCCGATGACCACGATCAGCAATATCTCATAGGTCATGGTGGAGGTAAAGGCGTTGGCCTGCACGCTGGACTGGAACATGGCCAGCAGCGCGCCGCCCACACCGGCGAAGAAAGAGCTGATCAGGAACGCCTGCATCTTGTGCTGGGCCAGATTGATGCCCATGGCCTCGGCGGCGACCTCGTCGTCGCGGATGGCCTTGAAGGCGCGGCCGTAGGTGGAGTTGATGATCAGGACGATGATGGCGATGCAGATCCCGGAGACGATGAACGGGAACAGCACGCTGTCAAAGTTGGCGAACTTCTTCAGCAGGTTGGAGGAGTTGGTCAGCGGGCCCGCCACCTTCCACTGGATGATGGCGCGCATGATCTCGGCAAAGCCAAGCGTGGCAATGGCCAGATAGTCGCTCTTCAGCTTCAGCACCGGCAGACCGATAAGCCACGCGAAAAGCATGGGCACGATGCCCGCCAGCACCAGACCCACGATCATGGGCAGGCAGAACTGGACGATGCCGCCGTCAAAGTACTGGTACACGGAGGCGCGGGCCTCCACAGGGATGGTCAGGATGGCGTAGGTGTACGCGCCGATCATCATGAAGCCCGCCTGTCCCAGCGAGAACAGGCCGGTAAAGCCGTTCAGCAGATTCAGGGACACCGCCACCAGCGAGTAGATCGCGCCCTTTTTCAGGACGGATGCCAGCATGGAATAGTGCTGATATTTGTCCACATACAGCAGAAAGACGAGGCAGACGGCGGCGAGGATCAAAGACAGCAGCAGATTTCTCTTCTTATTGTTCTTCATATCTCACACCTTCTCCGTCAGTTTTTCGCCGAACAGGCCGTTGGGCTTGCACAGCAGGATCACGATCAGCAGCGCGAACGTAAAGGCGTTGCTGAACACGGCGATGGTTTCGTTAGCCTTGATGAAGGACTCGCAGATACCGATGATGAAGGCGCCGATCACCGCGCCGGGGATGGAGCCGATACCGCCGAACACCGCCGCCACGAAGGCCTTCAGCCCGGGCATAGCGCCGATCATGGGGCTGACCTGCCCGTAGTTGGAGAAATACAGGATGGACGCCACGCCCGCCAGCAGCGAGCCGATGACGAAGGTCATGGAGATGACGCTGTTGATCTTGATGCCCATGAGCTGCGCCGTCTCGAAGTCCCGGGACACGGCGCGCATGGCCATGCCGATCTTGGTTTTCTGGATGAGGATCACCAGCACCACCACCAGCGCGATAGTCAGGATGGGGGTGATGATGGTAATGCGCTTGACGCTGAGGCTGCCCATCTGCATCACCTGCGTCAGGAAGGGGATGTCGGGATAGGCGCGGGCGATACCGCCGGTGATATACGTGGCCAGATTTTGCAGCAGGTAGCTGACGCCGATGGCGGAGATCATCACCGACATACGGGGCGCGGTGCGCAGCGGGCTGTACGCCGCCTTTTCGATGGCGACGCCCAAGAGCACCGTAAGGATCAGCACCAGCGGGATAGACACGGCCATGGGCATGGTGGCGGACAGGTAGATCATAAAGAAGCCCGCCATCATGAAGATATCGCCGTGGGCAAAGTTGATAAGGCGCAGTATGCCGTACACCATCGTATAGCCGATGGCCACCAGCGCATACAGGCTGCCCACCGTGACGCCGGAGAGCAGCAGTTGGATATAATACGCTGCGTCATGCATAAGCTGAGTTCCCTCCTTCTGTATGATTCCTGCGCTTTCAGAAGCCGAAGTGCGCCTCCGGCTTTTCAAAACGCAAGAGTCATCAAAGTTGCACTGTGAGGGGAGCGGTGCCCCCCTCACAGTGGTCAGTATCTCAAGATATGGTCTCGCTTTGCGTTCGCTTACTCCAGACCGTTGAAGGTGCTGTAATACACGATCTCGCCGTCCTTGATGGTCTTGATAACGGCATAGTTCTTGATGGCATCGCCGTTCTCGTCGAACTTCAGGTCGCCGGTGATCAGACCGTCGATCTCCAGAGTGGACAGAGCGTCGCGGATGGCGGGGCCGTCGGTGGACTGGGCCGCCTCGATGGCGCCCACAGCCGCCATGTAGGCGTCATAGCCGCAGGGGGTCACGCTGGAGATCACGTCGGACACGCCGCCGTTGTTCTCAAGGCGGGTGGAATCCTCGGCGACCCACTTGGTGAAGCCGTCCACGAAGGCCTTACCGGCCTCGTTGGTGGTGTCGGCGGCATCGAAGAACGCGGAGAAGTAGATGTCGGTGGCCTTGTCACCGGTACGCTGGGCGATGGAAACGTCGTCCCACGTATCACCGGCCATGATGGGGCAGGTGATACCGGCATCGCGGGCCTGAGAGATGACCATGGCGGCGGTCTCGATGGACACGGGGGCGAAGATGCCGTCGTACCCGGCGGACTTGATGGACGCCATGATGGTGGAGAAGTCAGCCTCGCCCTTCTGGAACTCCAGAACGGTAGCCTTGCCGCCCAGACGCTCCATCTCCTGCTGGAAGTAGTTGCCGAAACCGGCGGAGTAGTCGTCGCCGGACTCGATGATCAGTGCGCAGTTGACGCTGCCCTTCTCCTTGTTGGCGAAGTTGGCCATCACGGCGCCTTGGAACGGATCAATGTAGCCTACGCGGAAGTAGTAGTCGTTGCCCAGCGTCACCTGCGGGTTGGTGCAGGAGGTGCCGATGGCGGGAACCTTCGCGGAAGCGAACAGGTCACCGGCAGCGATGGCGCAGCCGGAGCCGTAGGTGCCGATCACCACGGACACGCCCTGAGAGATCAGGGTCTGCGCGGCGGAGGGCGCCTTGCTGGCGTCGGAGGCGTTGTCCGCGTAGACGAGCTGCACGGAATACTCCTCGCCGTTGATGGTGACGGTGGGCTTCAGGGAGTGGGCATACTCGATGCCGAGGATCTCCTTCTTGCCGCCGCCGCCGTTCTGGCCGGAAGTGGGCTCGAACACGCCGATCTTGACGACCTTGTCGCCGGTCTCACCGCTGACATCACCGGCATCGCCGCCGTCCGTCTTTTCGCCGCAGGCGACCAGAGACAGCGCCATGACCAGCGCCAGCATCAATGCTATAAGCTTCTTCATGGTAATTCCTCCTAAATTTCCCTTGCGGCGGCCGCTTCCCTATTCGGCCGCTCACAGAATATGTGTATTTTAACGGAAAAATGCGGCAAAAACAATTGTAACAACCTCTAAAAATACCGGCTTGCCCGCTCTGGAGTGGACAGCCACTCTCCCCCGCCCCCGCCTTTTTGTCCTTGTATTGCGGACAAACGCTTTTTTACGGAGCACTCCCGTTTTTCGTCATTCGGCAGTGCTTCTTGCTTTTATGACTTTTTAGCGGAATCACGGTTTGCACTTCTCCCGCAATTTGCGATTTTTACGCACTTTCTGCGCAAGTCAGTTAAAAAAACGCCGGATTTTCGCCGGTAACGTTTTCTGAAGTGCGAAAAAAGCGCCGCCGCGGCGGCTGTCTCTCAGCGGCGGACGGTTTCCTTCGTCAAAACACACAAAAGGCGGGCGCTGACGCGCCCGCCTTTGCCGGTTTCCTATAAGCAGAACTGCGATTTTGTACAACACGTCCATGGCTTCGCCCGGTTTTTCCGGCATTATATGCCGCGCGCAGCCGCCTTTTTCCCGGCAGCGCCCCGGAGCTCACAGCTCACATGGCGTCGTTTTCCGTGCCCTTAGGCGCGGCAAAATAGCTCTTGAAGGTGTCGGCGTCCATGGTCTCGTGCTCCAGCAGATACTCAGCCACCGCCGTCAGCTGGGTCTTGTACTTGGCCAGGATCTCCCGGCACTTCTCATACGCCTCGTCGATGATGGCGCGGATCTCGCCGTCCATCTCCGCCGCCGTCTCCTCGGAATAGGGCCGGGTGTGACCCATGGACTTGCCAATAAACACCTCGTCGGTGCCGGCGTCGAAGGCCACGTTGCCCAGCTTGGCGGACATACCGTAGCTGCCCACCATCTTCCGGGCGATAGAGGTAGCCCGCTGTATGTCGCTGGAGGCGCCGGTGGAAATATCCCCCAGCATCATCTCCTCGGCGGCGCGGCCGCCCAGCAGCCCGGCCACCCGATCCAGCATATAGCGCCGGGACAGATAGGAGCGGTCCTCCTCCGGCAGATAGATGGTCATGCCGCCGGCCTGCCCCCGGGGGACGATGGTGATCTGATGCACCGGGTCCAGATCCGGCAGGGCCTGCATCACCACGGCGTGACCGGCCTCGTGATAGGCCGTGAGCCGCCGCTCCGCCTCCGGCACCACGCGGCTGTGCTTCTCCGGGCCGGCGATGACCTTGATAACGGACTGGTGGATGGCCTCCTCGGTGATAAAACGCTCGCCCCGCCGTCCGGTCAGCAGCGCCGCCTCGTTCAGCAGATTCTCCAGATCGGCTCCGGTAAAGCCGGAGGTGGCCCGGGCCACGCTGCCCAGGTCCACGTCCTCCGCCAGGGGCTTGCCCTTGGCGTGGATCTTCAGTATCTCCTCGCGGCCCTTGATGTCCGGTAGGCCCACGAACACCTGGCGGTCGAACCGTCCGGGCCGCAGCAGCGCCGGGTCCAGAATGTCCACGCGGTTGGTGGCGGCCAGCACCACCACGCCCTCGTTGGCGGCAAAGCCGTCCATCTCCACCAGCAGCTGGTTCAAGGTCTGCTCCCGCTCGTCGTGGCCGCCGCCCAGGCCGCTGCCGCGCTGGCGGCCCACGGCGTCGATCTCGTCGATAAAGACGATGGCCGGGGACTGCTTCTTGGCCTGCTCAAACAGGTCGCGGACGCGGCTGGCGCCCACGCCCACATACATCTCCACGAAATCCGAGCCGGAGATGGACAGGAACGCGGTGTCCGCCTCACCGGCCACCGCCTTGGCCAGCAGCGTCTTGCCGGTGCCCGGAGGGCCCACCAGCAGCACGCCCTTGGGGATGTGCGCCCCCAGCTCCGTGTAGCGCTCCGGATCCCGCAGGAACTGGACGATCTCCTCCAGCTCCTCCTTCTCCTCGTCAGCGCCGGCCACGTCCTTGAAGGTGACCTTCTTGCCGTCGCTGGGGATATCCTGGATGCGGGCCTCGCCGAAGCGCGCCATCTTGTCGTTGACGGCCGCGCCTCCGCCGCCCATACGGGCGATCAGGCTCATCAGCAGGATAAAGGCCATGGCCGCCAGCACATAGGGCAGCAGCGTCTTGAGCCAGTCATTGCTGCCGCCGGCAGCGTAGTTGTAGTTGCTGATGATGCCCGCATCCGCCTGGGCCACCACCAGCTCGTTCATGTCCTGATAGAAAGTATCAAAGCTCTGCAGCCCGCAGCTGACGCTGGTGCCGTCATGGAGCTTGGCGGTCAGCCGCGTGTCGGAGGCGGTGAAGCTGTCCACCTTCTCCGCGGTGAAATAGGCGCGCATCTGGCCGTAGCTGACATCCCCGGAGCGGGCCAGATTGCCCAGCACCTGGGAGAGCAGCACCACCGCCACGATAATAAACAGCATCATCACGCCGCTGAAGCGTCGCTTTTCAGTCAAATCGTTCCTCCCCCTCTCAGCCGATCCAGTGGATGCCCTGCCAGCTCTGGTCCCTGCCCACAGAGATGGCCACCAGCATGCGGCCCTGGATGCTCTCCACCGGCATATACGGCTCGCTCAGATACCGGCTGTCTCTGGAGCCGGTGCGGTTGTCGCCCATGACGAAAATACACCCCTCCGGCACCTCATAGGAGAGCTTGTTGCCATTATCCGTGATGCCCTGCACCGGCAGATAGCTCTCGTCCAGCTTCTCTCCATTGATATAGGTATAGCCGTCCTTGAACGTGATGCGGTCGCCGGGCAGGCCGATAACACGCTTCACCAGAACCTTGTCTAACTCATCATTCCAGAAGGTCACGATGTCACCGCGTTCCGGCACCGGGTCGGACACCACATACGGCAGCCGCCAGCCGATCAGCAGGCACTTGGTGGGGATGGTGGTCTCCATGGAGCCGCTGGGCACATACGCCAGCTGCAGCAGCACCTTGAACAGCACGAACACCGCCGCCAGCGTCACCAGCAGATAGCCGTAATCATCCCACAGCCTGCGGCCCCTGCTCTTGGCGGGCTTGGCTGCCTCAGCCGCCGGTGCAGCTGTCTCCGCCGGGGCGGGGACCGTCTCCGCTCCGGACTTCTCCGCATCGGTCGCAGGCACATCCTGCGCCGGCATCTCCGCCATGCGCTCCGGCGCCTGGGCCGGACGCTCCGGCTGCGCCGCATCGCTTCTGGCCAGGCGCTTGCCGCCTTTGTTTTCCATACGCTTTCACTTCCTATTCTCAAATGCTAAGAGGGATGTCCCGCGCCCTCCCGGCGCGTGCTCTTCTTCCGCCTGCGGCGCGGGGAGAAACCGGATCTTTCGCCAAGACGAGGCGCGGCGACGACGGCGCACCGTGTGTACGTCGAGGAGCCGCAACGAAGTATTGGCGGAAAAGACACCCTCGCCCCCTTAAAACCGCCGGATCTTTCGTTCTGCCGATGACGGGGCGGTGCCGCTGTACTTTGTGTACAGCAAGCCGACCCGGCGATGGCAGAACGGAAGAGACGCGGTTTTACTTGCTGTAGACCTCGGGCTTGAGTACCCCGATATAGGGCATATTCCGGTACTGCTGGCAGTAGTCCAGGCCGTAGCCCACGACGAACTCATCGGGGACCTCAAAGCCGGCATAGTCGGCGGTGATGGGCTTTTCGCGGCGGGCGGGCTTATCCAGGAGGGTGGCGATGGTAACGGAGGAAGCGCCCTTGGTCTTGAGGTACTCGGTCAGGAAATTGAGGGTGTTGCCGGAGTCCAGAATATCCTCGACGACGATGATGTCGCGGCCGGTGATGTCGCGCTGAAGGTCGCGGGTGATCTGCACCACGCCGGAGGACTTGGTGGCGTTCTTATAGGAAGAAAGGCCGATGAACTCCACCTCGCTTTTCAGCTGGGCGGCGCGGACCAGGTCCGCCATGAAAATGAAGCAGCCGTTGAGAACGCCCACGAACATGGGGTTCTTGTCCTTGAACTGGTCGTACAGCTGGTCGCCCAGCTCCTGAACACGGGCCTTGATCTCCTCTTCAGACAGCAGGACCTTCAGGATGTCCTGATCCATATTGCTCTTTGCCATTGCTTGTTATCCTCCGTTGTTTTTTGTGATGGTGATATATATGGTGTCGCCGGAACGCTCCGGCAGGGCTCGCTGATCAATGCCGACGCCCCAGACCGCGGCGGGAAAGCCATTGCGGCAGAGGACGGGGATCTGCCGGCGCTGCTCCGGGGGAATGCCCCGGTCGGACAGCAGGCGCTTGAGACTGCGGCTGCCGCGGCTGCCGGGCAGGGTCAGGCGGTCGTCGCCGCGCCAGGCGCGGACCGACCACTGGCCGTCCCGGACGGCCAGCGCGCCGGGGAGCGGCGTGCGGGAAAGGGTGATACACCAGGGCGGCGCCAGGTTCTCACCCACATACAGGGGCGTCTCCGCCAGCCCGGGGGGCGAAAGGGCCAGCGTCAGCACGCCGCCGCGGCAGTGGGCCTGCACGCCGCCGGGCAGGGACAGCGCCCCGCCGGTCTGCGCCAGCGATTCCAGCGCGCGGTAGTGGGCGGCGGTGATGTCCTTTTTGCCCATGGGGAGCCGATCGGTCAGAAGGCGCAGCATCCGGGGCCGCAGCGCCGGCGGCGCCTGCAAAAGTGCCTGACAGGACACGGACGTGCCGCTCTCCGGCAGGAGGGCGGCGGCCTGGCCGTCCAGGTAGTCGTTTTCGGTGCGCAGGATGTCCGCCGTGCGGGCGATGTGCGCCGCGGCGGCGGGGTTGATGGTCAGCAGCTGGGGCATGATCTCCAGCCGCAGGCGATTGCGGGCATAATGGGTATCCAGATTTGTCTCGTCGGTGACGTAGGGCAGGCCTTGAGCGGCAATATAGTCGTCGATGGCGGTGCGGGGCGTGTCCAGCAGCGGGCGGATGATGCCGTCCCGCACCGGCGGTATGCCGGTAAGCCCCTGGGGCCCGGTGCCGCGGAGCAGCTGCAGCAGCACCGTCTCCGCCTGGTCCTCCCGGTGGTGGGCGGTGGCGATACAGTCCGCGCCGATGGCCGCGGCCGTGCGGCGCAGGAAGTCATAGCGGGCGCGGCGGCCGGTCTCCTCCACCGTCAGGTGCCAGACACGGCACAGGTCATAGACCGCCGCCGTCTCCGTGTAAAAGGGGATGTCCCGCTGGGCGCACAGGGTGCGGACCAGGTCCTCGTCCCGCTGTGCCGTGGGGCGCATGCCGTGGTTCAGGTGGCCTGCGGCCACCCGGAAGCCCCGCTGCTGTCCCAGACGCCACAGGCAGTCCAGCAGGCAGACGGAGTCGCGGCCGCCGGACACGGCGCACAGGATCAGCCCGCCCTGCGGCGGGAGCATCTGCCAGCGCTCCATCCACGCGGTGACATCCAGCGGCTTACTCATCCTCGTCGTACCGGGTCTCCAGCGTGCCGAAGGCCGTGTATTCGGGCATCCAGCGCAGCTCCACCTTGCCGGTCTCGCCGTGGCGGTTCTTGGCCACGATGCACTCGGCCACGTTGCGCTTTTCGGCGTCGCCGTTGTAATAATCGTCCCGATAGAGGAACATAACGATGTCGGCGTCCTGCTCGATGGCGCCGGATTCACGCAGGTCGGACAGCATGGGCCGCTTGTCCTCGCGCTTTTCGTTGGCACGGCTCAGCTGGCTCAGGCACAGGATGGGCACCTGCAGTTCCTTGGCCATGATCTTCAGCATACGGCTGATGTCGGACACCGCCTGCTGGCGGTTTTCTCCGGAATAGCCCTTGCCGCCGGCGGAGGTCATCAGCTGCAGATAGTCGATGACCACCAGACCCAGATTTTCCAGGCGGCGGCACTTGGCGTTCATATCCGCCACAGTCAGCAGCGGGTTGTCGTCGATACGGATGTCCATGCGGCTCAGGGCGGAGGCGGCCTCGGCGATGCGCTGCCAGTCACTCTCCCGCAGGTTGCCGGTGATAAGGCGCTGGTTCTCCACCAGCCCCTCGCTGGCGATCAGGCGGGTGACCAGCTGCTCCTTGGACATTTCCAGCGAGAAGATGGCCACGGTCTTGCCGCTCTCCCGGGCGGCGGACAGCGCCACATTCAGCGCCATACTGGTCTTGCCCATGCCGGGTCGGGCGGCCAGCAGCAGCAGGTCGGACTTGTTCATGCCGTTGATCTTGGCGTCCACGGCGGACAGTCCGGTGGACAGCCCCGGCACGGTCTTGCCGCCGTTGGCGGACAGCTCCGCCAGCTGGCTCATCACGTCGCCCAGCACCATGCCCACGGTGACCATCCCCTGGGCGCTGCGGCCCTGGCGGATGGCGTAGATCTGCTGCTCGGCGGACTCCAGCATATCGCTGGCGCTGCCGCTGCCCTCCTGCACCATGGCGGTGATGCTCCCGGCGGCGTAGGCCACCTGCCGCATCAGAGATTTCTCCTGCACGATGCGCACATACTCCATGACGTTGGCGCTGGTGGGGGTCACCTCCATCAGCTGCAGCAGATAGGCCCGGGTGTTGTCGTTGGACAGGCCGTTTTTCTCCAGCTCTCCGGCCACGGTCACGCCGTCGATGGGCCGGGAGTAGACGAACATCTGATAGATGGTCTCGAAGATCTCCCGATTGGTGCGTAGATAGAAATCCTGCGCCTGTAATTTGTCCATCACGTCCTTGACGCAGTCGGCGTCGATGAGCATGGAGCCCAGCACCGCCTGCTCCGCCTGGGGCGAATGGGGCATCTGGGGCATCAGCAGCGCATCATTGGTCGCCATAGGAAGACCTCCTTTCCTTTTTTGCGTTTTTTATGGTCCGCGCCCATGGGCGCGGTGGGCGGACGACTCTGTCCGCCCTTTGCCTTCCCCTTGAGAGGTTCGCGGTGTTGAATGACAGGCCGGCGGCCTGTCAGACCCGCGGACCGACCGACCCGCAGGGAGAACGTCGGCCCCTACAAAGGTCCACCGAGAGCCTTTGCAAAAAGGAAAACGGATTGCCACATCTGGCTTCGCCCTCCTCGCAATGACATCCCTGTTCTCCGAAAACCGCCGGATTTTTCGTTCTGCCGATGACGGGGCGGCGCCGCTGTACTTTGTGTACAGCAAGCCGACCCGGCGAAGGCAGAACGGAAAAGACGCGGTTTCGGGTTATTTTTCTTCTACGACGAGGACGTATATGGTCCCGCTCACCTCATACCCCAGCTTGGCCTTGACCTCAAAGCTGCCGAAGCTCTTGATGGGCTGGTCCAGCACCAGCTTCTTGCCGTCGATAGCCAGGGCAAACTGCTCCTGCAGGGCGGCGGAGATCTCCTTGCCGGTGATGGCGCCGAAGAGCTTGCCGCCCTCGCCGCCCTTGGCGGCGATCTTCACCTGGCAGGACTTCAGCTTTTCGGCGATGGCCAGGGCCTCGGCCTTGGCCTCGGCGTCGGCCTTGGCTTTGGCCTTGGCCTGCAGGTTCATGGTGTTGACGGCGTCGGCGGTGGCCACCACGGCCAAGCCCTTGGGGATCAGGAAATTGCGGGCGTAGCCCTCGGCGGCCTCGATCATCTGGCCCTTCTTGCCCTTGCCCTTGACGTCCTGCTTGAGGATCACTTTCATATCTATGTCTCCTTTACGTTAATTTTCAAAATAATGGTCAATGGCCTCCAGCAGCTTGGCCTTGGTCTCGTCCACGGATATGTTGTCGGCCTGCCCGCCGGCGGTGGTGGAATTTCCGCCGCCGCCCAGGGCCTCCAGGATCACCTGCACGTTGACCTCGCCCAGGGACCGTGCGGACATATAGACGCCGTCGCCCTTTTTATACAGCACGAAGCTGGCTCGGATGCCCTTCAGGGTCAGCAGCTCGTCGGCCGCCTTGGCGGCGGTGACGCGGTCGCACTCCTCGTCCAGCGCCACCACGGCGATGTCATCGTGGTACAGCTCCGCCTGCCGGATGATGGCATAGCGATCGATCATGGACTGCAGATCCCCCTGGAACATCCGCTGGACGTCCTGGGTGTCGGCGCCGATGCGGCGCAGATAGGCCGCCGCCTCGAAGGTCCGCCCGCCGGTGCGGTTGGTGAAATTCTTGGTGTCCAGTACGATACCGGCCAGCAGCGCCTCGGCCTCGCATTTCAGCACGTCCGTAGGCTCCACCAGATACTGCATCAGCTCCGCCACCAGCTCGCTGGCGGAGGAGGCGTAGGGCTCGTGGTAGTTCAGGGCCATCTTCTCGATGTAGCTGCTGCCCCGGCGGTGGTGGTCGATGACCGCCACGCGGTTGCAGGTCTCCAGCATCTCCTCGGACTCCACGCTCTCGGGCCGGTTGGTGTCCACCACCACCAGCAGGGCGCCCGGCTGGCACTTGATAAAGGCGTCCGCCCCGGAGATAGTCGCCCCGGCGTACTCCGGCTGCTCGGAAAGCCGCCGCAGGATGGGGTGGGCGGCGTTGTTCTCGGTGTCGATGACGATCTGGCAGGGCTTGCCCCGCTTGCGGGCGATGCAGCAGATGCCCACCGCGCTGCCCAGGGAGTCCATGTCCGCGTACTTGTGGCCCATGACGTACACCTGCTTGGCGTCGTCGATCAGCTCGCCCAGGGCGTTAGCCATGACCCGGGACTTGACCTTGGTGCGCTTCTCCGTGCTCTTGCTGCGGCCGCCGTAGAACTCGAAATTCACCCGGTCCTTGACCACCGCCTGGTCGCCGCCGCGGCTCAGCGCCATCTCCAGCGCCAGCGAGGCGTTCTTGAACAGCTGCTCAAAGCTGTCCTCATCCCGTCCCACGCCGATGGACAGCGTGGCGGACACGCCCTCGCCGGCCTGGACCTGACGCACCTTCTCCAGCACGTCGAACTTGCTCTCGGTGTAGCCGGTGTAGTCCTTCTCCTCGAAGAGATAGAGATACCGGTCACGGTCGTAGCTCAGCAGCAGCGCACCGCTGCCGGCAGCCCAGGTGTTCAGCTGCTCCTCCAGCGCGGCCAGCAGGGCCGAGCGCTTGTTTTCCGGGCAGGCCTTCATCAGCTCCTCATAGTTGTCCACCATCAGGATGGCCACCAGCGGCTTTGTCAGCTCCAGCGTCTGGCGCATCTGCTCCGACTCAGTGATGTCCATCCAGTAGGTGGTGGCCAGGGTGGCCTGCTCGCCGCCCTCCGGCTCCGGGCGGCTCAGCGCGCCGAATACCCGGTAAATGCGGTCATTCCAGCGGAACTGCTCCGGATACTCCCGCTTGCCCTCCACGAGCCAGCGATAGGTGAACTCCGGGATCACGTCCTCCACCGCCGTCTCGAAGATCTTGTCCTTCTGGGCGGTCAGGTCCATGAACATATCGTTGCACCACAGGATCTCGCCGGTGGTCACATCGAACACCAGCATCGGCAGCGGCGCGTACAGCATGTTGCTGGACCGCGCGGTGTCCATGCCGCCGGAGACCCGGTCCATATACTGCCGGACCGACGCCTGGGCCAGCTTATTGCGGCGGCGGCCCACCAGAATGACCAGAATGGCCACCACGCCCTCCGCCGCGGCCAGCAGCGGCTCAAAGGGCACCGTCACCGCCACAAAGGCCACCAGGCAAAGGCAGTACAGCGTCATATTGGTGCGGAACCCGCGGATGATCTTTTTGCTCAAGGGGCGCGCCTCCTTTCCGCCAGGGGATCCATGTGTATCCATACTACTCCACGATATGAGTAGTTTATTATAGCACGAAAGCCCCGCCGGGACAATACGGTTTTCCCGAAATCGGCCGGGATTTTTTCCCGGCTGCGGCAGCGGGCGAAAGCTGTCGGTAAGTTAGGGGTGTACAAACGGGAAAAAATGTGCTATACTTTGTGAAAAGCGCCGGATCCGGCGCACGTTTTTTGGTTGTTTCGCGGCCCTCGGACGCCGCGGTCAAAATAACAAACGGGGCGTTTCACCCCCATACATCGAGTGCTGACGGCGGGCGACAGACTGTTCTCTCCCCCTGCGATGCAGGGCAGGCGGGCGGGACAGACCGCCTCTGCTTTGCCATGCTTTTGCATGACAAAACAGAAATGTACCATTTCCCGGCCCTTCGGGGCAGCCGGAAATGGTGTGCAGAGCTTCATGCACCGGCATTTGCGCATTTTCGCAGCGCAGTGCTCATGCATGAGGTCTGCCGTGATCTTTTCTCCCGCCGCACCGGCGCTCCATCTCTATGAAAAAAGGAGCGTTTACTATTTTATGGCAGAAAAATTGAAGATCATCCCCCTTGGCGGTCTCAACGAGATCGGCAAAAACATGACCGCCTATGAGTACGGCGGCGAGATCATCGTGGTGGACTGCGGCATGGCCTTCCCCGGTGACGACATGTACGGCATCGACTGCGTCATCCCCGACGTCAGCTATCTGGTGAAGAACCGCAGCCGTCTGCGGGGCCTGTTCATCACCCACGGCCACGAGGACCACATCGGGGCCATCCCCTACGTCCTCAAGCAGATCAACATGCCCATCTACTGCACCAAGTTCACCGCCGGCCTCATCAAACTGAAGCTGCAGGAGCACGGACTGGTGAACTCCACCAAGCTCATCACCGTGGAGCCGGGACAGACCGTCCGGGCCGGGAAATTCCAGGTGGAATTCATCCACGTCAACCACTCCATCGCCGACTCCGTGGCCTTCGCCATCCACACCCGCATGGGTGCCATCGTCCACACCGGCGACTTCAAGATCGACTCCACGCCCATCGACGGCGAGGTCATCGACCTGGCCCGCTTCGGCGAGCTGGGCAAGCAGGGCGTGCTGGCCCTGCTGGCGGACTCCACCAACGTGGAGCGCCCCGGCTACACCATGAGCGAGCGCGCCGTGGGCGCCACCTTCAAGCGGCAGTTCACCGGCTGTGACAAGCGCATCATCGTCACCACCTTCGCCAGCAACGTCCACCGCATCCAGCAGGTGCTGGATGCCGCGGCGGCCTGCGGCCGCAAGGTGGCCGTCACCGGCCGCAGCATGGAGAACATCATGAAGGTCTCCACCGAGCTGGGCTACATGAAGGTGCCCAAGAACACCCTGGTGGACATCAACCGCATCAAGGGCCTGCCCCTGAACCAGCAGGTCATCGTCACCACCGGCTCCCAGGGCGAGGAGATGAGCGCCCTGTACCGCATGGCCTTCTCCACCCACAAGCAGGTGGACATCGGCCCCGGCGACAAGGTCATCATCTCCGCCAGCGCCATCCCCGGCAACGAGGTGACGGTGGGACGGGTCATCAACGAGCTGTTCCGCAAGGGCGCGGACGTGGTGTATGACAAGGCCGACATGCTGCATGTGTCCGGCCACGCCTGCCAGGAGGAGCTGAAGATCATCCACGCGCTGACGAAGCCCCGGTTCTTCATCCCCCTCCACGGCGAGCAGCGCATGCTGCAGATCCACAAACGGGTGGCCGAGAGCATGGGCATGCACCCCAATAACATCGTCGTGGCCGACAACGGCAGTGTCATCGAGCTGACCACCAAGCACATCAAGTGCGAGACCACCGTCCCCGCCGGCGAGGTGTTCGTGGACGGCGGCGGCGTGGGCGAGGTGGGCGCCGTGGTGCTCAACGACCGCAAGCTGCTGGCCGAGGACGGCATGGTGGTCATCGTGCTGCCCATGTCCAGCCACGACCACCAGCTGCTGTGCCCGCCGGAGATCGTCACCCGCGGCTTCGTGTACGTCAAGGAGTCCGAGGAGCTGCTGGACGACATGCGCCGTGTGGCCACCGAAACGGTGGACGGCATGTCCGCCAAGAAGCGCCGGGATGAGGGCGACGTGTGCCGCGCCGTGCGCTCCGCCGTCAGCAGCTACCTCTACAAGCACACCAAGCGCAGCCCCATGATCATCCCCATGGTCACCAAGCTGTGATCCCGGTCTTTATCCTTCAAAAGCCGCCCTTCGGGGCGGCTTTTTTCGGTCCTTGACTTATGGCAGCAGCCATGCTATTATATTCCAAATTTGAACTATCCAAACTTGAACCAACGGAGGCGATACACTGTGCATCCAAGTATAGAGATCCCCCGGAAGATCGCCCTGGCCTACGACATCGTGTGCAAACCGCTGTGCCATGAGCTGAACCTGCCGCAGACCGCCTTTGACATCCTGATGTTTTTGGGCAACAACCCCGCCTATAAGACCGCCAGCGAGATCGTCGAGCTTCGCCACATCAAGGCAAATCTCGTCTCTGTCAACGTGGAACGGCTGGTGCGCGAGGGCTATCTGCTCCGGCGGCCGGTGCCCAACGACCGCCGCAAGACCGAGCTGCTCTGCACGGAAAAAGCGCAGCCGGTCATCCGCCGCGGGCAGCAGCTGCAAAACGACTTCTTCCGGTGCCTGTTTGACGGCGCCGACGAAGAAACGCGCCGCGCCTTCTCCTCGGCACTGGGCACACTGGAAAAGAATCTCGACTTGTTTTTAGCGGAAAGGAGCCATCTATGCACATCGCGATAACCCTTTTGGTGACCTTTTTTGCGGGCATGGGCGCGGGCCTGGGCACCGGCTTTGCCGGCATGAGCGCCGCCGCGGTCATCAGCCCCATGCTGATCACCTTTCTGGGCGTTGACCCCTACATGGCCGTGGGCATCGCCCTGTCCTCCGACGTGCTGGCCAGCGCCGTCTCCGCCTATACCTACCACAAGAACAAGAACCTGGACATCCGCAACGGCCTGATCATGATGGCCAGCGTCCTGATGTTCACCGTGGTGGGCAGCTACGTCGCCAGCCTTGTGCCCTCCGCCACCATGGGCACCTTTTCGGTGTTCATGACCTTCCTACTGGGCATCAAGTTCATCGTCCGGCCGGTGATGACCACCAAGGAGTCCATGCTGGGCGTCTCCGCCAGAAAGCGCGCCGTCCAGTCCGTGGTCTGCGGCGTCCTGATCGGCTTTATCTGCGGCTTCGTGGGCGCGGGCGGCGGTATGATGATGCTGCTGATCCTGACCAGCGTGCTGGGCTATGAGCTAAAGACCGCCGTGGGCACCAGCGTGTTCATCATGACCTTCACCGCCCTGACCGGCGCGCTGTCCCATTTCGCCATCGGCGGCACGCCGGACGTGCTGACGTGGGTGCTGTGCGTGCTCTTCACGCTGATCTGGGCGCGCATCGCCGCCGTCTTTGCCAACAAGGCCCAGCCCAAGACCCTGAACCGCGCCACCGGCGTCGTTCTGGTGGTGCTAGGTGCCGTTATCATGGTATTCCAGCTGTTGTAAACGACTTTCTATACCATCGATTGACAAGGATAGACACGGTTTTGACGGGCGGAAATGCGCCCATACGGCGTCAAGCCCCTTGACAATACGTCAAGTATTCTCTGCGGGTCTTTCCTCGTCTGGACACATTTCCGCTCCGACAAAACTGCATTGCACCTAACAGCGATGGATTTTCGAGTGATTTTTGGCTTTTGAGACGCAGGCGGGCTGACGCCCGCCAAGGCGAAAAGGGCAAAAAATGCCGGAAAGGCGCGCTGTCAGGCGTGTTTATCCTTGTCAATCGATGGTACCCTTCTGCAATAAAAACCCCGCGGTATGACTGTGTCATACCGCGGGGTTTTTTCTGTTTCAGGCCGCGTATCTCACCGCTCAAAGGTGACCGTGTACGCCCCTAACACCTGCCCGCAGGGGAGCTTCGCCGCGTTTTCCGCCGTCAGCTGCGTCCGTGGATAGACCACCCTTACCGCCTCAGGATAGGCGGGCAGCGTCCTTTCCTCGCTGCGCCCGAAGTCCATACGGACATGGCGATGGTACCCAGCCGCTTATCTTCTTCGGGGTGCTGGGTAAAAAATAAGCCCGCCTCCTCTGGGCGGGCAGGTCGGATATGAAATTGTGTTGCATTTTTCAAGATTTAGGTCTCCTTTCAGTGTAGAATTTGGCTTTACACATTACTGGGGGATATGCTATGATGTGGCAAACAAATCGGAAGTTGGAGGGATAGATTTCTATGATTATCAGATATGCAGAAGAGAAAAATTTTATAGAATTGCGGCAGTTTTATGACGGTATGTGTAAAGTTTTGAGCGAAAAAGATTTTCTGCCGGAGGGAGATAAAGGTGGTTTCCCTCCAGATGAAATGATCAAAGATGCAATCAAAGAGAGAAATCAGTTTATCGGTATTGAAGATGGTCGAATTGTTGCGGCGTATATTATGAATCATGATCGTGATGAGGCGTATCACTCAGTTAAATGGCTTATTGATGCAAATGATAACGAGACAGTAGTTCTTCATGCCTTGCGTGTCCTTCCGGAATATGGAGGTCGTGGATACTCGAAGCAGTTAGTTCAACACGCAATAGACACAGCAAGGGAAAGAAACCTTAAATCAATTCGTCTTGATTGCATAGAGGGAAATGATATTCCACAGAAAATGTATATGTCGTTTGGATTTAAGTATGTGGATAAGGTTGAAATCACATATGTTGATATTGGCGTACCGAGGAAGTTCCTCTTATATGAGTTTGTACTCTAATCAAGACATAATAACAGTTATATCCTGAACATTGTACAAACAACTTCCAGTTTGCCTGCCTCTCAAGCGGCTTGATCCAAATGGATCGAGCCGCTTTTACTTACACCATCCTCTGTCCCTGCGTCTGCTCTGGGAACGGCGGCTCCAAGCGGCGCAGCAGGCCGAACTCCGTTTCCGTCACACCGTCATTTGCCATGCAATCCTGACCGTATTGCTCAAAATCCATGTAGCCGTCCAGCTCGTAGATGTCCTCATCATCCAGCCCCAGCGTTTCCTGTAATCGCTGCTGACCATAACCGTAGGCGCCCTCCGTAATGCGTTGGTAATTGTGCAAATTTTGCAGAAATTCATGCGCTTCACACAGCGTTTCCGGCCACTCTGCGTCCAGCACGGCGGCGTAGGTCAGGAGTATCCCGTCCTTTTGCCAGATGTCCTCCAATGCTTCGGCAAAATCGTTGTAATTCTCCACGGCGGGGCAATCCGTAGCACGGATCAGCTCGCCGATGTATGGCACCTTGAAGTGTATATCACAGAGCATGGCGTCCGCGAAAACATCAATATCAAGATAATTTTTCACCGCGTCAAGGTATTCCTCGTCAGCGGGGAGGACGAGGGTGTAGTCCGGCTTTTCATCGACGCGCAGCGTCATGCGGAGCATTTCATCCCTGCTCTCATCCCGCCAAGGTTCTGCTGGCGAAAGATAGCTGCGGTCGATTGCCACATCCGGCGTCAGCAAACTGCGGGCATTTGAAACGAATGCGCTGTAGCGGGCGTAATTGTATCCCTGCGGATCAACGAGAAACCCATCCGTACCCTCTGCATCAAGGATGAGCAGGCAATGGCGGGAATCGGCATCGCGCTGGATCGCATTCTTGCTCTCTGCGATGAAATCATAGTCAGCCAACAGCGCACGGCTGAACTGCTTGAAACATTTTTCTCCTCCAATCCGTTGATTTTGTTCATGTCCGTCCGCAGGCAAGTCCCGTCCGGGTGCCAGCAGACGATGCCGTGCCGTGGATAGGGACAGCCGGCGCATCGCTCCGACTGCCGGCAATACACCGGCTCCGGTGGCTCCTGCACAAAAGCGGAGCTTCGTCGCCTGTCCGAGTTTCGCAGGATACTATTGGTCATGTGTACTCCTTTCCGGGCTGCCGCCCTGAATTTTTCTCTGGAAACGCAAAAAGGGCGCCGGTTTGATGGTTTTACGAAACCAGCAAACCGACACCCGTTGTAGTAGTTATTCACCATATTCACTTTTAGATGCGAACCATTCGGGGGCAAATTTTCCAAAATATGCCAAATCTTAGAAAAAACGGCTGGTTCGCATCCATCAAAATTCTTCTGAAAAGTTGCAAAAAAGCTGCAAAATCACAGATTTCACAGCTTTTCATGGTGGACCTGAAGGGATTCGAACCCTCGACCTCTCGGATGCGAACCGAACGCTCTCCCAGCTGAGCTACAAGCCCGAGTATGAAGTTGTACCGTTGCAATATGTCAGACCTGCTCTCCCAGCTGAGCTACAAGCCCGTATTCACTTGCGTACCACATTATTATACACATTTCCCGCAAAAAAGCAAGAGGAATTTCTCACGCCCTCGCAACATTAGCAAATCGGAACTCACATATCATATTTTTATATTTTACTTATGCCGATTTTGTGGTATACTATCACCCGTTGTGCGGCTGCGGCCGCGAGATCGAAATCTACAGAATG
>CAKTVL010000023.1 GCA_934623575.1 uncultured Oscillospiraceae bacterium
TTGAACCCCCGGCCTCTTGGTCCCGAACCAAGCGCGCTACCAGCTGCGCTACACCCCGTCAGCCCTCCTATTATATTGCCTAACCGTGCCGATGTCAAGTAGTTTTTACCGGAACAGGGGCGGAACGGGGGCGGGATGGGGCGCAGGCTACAGCAGGGCCAGGACCTCCTGCGGGGAGGGCATGGCGGGGATGGCGCCGCGGCGGGTGATGCAGCAGGCGGCCACGGCGTTGCCCCAGCGGGCGCAATCCGCCGCATCCGATACCGTAAGCGCAGTAGGCTGCTTATTCAACGCCAGCATACGGTGGAGGAACCCGCCCCAGAAGCTGTCTCCGGCACCGGTGGTATCCACGGGGTCGGAAGGAAAAGCCGGGACTATCTGCATACCGTCCCGAACGACCACCAGCGCACCCTTCTCCCCCAGCGTGACGGCGGCGCAGGAGACGCCCTGGGCCAGCAGTCGGCGGGCGGCCTCCGCCGGCTCGGCGGCGTCGGTCAGCAGTGCGGTCTCCTCGTCGGAGAGCTTGACCATGTCGGCCAGGGGCAGCAGCGTGCGCATCTGCGCGGCGGCAGTGGCCTCGTCCGGCCAGAGGGCGGCGCGGTAGTTGGGGTCGTAGGAGATGATGGCACCGGCCTGTCTGGCGGCCCGGACCGCGGCCAGTGTGGCGCTGCGGGCGGGCTCGTCCGTCAGGGACAGGGAGCCCACGTGGAGCACGCGGGTGCTGCGCAGCAGCGGCATGTCCAGCTCGTCGGGGCGCAGGCAGGTGTCGGCCCCGGGCTTGCGGGCAAAGGAGAAATGGCGCTCTCCCCCACTGTCCAACGCCACAAACGCCAGTGTGGTGAACATGTCCGGCGCCAGCAGAAGGCCGGAGGTGTCGATGCCCGCAGCGGCGAGGGTGTCCCGCAGGAAGCGGCCGTGCATATCGTCGCCCACCTTGCCGATAAAGGCGGTACGCTCCCCCAGCCGGGCGGCAGCGGCCAGCACATTGGCCGGAGCACCGCCGGGGTTGCGCTCGAAGAGCTGCATGCCGCTGTCGGACATGCCGCGATCCGTGAAGTCGATCAGCAGCTCGCCCAGGGCGACGATGTCGAAGGCGGCGCTCATGCGCGGGCCTCCGGATATTCGTTGCACAGCAGCCGGTAGGGCGGCTCATCCTCCTGGATGGCGGGGAAACGGCCCACCGGCGGCTCAAAGCGGTTGTCGGTGTTGTCGTCGTTGCACTGGCTGACCTCGCCGATGAGGACATCGCCGGTGCCCAGCTCCACCTCGAAGTCGTGGTACAGCCGGGGTTGGATGGAGATGCTCATGCCGGGCGTCAGGCGCAGCTGGGTGCCGGCAGGCACGGTGCGTGTGACGCCGTCCAGGTGGACGGTGACGTCGCCGGTACGGTCGATAGACTCGTCGGGCAGGGAGTTATACACCCGGATCAGCAGCGTGCCGCCGCCGCGGTTGATGATGTCCTCCATCTTGTGCCAGTGGAAGTGGTTGGGGGAATACTGGCCCTCCTTCAGGAAGAGCAGCTTCTCGGCGTAGGTCTTGGCGTATTTGCCCGGCAGGGACAGGTTGCCGTTGCGCAGGGTGATCAGGGAAAAGCCCACCCTATTAAAATCACCCAGGCCGTAGTCGGTGATGTCCCAGCCCAGCATATTGTCGCGGATCTCGTCGTGGTCGTGCCCCTTGGTCTGCCAGTCCTCCGGGGTATAATGGCAGAAGGGCGGCAGGGCAAAGCGGTATCTCTCCAGCATGGACTCCATGTCCCGCAGGGCGCGGTTGATCTCGGAACGTTTCATGTCGGTCTCCCCTTTTCTTCTTTTTCAGCCCGTGTCAGACGGACATCCGGCGGACGCCAGGGTTTTCCTTCATAAAGGTCATGGCCTCGTCATGGGTGATGGGCGGCTCCAGCTTGGCGGTGATCTCCATGCGGAGGTAGCCGTCCTCGCGGGTAAGGCTGCTGTCGGTGACCTGGCCGCGGTGCTGCTTCAGCAGGTCGTCAAAGCGCTGGTGCATGGCGTCGGTGTCCTCCATCTCCACCAGCAGCTCCTGGGTGGTGAGGGCGTCCGCGCCCACGGGGAAGCGGTGGAGGATCACCTGGATGGCCACCAGAACGGCGGCCTCGCACAGGCCCAGCCAGTACATGCCCGCGCCCACAGCCATGCCGACAGCGGAGGTGCCCCACATGCCGGCGGCGGTGGTCAGACCGCGGATAGAGTTGCCGTTTTTGAAGATGACGCCGGCGCCCAGGAAGGATATGCCGCTGACCACCTGGGCGGCGATACGGGCCGGGTCGGCCCCCCGCAGGCCATCCACGGCCCCGCAGTCCATAAAGGCGTATTTGGAGACGATCATAAAGAGCGCGGAGGTGCAGGCGATGATGCAGTGGGTGCGGATGCCCGCCTCCTTCTGCCGCTTGCTGCGCTCCAGTCCCACCAGCGCACCCAGCGCTGCGGACAGCAGCAGGCGAAGCAGGAATTCCAGGTTATCGTATATGGTGAGTAACGCCTCGGGCACATAGGAGGTCAGGCCGGAAAGCATAGCATATCCCCTTTCTGCGGCGATGCCGCGCGTAGTCCCTTGAAGTAGAAAAATATTATACCACGGCTTTTTTGAAATGCAAGTTTTACGTTGATTTTATGCAGATTTCACTTTTTGTTTACGCTGGGTATGGTCAATTTAACCGAAAACGTTACCGCGTATTTGTAGCAAATGTAAAACTTCACGCCGTCAATTACCGGGAAAGCCTGTGAAATGTTGACAAAAGCCGGCGATATGACTATAATACGTCTATTCGAGGCGGCGATCTGTCTGCTTCGGATACACTTAAAAGGAGGAATAAGTAATGAAGAAGTTTTTTGCACTTCTGCTGGCCTTGGTCATGGCGCTGAGCCTCGTCGCCTGCGGCGAGAAGAAGACCACCACCGATGATCAGCAGGGCGACGGCACTACATACCCCGAGTATTTCCAGGGTATGGACGAGCTGATCGCCGCGGCACAGGCCGAGGGTGAGCTGGTGGTCTACGGCTCCTGCGAGGAGGAGTATCTGGCGGCCGCCTGCCAGCACTTCGAGGAGCTGTTCGGCATCAAGACCACCTATCAGCGTCTGTCCACCGGTGAGGTGCAGGCCAAGATCGAGGAGGAGAACGGCAATCCCTCCGCTGACGTCTGGTTCGGCGGCACCACCGATCCGTACAACGTCTGCGCGGCTGAAGGTCTGCTGGAGCCCTATGCGGCTGTCAACGCCTCCCATCTGCTGAGCGACATGTACAAGGATGCTGACGGCAACTGGTACGGCATCTACAAGGGCATTCTGGGCTTCATGGTCAACACCGACGAGCTGACCCGCCTGGGGCAGGAAGCTCCCGCCGACTGGACCGACCTGCTGAAGGACGAGTACAAGGGCGAGATCTGGCTGTCCAACTACAACACCGCCGGCACCGCCAAGCTGGTCATCAACACCATGATCCAGAAGTACGGCCACGACGAGGGCATCAAGTACCTGGTTGACCTGGACAAGAACATCGAGGTCTATACCAAGTCCGGCTCCGGCCCCAGCAAGAACGTGGGCACCGGTGAGTGCATCGTCGGCATCGGCTTCCTGCATGACGGCATCACCCAGATCGTGGACAACGGCTACACCAACGTGAGCCTGATCATCCCCTCCAGCGGCACCTCCTTCGAGGTCGGCGCTACCGCCATCTTCAAGGGCGCTGCCCACTCCAACGCCGCCAAGCTGTGGATCGAGTACGCTCTGTCCCCCGAGTGCGTGGAGCTGGCTGCCAAGAACGGCTCTTATCAGTTCCTGGTCATCGACAACGCCACCCAGCCCTCTCAGGCTGCTGAGTTCGGCCTGGATCCCAACAACGTCATGGACTATGACTTCGAGGACGCCAAGACCAACATCACCTCCTATGTGGAGGAGGTCATGGCCGCTCTGGCTGACGCCGGCGCCAACACCGGTGACTCCAGCCGCTTCCAGACCGAGTGATCTGACCGCTCTATAAAACGATCTCGTTTCCCAGCGACCTTTTCAGGGGCGGCGGCCGATGCCGCCGCCCCTGCTGTTTTCTATTCCATTCCACTTACCATTCCTTTCGGGATGAGAAAGGAGCTTTCTATGGCAAGGACCCAAGGCGCGGCGCTGGACCGGAAAAAGCTGATGGCCGATCCCGTCATGGTGACCACCATCGTCGTGCTCATTACGTTTCTGACTTTGTTTATCCTCTACCCGCTGGCCATCCTGCTGGTGGATAGTTTCGTGGGTGACGGCACCTTCGGCATCTCCATCTTCAAGCGCATCTTCGCCATGCCCACCTTCACCACCGCCATCACCAACACGCTGAAGGTAGGCTTCCTGGTGGGCATTCTGTCCGCCCTGATCGGCCTGCTGTTCGCCTATGTGGAGGTATATGTCCGCATGGGCAAATTCGTGGGCGGCCTGTTCAAGGTCGTGTCCATGCTGCCGGTGGTGTCTCCCCCCTTCGTGCTGAGCCTATCCATGATCATGCTGTTCGGCAAGGCGGGCATCATCACCCGATTTTTGCTGGGTATTTACGACAACAGCGTGTACGGCTTCTGGGGCATCGTCATCGTGCAGACGCTGACGTTCTTCCCGGTGTGCTACATGATGCTCAAGGGCCTGCTGAAGAACATCGACCCGTCGCTGGAGGAGGCGGCCCGGGACATGGGCGCCAGCCGCTGGAGGGTGTTCACCAGCGTGACGCTGCCGCTGCTGCTGCCGGGCCTGGGCAACGCCTTTTTGGTGACGTTCATCGAGTCCATCGCTGACTTCGCCAACCCCATGATCATCGGCGGCTCCTACGACACCCTGGCCACCACCATCTACCTGCAGATCACCGGCTCCTACGACAAGCCGGGCGCGGCGGCCATGGCCGTGGTGCTGCTGTGCATCACGCTGGCCATGTTCGTGGTGCAGAAGTACTATCTGGAGCGCAAGACGGCGGCCACCCTCACCGGCAAGGCATCCCGCGCGCGGATGCTCATCGAGGACAGGAGCGTCAAGACGCCGCTGACCATCCTCTGCGGCCTGGCCGCCGGCTTCGTCATCCTCATGTATATCTGCGTGCCCATCGGCGCGTTCTTCCCCACCTGGGGCTTCAAGTTCTTCCCGCTGACCACCAAGTGGTTCGAGCTGGTGTTCACCCGCTACCATGGCTTCCAGGCCTTCCGGGATTCCTTCGTGCTGAGCCTGATCTCCGCGCCCATCACGGCGCTGCTGAGCATGATCATCTCGTATCTGGTGGTCAAGCGCAACTTCAAGAGCAAGGGCTTTATCGAGGCGGTGTCCATGCTGGCCATGGCGGTGCCCGGCACGGTGCTGGGCGTGGGCTATATCCGGGGCTTCTCCGGCGGCATCTTCCACACCAGCTTTATGCAGGGGCTGTACGGCACGGGGCTGATCCTGATCATCGTATTCGTGGTGCGCTCGCTGCCCACCGGCACGCGAAGCGGCATCTCCGCCCTGCGGCAGATCGATAAGTCCATCGAGGAGTCGGCCTACGACATGGGCGCAGACAGCTTCAAGGTATTTATGACGGTGACGCTGCCGCTGATCAAGGATTCGTTCCTCAGCGGCCTGGTGACGGCCTTTGTCCGCAGCATCACGGCCATTTCCGCCATCATCCTGCTGGTAACGCCGCAGTTCCTGCTGATCACCGTGCAGATCAACGAGTTCGCCGAGAAGGGCTCGTACAGCCTGGCCTGTGCCTTCGCCACCATTCTGATCGTCATCACCTACGGCGCGGTGCTGCTGATGAACCTGTTCATGAAGCACTTCGGCACCAGCAGAAAGCGCAAAGAGGAGGAATAAACCATGGAAAAAGTGAAGAAAGGCGTCCGCCTGGAGCATATCTCCAAAATTTATCAGGATCCTAAGACCGGCAAGGATTTCTACGCCGTGAAGGATACCTCTCTGACCATCGAGCCGGGCAGCTTTGTGACACTGCTGGGGCCCTCCGGCTGCGGCAAGACCACCACGCTGCGGATGATCGCGGGCTTTGAAAGCCCCGACGAGGGCGAGATCTATCTGGGCGACGAGGCCATCAACGCGCTGACGCCCAACAAGCGGGATACGGCCATGGTGTTCCAGAGCTACGCCCTGCTGCCCCACTACAACGTGTTCGACAACGTGGCCTACGGCCTGAAGCTGCGGAAGGTGCCCAAGGAGGAGATCCAGGAGCGGGTCACCAAAATCCTGGAGCTGGTGGAGCTGAAGGGCATGGAGAGCCGCATGACCAACCAGCTGTCCGGCGGACAGCAGCAGCGCGTGGCCCTGGCCAGAGCGCTGGTCATCGAGCCGTCCGTGCTGCTGTTTGACGAGCCGCTTTCCAACCTGGACGCTAAGCTGCGCGTGTCCATGCGGACGGAGATCCGCCGCATCCAGCAGGAGGTGGGCATCACCGCTATCTACGTCACCCACGACCAGTCGGAGGCTATGGCCCTCAGCGACAATATCATCATCATGAAAAACGGCGTGGTGGAGCAGATGGGCTCGCCGCAGGAGATCTACTATCACCCGGTGAACGAGTTCGTGGCGGACTTCATCGGCGAGGCCAACTTCCTGAAGGGCACCATGTCCGGGCACAACGGCACCCACGCGCTGCTGAACATCGAGGGGCACGAGATACCCATCGCCGGGCGGGACGACCTGGAGGAGGACAAAGAGTACACCGTGGTGCTGCGGCCGGAGTCCGGCCATCTGGCCGACCAGGGCGGACTGCCCTGCAGGGTGGTGGTCAGCTGCTTCATGGGCAGCTACCAGAACTACCACGTGATGGTAGGCGGCACGCTGGTGAAGCTGGCGGAGCACAACCCCAAGAACAAGCGCATCTATCAGGTGGGCGAGGAGTGCCGCCTGGTGTTCGACCCGGAAGAGGTCCACGTGCTGTAAATACAACGAAGCAAAGGGAGTGCCGCGGCCGCGGCACTCCCTTTCAGGAGGAAACAACTATGATCTCTCAATGGCTGGAGCAGGCCCGCGGCGGGCAGCCGGTGTGGCTTCCGGATATGCGCGCGGCGTGCGCTGCGGCGGGGAATTCCGTGAAGGTGACCATGCAGCTGACGCTGTGCGACGGGACAAAACGGGACTTTCCGTTACCTATTCCACACTGGCATGGTGACCCGGAGCGACGATTCGTGACGCAATATGTGACCGCGTGCGTGTACAATACGCTGTCCGCGTGCAGCGGGCGGGAGCTGGCGTTCTATCTGGACGAGGGAGAGGCGGAGACCGCGGCGCTGCTGCGGGAGCTGGACCGGGTGTTCCGGGTGGAGGACACCGGGCGCAGCGGGTACGGAAAGGTCATCAGCATCGCGGACCGGCTGTGCCGGGCCTTCGGCGGCGGGCGGTTCCGCTTCGCGGTGCACCGCAGAGTGGAATACGTTCCCGCCCCGGCGCCGGCCATGCGGCAGGGGGCGCTGACGGCGCGGCTGCGGCAGGCCACGGAGCGGTGTGGGCACGGCGTGTGCTGCGGCATCGACATCGGCGGCACGGACATCAAGGCCGCGCTGGCGGTGGACGGACAGCTGGTGTGCGTGAAGGAATACGACTGGGACCCGGCGTCCAGCCCCACGGCGGAGGGCATCTCCGGGCCGATCGTGCTGCTGGTGCGCCTGATGGCCTGCTGCGCGGCGGGGCTGACGCCGGCGCTGCGGGCGGCGCTGGACAAGGACGCGCCGGACGCGCTG
Source organism: uncultured Oscillospiraceae bacterium (assembly GCA_934623575.1). Classification (GTDB taxonomy): domain Bacteria; phylum Bacillota; class Clostridia; order Oscillospirales; family Oscillospiraceae; genus Vescimonas. The sequence goes on from CAKTVL010000023.1 coordinate 7,702, forward strand.
ATGGCGCAGGCCGTGGCGGGTAGCCCCGCCCTGCCGCTGGATGTGCTGGGCGTCAGCTTTCCGGATGTGGTGATACGGGACCGCATCGTGGGCGGCGAGAGCCCCAAGACCAAGGGTATGCGGGAAAACCCCAGCGTCGAGTACGAGGCGGCCTTTGCAGGGCTGGGCGGGCTGCTGGAGCATCTGCGGCCCCTGTGCCGCGACGGCGCGGCCGTACACATGACCAACGACGGGCACATCGCGGCCTTTACGGCGGCGGCGGAGCTGGCCTGGGAGGGCGAGCCGGACTTTAGCGGTGGGATCATCGCCCACGCGCTGGGCACTGACTTCGGCATGGGCCTTCTGGCCCCGGACGGGACCATTCCGGAGCTGCCCATGGAGCTGTATGACTTTCTGCTGGACATGGGGAGCTTTCCCCAGCGGGCGCTGCCGCCGGAGGACCTGCGCAGCACCCGGAACGAGAATTCCGGTCTGCCGGGCGCGCGGCGGTATCTGGGACAGGCGGCGGCGTTCCGGCTGGCCTGGGAGGCCGACCCGTCGCTGCTGGAGGGCTTCGCTCTTGTGCGCGGCGATGTGCTGACCGTGCCGCCGGAGCGGCGAAAGGCGTGCCTGGCCCACCTGATGGCCCAGGCGGCGCAGGGAAGCTGCGGCGCGCAGGAGGTGTTCCGGCGGGTAGGACGGCACATCGGGCAGATCAGCCGGGAGATGGAGCCGCTGCTGCAGCCCCGGACCCGGGTGCGGTATCTGTTCGGGCGGTTCGTGAAGGAGCCGGTATGCTTCCGGCTGCTGCAGGAGGGGTGCCGGGAGACGGCGCCCGCGCTGGTGCTGGAGGCGGCGGACGAGGAGCTGAGCTGCACGCCGCTGATGCGGGCGCTGGCAGCGCAGGGTGTGACCGTGGCCCAGTTCGGGCAGGCGGTGGGCAGCATGTACTACGCCGCGGCGCAGGATGTGCAGAATTGACGCATTCTGATGCATCTTATAGAAAAACCACCCCGGAGGCGAAGGCGTTCGGGGTGGTTTTATGCTTTATTGGGCGGAGGACTGGCGGCACTGGTCGGTGACGGCGTCCTTCAGCTGCCGCAGGGCCGGGGCGTTCAGATCCCGGGGATAGGGCAGACCGGTGAGGTCGAAGTGGCTGAGGGTGCTGTCCGGGTGCATGACGATGATGCGGCTGCCCAGCACCAGTGCCTCCTCCAGCTGGTGGGTCACCAGGACGATGGTGCGGGGCATTTTGGACTGGATGGCCAGCAGCTGGCTTTGCAGCTCGGCGCGGGTGAGGAAATCCAGCGAGGCGAAGGGCTCGTCCATCAGCAACAGCTCCGCCTGCCCGGCCAGGACGCGGGCCAGGCCCAGACGCTGTTTCATGCCGGTGGACAGCTCCGCCGGGGTCAGGTCGGCATAGTCCTCCAGACCCACCAGGCGGACAAAGTCGGCGGCGCGCTGATAGCGCTCCTCCGGCGTGCGTCCCACGCCGCAGGCCATGGCCACGTTGCGCTGGACGCTGGTCCAGGTGATGACGTAGGGGTCGGGGCTGAGCATGGCGCTGTGCCAGCCCTCCGGCAGCTGCACGGCGCCGGAATCGGGCTGCTCCTTCCCTGCCAGCAGCTTCAGAAGCGTGCTCTTGCCGCAGCCGCTGCGGCCCACGATGACCGTGATCTCCCCGGCGGGGATGGTCAGGGACAGGTCGCGCAGCACCTGGCGGGTGCGGCTGGCGCGGGTCTGGCCGGTGAGCACGACGTCGGTGCTGTAGGTGGTATAGGCTTTGTGGATATGCTGCAAAACGACTGCGTCCATGGTGGTCCTCTTTTCTCCGGCCGGGGCCGGGCGATCCGTAGTGGGGCCATTATAGCACAGAGGGCCGGGAAAATGCAACGGCCGCGGCACTGGCGTGGAGGAATGAATGAATGAATATGAAGTGGGCGCGCGGTTCAACATCGCGGAGACCTGCGTGGACTCCGTGTCGCCGGATGCGCTGTTCGCCCTGACCGGGACGGACAAGGCGCAGTTTCTGAGCGATTTCTGCGCCAAGCGGCTGACCTGCGGCGACATTGTGGGCAGTGACGCGCTGGTGCAGGCGGCGGAGCGCGCCGGAAAGGGGCAGGTCGTCACGCTGTAAGGCAAAAAAACAGGAAGGGCGGTATACGCCTTTCCTGTTTTTTTCTTGCGGAATGCGTGGTCAGCCCACGGTGGCGGGGCACGCGGTGTCCGGCTCCTCCGGGTGGGGCAACAGGTCGGTCATGCTCTTCAGGCTGATGCCCAGGGTGGACATATTGTGCAGCAGTGCCGAGGTGGTGGGCGGCAGAACGCCCGCCACGCCCAGGACGATCAGCGAGAGGTTGAATCCCACGATGAAGCGGTAGTCCCGGTGGATGCGGGCCATCAGGGCCTCGCTGAGGCGCCGCAGCGTCACCAGCTCGAAGAGGTCCTCCGAGGCGATGGTGATGTCGGCGATCTCCCGGGCGATGGCGGCACCGGTGGAGATGGCGATGCCGGCGTCGGCCTCGGACAGGGCCGGGGAGTCGTTGACGCCGTCACCCACCATGATGACGGTGTGGCCCTTGGCCTTCTCCTGGCGGATAAAGGCAGCCTTGTCCTCCGGCAGGACCTCGGCAAACACCGCGTCCACGCCCACCTGGCGGGCCACAGCCTCGGCGGTCCTGCGGTTGTCGCCGGTCATCATGACCACGTTGGCGATGCCGCAGTCGTGCAGCGCCTGCACCGCAGCGCGGGCCTCGGCGCGCAGGGGGTCGAAAATGCAGATCACGGCGGCCAGCTCTCCGGCGATGCACAGGTACAGCTGGGAGTAGGCGTCGGGCAGGGCGGCGAATTTGTCCTGCTCCCCCTCCGGCACGCGGCAGCCCTCGTCCTCAAAGACGAAGTGGGCGCTGCCGATGAGGACCTTCCGGCCCTCCACCATGCTGGAGATGCCGTGGGCCACCACATACTGCACCTGGGAGTGGTACTCCTCGTGGGACAGGCCGCGGCGCTGGGCCTCCTCCACCACGGCGTTGGCCATGGAATGGGGGTAGTGCTCCTCCAGGCAGGCAGCCAGGCGGAGCATATCCGGCTCGGTGTGGCCGCCGAAGGGGATAATCTGCGCCACCTTGGGGCAGGCGTAGGTCAGGGTGCCGGTCTTGTCAAAGACGATGGTATCGGCTCTGGCCACGGATTCCAGGAAACGGCCGCCCTTGACGGAGATGTGGCGGCTGCTGCTCTCCCGCATGGCGGACAGCACCGCGATGGGGATGGCCAGCTTCAGGGCGCAGGAGAAGTCCACCATCAGCACCGCCAGGGTCTTGGTGATATTGCGGGTCAGCAGGTACGCCAGGGCCGTGCCGCCCAGAGTGTAGGGCACCAGACGGTCCGCCAGGCGGGCGGCCTTGTCCTCGGCGGTGGATTTCAGCTTTTCGGATTCCTCGATCATGCGGACGATGCGGTCATAGCGGCCGCCGCCGGAGGTCTTTTCCACGCAGACCACGCACTCGCCCTCCTCGGCCACGGTACCGGCGTAGACGTAGCTGCCGGGGCGCTTGGGGACGGGCATGGACTCGCCGGTCATGGAGGACTGGTTGACCATAGCCTCGCCGGAGACCACCCTGCCGTCCAGCGGGATCATGCTGCCGGTGCGGACCACCACGCAGTCGCCCTGCCGGACGTCGGAGACGGGGGTCAGGACCTCGGTCTCCCCCACCTGCAGCCAGACCTTGTCCACGTTGAGGCTCATGGCCCCGGCCAGGTCGGCCACGGATTTCTTGTGGGTCCACTCCTCCAATATCTCGCCCAGCCGCAGCATGAACATCACGGAGCCGGCGGTGGAGAAGTCGCCGCGGACCAGAGACACCGTTACGGCGGTGGCATCCAGCACCGCCACGGACAGCTTGCCGTGCCATAGGGCCGTCAGGCCCTCTTTGATGTACCGGACGGAGCGGAACACGGCCAGGGCCGTGGTCACCGGCACCGGCAGGAACAGCCTGGAAAAGCAGCGGCGCATGACGGTCATGGCCAGCTTGTCCTCAAACTCGCGATTCAGCGCCCGGGCGGTGTGCTCCGGCACCAGCTGCATGGACTCGGCCCCGGCGAAGGAGAAGGACGCCAGCGCGGCGACCACAGCGTCGCCGCTACCGGCATAGCGCACCACAGCGTCCTGCGTCCGGTCATAGACCTGGACGTCGGCGACGCCGGGGACGGCGCGGAGATAGTATTCCACCACATCCGCCTGGTGCAGCGTCATGGCAGCGCAGTGCAGATGGACGCGCAGACGGCCCGGCGTGCGGTGGAGAATGGTGCATCTCATGGTTACTCCGCCTTGGCTTCCTCAGAGGTGTCCTCCACCACGGCGGCAGCGGCCTCGTCGGCGCGGCGCTGGTTGATGGCCTGGGCCTGGGCGTAGACGTCGCCGGCGTTCTCGCGGACGGTGGTGACGGTCTGCATCACGCTGTCCTTGGCGCGGAGCACGGCGGCGGTGGTGTGGGCGTAGACGTTCTTGGCGTCCTTGCTGCCCAGGACCTTGATGCCGGCGGTGCCGAACAGCACGCCGGCGGCGAACATAGCAAGCTTCTTCATAACAAATTACCTCCTGTGGATATGACAGCGGTTAGTCAAGGTTAACTTACCGCTTGTCTGTACGATAGCACAAGCGGAGGGAAAATGCAAGCTTTTACCGGAAGAAAAGTGACAAAAATGCGGTGGAAACCGGCGGTATGGTGCAGCAGTTCCGCGAATCGTGCGCTCCGGCGGAAACTGCACAGACGGCAAAGCAGCGGTTGTCACGGACGGCAATATGTGGTAGAATTTTGTCGCCGATCGGCCAGGGCGGCGCGCTCGTGCTGATCGGTGGTATAGCTTATTCTGCTGACGGGAGCGGGTATCTGGTCAGGGAGATATGTGTTTCTTTGGGATAACGGAGGTGTGACTATGCGGCTCTCTTTTCGGTTGGACGAGACAGCATCCACAGCGGCGGCTGTCGGCGCTGCGCTGCCGGCCTATGACGACAGGCCCCACGACACCGCCGGGCTGACGGCGGGCTATCACCGCCTGCTGGACCAGGCGCTGGCGGCGGGCCGACGGGCCGTCGAGCTGCCCACGCTGGGCATCGACCGGGGCTGGCCGCCGCAATTCGCCGTGCCTGCGGCGCTGGTGGCGGTGGAGCGCTGGCAGCGCGCCCACCCGGAGGACGCGCTGTCCGTGACGCTGTGCGCGCCGGACCGGCGCTGCCTGTCGCTGTATCAGGAGTTCGCCGTCACGGCGCAGGACGCGCCTATCTGCGGCCCGGTGGTGGGCTTTTTCCACGAGTACGGCCCCAACGGCTGGTTCAGCAACTGGTATCCGGCGGTGTTCACCGTGGACGGCGTGACGTACCTCAACGCCGAGCAGTATCTCATGCGGCAGAAGGCCCTGTGCTGCGGCGACAGCGCCACCGCGGAGAAGGTCATGGAGGGCCCGGATCCCAAGACGGTCAAGCTGCTGGGCCGCGCTATCGACCCCTATGACGAGGAAAAATGGGCCGCCGCACGGCAGGAGATCATCTATCGCGGGCTGCTGGCCAAATTCGGACAGAACAGCGGGCTGAAGCGGCAGCTGCTGGCCACCGGCAGCGCGCCCATCGCCGAGTGCTCCCCCAACGACTGCATCTGGGGCATTGGGCTGGCGCTGGACGACCCGCGGCACCAGGACACCACCCAGTGGCGGGGGCAGAACATTCTGGGCCACGCGCTGATGCGGGTGCGGGAGGCGCTGCGCCAGACGGAAACTGCATAAAAACGCCCTCCGCGCGCTGCGCGGAGGGCGTTTTGCCGTCTTTTGGCCCGTCAGCGGCGGGCGGTGATGATGCCGAAGCGGTCGTGGATGACATGGCGGGGACAGACCTCCGCACAGGCGCCGCAGCTCAGGCAGCGCTCGTAGTCGATGACCGCGTGCTGGTCCACCAGGTGGATGGCGTCGGCGGGACACTTCTTTACGCACAGGCCGCAGGCGATGCAGCCATAGGTGCAGAGCAGGACGCCGTTTTCGTCCTTTTTGGCGCGGCAGCCGCCGCTGCAGTGGACCGTCGCCGCTTTGGCCGGAAATTTCCGCTTGATCCCCATAGATGTATTCCCTCGCTTCCGTTGTTTTGCAGATAGTTTTGTTATTATACCACAAAACACAGGGCGGTCGCAAGGGCCATCTTCGGCGAAACGCCAAAAAGGCGGCCTGTGGCCGCAAAAAGTCCCCGGAGCTGCCCGGTAAGGGGCAATTCCGGGGACTCTGTTCTATTAAACGCCGCGCTGCCGCAGAAGCTGCGTCAGGGTCTCCGTCAGCTGCTCCAGGTCCACGGGCTTCGTCAGGTGTGCGTTCATGCCGGCGTCCAGGCTGCGCTGGATGTCATCCCGGAAGCTGTTGGCCGACATGGCCACGATGGGCACCGTGCCTGCGTCGGGCCGCGGCAGGGCCCGTATGGCCTTCGTCGCCTCTAGACCGTTCATCTCCGGCATCATCACATCCATCAGTATGGCGTCCACCTGTCCCGGCGCGGAGGCGGAGAAGGCATCCACCGCTTCCCTGCCGTTCCAGGCCCTGGTGACGGTCACGCCCTGCTCCTCCAGCAGGCAGGACGCCACCTCCATGTTCAGCTCGTTGTCCTCCGCCACCAGGATACGCAAGCCGTCCAGTGCCTTTGCTCCCTCCTCCGGCGCCGGCGCTTCTTCCTGCTGATAGGTCTTATCCAACTTGAAGGTCAGCTGCACCCGGAAGGTGGTACCCTCGCCCTTTCTGGACTCACAGGTCACCGTGCCGCCCATGGCGTCCACGAGCTTCTTCATGATGGACAGGCCCAGCCCCACACCCTCGTAGGTGCTGCGGGCGCTGACCGCCTCCTGAGTGAACGGCTCGAACATGCGCTGCTGGAATTCCTCGCTCATGCCGATGCCGTTGTCCGCGCAGACGAACTCGTATGTCACCTTGTCGTCGGTCTTGCTGACCAGGCTGGTATCCACCCGGACATAGCCGCCGGGCTCGGTGTACTTGACGGCGTTGCTCGTCATGTTCATGATGACCTGGCTCACGTGGCGCGGGCTGCCCAGCACATGGGTATAGAGCACCGGCATACGGCGCAGCGCCTCGAACCGAACGTTTCTGGCCTCGGCCTGGGGCGTGAGGATCGTGTTGACGTTGTCCAGCACCGCCGTCAGGTCGAAGGGCACCTCCTCCAGCAGCAGTCTGTCGCTCTCCATCTTGCTCATGTCCAGCACGCTGTTGACCAGATCCAGCAGCACGTGCAGCGCTATGGACGCGTTTTTGCGGCAGTGAGCCTGCAGCTCAATGTCCTCCGGGTGCTTGTCCGCCATCTCGATATAGCCCCGCAGGCCGTTGATGGGCGTGCGGACATCGTGGCTGATGCGGCGCAGGAACTCGGTCTTGGCGTTGTTGGCGATCCTGGCCTCCTCCGCCTCCTTCAGTATCCGCGCCTGATAGTCCGCCTCGCGGCTCTTCTCCTGGTCGATGTCCTGCAGCAGCGCCAGCACATGGCGCGGCCTGCCGTCCTCCGCATAGTCCACCGCCGCGGCGCTGACGCGGCACCACTTGATCTCATCGCCGTTGATAGCCTGATAGTCGGTGTAAAAGCTCTTGCGCACGTCCGTCAGGTTCTCCTGGCTCAGGCTTTCGCGGATAAACTCGATAGACATACGCCAGTCGATCTCCGGGCAGTAGGACGGCACGATCATGGAGTCCATGAACGACTGCTTCAGCCGGGTGTACACGCCGCTCTGCGGGATCTTGTCCTGCAGCCAGGGCGCCATGTAGATGGTGTCGTAGCGGTCCTCGTCCAGGTCCACATAGAACAGCGTGAAATAGATGGTCTCCAGCGCCTGCAGCATACTGACCGTCTGGCGCAGGTTGTCGTTGCTCTTGCGCAGCTCCTCCTGCTTCTCATACAGCGCGCGATTCCGCATCAGGATAAACAGCAGGATCACCACGCAGTATACCGCCGCGAACACTGCGGCGGGCAGAAGCCAGGCGGAGGCCATGGTCACCGCCGGATAGTAGACGTACAGGCTGTAGTTCTCACAGCCGGAGCGATAGCCCCAATAGGTGGCGCCGTCCGCACGGAAGCGGTGCAGGCTGTCGTCCTTCGGCAGCTGAGACAGCGCCTGCAGAGCGGCATTCTCCGCCACCGCCTGTCCCACCAGATCGGTCTCGCTGGCCACGCGCACCGTGCCGTTTTCCGCGATGGCATAGTGGCCGCTGTGCTCCAGGCGCAGTCCCGTGAGCATGGTCTCCAGATCGTTCTCCGTGCCGGTGATCAGGCCGGAGGGCTGGCGGTAGAAGCCCACCAGGATGCCGGGCGCGTCCTTCCGCGCCACGGCGCACACGTCGTAGAACTCGCCGCCCGCCGACAATCGCTCCAGATAGACCTTGGCCGGGTGGTCGATGATGTCCGCGAAGCGGCTGCCGTCGGGGGTCCTGGCCCAGCCGTCGTTCCGGAAGCGGCGGGTATAGCCGGAGGCCTCCAGCTTCAGGCTGCCGTCCAGCAGCGCCACGCCGCTGAGACGCAGGCTGTCCACATACTGCTCCAGATAGTCGTCCGACGCCAGCTGCGGCTGGCGGGCCAGATCGTCACTGAGGTCCCGCATCACGTCGCTGAGGTAGAACATGCTCTTGGTGCGGTCCGCCGCCGTCAGCTTGTTGAAGCTGACGCACTCCAGCTTCATGATGCCGATGGCGCTCTGGGCCGCCGCGGCGATGTCCATCATTTCCCGGTGCACCGCCAGCGCGGTGACCAGGAGCAGCAGGGCCAGCCCGGTGCATATAACGCCGCGAAGCGTAACGTGAAGCTGTCGCTTTTCCTTACGCATCGGCAAGTCCTCCCAGCGCCTTTTCCGTCACCACGCCATACGCCTCCAAAATACGCTTTGTCGTGCCGTCGGCCAGCATTCCCGCCAATGCGGCGGAGAGCTTTTCCCGCAGCACAGCGTCGCCGTCCTTGGCAAAGGCCACGCCCAGCGCGGCATGGCTCAGATCCTCCTCCAGGAAGCGATAGGCCACGCCGTCGTTGTTCAGTGCCTCACGCAGTGCCGCCGCATAGCCCGCGCAGGCATCCACATAGTCGTTGCGCAGCGCGGTGGAGATCTCCTCCACGGCGTTCAGGCTGTACACGGTGCCCACCTGGGGGATGTTTTCCTCGGTGTTCTCCAGGAAGATATTCTCCGCCTTGGTGCCCACGCGCACGGCGATGCTCTTGCCCTCCAGATCACTGAGGGACTGTATGGCGCTGCTCTCCAGCACCGCCACCACCTGTCGGCTGTACATATACGGCCCTACCCACGCGAAATCGTCCTCCTGGCCGTCCATGGAGAAGCAGCTCCAAAGGCAGTCCACCTGCCCGTCGGCCAGCAGTGCCTCCCGCTGGCTCCAGTCGATCCGCTTGAACACCGGCTCATAGCCCATGCGGCGGCAGGCCTCCCGGGCCAGCTCCACGTCCATGCCCGCCGGCTCGCCGTCCGCGTCGGCGTAAGTGTATGGTTCATAGTCGTCGCAGCCGATCACCAGCTGCGGCAGCGATTCCTCCTGCGCGCCGCAGCCTGCCAGCAGCACAGCACACAGCAGCGCGGCGATCACCTGCAAAATACGCCTTCCCGGCATAACATCGTCAACCCCTTCACTTGGAAAACAGTAAAAAAGAGCGGCCGCACTGTCTGTGACCACTCCCGAGGCGGCGGCGCATATACTGCGCCGTATTACACTTTTTTACCCCGTGACGTCCGAAAAATGACGTGCTGATTATAGCCCTCTTCCCTTGTATTTTCAAGGCTTTAGCGCTAAAAAGTTGTAAATTCGTCCATCTCCGACACAGTTGGTGGAATGCTACATTGGGTACCCACCTGCACGATTTTTCGCTAATTTCATTTGAGATAGTCTTTTCTGCTTTCCACGCGGTCAGGTGCTGCCGCGCCTCAGGATGCGCTTTTCGCGGTACGTTGGTATAATGAACACGCCGTGTCACAACTTATGTCCAATGCGCACTAATTTCCAGTTAATGGCAGCATTTCACTTGAAATCCAAGGGCGTTCAGGCTACAATTTGCAGCAGGCGCGGCGGGATGCCACCACGGGCGACGCGGGCATACTGCTCTACGGTCTGACGTCCCTGAGCAGCTACACCGGCACGGCGCTGGTGCTGCGGTCCAAAAAGCACGAGGACTGAGCCGCCCAAGGGAAAATAAGCGCACATAAAGCGCCCGCCGCAGGCACTGCCTGCGGCGGGCGTTCTTTTCCCTTTGGTGCGCGCGGCTGCGCTCACTTCAGCGTGGCGGCCACCTGACGCAGCAGCGCTTCGGCGGTGGCTTTTCTGTCGATCTCCGAGACCTTGACGATCAGCTGGTACAGGGACACGTTCTCCTCCTGCGCCACCTGATGGAACAGCTTCAGGAAGGAGGAATGGCAGCCGGACAGGCCCAGCACCAGGTCCTCGGGCACCACCGCCGGGCGGTAGTGATACGCCGCCATGTCGGGGATCAGCTCGTTGTCCAGATAGGCCAGCAGCCGATAGAGATCCACGCCGTCCAGCAGGTCCTGCCGCTGCAGCGCGGCCACCGCCAGCTCCGTGGAGCAGTTGCCGGCGCTGCGGGCCATGCCCAGCAGACCGCAGTCCACCTCCTCCGCGCCGACCTCTGCCGCCGCCTCGTCCGCCAGCGCCTCCGGCGTGCAGATATAAGCCTTCATCAGGGAGTAGCGGCAGGTCAGGCCCGCGTCCTTGATCCTATATATCGTGGATTGACTTTGCAAAACTCGCGTTTTGCTCAACCCTATGATTTTCTATTTTCTATGTGTTCATTGTATGCGATACTAAGAAACAATTTCAAAGCATCTAAAGATACCCGTCCCGGCTCGACAGGCTTGTTCAAGAATGGTATAATACTAAAAAACTTTCCATCCCCTGCAATAAAACGCCGCGTCCGTGCATTACACGGATGACAGGAGACAAATGGCCTATGCTCAGTATGCTGATGACAACCGAATACGCGCTGACTGCGGACAACGACACGTTAAAGCGGCTGCTGACCGGTGTTGCCGCCGGTGACCGGGAGGCGCTGGCGGAGCTGTACCGCCGTACCAGAATGTCAGTGTACGGCATGGCGCTGTCCTATCTCCACAGCGCCCACGACGCCCAGGACATGACCCAGGATGTGTTCGTCCGAGTCTGGGACTGCGCATCCCAGTATCGCCCCACCGGCTCACCTATGGGCTGGCTGCTGACGGTGTGCCGCAATCTCTGTCTGATGCAGCTGCGCAGCGACAGCCGCAGCACCGCCCTTACCGACGAGGAATGGGATGCCGTTCCCGCAGAGGAAACGGGCTTGTCCGCCGACGAGCGTGTGCTTCTGCAGCACGCACTGGCCACGCTGGGCGAGGATGAGCGGCGTACCGTGTTGCTCCATGCCGTCACGGGGCTGAGGCATCGTGAGATCGCGACGCTGCTGGAGCTGCCGCTGGCCACCGTCCTGTCAAAATATCACAGAGCATTGAAGAAAATGCGCAGCTTTCTGGAAGGAGATGACGCCCGATGACCAACGATCTTGTAGAAAAGCGTCTGGCTGATGTGCTGGAAAAGACAGCGCCGGACGATGTGGATGGCGTTCTCTCCCGCTGTGAAGAGCGGAAAGGAACGGTACTACCAATGACAACAAGAAAACCGAAAAAAAGATGGGCCACACTGGTAGCTGCCTGTCTGGCAGTGCTGCTGGTGGGCGGCGGACTGTTCTATCAGCAGGCCAACGCCGTGGCGTCCGTGGTGTCGCTGGATGTGAACCCCAGCATCGAGCTAAAGGTCAGCAAAAGCGAAAAAATCCTCTCCTGCACGCCCCTGAACGACGACGCCAAAACGGTGCTGGCGGATATGGGCGGCGGCGCAGACCTCAAGGGCGCCAAGCTGGACGTGGCGGTGAATGCCATCGTGGGCGGTCTGGTGCGCAGCGGCTATCTCAGCGATATTTCCTCCGCCATCATGATCTCTGTGGAGGACAACGACACGGCGCGGGCGGAAAAGCTCCAGCGGGAGCTGACCAGCGCCGTGGACGGCGTGCTGCAGACGAGCGAAGCAAAGGCCGCCGTCCTGACGCAGACGCTGACGCAGGACGCGGGGCGGGAACAGCAGGCTCGGGAAAACAACATTTCCACCGGAAAAGCGGCGCTGGTGAACCACGTGCTCGCACTCAACTCTGCACTCAAGTTTGACGCACTGGCAAAGCTCTCGGTGGAGGAACTGAAGGATCTTGCAGAAGCAGGTGCGCCCGCCATGCCCATCGGCAAAGCTGCCGCCGCCTATGCTGCGGAGCAGTATGCCGGAACAACGGCGCTGGACTCCGTCACAGCAGAGGTCGATTCCGAACTGGACGAATCTCCCGCCCACTACGAGGTGGAGCTGCACACGGCATGGGGCGAGTTCGAGTATCTGGTAGATGCTTACACGGGAAAGGTGATCAGCGGGCAGAAGGACTTGCTGACCACGGCCCCTGTAGGGGACGAGACGGCAAAGCCTACTGTGCCCACCGGCGACATCGGCCATGCCAAGGCGAAGTCCATCGCCCTGAACCACGCGGGCGTGAGCGAGAACAAGGCGTATGACATGGAGATCGAGCTGGACGATGAGGACGGCACGCTCGTCTATGAGGTCGAGTTCAAATCCGGCGGCATGGAGTACAGCTACGAGATCAACGCCGCCACCGGCGCGGTCCTGAAGCACGAAGCGGGGCGGGAAGACTGACCGCTATCAAAAATAGCAAAGCAGGGCAGGCTGCACCGGCAGCCTGCCCTGTCTCTTTATGCTTTTGATTTTACCAACAGATCCGCCACCGCCCGGGCGTCGTCTACGGTCACCTTCCCGTCCTTGTTCATATCGCAGCGCAGAAACCGCTCCACATCCAGCGGGCTTTGCTCGGCGTTGTACACGTTGTAGATGTACTGCGCGTCGTTGATGTCCACCTTGCCGCTGACGTTGACGTCGCCGCTGTAGACCACGGCGCCGCCGGCGCTGGAGCGGGCGGTGATGGCCTTTTGGGCCGCCGCCTGGACTGCGCTCAGCGTGCCGTTGCTGATCACCAGCCAGATGTACTCACCCTTATACGCTTCGCTGCGGAACATGGGCGTTCCGTTGTAGTACAGCGACTTCGCCGCGGGCAGGGACGGCACCGTGGCGTTTATCAGGAACACCGTGCTGCCGTTTTTCAGATCGACGTACTCCGACGCGACTGCCTTTACATCCAGATGCTCCGTCCGGTTGATGGTCACCGTGATAATGCCACCCTGGATATACTCCCCGGGGATGGTACAGGCGATACTGTCTTGATACGTTGTATCATCACGACTCAGGGTGATGTCGGAACCGTCTGACTGCTGCGCGGTCACGGTGTAGTCATAACCATCCTTCTTATAAAACACGAATGTGGCGTTTTTCCCATTCTCACGAAGCATAGAGCTGATCCCGTTCCACATGTCGCCTGCACTATTTCCCGTAAACAGGATAAGTGTGGTGTTGGTGGGCATCGTTTTCTCCACCGAGATCGCCACCGGCCCGGTGATGTCGCTGCCCGCGATGATGTACACAGCCTTTGTCTCATCGTATGTGCAATCCACGGTTTTTCCGTTCACAGCTGCCGTGACCGCATAGTTGTACTTGCTGTCCTTGTTGACGGTAAAGGCGTAGTCCTGCCCGTAGGTGGCGGTGGGGGCGTAGGTGACATCCCCCGCGCCGCTGCCGGTCACCGTGACGTCAAAGCCCATGGGTGCCGGCTCGCCCACGATCTCGATGGTCAGCGGCCCGGTAACGCCCTTCACCGTATAGCTGCCGTCGTTGTTGTTGATCACGGTCTGCACCACTCCGTTGACGGTGGCCTTGAAGTTGTACCGCAGTCCGGCTTCTCCCCGGAAGGTGTAGTCGTAGCTGCCGTCAGTCACCGTGAATTCGCCGGTGACACCGTCCGGCTTCGTCACCGGATAGCCCCCGCCGTACACGGTGGCGCTGCCGGTGCCCTTGATGACCGCGCCCGGCGCATCCCGATACCCGGCGTGCGCCGCGTCGTCCACATAGGCCGAGGTGACCCTGACCTCCGAGGCGCCGGCGGCGAGCACCTTGAATCGCAGCTGCAGCGCCCCGCCGGTCCGGGCCTCGCCGTAGCCGTATACGGCTACCTCAGCGGTTTCCGGCAGGGGAACCGCTTTTAATTCACCGCTGCTTCCCGAGGAAAAGGCCGCGCTCTCAAATTGCAGCGCGCTCTTGTCGTAGGAGAAGGTAAAGTAGTAGCTGTTGTAGCTGCTCTCGCCACTGACAAAAAGCGACACGGTCGCCGTGCCGCCCACCGCGGCCGCCTTGCGGTCTGCCTCCAGCTCCACGGAGAAATCCGTCTCCGCGGCCCATACGGACAGCGGCAGCAGCATCAGCAGAAAAACGACGGAAAGTACGCCGGAAAGTAAGCGCTTCATGCAAATATCCCCCTCTTAATGCAATTTTCTGTTAAGAAGCTACCACGCTTCGACATTTTTTGCAAGTAGCGCATTCGCAGAAATATATCAGCTATACTTGTGCATGTTGCACAACGAAGGCATAAAACAGCCGGATAATGCTATGATCCTTCTCCGTGTAATCTCCATCAGGACCGGTCATACGATGAGATCCTTTGCGATTTTCGTCATGTAGTCTACGATGAACTCTCTGTTTTCAGAGGTTGGGACAGATATCATCCCGGCATGATCTCCCAATTCCATAAACTCATACATAGAGCTTTCGGGTTTAGTCCAAACCGGAAGCCCCGGGCCATTTGGATCCCCTGTTTTGAAGAAATTGGAGAAGTATTCCTGCATAATACAGGCAAGTTCAAAATGCGCTCCGGTATACGGGCGGCCCTCACGGCTCATGGTGTTGAATACCAGCGGAAGCTCTGCCCCGTGATATGCACCGTGATGATCATCTCCCGCCTCCGGCGCATCTTTTGTGAAAAAATAGGTATATGCCGTATTCCCTTTGCGCTCCATCTCGATCTTCTGCCACCCAAGGATCGCACCGAGCTTGTCGTTCTCATATTGGTCAAAAACAGTCTGCCGTATGGCATCCGGCGATGACAGATCTACCGACCGGAGATATCCCTCCACATCATCCGGAAAAATCGCTCTCGCAAAGCCCTCCACTGCCTGCGGCGTGGCCTGCGACATGAAGCCGGGCATGGAGCCCGTTTCATCCTCATTGCACCCGATCAAATAGGGGATTTGGTGCTGCGTACCCCTCATGATGCTGGAAACAACTCCATCCGGGAAAATATATCCGTCAGTTTTGGGGAACCACGCTGATTTTCCGGGCACCTTTACATTCGACAGTTTTTCCGTGATCTCTGCCGCAGGTAGCTTTCGTACCTCGGAAATAGAGGAAACGCCAAAAAACAACCAATGTTATCCATTCGCATTTGCCGTTCCTCCTCTCCAGATACCTCATCTTTGATTTTATCATACTTTTTACAAGGAGAAAACCTTATTATTAGCCTTGCACCCTCACAAAATATGTGCAAACGGGATACCTGTTATGCGTGATCGGCATTAGCCTTTACCTTCAAATCTTTGTTGGCAATTCAATTTATTCTCCTCATATGTATTGTGCTATCAATCCCATAGTAAGCACACACTACATAACAAGCAAAAAACCAATTGCTCCACGCAGCGCTGCAGGGAGAAGCTGATCATATCGCCGGATGCGGGAGCTACACCCCCTGAAACGGTCGGACATCGACTTCAAAAATCGCGCCATCCATGTGCAGCGGAATGTGGTAAAGATCATCGGCAAAAAGATATTCAACGCAGAATCAATTTCGCATAAAAAGTCCGTGAAATCATGCGATTTCACGGACTTTTTGGTACGCCCGACTGGATTCGAACCAGCGGCCTTTAGAGTCGGAGTTATCAGGCCGTCAAGCCGGAAAGCCCTGCGGCGCAAGGGTTTGATTGGTGTTGCACAAATTTCCGGCATTTTGAGAAAAAAACTCGGAAGCCTTACAGGGCAGGGCTTCCGAGGTTTTTCGCGATAGTAGTCAAATAGCAGTCTGTGTGCCCCGCAGGTCACGCGGCTCAGATGCAGCGGCTCCCGTTTTCAGCATACGCAAACCGCGTACTTCACGCGATTCCCGTACTGCGTCGATTTGAGCAGTCCCAGCTTTTCAAATTTCAAGACAAAGCTGCGGATCGTCGCGTAAGCGGCGTTTCCGAAGTCCTTTTCCAACTGCTTGGTGGAAAACTCCGCGTCGCCGTAAGCGGGCAGAACAAACTCCCACAGTGCTTTCTCCTTCTCAGTGACCTGTCCGTGGGACAGGGCGGTCTGAAACGCCTCGGTCGTCTGTGCGGTCGGAAGCACCCCGTTCAGCTTATGATAGCGGAGTGTACCCTGAATTGCAAGGTCGAAATCAGGTTTTTGATAATCTTCAATGCATCTCCTTACTGCCTTTTTCCGGACGATGAAAACCGGAAGTTCTCCGCCTACTATATGGAGCTGGCTCCCGGCAGCCATTGGCAGTCGGAGCCGCATCTGCGGGGTACCACTGAGTTTGTCATCCTTTTCGCCGGTGCAATCGAAATCACGGCTGATCAGAAGGCCATTGTCGTTCAGGCGGGCGAAAGAGTCCGCTTTCAGGGCGACACCACCCACGCCTACCGCAACATCTCTGACCAAACCACTATTCTGCACATGATCCTGTATAACCCGTAAAAAGGCGCGAGCCGCTGTATTGCAGCGGCTCACGCCTTTTCTTTCAGTTATCCAACTCCGCCTCGTGCTTGAGGACCGCGCCGGTGGCGGCGTTGATCTCGTAGCTGTACTCCATGCCACCGGATTTGAACTCGACCTCATAGACGAGCGTGCCGTCCTCATCGTCCAGCTCGATCTCCATGTCATACGCCTTGTTCTCGCTCACGCCCGCGTGGTTCAGGGCGATGGACTTCGCCTTGGCATGGCCGATGTCGCCGGTGGGCACAGTAGGCTTTGCCGTCTCGTCCCCTACAGGGGCCGTGGTCAGCAAGTCCTTCTGCCCGCTGAGCACCTTCCCCGTGTAGGCGTCCACCAGATACTCAAACTCACCCCATGCTGTGTGCAGCTCCACCTCGTAGTGCGCGGGGAATTCGTCCAGTTCGGAATCGACCTCCGCTGTGACGGAGTCCAGCGCCGTTGTCCCGGCATACTGCTCCGCGGCGTAAGCGGCGGCAGCTTTGCCGATGGGCATGGCGGGCGCGCCTGCTTCCGCAAGGTCCTTCAGCTCCTCCACCGAGAGCTTTGCCAGCGCGTCAAACTTGAGCGCCGGGTTGATGGCGAGGACGCGGTTCACCAGCGCCGCCTTGCC
>CAKTVL010000024.1 GCA_934623575.1 uncultured Oscillospiraceae bacterium
GTATAGCTCAGTTGGTAGAGCAGCGGTCTCCAAAACCGCGTGTCGAGAGTTCGAGCCTTTCTGCCCCTGCCAAAAACACCACCCGACAGGGTGGTGTTTTTTATATTCTATATCTACCGTCGATTGACAAGGGCAAACACGCCTGGCAGCGATGGTATATTCAATGGTGCGACCAAGGTTTTCCGGCTCATCTGTGTCCCACTGGGGGCGCTGTTTTCCGGGATGGCCGTCAACGCTGCCGCGCTTCCAGCTCCAGCAGCGCCTTTTTCATGTCCAGCCCGCCGCCGTAGCCCGTCAGTGCGCCGTTGGCCCCCACCACCCGGTGGCAGGGAACGATGATATATATCGGGTTTCGGTGGTTGGCCATGCCCACTGCGCGGCAGGCCTTTGGCTGCCCGATGGCTTGGGCGATCTGCTGATAGCTGCGGGTCTCGCCGTAGGGAATGTCCCGTAGGGCGGCCCAGACCTTTTCCTGAAAGGGCGTTCCCTGCAGACGGAGGGGAAAATCAAAGGTGGTACGCGTACCGGCGAAATACTCGTCCAGCTGCCGGCAGACCGCCTCGGTCAGCGCATTGGGCGCATCCTCCGGCAGCGCTGTCGCGTCCGCGCGCTTCAGCGCGATGACGGCGCCGTCCTGATAGGTGATCACCAGCTCGCCTACTGGCGCGTGGTAAATGGCGGTTCCCTGCATGGCATAGTCTCCTTTCGTGTATTTCTTCTTGCGATTTTGCCGCGCTCAGGCCACGTCCCAGCGGTCCGTGTCCTTCACGTCCACGCCGCTGTCCGTCAGCGATTGCATCAGGTCGTCGATCAGCGTGTCCGCATCCTCGATGCTCTCGGCGGCATCAGGACTGGTCAGCAGGCTGGGCGCAAGGGCCACGCCGGTGCTCTGCACCAGTGCGGCCTCGTCCACGGTGGGCAAGCGATAGTCCCCGCACTCCGCGGCCACATCCGCCCCGGCAGCGGACAGAACGAACTCCTGCCACAGCCGCGCCGCGTTGGGATGCCCGGCGTCGGCCAGAATGGCGCTGGCGCTGACCACACCGAAGGTGCCGGAGGCGGGCACGATCACCCGCAGCGCGTCGGTGCTGTCGCCCTGCAGGGCGGACAGCCCATCGTGGAGCCATCCCACGGCGATCACGCACTCACCGGTGGGCAGGCACTTTACAAAGGTGTCGTCCGCAGCGGTGTAGAACTGCACGCTGGTGTCCAGCTCCGTCAGAAAGTCGATGCCGCCCTCCCGGCCTAGCTGCACCGCAGCGCCCTGCGCTACCAGCTGCCCGACCTCCGTGGTGCGGTAGTCCGGCACCCAGAGCAGCTCCCGATATACCGGGTCGGTCAGGTCGGCCCAGTCCTTGGGCGCGGAAATGCCCATGCGCCGCAGCACGTCGGCATTGACGGCGAACACCACCGCGTCGGCGGCCACGCCGTACCAATAGCCGTCGCCATCGCCGAAGGCCGCGTTGGTAAGATGCCCGGCGTTCTCCGCCGGATAGGCCAGCAGCCTGCCCGCCGCTGCCAGCGCACGGCAGGTGTCGCTGCCGCCGAGCCACACGTCGCCCCGCGCGTTCTCCGCCTGCGCGGTGGGCCGGAAGGTGACGGAGATGCCGAACAGCGTCTCGAATTTCTGGCACAGCGCGGTCATATACGCCTCATCCCCGTCGCCGCACACCGTCAGCCGCCCCTCGTCACGGGCGTCGTCGATCAGCGTCTCCAGCCCGGAGAAGCCCGCAGGATAGGTAGGCGCCTCGTCCTGCGTGCCGCTGCCGCAGGCGCACAGGCTCAGCACCAGCGATAGGGCCAGCACCGCAGTAAGCATCCGCTTCATAAGCGTTCCTCCTTCAAACCGCCCGCTTCCCGGCCGGCCATTGTCCCGTCCATTATAGCGGAGACGCCGCCCCCTGTCAAATCCCGTCGGCCCTGGGCCACAAAGTGAAATATTTGACGATATGCCCAAAACAAACTCGAATTACAGTGCAGTATGCACAAAAAAGGCGCCCTGCAACGTAAAAAATATTCCGTTCACCGGGGGTTGATTTGTGCAATGCGCTGTGATATACTGGCAATCACGTTCGGATGTTTCTATGTGATTTTATTGTATAGGAGGGTGCGGGCATGAAAATTGCAGCGCACCGGAGGGCACTCACCGTGGAGATGACCTCCGGTTCACTTTGGAAAAATATCCTGCTGTTCAGCTTGCCGCTGATGATGACCCAGGTGCTGGAGGTGCTGTTCAACCTCAGCGACGTGGCCATCGCCGGCAAGTACGCGTACAACACCTACATCGCCCTGGGCTCCGTGGGCTCCACCACCACCCTGGTGACGCTGTTCACGGGACTGCTGATCGGCCTGGGCGGCGGCGTCAACGTGGCCGTGGCCCGCGGGCTGGGCATGGGCAATGACGAGGACGTGGAGCACACCACCCACTCGTCCTTTCTGATCTGCCTGGCCATGGGCGTGCTGACCTGCCTGGTCTGCGTCTTTCTGGCCGAGCCCATGCTGCGCCTGCTGCACACCAAGGAGGAGTTCCTCCCCGGCGCGGTGCTGTACCTGAAGCTCTATGCCCTGGGCCTGCCGGCCATGGGCATCTACAACTGCGGCAACGGCGTCCTCAGCGCCACCGGCGACACCAAGCGCCCCCTGCTGTACCTGACGGTGGCCGGCGTGCTGAATGTGATACTGAACCTGGTGTTCGTTATCGGCTGCGGTATGGCGGCCGAGGGCGTGGCTATCGCCAGCGCCATCGCCCAGTGGGTGTCTGCGCTGCTCATTATCATCCATCTGCTGCACCGCAAGGACGCCTGCCGTCTGGATCTGCGCAAGCTGCGGCTGCACCGCCTGGCCTCCAAGCGTGTGCTGCTGATCGGAATCCCCTCCGGTCTGCAGAACGCCATATTCGCCGTGGCTAACCTGTTCGTGCAGGCAGGCCTGAACTCCTTCGACGAGATCACCGTCTCCGGCGCGGCGGCTGCCGCCAATGCCGATACGCTGGTGTTCAACATGATGGCCGCGTTTTACACCGCCTGCGCCAGCTTTGTCAGCCGCAACTGGGGCGCGGGCAAGAAGGACCGCATCCTCAAGAGCTTCTATATCAGCATGCTCTACGCCGCCGTTGTGGGCGTGCTGGTCGGCGTGCTGCTGACTGTCTTCGGTCGGGAGTTTCTGGGCCTGTTTGCCGACAAGCCCGAGGTCATCGACGCCGGCGTGGACCGCCTGCGGATCATGGCCTTCTCCTACTGGATCGGCCCCCTGATGGACGCCAGCATCGCCGCCTCCCGCGGCCTGGGCCGCAGCGTGGCCCCCACCATTATGGTCATTCTGGGCTCCTGCGTGTTCCGGGTCATCTGGATCTACACCATCTTTGCCTACTTCCACACGATCACGTCCCTGTATCTGCTGTATATGTTTTCCTGGATACTCACCGGCGTGGCGGAGTATATCTACTTCCGCATTACTTACAAGCGCAATGTGCTCACTGCCCGCGCCACATGGTAACAAAAAAGACCGTGCCGAGAGGCACGGCCTTTTTCTATTGCGGCGTTACTGCACGGCGGTGAACAGCGCTGCCATGTCGGCGGTGACATCCTCGGTGAAGCTGCACAGCGTCACCGTGTAAAGGTAGTTGTCCGCCTTCAGGCAGATCAGCAGCTCGTACATGGGCACGTCCTGGTTCTTGGCGCTGACGGCCACCGCCGGCACGCTCTTCTGCCCGGCGAAGTCCACCGCGGTCAGCTGGGCCGTTACCTCTGTCAGTCCGTACTCCTTCCACAGCGCGGGCAGCTGCTCCGCCGTGGCCTCCGTGGTCTCCTGTGCCGTCACGGTCTTGCCGTTCAGCAGCCCCAGATTCTCGAAACTCACGGCGATGGTCATCAGCCCGTCGGTGGACACGGCGTACATATCCCGCACCGGGGCGTCCTCCGCCAGACGCTGCTGCAGCGCCTCGCTGTCCGCGCCGTCGGACAGCAGAGCGCTGAGGGCGTCGATCTCCTCTTCGGTGTAAAACACCCAGCTGTCGTCCAGCGTGCAGGAGATGCCCGCCAGATGGTTGGTATAGGTGCCGCCGTTCACGGTGCCCTGGTCGGGCGCGTCCGGCTCCTGCGCGGGCGGCTGCACCGCCCCGCCGGCGGTATCCTCCGTGCCGGGGGCCACGCCGCCGCCGGCCTGCGCATCGTCCTGACTGCCGCAGGCGGTCATGGATGCCGTCAGCAGCACCGCCAGCAGCAGTGCGGTCAGCTTCTTCACCATGTGTGATGCACCTCCTGTGTGGGTAAGACATTTTCTTCGACCGTATTTTACCAAATCCGGCGGCGAATTACAAGGGCGGAGTGTCCGCCGCCCCGGAGCGAAAAATCAAAGCCCTTTGCCATTTCCCGACGGGAACCGCGCCTTTTGCCGTTTACAATAACGGAAAAAGGAGGGGGTATCCCATGAAACATCTGCTCCCGGCGATGCGGCAGACCGCCCTGCGCATCCCCTGGCCCGCGGTGTGCTGCTGCGCCGCCGCCCTGCTGCTGGCGGCCGCCGCCCCCGGCGGACAGTATGCGCCCTGGTCCCTGGCGGCGGTGTCCGCCGCCGGTGTGGGCTGGCCGGGGCTGGCCTCCGTGGCCTGCGCGGGCCTGGGGGCGTTCTTCTGCCTGGATTTCCAGCCGGGCCTGCGGCACACCGCCGCCGCCCTGCTGCTCTTCTGCGCCCACACGGCGCTGTGTACCACCCGGCTGTACCGCCGCCCGTGGTTCCGGCCCGTGGCCGCCGTCTGCGCCGCCGGACTGACCCAACTGCCCTACCTGCTCCAGCGCAGCGGTCGCCAGTGGGCGCTGGGCATGGCGTCGCTGGTGCTGCTGTACGGCCTGTCGTCGCTGCTGCCCGCCCTGCTGCCGGAGAGCTCCGCCTCCGGGGAGGACCGCCGCCGCGCCTGGTTTTTGCTGCTGCTGGGGGTGTGCGCCGTGCCGGCGGGCTGGACGGCGGCGGGTTTTTCCCCGGCCGCCGTGCTGGCATCGCTGCTGCTGTTGGCCTTTACGGCACCGCAGCCCGCCGCGCTGGCGGCGGGCGCGGGGGCACTGGCCGGGCTGGTGCTGGACCTCTGCGGCGCGGGGGAGCTGTACCTGACCGTGGTGCTGTGCGCCGCCGGTGCCGCCGCTGCCGCCCTGCGCCGCCTTCCGCGGCTGCTGAGCGCCGGTGCCTTCTGCGCCGCCGGTGTGGTGGCGTCGCTGCTGCTGGGGGACGCCCGCCCTCTGGCGTCCCTGTGCCAGATGCTCACCGCCTCCGGCGCGTGGCTCCTGCTGCAGGAGGGCGCGTCGCCGTGCCTGCCGGACAGCGCCGTGCCGCCCCCGCAGGAGTCCGCTGCCCCGGCCGCCGCCTTCCGCGCGGTGTATGACAGCCTGGAGGACCCGCCCGCCAGGCCGGAGAACCCCGCCGTGCTGTTCGACCGGGCGGCGGAGCAGGTCTGCCGGGACTGCCCCCTGCGCAGCGACTGCTGGCAGACCCACTATACCGACACCTACAACGCCTTCAACGACGCCTGCCCGGCCCTGCTGCAGCGGGGACAGGCCCTGGCTGAGGACTTTCCGCCCCATTTCGCCGCCCGCTGCGTGCGCTTTCCCCGGCTTCTGGCGGCCCTGGACGGCCAGCTCCGCGATTTCCTCCAGCGGCGGCTGCACCACGCCCGGCTGGACGCCGCCTACCGTCTGGCCCGGGAGCAGTACCGCCAGGTGGCGGAGGTGCTGTCCCGCACCGCACCGCCGGAGCGGACGCGCAGCCCCCGCCTGACCTGCCGCACCGCCGCCGCCCTGCGCCCCAAGGTGGGGGAGAAGCTCTGCGGCGACCAGTACGCCCTGTTCCACACCGGGGACACCGTGTACATGGCCTTGTCCGACGGCATGGGCAGCGGCGAAGCTGCCCACTGCGAGGCCGCCATGACCGTCCGCCTGCTGCGCCAGTTCCTGCAGGCGGGCATAGAGCCCCTTCCGGCGCTTCAGACGCTGAACACCGCCGCCATGCTCCGTTGCCGGGGCGGCGCCGGCTTCACCACCATCGACCTGGCCTGTCTGGACCGCTCCGCCGGCACGCTGACGCTGTATAAATACGGCGCCGCGCCGTCTTACATCAAGCGCCGCGGCACGGTGGCGCGCTACCGCGGACAGGCCCTGCCCGCCGGGCTGGAGAGCGCCGACAGCGCCGTGCCGCCCCAGCAGATCCCGGTGTCGCCGGGCACCTGGCTGGTGCAGGTGTCCGACGGCGTGGCCGGCGAGGACGACGAGTGGCTCCAGGACCTGCTGGCCGGCTGGGACGGCACGTCCCCCCGGGCCCTGACCGATGAGATCCTGCGCCAGTCCGCCCGGCGCACCGGCAGCGCGGACGACTGCGCCGTGCTGGTGCTGGCCGTGGACGGCCGCCAGGATACCCACCCCGTGTAGCCGACAAAAGGCGGCAGGAAATTTTGCCCGCACCGCCGTATAACTTCCCGCTGCCGCGGCGATACTATGGCTGTAACACCACCGCCGTCACGGCTGCAAGGAGGCATTGGTTTTGGTAAAAGGCGTTTCCCGCCGCGTCATCGTCGTGGACTCTCCCGACCCGCGGATATTTGAACAGGCGATCTTCATCCTCCCCACAGACGGCGGCGGCGTCAGCTCCCGCCAGCTGGTAGACGAGGCGGTGCGCATTGCCCGCAGCTATGCCCGCACCCAGGGCGGCAAGCGCCGCTGGCATCCGCCCGCCTGGCTGTGGGCGGTATGGGGCGCATCCGCCTGCGGCCTGGTGTGGCTGCTGGCGGCGCTCCTGTGACGAGTGCTTTTCCCGGCGTTTCTTCGCCGTTTCTGCCCCTTTCCTGCGCCTTCTGCATTGCAGTCCGCCGCATGGGGTCCTGTTTTTTCTCCTCACTTGGGGCGGACGCATCGCGTCCGCCCCCTCTTTTTGTTTAGTGTGCCGCTCCAAAAACAGATCCCCATCCGACAGGATGGGGATCTGTTTTTGGAGCAGGGTACGGGAGTCGAACCCGCCTTAACGGCTTGGGAAGCCGCTGTAATACCGATATACCAACCCTGCGATTCAGTTGACTGGACTATTGTAGCACACCGCCGCCGCTTTTGCAACCGGAAATTCTGTCGAAGGGGCATGAACCTCTTGTCCCGGCACATATCTATGGTAAAAACGTATGGAGGGGACTCTATGAAAAAGCTGATCGCCCCGCTGCTGGCGGCCCTGTGCCTGCTGGCAGCCCTGCCGGTGCCCGCCGCGGCGGTGGACCTGCCGCTGACCTCCCGCGCCGCACTGCTGATGGAAAAGACCACCGGGCAGCTCCTGTTTGCCCGCAATGAGCACGAGAAGCTGGAACCCGCCAGCGTCACCAAGATCATGACGCTGCTGCTGACCATGGACGCCATCGACAGCGGCGCCATCGCCTATGACGACGTGGTGACGGTGTCGGCCAACGCCGCCGGCATGGGCGGCAGCCAGGTGTATCTGGCGGAGGGCGAGCAGATCACCGTGGAGGAACTGCTGAAATGCGTGTGCGTGTCCTCGGGCAACGACGCGGCGGTGGCGCTGGCGGAGAAGGTCTCCGGCGTGACGGAGCTGTTCGTGGAGCAGATGAACAACCGCGCCCGGGGCCTGGGCATGGAGGACACCCACTTTGCCAACCCCACCGGCCTGACGGCGGAGGGCCACGTCACCAGCGCCTACGACATTGCCATCATGAGCCGGGAGCTGCTGACCAAACACCCGGAGATCCGCGAGTTCAGCACCATCTGGATGGACAGCATCCGCGGCGGCGCCTTCCAGCTGGCCAACACCAACAAGCTGCTCCGCCGCTACGACGGCGCCACGGGGCTCAAGACCGGCTATACCGCCTCGGCGGGCTACTGCATCAGCGCCACGGCGGAGCGGGAGGGCATGGAGCTGATCGCCGTGGTCATGAAGGGCGAGACCGCCGACAAGCGCAACGCCGACGCCAAAGCACTGCTGGACTACGGCTTCTCGGCCTATACCCTGGTCTCCGCCGTGCCGGAGGAGCCGCTGCCCACGCTGCCGGTGACCATGGGAGAGGGGGACAGCGCGGCGCTGACGCTGCCGGAGGACGGCGTCACCGCCGTGGTGGAAAAGGCGAAGGCCGGGGCACTGGAGCGGCGGCTGGACCTGCCGGAGACGCTGAAGGCCCCGGTGGCGCAGGGGCAGCAGGTGGGCACGCTGACGCTGTGCAGCGGCGGGGAAGAGGTGCTGTCGGTGCCGGTCCTGGCGGCGGAGGATGTGCCGGGGCGCAGCTGGGGCCGGATGCTCACAGAACTCCTGCATCGGGCGGCGTTCCTGGCATAAGCGGGAAAAGGGTGAAAAAATCGGGATTTTCCACTTGTTTTTTCACTGGAAACGTTGTACGATAGGGCAAATTGAGTGTACAAGCGACAAGGAGGTATTCTTATGATACAGGTCGATCTGCAAAATGCCCGCAGCTTTATCCCGCTGCCCTATGAGGCGGCGCTGTCCCCGCGCCTGCGCATCGCCCATGACCATCTGCAAAAGGGCGACGGCGCCGGCGGCGAGTTCACCGGCTGGGTGCGCCTGCCGGAGGACTATGACAAGGCGGAATTCGCCCGGATCAAGGCGGCGGCCAAAAAGATACAGTCCGCCTCCCAGGCGCTGGTGGTCATCGGTATCGGCGGGTCGTATCTGGGCGCCCGGGGCGTGATCGAGTGTTTGCGTTCCCCCAACTACAACCTGAAAAAGAAGGACACCCCCAATATCTATTTCATCGGCAACGGCCTGTCCTCCGACGCGCTGACGGAGGTCATGGAGCTGGTGGACGGCGTGGACTTCTCCGTCAACGTCATCTCCAAGTCCGGCACTACCACGGAGCCGGCGGTGGCCTTCCGGTTCTTCCGGGAGCTGCTGGAGAAGAAATACGGCGCGGAGGGCGCGGCAAAGCGCATCTACGCCACCACCGACGCCCACAAGGGCGCGCTGAAGTCCCTGGCCGACGATAAGGGCTATGAGGAGTTTGTGGTGCCGGACAATATCGGCGGCCGGTACAGCGTGCTCACCGCCGTGGGCCTGCTGCCCATCGCCGTGGCGGGCATCGACATCGACGCCCTTATGGCCGGCGCGGCGGATATGATGCACACCTGCGCCCTGGCGGACATGAACGAGAACCCCGCCTGGCAGTACGCCGGCGCCCGGTATGAGCTGTACCGCACCGGCAAGAAGATCGAGCTGCTGGCGGCCTATGAGCCGGCCTTCCGCTTCATGTCCGAGTGGTGGAAGCAGCTGTACGGCGAGAGCGAGGGCAAGGAGAACAAGGGCCTGTTCCCCGCCAGCGTGGAGTTCACCGCCGACCTGCACTCCATGGGCCAGTACATCCAGCAGGGCGAGCGCCATCTCTTCGAGACGGTGGTGCGCTTCGGCCCCTCCCGGAACGAGAACTCCGTGCCCTATGATGAGGGCAACGGCGACGGACTGAACTTCCTGGCCGGCAAGAGCATGGACTTCATCTGCCAACAGGCCATGGATGGCACGCTGCTGGCCCATGTGGAGGGCGGCGTGCCCAACGTGACGCTGCACACCGGCTCTCTCAACGAGCAGACCCTGGGCGGGCTGATCTACTTCTTCGAGTACGCCTGCGGCCTCAGCGGCTACCTGCTGGACGTGAACCCCTTCGACCAGCCGGGCGTGGAGGCGTACAAGAAGAACATGTTCGCCCTGCTGGGCAAGCCCGGCTATGAGGAGCTGCGCCAGACACTGCTGGAGAAGCTGAAAAAGTAAAATTGCCCAAAAATAAGTTTACTTTTTCTGCATTGCTATTTCCCCGCCGGTATGGTATGCTGTATGCAGGTGGGAACCACCAATGACAAAGGAGTGATTTCTTATGGTTAGACTGATCATGGGTGCCAACGGCGCCGGTAAGACCAAGCAGCTCATCGAGCTGATCCACACCAGCGTGGATTCCGAGACCGGCAGTGTCGTGTGTATCGAGCCTAAGGGCGACATGACCTACGACGTCAGCTACAACGTCCGTCTGGTCAACGCCGGCGAGTATAATGTGGATTCTTTTGACTGCCTGCGCGGCTTCCTGTGCGGTATGTACGCGGGTAATTACGATATTTCCCATGTGTTCGTGGATAATCTGTGCAAGATCGCCGGCAGCACCGACCTGCAGGCGGTAGAGAGCTTCCTCCACTGGCTGGACAACTTCAGCGAGAAGAACGGCGTCAAGTTCACCGTGACCGTCAGCGCCGCTGAGGATACCGCCACCGAGGGCATGAAGCAGTACATCTGAGTCACATAACGGTAAAAAAAGCACCCCATTGGGGGTGCTTTTTTCATGCCAGCAGGTACAATATAAGTCCATATACCACACTGGCGGCGGTGCCGAATACGATCACCGGCCCCGCCACGGTGAACATCTTCACCGCCGTGCCGGTGACCACGCCCTCCGCCCGGAAGTCGATGGCCGGGGAGGCCACGGCGTTGGCGAAGCCCGTGATGGGCACCAGCGTGCCCGCCCCGGCGTACCGGGCCAGCCGGTGGTACAACCCCAGGGCGGTCAGCAGCACCGACAGGAATACCAGCGTCACCGACGTGGCGGTGCCGGCCTCCTGCGCCGTCAGCCCCAGCGCAGCCCAGCCGTTCATGATCAGCTGTCCCAGGGCGCATATCCCACCGCCCACGGCGAAGGCCAGGGCGGTGTCCTTCCAGAGAGGAGAGCGGGGCGACAGCTGCCGCACCAGCGCGTCATATTCCTTGGGCGTCACGCCATCACATCCTTTCGCCGGTAATATGCGCCGTTTTCCCCGCCGCTATACTTGCCAAAGCCGCCAAAAGCGGCTATACTATCATGTGATCTCAGGAAAGGAGGGTGTCAGTCATGCACGATCCCGCCCATCCCTTCGGGCGCAAGGCGGTCCAGCTGGCCGTGATCGACCCGGTGAGCTGCACCGGCTGCGGCTGGTGCGCCATGTTCTGTCCCATGAAGTGCATCGACCTGCGCAGCGACGGGTATTACGAGGTACGCCAGGACGACTGCATCGGCTGCCGCAGCTGCAAGGTCAACTGTTTCTATGGCGCGGTGACCATACTGCCGCCCCAGGTGCGCTGATATGAAAAAAGAAAACGCCCCGCTGGGGCTGTACATTCACATCCCCTTCTGCCGCCAGAAGTGTGCCTACTGCGATTTCTACTCCCTGCCCCACAGCGAGGAGAAGATGGATGCCTATACCGCCGCCCTGCTGCGGCATATCGAAGAGGTGGCCCCCCGCACCGCTGCCCACCGGGTGGACACGGTGTATTTCGGCGGCGGCACCCCCAGCTATCTGGGGCCGGAGCGGCTGACGAAGCTGCTGCGCACCATCCGCAAGCGCTGTCCCGTCACCCGGGATGCCGAGATCACCCTGGAGGCCAACCCGGACTCCGCCTGCGACGTCAAGGCCCTGCGGGCCCTGCGCCGGGCGGGCTTCAACAGGATCTCCCTGGGCGTCCAGTCGGCGGACGACGAGCTGCTGCGCGCCATCGGGCGCATCCACACCTTTGCACAGGTGCAGCAGGCCGTGGCCGCCGTGCGGAAGGCCGGGTTCAAAAACCTCAGCATAGACCTGATCTACGGCCTGCCGGGGCAGACCATGCAGCAGTGGGAGGATACCCTCGCCGCCGTTATCGCCCTGGCCCCGGAGCACATCTCCTGCTACGGGCTGAAGCTGGAGCCCGGCACGCCGCTGTACGACCGCCGGCTGGAGGAGTCGTTCCCCGACGACGACGCCCAGGCAGACATGTACCTCTATGCCGTGACGGCGCTGGCACAGAACGGCTACGAGCAGTACGAGATCTCCAATTTCGCCAAGCCGGGGTACGAGTCCCGCCACAATCTGAAATACTGGCGCATGCAGGAGTACGCCGGCTTTGGCCCCGGCGCCCATTCCGACTTCGGCGGCGTCCGCTATGCCTACGTCCGGGACCTGGACGCCTATATCAACGGGCGGCTGATCCTGTCCGAGTCGGAGTCCGACGCCACGCTGACCCGGGACTATGAGTACGTCATGCTGTCCCTGCGCATGGCGGAGGGCATCGACCGCCGGTACTTTGAGACCACCTACCGCCAGCGCTTCCAGCCCATGGAGGAGCTGCTGGCGCAGTATGAGCGCGCGGGCCTGGCCGTCCGGACGGAAAAGGGCTGGCGCCTGACGCCCCGGGGCTTTCTGGTGTCCAACAGCATCATCGTGGCGCTGGAGGAGGCCCTGGCCGCCCAGAAAATACGCCGGGAGCAGGCCCTGGCCCAGCGGGATTATCGGATAATTTAACTGAAAAAGGCGGCTGTGTGCCGCCTTTTTCCGCTTTCCTCTTGACATTCCCCCAAAACCGTGCTACATTGTCAGCAATATTGAAAGTTGCGATGAAGGGGACAAGCAGCGCGTCCGTCCACGCCAAGAGAGCCGCCGGTTGGTGCAAGGCGGCCGGGACGACCGCGCCGGACATCACCCCGGAGCATCCGCCTGAAAGCCTGTCGAGTAAGCGCGGACGGCAAGGGAGCCGTTATCTTCTCCCCGCCCCATCCCGTGGGGAACGAGCGGCCGCGTCAGCGGCAACGAGAGTGGTACCGCAGAGGTCGTTTTTCCGCGCCTTTGTCTCTTGAACGAGACAGAGGCGCTTTTTATTTTGGTTCAAAAAACTTTCGATAAAAGGAGAAGCAACATGGAGTACAAGAAGACACTGAATATGCCCAAGAGCGGCTTTCCCATGCGCGCCGGCCTGCCCACGCGTGAGCCGGAGATGCTGAAGCATTGGGAAGAGCTGGATCTCTACAACGAGCTGCTGAAGAAGAACGAGGGCAAGCCCCTGTTCTCCCTGCACGACGGCCCTCCGTTCTCCAACGGTGCGCTGCACATGGGCCACGCCCTGAACAAGTCCCTGAAGGACTTCATCACCCGTATGTACGCCATGCGGGGCTACTACACCCCCTATATCCCCGGCTGGGACAACCACGGCATGCCCATCGAGAGCGCCATCATCAAGCAGAACAAGCTGAACCACAAGGCCATGAGCGTCTCCGAGTTCCGCTCTGCCTGCCATGAGTTCGCCGACCACTATATCGACGTCCAGCGGGACGGCTTCAAGCGCATGGGCGTGGTGGGCGACTGGGAGCACCCCTACAAGACCATGGACCCCGGCTTCGAGGCCCAGGAGGTCCGTGTGTTCGGCCAGATGTACAAGAACGGCCACATCTACAAGGGCCTGAAGCCCGTGTACTGGTGCCCCCACGACGAGACGGCCCTGGCCGAGGCTGAGATCGAGTATAAGGACGATCCCTGCACCACGGTGTATGTCAAGTTCCCCATGCATGACGATCTGGGCAAGCTGGGCCACCTGGACCACAGCAAGCTGTACTTCGTGATCTGGACCACCACTATCTGGACCCTGCCCGGCAACCTGGCCATCGCCCTGCATCCCGACGAGAGCTATGCGGTGGTGAAGGCCCCCAACGGCGAGATGTACATCATGGCCGAGGCGCTGACCGAGAAGGTCATGAAGATCGGCGGCTTTGACAGCTACGAGATCGTGGAGTCCCACCCCGGCTCCTTCTTCGAGAATATGCTGGCCGACCATCCCTTCCTGCCCAAGACCAGCCGTCTGGTGCTGGCGGACTACGTCACCATGGACTCCGGTACCGGCTGCGTCCACACCGCGCCCGGCTTCGGCGCCGACGACTATGTCACCTGCAAGCGCTACGGCATGGACATGGTGGTGCCTGTGGACGATCAGGGCAAGCATACCGCCTACGCCGGCAAGTACGAGGGCATGACCACCGACGAGTCCAACCCCGTGATCCTGCAGGATATGAAGGACAACGGCTCCCTGTTCGCCAGCGAGGACATCGTCCACAGCTATCCCCACTGCTGGCGCTGCAAGCAGCCCATTATCTTCCGCGCCACGCCCCAGTGGTTCTGCTCCGTGGACTCCTTCAAGGAGGAGGCCATCGCCGCCTGCGAGGACGTCCGCTGGGTGCCCGCCTGGGGCAAGGACCGTATGCGCTCCATGATCCTGGAGCGCACCGACTGGTGCATCAGCCGCCAGCGCCGGTGGGGCCTGCCTATCCCCGTGTTCTACTGCAAGGACTGCGGCAAGCCTGTCTGCACCCCGGAGACCATCGAGGCCGTGGCCTCCCTGTTTGAGAAGAAGGGCTCCAACGCCTGGTTCGACATGACCGCCGAGGAGATCCTGCCCGACGGCTTCACCTGCCCCCATTGCGGCAAGAGCGCCGGCTTTGAGAAGGAGACCGACACCCTGGACGGCTGGTTCGACTCCGGCTCTACCCACTTCGCCGCCATGGAGCGCGACCAGCACTTCTGGCCCGCCACCATGTACATCGAGGGCCTTGACCAGTATCGCGGCTGGTTCCAGTCGTCCCTGCTGGTGGCCGTGGGCGCCCTGGGCCGCGGCGCTCCCTTCAAGGAGTGCGTTACCCATGGCTGGACTGTGGACGGCGAGGGCAAGGCCATGCACAAGTCTCTGGGCAACGGCATGGACCCCGCCGAGATCTTCAACAAGTACGGCGCCGATCTGCTGCGTCTGTGGGCCGGCAGCTCCGACTATCATGTGGACGTCCGCTGCTCCGACGAGATCTTCAAGCAGCTGAGCCAGAACTACCTGAAGTTCCGCAACACCGCCAAGTTCTGCCTGGACAACCTGGTAGGCTTCGACGCCGACCATCTGGTAGAGCCGGAGGAGATGCTGCCCCTGGATAAGTGGGCTGTTACCCGACTGAACGACCTGCTGACCAAGGCCTACGCCGCCTACGACAACTACGAGTTCCATGTGGTCTCCCACATGATCAACGACTTCTGCGTGGTGGATCTGAGCTCCTTCTACTTCGACATCCTGAAGGACCGCCTGTACTGCGACGAGGCCGACGGCCTCTCCCGCCGCAGCGCCCAGACCGCCCTGTTCCTGATCCTGGACGCCATGACCCGTATGTTCGCGCCCATCCTGGCCTTCACCTGTGACGAGATCTGGCTGGCTATGCCCCACCGCTCCTGCGACGACGCGCGCAACGTCCTGTTCAACGAGATGGTGCAGCCCTACTACGGCTACGCCCTCAGCGACGACGAGATGGCCAAGTGGGGCCGTATCGCCGCCCTGCGCACCGCCGTCAACGGCGCGCTGGAGACTGCCCGTGCCGACAAGACCATCGGCAAGAGCCTGGAGGCTGAGGTGGATCTGGCCGTTACGCCGGAGGATGGCTTCCTGGCATCCATGGACGCCGCCCAGGTGGCCGATCTGTTCATCGTCTCCCAGGTCCGCGTGGACGTGGACGCGGAGCAGAAGGTGGCCGTTCGCCCCGCCAACGGCGCCAAGTGTGCCCGCTGCTGGAAAGTCCTGCCCACCGTGGGCAGCGACGCCCAGCACCCCGACCTGTGCCCCCGCTGCGCCGCCGTGGTCAAAAAGCTCCCGGTCATTGAGTAAATGGCATAAAAAAAGAAACCGCCGCCAGGCGGTTTCTTTTTTTATGCTTTATCGCTGCGTCCCAGAAGGTAGTCTACGGAAACGCCGTAATAATCTGCAAGCGTCAGCAGATGCCGCAGCGGCAGCTCATTTGCGCCGCGCTCATAGCGCGCATACATAGTTTGAGATGTGCCCAGTACGGCGGCGATGTCCTGCTGCGTTTTGTCGTGATCTTCCCGCAGATCACGCAGCCTGCGCTGGTATGTCATACTGCACCAACTCCTTTGGGCAGTATTTTACAAAGTAAATAAATTTACTATTGATTTTAGTAAATATATTTACTAAAATGCAATAAAGGGGGTGAAGAGGTGACGGACTACAAAAAGATGTATCTGGCGGCGATGGATGCAATGGAAAAAGCAATTACACTGCTGGAAGAAGCGCAGCGGAAATGTGAGAATATCTATATTGAGACAGATGAAACGGAGGAATGCCCGCGCGATGGGCAGAAGGATGAGACGAAATAAAAAAGAAGCACCCGTAAGGGTGCTTCTTCCGTTTACTCCTTCACCTGCTTCATGGACAGGCTGATGCGGTGCTTTTTCTCGTCCACGTCCAGCACCACCACCTTCACGATGTCACCCACGGCCACTATCTCGGAGGGGTGCTTGATGAATTTATTGCTCACCTGAGAGATGTGCACCAGTCCATCCTGGTGGACGCCGATGTCCACAAACACGCCGAAGTCGATGACGTTGCGCACCGTGCCGGTGAGCACCATGCCGGGCTTCAGGTCCTTCATCTCCA
The DNA here is from genome assembly GCA_934623575.1 of uncultured Oscillospiraceae bacterium. Classification (GTDB taxonomy): domain Bacteria; phylum Bacillota; class Clostridia; order Oscillospirales; family Oscillospiraceae; genus Vescimonas. The sequence goes on from CAKTVL010000024.1 coordinate 16,225, forward strand.
GCACGTCCGTCCGCAGGATGGGCGCCGGCAGGTCGCTGCGCAGGTCGCGGCCCGGCTTCATCAGCTCCTTCACCACGTCCCGCAACGTGGGCACGCCGATGCCCAGCTTTTCCGCCACGGCCGCTTCGCCCATGGTCTGCACCTTCTGCCCCAGCTGCGCCACGGCGCCCCGCCGCACGTCCTCGTCGCTGAAGCCGCACAGCGCCAGCAGCTGCTCCGCCGCCGCGTAGCTCTCCGGATGCACGCCGGTGTTGTCCAGCACGTTCCCGCTCTCCGGTACCCGCAGGAAGCCCGCGCACTGCTCATAGGCCTTGGGCCCCAGCTTGGGCACCTTCAGCAGCCGCTTCCGGTCGGGGAAGGCGCCGTTGGCCTCCCGGTACGCCACGATGTTCTTCGCCGTGGTGCCGTTCAGCCCGGATACATAGCCCAGCAGGCTGGCGCTGGCGGTGTTCAGGTCAACACCCACGGCGTTGACGCAATCCTCCACCACGCCGCACAGCGTCTCGTCCAGCCGCTTCTGGGGCATGTCGTGCTGATACTGCCCCACGCCGATGGCCTTGGGGTCGATCTTCACCAGCTCCGCCAGCGGGTCCTGCAAGCGCCGGGCGATGGAGATGGCCGAGCGCAGGTTCACGTCGTATTCCGGGAATTCCTCCGCCGCCAGCTTTCCGGCGGAGTATACCGACGCCCCCGCCTCGTTGACGATCATATAGCTGACCCCCGGCAGCCCCTTCAGCATCTCCACGGTCATCTGCTCCGTCTCCCGGCTGGCGGTGCCGTTGCCGATGGCGATGTGGGCCACGCCGTGCTTCCGGCAAAGGGCCGTCAGTTTGGCGATGGCCTCCCGCTTCTGCCGCTCGCCGTAGGTAGGATATACCACCGTGGTGTCCAGCACCTTGCCGGTGCCGTCGATCACCGCCACCTTGCAGCCGTGGGCATAGCCAGGGTCCAGCCCCATGGTCACATGGCCCTTGACCGGCGGCTGCAGCAAAAGTGGCTTCAGGTTCAGGGCGAACTGCCCGATGGCGCCCTCGCTGGCGCTCTCCGTCAGCGTGGAGCGGGCCTCCCGCTCCAGTGAGGGATAGATCAGTCGGTCGTAGGCGTCCTCACAGGCGTCCCTGATAAACGCCATGGCCGCGGAGCCGGGCTTTACCACCGCCCGCCGCAGCAGGGGCAGCGCCGTCTCCCGGTCCAGCAGCACCGTGACGGTGAGGAAGCCCTCCTTCTCGCCCCGGTTGACGGCCAGTATCTGGTGCCCCGCCAGCTTGGGCAGCGGCTGGTCAAAGTCGTAGTACAGCCGGTAGACCGAGTCCTCCCCCTTGGCGGCCAGGCTCCTCAGGTGCCCCTGCCGCAGCAGCAGGCCCCGCAGCGATTTGCGGATGTCCGCGTCGTCGCTGATGATCTCCGCGATGATGTCGTTGGCGCCCCGCAGGGCCTCGGCGACGGTCTCCACGCCCTTCTCCGGATCGATATAGTCCTGGGCGGCGTCCTCCGGCGCGGGGCAGTCCTTCTTCTGGGCCAACAGCAGCAGCGCCAGCGGCTCCAGCCCCTTCTCCCGGGCCACGGTGGCCCGTGTCCGCCGCTTCTGCTTGTAGGGGCGGTACAGGTCCTCCACCTCCGCCAGCGTGGCCGCGCCGTCGATGGCCGCCGCCAGCTCGTCGGTGAGCTTGCCCTGTCCCTCGATGGTGGACTTGACCTCCTGCCGCCGCTTGTCCAGGTTCCGCAGGTACTGCAGCCGGTCCTCCAGTTTCCGCAGGGTGGTGTCGTCCATGGAGCCGTGCTGCTCCTTCCGGTACCGGGCGATAAACGGTATGGTGCTGCCCTCGTCCAGCAGGGCGATGACGTTCTCCACATACTGGACCGGCTGGCCCAGCTCCGCGGCCAGCAGTTGTGCGATGCTTTGCATACGATCTCCTTTCAGACGACTTTGCCCGCGCACAGCGCGGGCAAAGAGAGTGGTTTACTTGTGATACAGGCCCTTGACCTCGTATTTCGGCTCACAGCTGACGTTGATGTCCAGCCGTTTGTACAGCTTGGCGTCCTCTTCGGAGATGATCACCGAGAAGTGGGCGTCGCAGCCCCGCAGGTTTTTCAGCTGCGCCTGCACCATGGCCGCCAGCGGGTTGGTCAGGCCGGAGATGGCCAGGGCGATCAGCACCTCGTCCGAGTGCAGCCGGGGGTTCCGGTGGCCCAGGCAGCCGGTCTTCATGGCGCTGATAGGCTCGATCACCGACGGCGGGATCAGGTCCAGCTTGTGGTCGATGCCCGCCATCTTCTTCAGGGCGTTCAGCAGCAGCGCCGCCGACGCGCCCAGCAGGGGAGAGGTCTTGCCGGTGACCACACTGCCGTCCGGCAGCACCATGGCGCCCGCCGGCTTGCCGGTGGCCTCCGCCTTGTCCAGCGAGGCCGCCACCGCCGGGCAGATCTCCGGCGTCACACCCGCCTGCTGCATTACCAGCTCCAGCTTGCGCACCACGCACTCATCGGCCTGGCCTCTGGCCCGGTCCACGCACCCGGCGTAGTACCGCCGCAGGATCTCCATCCGGCTGGCCTCCTGACACACCGCGTCGTCCACGATGGCGAAGCCCGCCATGTTCACACCCATGTCCGTGGGGGACTTGTAGGGGCATTCGCCCTGGATCATCCGGAACATGGCCGCCAGCACCGGGAAGATCTCCACGTCCCGGTTGTAGTTCACCGTGGTCTCGCCGTAGGCCTCCAGGTGGAACGGGTCGATCATGTTCACGTCGTTGAGGTCCGCCGTGGCCGCCTCATAGGCCAGGTTCACCGGGTGCTTCAGCGGCAGGTTCCAGATGGGGAATGTCTCATACTTGGCGTAGCCTGCCCGGATGCCCCGGCGGTTGTCGTGGTACAGCTGGCTCAGGCAGGTGGCCATCTTGCCGCTGCCGGGGCCGGGGGCCGTCACCACGATCAGCGGCCGCGTGGTCTCGATATATTCGTTCTTACCCAGTCCCTCGTCGGACACGATGTGCGCCACGTCGGAGGGATAGCCCGCGATGGGATAGTGCTTGTAGCTCTTCACGCCCAGGTCGGAGAGCCGCTTGATAAAGGCGTCTGCCGCCGGCTGCCCGGCGTACTGGGTGATGACCACGCTGCCCACATAGAAGCCCAGGCCCCGGAACACGTCGATCAGCCGCAGCACGTCGGCGTCATAGCTGATGCCCAGGTCGCCGCGCATCTTGTTTTTCTCGATGTCCCCGGCGCATATCGCCACCACGATCTCCACGTCGTCCTTCAGCGTCTGCAGCATCCGGATCTTGCTGTCCGGCTGGAAGCCCGGCAGTACCCGGGAGGCGTGGTAGTCGTCAAACAGCTTGCCGCCGAACTCCAGATACAGCTTGCCGCCGAACTGGGCGCGCCGCGCCGTGATGTGCTCCGCCTGCAATTGCAGATACTTCTCGTTGTCAAATCCGATCTTCACCCAAATGCACCTCTGTCTCTCCAAAATTCCTGCCTATTATACAACATCTTGTGGGGCAGGGAAAGAAAAAATCACCACTTTCCCCGGGGAAAATGTGACGAACTTTCCCCCGGTTTTTTGGCGAAACCCACCGTTGCTTTTTGACAGACGCAGAGGTATACTAAAAAATACACCCCTATTGCATGGAGGTATCACGATGCGTTTTCACGTTGTCTGGCGCAAGAGCCACGAGCCGGAGGAGGCCTACCGGGATTTCTTCGAGACCGACGATATTTTTGAGGCCAAGAGCTTTGCCATGCGCCTGGCCTATGACGAGACGAACCTGGTCTATGTCCGTGACGTCCAGCGGGACGAGATCGTCCGGGATTTCGATGCGGAGATCTACCGCTGAATACAGACGAACCAACAGAATGTAATGCGCGCCTCCGGCCATACTAAGGCCGGAGGTGATTTTTTATGCCCAATCGCAAAAAGCAGGGCGGCTTTCCCTACGATGCCACGCCGGACGTTCACCACTTTCCCAGCGTGCCCCGCAGCAGCTTCGACCTGGTGAATATGTACGGCACCTATAATATCCAGCCCACCGCCGACACGGAGAACGTATTTCCGCTGATCGCCCCCGGTCTGCCCCGGGCCTACCGGGACATGAAGCTGGACAAGTCCGACCTGGAGCAGTGACAGAAATAATGTATTTTCAGGCCGCCGGAAGAGCTGACAGCTTTTTCGGCGGCCTGCGCCGCATGGTGTGTTCCGCACCATGCGGCTTTGTCATGCTTCTATGCGGGAGCTTCGGGAAAAATGGAAGAAACAGGCCTGAGAACCGGCCATATTTTATTCATTTAAAGTGCGGATCAGTACAATGCACAAATATTTGTTATTTATTTGTCAATTCACATAATTGACGCAATTTTAACAAAGCCGTATAATACAAATAAACTGGTAAGACCAGTATTCGGTCTGCGCCGCAGCTGAAAGCCCGCACGGCCCGCGCCGCTGGGCGCGGCGCAGGCGCAAAACGAACCTATCGGCGCGGCGGCGCATCCGCACCACCGCGCTTTCGGAAGCAGGGAGGACACCATGTATACCTTAGGCATCGACATCGGCAGCACCACCTCCAAGTGCGCCGTGATACAGGACGGCACGACCCTGGTGGCCCGCAGCCTGCAGCGGGGCGGCCTGGGCACCGGAGGCCCGGAGGAGGCGCTCTCGCAGCTGTGGCGCGCGTGCGGCCTGTGCCGCGGCGACATGGCCCGGACCATCGTCACCGGCTACGGCCGCAAGAACTACGAGGGCGCTGACGGCGAGATCAGCGAGCTGACGGCCCACGCCCTGGGCGGGCGGTTCGTGTTCCCGGACCTGCGCACCGTTATCGACATCGGCGGGCAGGACGCCAAGGTCATCGCCCTGTCGCCCGCCGGAAAAATGACCAATTTTGTGATGAATGACAAGTGCGCCGCGGGCACCGGGCGCTTTCTGGACGTGATGGCGTCCATCCTGCGGCTGGACGTGGACGATCTGGCGGAGGAGGCGGCTAAAGCGGCGGCGCCCGCCGCGATCTCCAGCACCTGCACGGTGTTTGCCGAGAGCGAGGTTATCAGCCAGCTGGCAAATGGCGTGGGGCGGCCGGACCTGGTGGCGGGGATATGCCGGAGCGTGGCCAGCCGCGTGGCGGCGCTGGCCAGAAGGGCCGGCGTGACGGAGCGGGTGTGCCTTTCCGGCGGCGTGGCGCGGAACGACGCGGTGCGGCAGGCACTCAGCGAAGAGCTTGGCGTACCAGTGTTTGTGGACCCGCTGGCCCAGTATTTCGGCGCCATCGGCGCGGCTTTATGGGCCGGGAAAACATGCTGACATATCAAGAAAATTGGATAAAAATAGACGAAACGGCGTGTTGACAACAAGTAAGAAAGCATGAGAAAGTACGTTGACATTGTGTGGAACGAGGAGGAACTGAAATGGCAGAAGAAGTGAAGAAGGCGCCCCGTCCGGTGGATCCCAATTCCGCCAAGTATAAGCTGGGCAAGATCGCGGCGGACGCGTATGCGGATGCCATCGAGGCCAAGAAGCGCGGCGAGAAGGTGGCATGGGTGTCCAGCAACTTCCCGGTGGAGATACCGGAGACCATGGGCATCGCCACGGTGTATCCGGAGAATCAGGCGGCGGGTATCGCGGCCCGGGGCGCCGGCACGAGAATGTGCGAGGTGGCGGAGTCCGAGGGCTACTCCAATGATATATGCGCCTACGCCCGGGTGTCGCTGGCCTATGCAAAATTGAAGTCCTGTCCCGAGCAGGACGTGGCCATGCCGGATGTGCTGCTGTGCTGCAGCAATATCTGCTCCTGCATGATCAAGTGGTATGAGAACCTGTCCCGCGAGCTGAACATCCCCATGATCCTGCTGGACATTCCCTTCAACCCGGACTACGAGGTGTCCGACGCCGAGGTGGCCTACGTCACCGGCCAGTTCTGGGACGCCGTGCACCAGCTGGAGGAGATCACCGGCAAGAAGTGGTCCGACGAGAAGTTCAAGGAGGTCACCGGGTTCTCCTGCCGCTCCAGCCGGGCCTGGCTGGCGGCCACCGGCTGCGCCCGGTATGTGCCGTCGCCCTTCAACGGCTTCGACCTGCTGAACCACATGGCCGTCATGGTCACCGCCCGGGGCAAGGCCAGTGCCGCCGAGGCCATGGAGACGCTGCTGAAGGAGTATGAGGAGAACCACAAAAACGGCGTCTCCACCTTCCGCACAGAGGAGAAGTACCGCATCATGTTCGAGGGCATCGCCTGCTGGCCCTATCTGCGGGCCACCAGCACCGGACTGAAGTCCCGGGGCATCAACATGGTCACCACCATCTATGCCGACGCCTTCGGCTTTGATTACAACACCTTTGATGAGATGATCCGCGCTTATTGCAGGGTGCCCAACGCCATCAACCTGGAGCTGAGCCGCGACAAGCGCATCAAGCTGTGCAAGGACAACCATGTGGAGGGCCTGCTGGTCCACACCAACCGCTCCTGCAAACTGTGGAGCGGCTTCATGTATGAGATGAGCCGCCAGATCGGCAAGGAATGCAATATCCCCGTGGTCAGTTTCGACGGCGACCAGGCCGATCCCCGCAACTTCTCCGAGGCCCAGTACGACACCCGCGTCCAGGGCCTGACGGAGATCATGGAAGCCAACAAGGCTGCGAAAGGAGTGTAAGGCATGAAGGACCTTCTGAATCGTTTTCACGAGGCGGCGGCCTCTCCCAAGGCGCAGATGGAGCGCTATCTGGCCCAGGGCAAAAAGATCGTGCTGTGCGCTCCCGTCTATACCCCCGAGGAGATCATCCACGCCATGGGCTTTGTGCCCATGGGCGCCTGGGGCGGCGACGTGACGCTGAATCGCGCCAAGGAGTACTGTCCCGCCTTCCTGTGCGGCATCGTGCAGACCATGCTGGAGCTGGGCATCAACGGCGCCTATGAGGGCGTCAGCGCCATCGTCATCCCCTCCCTGTGCGACACGCTGAAAACCGTGGGGGAGAACTGGAAGTACGCCGTGCCGTCCATCCCCTTTATCCCCATGACCTATCCCCAGAACCGCAAGCCCGCCTACGGCGTGGCCTTTACCAAGGCCGGGTATGAGCGGGTCATCCGTGACCTGGAGAAGCTGGGCGGCACCTTCTCTGAGGAGAAGCTGCTGGAGTCCATCAGGGTCTATAACCGACACAACGCCGCCATGCGGAAGCTGGACGAGGTGCTGGCAAAGCACCCGGAGATCACCGCCGCCCAGCGCAGCGACATCTTCAAGAGCGCCTTCTTCATGACCAAGGAGGAGCACACC
>CAKTVL010000025.1 GCA_934623575.1 uncultured Oscillospiraceae bacterium
GGCCCGTTGGTCAAGTGGTTAAGACAGAGGCCTCTCACGCCTTTAACATCGGTTCGAATCCGGTACGGGTCACCAAAAAGAAAAGGACACACTTTGTGTGTCCCTTTCTTTTTGGTGTCAGCGCTTTTTGCCACGCAAAAAGCGGTCGCCTGCGGGCGGGTGACTGAACGCGCAGGGGAAACCCGGCTAAGGTTTCCCCTGCACACATCCCCTTCCTTGCGTCCTCAATCGCCGCCCGCGCTTTTTCGGCAGTCACTTATCTTGTTTTCAGGAGGCCCCTATGTCTGCTCCCATTCGCCTTTCCGACCATTTCTCCTACGGAAAGCTGCTGCGCTTCACGTTGCCGTCTATCTGCATGATGGTGTTCACATCCATCTACGGCGTGGTGGACGGCCTGTTCGTCTCCAACTTCGTGGGCAAGACGCCCTTCGCCGCCGTGAACCTGGTGATGCCCTTTGTGATGATCCTGGGCGGCATGGGCTTCATGATCGGCACCGGCGGCACGGCGCTGGTGTCCAAGCTGCTGGGCGAGGGCAAGAAGGACGAGGCCCACCGCACCTTCTCCATGCTGGTGCTGTTCACTCTGCTGCTGGGTATCGTACTGTCCGCCGTGGGCATCCTCACCATGCCCGCCGTGTCCCGCTTCCTGGGGGCCTCCGACGCCATGCTGCCCGACTGCGTCCTCTATGGCCGCATCGTCACGGGCTTCACCTTCGCCTTCATGCTGCAAAACGTGTTCCAGAGCTTTTTCATCGCCGCCGAGAAGCCCCGCCTTGGCCTCATCGTCACCGTGGCCGCCGGCGTCACCAACATGGTGCTGGACGCGCTGTTCATGGCGGTGTTCAAGTGGGGCGTGGCCGGTGCGGCCATCGCCACCGGCCTGAGCCAGTGCGTGGGCGGCGTGCTGCCGCTGCTCTACTTCCTGCGGCCCAACACCAGCCTGCTGCGCCTGCGCCCCGCGGCACTGCGTCTTCGCCCGCTGCTGCAGGCCTGCGGCAACGGCTCCTCCGAGCTGATGAGCAACATCTCCTCCTCCCTGGTGGGCATGCTCTACAACTTCCAGCTCATGCGCCTGATCGGCGAGGACGGCGTCTCCGCCTACGGCGTGCTGATGTACGTCCAGTTCATCTTCGTGGCCATCTTCATCGGCTACTCCATCGGCTGCGCCCCGGTGGTGGGCTTTCACTACGGCGCCCAGAACCACGACGAGCTGAAAAGCCTCCTGCGCAAGAGCGTCCTGCTGATGGCCGTCGGCGGCGTGACGCTGACGCTGCTGGCCCGCGCCCTGGCCCGGCCCCTGGCCCACCTGTTCGTGGGCTACGACGCCGCGCTGTACGACCTGACCGTCCACGCCTTCCGCCTCTTCGCCTGGTCGTTCCTGCTGGCGGGCTTCAACATCTTCACCTCCGGCTTCTTCACCTCCCTGAACAACGGCGGCGTCTCCGCTGCCATCTCCTTCCTGCGGACGCTGGTGTTCCAGGCCGGCTCCGTCATCCTCCTGCCCATGCTGCTGGGCGTGGACGGCATCTGGTGGGCCATCACCGCCGCCGAGATCTTCGCCTTCCTGATCTCCTGCACCTTCCTGCTGGCCAAGCGGAACAAGTACCACTATCTGTAAGCGCTTTCCCCTTGCAATCCGCAAAACATAGTGGTATACTATGTTTATTATTGTAAGGGAGGTCATCCCATGCTGGTTTCTACCAAAGGCCGCTACGCTCTCCGCGTCATGCTGGAGCTGGCCCAGAGCGACAGCGCCGCCTATCTTCCCCTGCCCGCCATCGCCCAGCGGCAGGGCATCTCCGAAAAATATCTGGAGAGCATCATCGCCGTGCTCTCCAAGGCCGGTCTGGTGGACGGCCTGCGGGGCAAGGGCGGCGGCTACCGCCTGAACCGCCCCACCGCCGACTACTCCGTGGGCCAGATCCTCCGGCTCACCGAGGGCTCCCTGGCCCCCGTCACCTGCCTGGAGGGCGAGGAGAACACCTGCCCCCGGGCCGGTCACTGCACCACCCTCCCCATGTGGGAGAAGCTGGACTGCCTGATCAACGACTATCTTGACAGCGTCTCCCTGGCCGACCTGCTCTCCCAGACCGACGGCGCCGCCCTGTAAAAGCCCCGCAAAAAAACGTCCGAACCTCTCGGTTCGGGCGTTTTTTATTCTCTTGCGGTCCTGCTCAGCTCTTCTTGCTGCTGTCGGTCTTGGCCGAAGCATCGGTCTTGGCTGCAGTATCGGTCTTGGCAGCGTCCGTATTGGCCGCATCCGCACCGGCGGTGTCCACGGTGATGCCTGCGGCCGCCGCGGCGTCCTTATCCAGGATGCGGTCCGCCGGGATACCGGCCGCCTCCGCCTCGCCGCGGGTCATCAGCACCGGCGCCGCGGAATCCTCCACCAGCTTCGCCATCAGCAGATAGCGGTGGTGATCGTCGCCGTTCTTGCACACGGACAAGATCACGACCTTGTCGCCAGCCACCGGCATGTTGTTCTTATCCACGTTCACGCAGCCCTCAGCGCTGTAAAACGCGTTCTGATCGCTGTCGCTCTTATACTTGGGGTCTGCCGCCGCCTTGGCCAGCGCCTCGAAGAAGGCCGTGAACACCTTCTCGTCCTTGAAATCGTGGTAATACAGGATGTGGCTGGTGTCGTAGGGGATGCAGGCAAAGAACTTATAGGTCAGCTGCCGGTCCGGCTGATAGATGTACATCACGGCGTTGTCATCGAACTTCAGCGTCTCGCCGTAGCTCTGCAGCCCGCCGAACATGGTCCGGTTGGCCATGTTGTGGCCGTAAATCACCGTCACGGGGTCGCTGAGGTCGGACTTGTTGTAGTGCGCCTGGATGTACAGCGAGCCGGCCTTGTTGGTCTTGCCGTCCAGATCGCGCTGCAGGTAGTAATCGTCGTCATACCCGGTGCTGCTCTTGGTGGACTTGGGGCTCTGCGCCAGATAGTGGCCCTTGCTGATGGCGCACTGGGTGGCGTTGGGGATCTGGATAAACCCGAATACATCCGGATACTTCTCCTCATCGAAGCTGACGCCGTCCGGCAGCTGGATGGGCTCCGGCTCTACCACGACCTCCTCATCCTTGGGGTCCGGCTTCGGCTCCTTCTGCTCGCCGCAGCCCACCAGTGTGGCGGATACCAACGTCAATATGGCCATCACCAGCGCCATGCGGCGCAGAAAGTGCTTCTTCATCTTCTCCATTGCTGCTCCTTCCCGCAGCCCGTCTCTCTGTACTGGGCCGCTGCGGCGCTTTCGCCGCGTCGCAATATACCAGTATATGATACCATACGCCGCCTCTGATTGCAACCCCCTTTGCCCGCTGCGCCCTTACTGCTGCGCCGTTCCGTACTGCCCCAGCAGCTTGTCCAGCTGCTGGCGCTGCGCCGGTGTCATCCGGGGTCTGTACTGCGCCGCCAGCGCCTGGGCCAGGTCTCCGTTGCCCCGCTTCAGATAGTTCCGTATGGCTCGCTGCAAGCTCTCCGCCGCCGTGGAGCTGAGGCTCTCTCCGCCGCCGTAGGACTCGCCACTATCTATTAGACGCGCTCCGGAGGCCGAAAGTTTCCTCTCCTGCTCCGCTTTGTCGGAAAAATATCCCAGCATCGTCTGATACAGTTTCTGGTCCCGGCTGCCCGCGTCCTCATACTCCGCCTGGGCCGCCGCCAGCAGCTTCTGCCAGTCCGCCCTCTCGTCCTGCCAGCGGTCATAGTCCGCCTTCTCCTGCGCGTGCAGCAGGCTGTACTGCTCCTGCAGGGCCTTTCCCTCCTGCTGATACTCCGCCAGCGCCGCCTGCCGCAGCTCCGGCACCAGCGCGGCCAGCTCCTGCAGATACCCGTTGTACGCCTGCTGCCCCGCGCTCTGGGCATAGCTGGAGCCATACCCGCCGGTCAGCGCCGCCGCCTTGCCCAGCGTGTCCTCCATGGCCGCCGCGCCCCGGGCGGCGTACAGCCTGGCGTACCGCTGGTACGCCTCGTCCTCCTCCGGCTCGTAGTCAAAGGCCTCTCGCCCCGCGATCCGGTCATACAGCGCCTGCAAGCGCTCCTCGAACCGCGACTGATACGCCCCCGGCTCCAGTGCCGCCACGCTGTCCCGGTACGCCTGGGCTGCCGTCACCTCGTCCGAGGGCGTATACCCCTTCTCCAGCTCCTGCAAACGCTTTGCCGTGGCCGCCGTCACCTCCGCCCGGGGCCTGGCCGCCTCCGCGGCGGCTGCGGCCTGGGCCTCCTGCTCCGCCGCCGTCGGCGCGGACAGCAGGCTCCCCCACGTCTCGTCTCCGGCGATGCCGTCCACCATGGTCAGCCCGTTCTTCTTTTGATAGTCACGCACGGCCGCCCTGGTCTTTTTCCCGAAAATACCGTCCTCATCCAGGGTATAGCCCCGCTTGTTCAGCTCGTTCTGCAGCTGCTTCACTGCGCCGCCCTGCGAGCCGTACGCCACCATCGTATACGTCGATGCCATTCCTCGTTCCTCCTCCCTCATGTCACGCGCCGCCAGCCGTACACGCCGGCGATGCCCGTCTCCACGCTCTCCCACGACGACCCCGCCGGCGTCTCCGGTGCCTCCGCGCCGTCCGTCAGACGCACGCACCCCACCGGGAACAGCAGCTCCTCCACCGTCCGGCCGCCCACCGTCAGCGTGCCGGACACCGCCACGTCCCCGTAAAACACCGCCGGCCACGCGCACTCCAGCGCCTGCTGCTCCGCGTACTTGCCGAAGGCCGCGCCCTTGCCGCCGCTGCGCAGATGCAGCGTCACCTGGCTGGTGGCCGCCGTATACCGCACCGTGCGCACGTTGCCCACGGTGTCCTCCGCGCTCAGCTCCACCTCATAGGACGTTCCCTTGTCCAGTCCGCCGCCCAGCAGCTGCTCTTCGCCGTTTTCCAGCGCCGTATAGCCGCTCCATGCGCCGCCCATGGGCCGGAACCGCGCCCGCACCGCCACGGCGTTGTGTCCCTGCACCGCCGCGCACTGCGCCGCGCATTTCACCTTCAGATACGCCCCGTCGTCCGCCTCCGTGCCGTCCGCGCCGCAGCGCACCGCGGCCGACACCGTGATGGCCGGCGGATAGTACGGCTCCGCCGTCACCGCCGCCCCTGTCACCGTCACCGACCGTCCCCGGCTGTCCGTCACCGTGGCCGTGGGCCGCAGCTCCCCGCTGACGCCGATGGCCGCCGTGGTGCCGGCGGCCCCTGCCAGCTCCTGTCCCGCTATCCGGAACCGGATGCTCCGCACCGCCGCGCCGCCCTGCGCCGCGGCCGTCACCGCGTACCGCACCCGGCTCACGCCCTGCAAACACACGCCCCAGCCCTGCACCGCCGGGTCGTCGTTGACCACCTCCGTGGTCAGGACCGCCGTTGGCCGCAGCGTCTCCGGTATATACGCCGTAAACGCCGCGCTGAGGCTCCCCACCAGCGTGCCGCCGCTGTATACCCTCATAGTCACTGTGCCGGTGCCACAGGTGCTGTCCGGCAGCTGCCCCGCCAAACTCTCCGGCACCGTCCACTGGTACACCGCCCGCCCCGCCGTGCTGCTCACCGTCCGCAGCGCACCGCCGCTCAGCGTTCCGGATGCCGTCCCCAGCGCATAGCTGAAGGCGAAGCTGTACCCATACCCCGGTCTTGTCAGCGTCAGCGTCCCCGTCTGCCCGATGATGGCGTCCCCGGCCGTCAGTGTAAAGTCCCCGATGCTCTCCACCCGCTCCACCGGCAGCGCGTAGCCATAGCTGTCGTCTCGTGTGGACCCGGACCCGCTGTACAGCCGGATACGCAGTGCCGCGGTGCCCACCGCGCCCGCCGCCGTCACCCAGCCGCTGTCATACTCGATGGCGCTGCTCCACCGGCTGGGGGACGCCGCCTTCAGCGTGTACCCGCTGCACACGCACCCGCTGTCCACATACACCGCCAGATAGATGGGATATCCGAAATAAGACGCCCCCGTCAGCGGCGCCACCGTCACATAGATCCGGTACTGCATGTCCCCGCCGCTGCGGCGGCTGTCATAGCCGAAGCTTACGCCGATCCTCGGCGTCCCGCCCCACTGTATGCTGTCCAGTGCCGTATAGCTCATGCCCTCACCCTCCGATCCACCGGAAGGCCAGTCCGCCCTCCGCCGCTTCCATGCTCCACTGCCCGATGCCGATGCCGCCCAGCACCGTGATGTTGGTGATGTACAGCCGGTTGTTGGACACATACGCCACCTCCGTGGCGTCCTGCCAGAAGGACAGCCGCGTGGCGGTGAACACCGCCCGGAAGTTGTTCTGCTCCACCACCTTTTCGCCGTCCACCTCTCTGCACGTCAGGTCCTGTCCCACCGCCACGCCGTACACCGGCGCCGCCCCGTCGTAGTACACGATACCCGTGCGGATATATCCCTCCGTGTCCAGCTTATAGTGGGCAAAGGCCGCGTCCACCTTCTCCACGTTGGCCTGCAGGTCGGAGAAAAAGCTGTAATACTGCGTCACCGCCTCCGGTTCCGCCTCCAGATAGGCGCTGAGCTTCGTCACATAGCTGCCGAAGTCCGACGCCGCCACGTATTCCTCCTCCAGCTTGGCCGTCAGCGCCTCCGTGGTCTTGTTGACCTTCTCCGCCGTTTTCAGGATCATGCTCCGCAGTGTCTCATACTGCTCCTCCGCCGCCGCGCTCTGCTTCGTCCGGGCATTGGCCTGCCGCCGGGCCGAGGCCTCCCCGGCCCCGCTGCCCAGCTCCTCCAGCTGTCCCAGCGCCAGATTCAGCTGCTGTGCCATCTGCACCAGATAGGAATACTGCTGCGCCACCTGCTCCTGCACCGTCCCCGCCGGTGCCATGGGAAGCGTAAGCACGCTCACGGCCCGTCACTCCCCTTCTCGTATACCGCCGCCGCGCTGTACACCCGGCAGCCGCCGTCCCCGGCCAGCTTCAGCCGCAGGTGCCCGCACCGCCGGGGCCGCACCTGCAATACCGCCCCTCTGGTCTGTCCCGCGCCGCCGGTGACGCTGCCCACCTGCTCCCAGCTGCCGCCGTCGTAGCTGACGTATGCCTTCACCGTCACGCCGTTTTCCGCCCTCAGCCGCAGCTCCAGCCGCGCCAGATACTTGTGCTCCGGCGTATACAGCCCCAGGTCGCCGCTCTCCGCGTACCAGTCCGGCCCCGTCTCCGGCGTACCCACCGCGCCGTCAGTGTCCAGCAGCCGTCCGTCCGCGCACAGCACCATCATGCTCCCGTTCCACCGGGCAAAGGCCGCCGCCTTCGTCCCGTCCTGCCGGTGCCACAGCCGCCGCTGGGTGTCGTACACCAGCAGCTCCGCGTTCCCCGCCGCATCCAGTGCCGACAGCCAGTACCTGCCGCTCTCGCCGCCGGCCACGCCGCCGGTATAGCGCTTCTCTCCCAGCGCCCCGGACACGCACACCGGCATGCTGCCGTCAAAGGCATACACCCCGTCGCTTCCCAGGTAATACACCACGCCGTCCACCACCGCCACTGTCCGCGCCGCGCCTTTTCGCACGCCGCTGCACGGCACGGTCACGATCTGGTGTCCGCCGCCTGCTGCCGGGTAGATACGCTCCATGCAGCTCTCCTTGAAGAACACCACGCCGCCCATGCAGGCCGCCGCCCCGGTGAACGGCCCGTCGGAGCCTCTGGCCGCCGCGTAGCTGTCGGTGCTCAGTCCCGCATAGCTGTTCCAGTTGCGGAAATCCCCCAGCGCGCAGGCGTACACCTCGTTCACCGCCTGTCCGTCCACGATGCCGTACTTGCACCCCCACAGCCGGTTCCCCTGCTCCACCACAAAGTCCATCTCCGGCATGGCCCGCAGCACCGTCACCGCCGCCGTCTGGGTGTCCAGCGTCCGGCACAGCGCCGGCAGCACCACCCAGTCGTCCTCCGCCGCCTGCAATACGAACAGTCCGTTCAGCTCCGCCGCTCCGCAGCCGGACACCGTCACGCCGTCCCCGGCGGAAAAGCCCATGCCGATGCCCGCCGCGGCGATCTTCGTGCACACCCCCGTCAGCTCCGCCCACGCGCTGCCGTCATACCGGCGCATGGCGCTCACCGTCCGGGACGTATCCAGCCACAGCGCCCCCGCCTGTGGCTCTCTGGGCGCCTCCGTGCCCACGCTGTAGCTGCTGTAGTTGACCCCCGCCTCGTCGCACAGGGTGAACGTCACCTCTCCCGCCGTGGTCCGCACGTTCTCCATGCTGCCGTACTCCGTCAGCTGCTGGGTGTTGATGTACTTCCTGTCGGGGAACACCAGCAGATACGCGCCCATGCTCACCAGCTGCTTCTCCCCGTCCGTCAGCACCAGCCCCGTTTTCTGCCCGTTCACATACAGCGCCGTGCCGTCCACCCAGAACAGTCCGTCCTTTTCCAGCATGCCGTTTGGCTTGCTCAGCCGTGTCATGATGCTCCGTCCCGGCCGCGTTTCCAGCGCCGGGTAGCCCCCGCTCCATAGGTTCTCCATCTCCGCCGCATACCCCGCGCCGCTGCCCGGGCGCCGGTCCAGCCCGCCGAAGCGCTCCACCGTCAGCCGCTGCTGTGCCGCCGCCTTCAGTCTCGGAAAATACATCCTCTCCGCCCCCTCTCAGCACAGCCGCAGCGTCCTGACGCCGCCCCACGGCGTCTCCGTCCGGGCGCAGTAGTCCCGATAGGTCAGAAACGCGTTGTTCCACAGGCTGGCCGCACTGTTGTACCGCGCCGTCTCGCCGTTGGCGTAGTGGATCTGCGACTCCACATAGTGTCGGTACAGCTCGTCGAAGGGCGTCTCCGCCGTCAGCGCCGTTTCCTCCGTCAGCTCCGGCAGCTCCCCCATCTCCCGGCAGATCTCCCGCCGCACGAACCCCTCCGCCTGTGCCAGCCACCGCAGCTTCTCCGCGCGCTCATACCCGTTGGGCAGCAGCGCGTCCACCCGGTCCAGCACCTGCTTTGCCGTCGTTTTCGCCATGCCCGCCACCTCAGGAGGCCCGCTGGTCCACGTAGCGCCGGGCCTCCTCCGCCATCATCCGCGCGTTTTCCAGCACCTCCGCCACGCACACCGGCACGCGCACCTCCACGCCGCGCATGATCTTCCAGCTCCGCCCGTTGACGGACACGATGACAAAGTTCTCCTCCTGCTTTCTGCCTCTGGGCAGCAGCACCGCCGTCATCTTCTCCTTCATATTTGCCCTTCTCCTTTCCCTATTGGCCGCCCCGCCTTGCGGGAGCGTCCCCTGTCCCGGCCGCGCCGTCCGCGGCGGGCATCACCCGCCGCGGACGCACCGCGTCAGTTGGCCTTATCCTCGTCGGAATAGCTGCTGCCGCACTCTACGCGCACCATGTACTCGTCGTACAGGATGGCCGCGGCGTGCACGCCCTTCCAGCCCACGCTGGAGCGCTGGTCCAGCGGGTCTGCGGTGCCGGAGCTGCCGCGGGGCTTCACGATGACCTCCGTGCCCTCGCTGAGGTCCACCACGCCGTAAGCGCCCTTGCCCAGGAACAGGCAGCCGTACACGGCGCAGCCCTCCTTGCCGCCCTCGCCGGGATAGATGGTCTCCTTGTCCGCCGCGGTGACCTCCTTGTCCAGCACCAGCTTGCCGGCGGTGTTGCTGACCACCTGGCAGCGCTCGCCGCCCAGCACCACATAGCGCCCGGCCAGTGCGCCGGCCGCCACCGTGCCGCCGTCGAAGCTCACCTCGTTGCCGCTCATCACATTGCCCTTCACCTTCAGTGTGCGGCTGTTGGACGCCAGATCACCGCCGCGGTAGATCTTGGCCTCCGTGGTCTCCACAAAGCGCACGCCGTGCAGCTCGCCGATCTCGCCGGAGAACAGCTCCGTGGCCCCGGCATACTGGTGCGCGGCGATCCACGCCTCGTCCTGCCGCAGGTCAAAGGCCACGCTGGGGTGGATGATGCACACATATTTGCCCTCAAAAGTGGGCGCGTTCATCTTCTTCAGCTGGGTGGCGGCCTTGGCCACCAGCTCGCTGGTCATTTTGCAGTCCTTGTCCAGCGCCGCGCGGCTGGTCACCTCCGTCTTGGTGCCGTCGCTGCCCAGCTTGGGCGCATAGATCACCTGCTTGCCCTGCTGGATCTCGTTTCTGGTCACAGTGTCCAGCGTCAGTCCCATGTTGCTGCCGTGGCGGTCGGTGATCTCCAGCACCACGTCGTCGATGGCCGTCAGATCCAGCATGTCCGACACGGTAGTGTAATCGCCGTACTGTGCCAGCTCCTTGGTGATGTAGCTGACCGAGATACCGCTGCCGTCCGGGGTCACGCCCTCGGTCAGCGGCTTCAGCGCCTTGTCAAAGGCGCCGAACTTGCGCCACTCCACCGTCTTGCCGCCTCCGGCGGGCAGGCCCTTGGTGGCCGCGAACTGGTTGTGCACCAGCTGCGGCTTGGCGTTCTCCAGCAGCTCCATACCGTAGTAGGTTTTCATCTCTGCGCTGAGACCGTTGGTGGTCTGCGTGTTCTCCGCAAACATCTGCAAATTCATCTCCATACTCTCTTCCTCCTTTTCCATTTCCCTTTCTTCCTGCTTCCTTATCGCCCCGCAGGCACTCCTTTTCCCCTCCGTAGGGGCGGATGCCCATATCCGCCCGCCGTCCCTGTCATTGCGAGGAGGGCGAAGCCCGACGTGGCAATCCGTCTCCCCCTGTAGGGGTCGGCGTCCCCGACGCAGCACAGCAAGTGCCCTTGGGGTACGGCCCGCCTTTTGCCTTCCCCTCGAGGGGAAGGTGTCAGCCGCAGGCTGACGGATGAGGTGTCATTGCGAGCCAGTCCGCAGACTGGCGTGGCAATCCGTCTCCCGTCCCCCGTCAGGGGTATTTCGCGCCCCGGCGCGAGTGCCTTTTGCCATCGGCGGCAAAAGGCACCAAAAACGCCGCCAAAACCGACGGTTTTGGAATCCCTTGGCGCGCTACACCCCGCGCGATCCCTTATAAATCGCACCACACGCAATTGGCCTGCCACTCAGCGTTGTCGGTCCAAAGGACTGTGCCATCACAGCTTTCCGCTACCGCTCCGCTGCCGCTGCCCGGTGCCACGGTAGGGCCTTTCGTTCTACCGTTTCTGGCGGACAGGCACTCACCTCCGCATCCTTCAAAACCGTATCTTCTCCCCCTCCATCACGCGTCTGCGGATCTCCGCCAGCTCCTGCCCGCTGAGCCCCCTGGGGTCCCACCGGCTGACGCTCCTGCGCCGCCCGCCGTTCTCCGCCACCCGGCTGCCGCCGCTGGCGATGGCCTGCGCCAGCTGCTGCCGTGCGCGCTTCACCGCGAACTCCATAGCCATCTGCAGCTGCTGCTCCTGCTCCCGGCGGTGCGCCGCCTCCGCCGCGGCTGCCAGCTGCCGCAGCCGCTGATTCTCCTGCCGCAGCCCCCGCAGCCGCCCGTCCAGAATTTTCCGCACCCGCGCGTCGAACTCCTCCTTGTACCGGCCGCGTATCAGCGCCTCGAACCCCTCCTGCTCTGCCGCCTCCTGCCGCTCCCCGGCGTCGGGAGCCATACCGCCCGCCTGCTCCGGGCGCTCCTGCGCCCTCTTTTCCGTCTCCGCCATATCCAGCCTCCTTCCCGTGGTAGGTCACGACCCCTTTCTCACGCACCGGGGATACCGCGCCGCCAGCAGCTCCAGCCCGCACCGCACCAGGTCGAATTCCCGTTCGCAGTCCCCTGCGCCCGTCACCTCCGCATACCCCGGCCCGCTTTGGAACCCCTCCAGCTGCCCCGTCTCCCGCAGTCTCCCCGCCAGCGCGTACACCAGCGCGGACGCCGCCGCGCATACGATGTCCTTCCCGTGCTCGCCGTACCCGGCGTGGCCCCGCACCGTCAGATGCGCCCCGCCGCAGTCATAGCGTATCATCTGGGGCGCACCGCCTGCTGGGTGGCCTGCCGCTGCCGCGTCACCGCGTCGCTGCCCTTCCGCACCGCCGCCGTTTTCCCGCCGGCCCCGTGCTCCTGCAGCTCCCGCTCCAGCGCCTCCGCCAGGTGCGTCCCCTGGCTCCTGTCCAGCAGCGTCACCGCCCTGCGCAGCGACTCCGTCAGCCATTCCTTCTGTTCCGTCTCCTTCTGGCCCTGCCGTATGACCTCCGTCAGCGTGTCCTTGTTTTTGAACTGCATCAGCTCCAGGCACCGCAGCGCCTGCTCCGCCATATCGCTGCGGAAGAATCCCATCTGGAACAGCTGCAGCGCCAGCTGGTTGTACTCCATGGTCTGATACGGCGTCTCGTCCTGCGCCGTCACCTCCAGGTCGAACTCCGGCACCCGGTACCCGCCGGTCAGCAGCGGCTTGGGCTGCAAGCCCCGGTTGTCGAACACCGCGAACTCCCCGCCGTCCTTGCCCAGCAGCCGGAACTGCCGCGGCACGTCGTAAAACTGCCGTATCAGCTCGATGCACAGCGTCACCACCTGCGAAAACGCCTCATACCCGTCGTCGATCATGTTCCGCGACAGCTTGCCGCCGGCCTCCTGCAGCGCCGCGATGGCCGTGGCCGCCGTCACGCCGCCCACCGTACCGCCGCTCATCACGTCCCGGTTGCCCGCCGTCTCCTTCATCTCCGCGATCTTGTTCTGCAGCACCGCCACATACACACTGTCCAGCGACGGCACCCGGATCGGCGCGATGGAATCCGCCCCCAGATTCCCGTTGGTGTGCACGAAGGGCCGCGTCCAGTCGGCGTACTCGTTCTCGTTCACCGCGCCGTCCGCCCGGATAAAGAACCGCGGCGTGGCCGCCGCCAGCGTGTTTTTCAGAATGGCCTGGTTCATCAGGTCGATCTGCTTCTGCGCCGACTTGCACAGGTCTACATACCCGTACCCGCAGGGCGTCCCCTCCTCCGGAAACAGCGGGTCGAACACGAACGGGTATCTCCCGTGGTCGTACCAGCCCCGCTCCGCCGTCTCCGGGTCGTTCTCCGTGGCATACAGCACGTTCTCCCCCACGAACTTGCAGTACTGCAATACCTGCCGCCCCTCACATTCCGTGTGGTAGTACCAGTCCACCACCAGCGACTGCTCCGACGTGTCCACCCTGTCGTCGTACAGATACCGGCTCACCTGCGCCCCGCCCCGGCCCAGCTTGCCCTCCAGCTCCGGCCACTCCTTCACCAGGCGGCTGTTGGGCACCAGCTCCGTGCAGAAGAAGTGCTCCGACTCCTGTATGTCCTGCACCCCCGGCTCCCAGAACAGGTTCAGCAGGTCCATGCTGCGTATGCTGATGTCCCCCAGTCCGTGCAGCTTCCCGCCGTCCCAGAACACGCCGTACACCGCGCACCCGGACTTCAGCTTGCTCCACCAGGCCTGCGAATACGTCCGCTTGAACCGGTCGTTTTTCAGCACCACCGGCAAAATGCGCCCCAGCGCCTGTGCCTCCGCCCTGTCGCCCGGCTCCCTGGGCAGCACCGTTGGCTCCGGATAGCAGTCCATGGCGTCGGCGTGCTTGTTGAGAATGCAGTTCACCAGCCATCCGCTGGCCGGCCGGATGTCCTCCGGGTCGCCGCCCTCTCCCGCCTTCTCCATCTGCTCCCAGTGCCGCAGCTTCCAGAACTGCTCGTTGTCGATGATGCGCCTATCCAGATTCTGCTTCCCGGCGCGGTAGCGCCGCAGGATCTCCCCCGCCCCGCGTACCTCCGCCGCGCCGATCTTCACCGGCGTGCCCGTCTCCTTCACCGCTGTCCCTGCCGTCTCACGCTCCATCTCAGCACCTCCCTTTCTGTTCTACCCCTACCCCGCCCCGGCCAAAGGTTGCACGCAAACGTGCAACCCCCCGGGCAATTTTATAAAATTTTTCTCTCTCCGGTCCCCTGCCGCGGCGCGATGGGCCGCATCATGCAGAAATACCGGCTCTCGTCCGCCACATGGTCCTCCTGGCTGGTGTCCACGTCCTCCGGCGCCGTGGCGCTGTACAGCAGTCCCGGCACCGTCCGGATAAACGCCCTGCAATTCTCGAACACATACAGCATGGGATACCCCTCCCCGTCGAAGCTCATCCGATAGTGCAGCTGCATCCACCCCGGTATCCGCCGGTTGTCCCCCTGCACGAAGTAAATGCGGTGCTTCAGCGCCGTCTCATAGATGCTCTCGCCCCGGCTGGCGTCCCATATAGCCGGGTCCGCCACGCCGTGGATGGTCCTCCCCCGCAGATACGGATGCTCCTCCTCGATCCGCCGTATCTCCGAAAACTGCCGCTCCGGCGTCCACAGCACGCCCTCGTCCGGCGTCCCCGTGCAGCCGTACAGCTCCGCGATCCGGTATACGCACCCGTCGAAGTCCACCGCCCACCAGCCGCAGGAAAAGGGCTTGGCGTATCCGAAATCGTAGCTCCGGTACACATTCCACTCCCGCGGGATGTCAAAGGGCCGGATAACGTGGGTCCATCGCCGGTCGTCATAGTGGGCCGGGTCGTCGGTGAACTCCTGAAACACCTGTCCCGCCAGCACGTCCCACTTTCCCTCCAGCCACGCCGCCCGCAGCTTGGGCGGCAGCGCCCGCAGCTGCTCCACATACTCCGGCTGCCGCTCCAGCAGCACCCGGTTGTCCGTCACCCGCGCCGGGATAAACGCGTACTCCTCCCCGTTCTCCCCCGGCTCATACCGCCGGTCGATAAACAGCCGCTTGATGTACCCGTGTCCCGGCCCGCCGGGGTTGCAGGTGTAGTAGATGCGCTTGGGATAGTCGTTCACCCCTCGCACGCAGGCCGCCAGCTGCCGCATCCACTTCTCCTTCAGCTGCGTGGCCTCGTCGAAGAAGATCACGTCGTACTCCGCGCCCTGATACCGCTCCGCGTCGCCGTCGCTGCTGCAATAGCCGAACTGCAAGGTGCTGCCGTTGCCGAATACAAACCGCCTTTCCCCGGCCCGGTATACCGCCGCCCCCGCCAGCTCCCGCCGCAGGAACGTCAAATGGTTGGCCTCGATCTCCGGCATCGTCCGCCGCACCAGCAGCAGCCGTATCCCCGGATACCGCAGCGCCAGCAGCTTGGCCTTGCACCGCACCGCCCAGCTCTTTCCGCCGCCCCTGGCCCCGCCAAAGGCGATGTACTTCTTCCTGCACTGTAAAAACGCTCTCTGCCGCTCATTGGGCACCCCAATATTCAATTCCATCCTTCTCTCCTTCTCCCCATTTCATTTTCCACGCCCCGCCGCCCCTGGCCCGCCCCTCGCCTTCCCCTCGAGGGGTTCGCGGTGTTGAATGACAGGCCGGTGGCCTGTCAGACCCGCAAACCGACCGACCCACAGGGAGACAGGTGCCCCGCAGCGCCGGACGAGGTGTCGCGGCGTTAGCCGCCTCGCCCCTCCTCTGGAAGCGGTTCGCAGGGAAACAGGTGCCCCGCAGGCCGCCGGATAAGGTGTGCGCCCAGCGCACACCTCCCCCTACCTGCTCAGCTCCTCCACGTCCTCCGCCATCACCACCTGCACCGCTCCGTCCTGCGCCGCGTCCCCGCAGCCCAGCGTTTTCTCCAATCCCACCAGCGTCTGCAACACCCCCGCCAGGTCCTTCACCGCCTTGATGTCCTCCGGCTCCACCTTTCCCGCCGCGTCGCGGGTCAACCGCACCAGCTGCCGCGCCACCTTCTGCATCTGCAATTTGGCGCTCGCCTCTGGCCCCTTCCGATAGCCCTTCCAGCCCTGCGCCGCCGCTTTCCGATACAGCGCCTGATACGATACGCCATACGCCTTCGCCAGCTCCCGGCCGTTCATCTCCCGGTCCTCATACCTCTTCCGTATCTCCTCCCAGGGGATCACACACTCACGCATTCTCCTCACCTCCGATCACCTCATACACCGCCAGTATCTGCGCCGCATACGCCGCCAGACACCCCCGGCACACGTTCTCTCCGCCGACCCGGTAGTACCGCTCCCCGCGCCACAGCTCGTCGCCGCACAGATCGCACTGCCCACACGCCGCGTCCGCCTTTTTTCTGTACCTCATACCGTTTCCCCCTTGTAAAATAGTCCCTTGCCCACCCTTCACCCTATATCCCTACCCTAAAAAAGCCGCAGGTGTTGCACGCAAACGTCCAACTCCCGCGAATTTTTAATACTTTTTTAATATTTCACCCCTCCTACCCCCCCGCTTGTTGACCGGTGCACCCCTTGCACCCCTCCGCAGGGAGACAGGTGTCAGCCGCAGGCTGACGGATAAGGTGTCATTGCGAGGGCGCTCCGCGCCCGTACCCCAAGGGCACTTGTTTCACTGCGCGGCAACCCGTCCCCCAAAACACAAAAAAGAAGCACCCCTCCGGGTGCTTCTTTTTCATTGTCATTGCGAGGAGCAAAGCGACGTGGCAATCCGTTCCCCAATCAGTGTCTCTTCTTCGCCGTCCACGCCATACCCGTCGCCGACAGCACCGCCGTCACGGCGTACACGCCAACCCCCGCGTCAAACGTCTTGGGGCTCGCCTTCGCCGTGTCCGTGGTGGTATCCGTGCTGGGATAGTAGTAATAATACCCACCGGACGCCGCCGTGACCGTCACCGTGCAAACCGCAGACTTTCCACCGGCAGTCGCGGTGATGGTCGCCGTGCCCTTGGCTACCGCCGTAACAACACCGTTCTCATTCACCGTAGCCACGGTCGCGTCGCTGGACGTCCATGTTACACCAGGCTCACTTGCGTTCTCCGGCGTGACCGTTGCCGTCAGCGTCTCCGTCTTACCCACCTGCAGCTCCATAGTGCTCTTGTTCAGCGCCACACCGGCCACCGGCATCGACACCGTCCATGTTTTCGCCGTCGCGTCGTAGACCACCGCCGCGCCTTCCGCCACATAGCTCCGGAATGTATTATCACCCCACTGCACGTCTCCGCTGCCGCTGCGCAGATCAATAAACTTTCCAGCCACAAACTGAAGTCCGTTCCGCATCTCCTCTGTGCAGGTAAAATGATATTCGCCGCCGTTGAAAACAGTTGCCGCTCCCTGCTGAGAATGGATGCTGCCAGCCTTCATCACACAATTGAGCGTTACCGTACCATAATTCTGGATCTGCGCATTGACTCCCCCTTCGCCGCTCTCGCCGATCTGCACCCCCTTTATTATGGCAAGCGTACCATAGTTAGTGAGATAGTTTTCGATCTTTCCTGCCGTGATCTCGACCTTTGCGCCCTTGCAGATAACCATCTGCGAATAGCTCTGGTCCGCCAGTGTCACGTCCTCCGCGATCGTCCTGCGGGTATAGCTGCCGGCAAGCGCACCGGTGTTGGTGTTCTCCGTTGCCGTCAGTCCTTCCATATCTGTATGGCCCTGCCCTACGACACCACCGATATTGGCGTGCTCATTGCTTGTTCCGGCAGTCCCACTGAGTGTTACAGTCCCACTGTTGATGCAGCTGCTGACCGTACCGACAGACCCGGACGCACCGCCGAGAATGCCACCGGCCGCGCCCTTACCGTTCACAGCCGCCGTATTTTCGCAGCCATCGATCTTGAATTGAGCCCCGCTCTGCTCCAGACCGACCCAACCAACGATACCGCCCGCAGCATAAGTGCCGGTCGCTTCCGACGTCACTGCGCCATAGTTCTTACAATTCAGCACCTCTGTAGCGATTTGAACCAGGTTGACAATACCGCCCGCTCTGTCGCCACTGGACTTTATCTCACCATAGTTGACGCAGTCTTTGATAACTGCACTCCCGCTGTTCTTCGTGTATACCACAATACCGGCCGCCTTCTTTGTGCCGACAACGGTCGCCTTATTGACACAGTTCTCCACCGTACCGCCGTTCATCTGGCCGACAACGCCCGCAACGTCTGCGCCGCTGATAGTGCCCGTCACCGTTACGTTCTTGATCGTGGCGCCCTTGATCGCGCCAAACAGCGCAGCGTATCCTCCGAATGCGCTGTCAAGGCTGTTACTGATGCCATTGATGGTCACCGTCCTGCCGTTTCCGTCGAAGCTTCCGGCAAATTTGTTATTATCATTCTTCTTCTGTCCGATGGGCGTCCAGTCCGTCACGGTGACGCTCGCGCCCAGTTTGAAATACTTGCCACTGTACACTGTACCGCTGTTCACATCCGTGGCCAACTTCTTCAATCCCGCCTCGGTCGTGATCACATACGGATCAGCCTCCGTACCGGAGCCCGTCCAGCTCTCCTCCGCCCAGCTCACGCTGCACAGCCCCAGCGCCAAAACCAGCGCCAGTATCGTTGCTACCCACTTTTTCATGTCCTCTACCCCTTTTCAGGTCAAATTTCCGCAGGCCGCTTCGTTTTAATCTCTGTTAAAACGCTAAAGCAGGAGTACTCCTGCGGATATACAGATTATACCACACTCTTCTCATTTGTCCATCCCCATTTCAGCATTTTCTCCCAAATCCCCCATTCCCGGTAACAATTTTCTCGCATTTTCCCACATTTTGGAAATTCCCCGCCCCTTTTGTAGGGCCGCGAACCTCTGTCCGCCCGCCGCGCCCTCGCGTCCCCCCCCCAAAAAAAAATACAACTCCCCCGGCTTCGCCGGGGGAGTCACACGCATTTTCACTTAGTCCAGCATGCTCTTCAGGTCGATAGCGACCTCGAAGGGAGCCGCAGTGGCCTCCTTCACCTGATCCACGGTGAACTCGGGGTTGATCTCGGTCATCAGCAGGCCCTTGTCGGTGACCTCGAACACGCACATCTCAGTGATGATCTTGTTCACGCAGTGAGAGGCGGTCAGGGGCAGACGGCACTTCTCAAAGATCTTGGGGTTGCCCTTGGCGGTGTGCTCCATGCACACGATGCAGTGCTTGGCGCCCACGCACAGGTCCATGGCGCCGCCCATGCCGGGCATCTTCTTGCCGGGGATGATCCAGTTGGCCAGATTGCCCTCGGCGTCCACCTCCAGCGCGCCCAGGAAGCAGGCGTCCACATGGCCGCCGCGGATCAGGCCGAAGTTACTGGCGGAGTCGATGAAACCGCCGCCGTAAGCCACGGAGGCCGGGCTGCCGCCCGCGTCCACCACGTGGTACGGATCATAATTCTCGTCGCCCTCCTTGGGGGCCTTGCCGGCGGAGACGATACCCAGCTCAGCGTGGATGATCAGCTCCACACCCTCGGGCAGATAGTGAGGGATCAGGGTGGGCAGACCGATGCCCAGGTTCACGACGTCGCCGTCTTTCAGCTCTTTGGCGCAGCGCTTGGCAATAAAGCCCTTGATCTCAGACTTTTCCATTACTTTCTGTCTCCTTCCACGATGTAGTTCACGCACATACCGTAGGTATGGACGTTCTCCGGCTCAATATCGCCCACGGGAACGATATACTCGCACTCAGCGATAACGGTGTCAGCGGCGGTGGCCATGACAACGTTGAAGTTGCGCATGGTGCCCTTGTACCAGCAGTTGCCGTACTCGTCGCACTTATAGGCGCCCAGCAGGGCGAAGTCGGCGTGGATGGGCTTCATCAGCAGATAATCCTTGCCGTCCACGGTGTGGCGACCCAGGCAGAAGGGGGACTCCTCCACCAGCGTATCGATGCCCACGGGCGTCAGCACGCCGCCCAGACCGGCGCCGCCGGCGCGGATGCACTCAGCCAGAGTGCCCTGGGGCAGCAGGTTGACCTCCAGCGTGCCCTCGGTGTTCTGCTGGCCGACCTCGGGGGTCATGCCCACGTGGGTGGCGATCACGCGCTTGACCTGATGGTTGTGGATCAGTTCGGCGATGCCGAAGAACTCCTCACCCATGGGGCCGGTCGCACGACCCATATCGTTGGCGATCAGGGTCAGATCCTTGGTGCCCCGTGCCACCAGCTCCTTGACGATAGCACGCGCCTGGCCGCAAGCCAGGAAGCCGCCGCACATAATGGTAGCGCCGTCGGGGATCATGGCTGCCGCTTCCTTGGCAGTCAATACAGGTTTCTTTGCCATTTCTGTTCCTCCTACTTATTTCGTTGCATTGACCACCGAGCCAGCCGGCATCTCCGGCCGACCCGGTGGTCGTTGCTGCATTTTACTTCATGCCGCGCTTGACCATTTCGGTCACGGCGAAGGACGCCACGTCGTCGGCATACTTGCCGGCGCCGAAGCCGGCGTCGAAGCCCAGCTCCTTGGCTAGCTCATGGGTGATACGGGGACCGCCGCAGCAGACAACGAACTTGTCGCGCAGACCTTCGGCCTCCAGCAGCTCGATGAGGTTGGTCAGGTTCTGGATGTGAACATCCTTCTGGGTCACGGTCTGGCTGACCAGCAGCACGTCGGCGTGCAGCTCCAGCGCCTTCTTGATGAACTCCTCGTTGGGAACCTGAGAGCCCAGGTTGTACGCCTCGATCATCTCGTAGCGCTCCAGACCATAGTGACCGGCAAAGCCCTTGCGGTTCATGATGGCGTCGATACCCACGGTGTGGGCGTCGGTGCCGGTGGAGGCGCCCACCATCACGACCTTGCGGCCGATGTGCTCCTTGATGTACTCGTTGGTGTCCTCCATGCTCATCACATCGGACTCCACAGTGATCACGTGGATATCCTCGTAGTTCACGGAGTGTACGCAGCTGCCATAGACCACATAGAAGGTGAACTCCTTGTCCAGCGCGGTGTGATAGGCCACGTTGGGCTCCTCGAGACCCATCTTCTTGGCGATCTGGCGAGCAGCCTCCTCACCGCGCTCATCGTCCTTGATGGGCAGGGTGAAGCTGGTCTGCACCTTACCGTCGTTCATGGTGTCGCCATAGGGCTTCAGACGGGTCAGATCCAGCGTTGTATCGAAATCGATCTTATGGGTATTATACAGTCCGCTGCTCATGCTCCCACCTTGCCTTTCATGACTTCAATGAACGGGTTGAAGTATTTGTCGTCCTTGACCACAACACCGGCCAGGCCCTTGCCGCCATCCTTGGGGCGCTTCACGTCGGCGAAGATGCCCTTCTCGATGGTGGTGAACAGACCCAGCTTCTCGATCTCAGCCAGCAGGTCGGTGGCCTTGGTCAGCACCTCGTTGGCGCGGGTACGGATGATGCCGCCCTCTTTGTAGGTCAGCTCGTCGCCCAGATCCTTCATGGTGCGGAAGATATACTGCGCGTTCTCGATGGACAGCGCGCGGTCGGACATGAACGGGGTGTGGATGGCCTCGGTCATCATACCCAGCAGGCACAGCTTCTGGTTGGTCAGGATGGTCACCATGTTGAACAGGGCGTCCTGAATGTGACCGCGGAAGATGTTGCCGGTCATGAACTTGGTGGGAGGCATGTACTTCAGGGGCGCGTTGGGGAAGATCTCGCGGGCCATCTGTGCCTGCGCCAGCTCATACAGGAAGGTGTTCTCCACGGAGGGATCCATCTCGAAGGCGTGGCCCAGACCCATCTGCTCCTCGCGCATACCGGCGGTCTTGGCGAAGGCCTCGTTGATGAACTGGGAGGCCAGCACGGTGTGGGCGGCGGTGATGGCATCGTCGGTGGTCAGGTAGTTATCCTCACCGGTGTTGATGATAACGCCGGCATAGCCGTTGATGACACGGGAGAAGTACTGGTCGACGATGGTGCGCTGCATGTTGATATCGCGGAACAGGATGCCGTACAGAGCGTCGTTCAGCATCACGTCCAGACGCTCCAGAGCGCCCATGGCGGCGATCTCGGGCATGCACAGGCCGGAGCAATAGTTGCACAGGCGGATGTAGCGGTGCTGCTCCTCGCCCACCTCGTCCAGCGCAGCGCGCATCAGGCGGAAGTTCTCCTGGGTGGCGTAGGTGCCGCCGAAGCCCTCGGTGGTAGCGCCGTAAGGCACATAGTCCAGCAGGGACTGACCGGTGGTACGGATCACGGCGATGATGTCCGCGCCCTGCTTGGCACCGGCCTTGGCCTGCGTGATATCCTCGTAGATATTACCGGTGGCCACGATGATGTACAGGTACGGGCCTTCCTTGTCGCCCCACTCCTTCAGATAGGCGTTGCGCTTGCCAACGTTCTTGTTGATGCGCTCCACGGTGGCGTTCACCACGGGGGTGATAGCCGCGCGGATCTCCGCATCGGAATGAGCGGGGATCTTGCTCAGGTCCAGCTCACCGCTGTTGACTGCGTCTGCCACGCCCTGGGGATCCTTGCCGGTCTCCACCATGGCGTTGCCGATGGCCCACGCAGCGCCGGCGGGCAGCAGGGAGTTGGCCATCAGGTGGTCAACGACCACGTTGGGCAGAGGAACGTCCATATCGTTGACGCCATCGATACCCAGCAGACGGCAAACAGCGCGCTCCACCGT
>CAKTVL010000026.1 GCA_934623575.1 uncultured Oscillospiraceae bacterium
GGTAGACACAGGAGACTTAAAATCTCCCGGCAGCAATGCCGTACCGGTTCGAGTCCGGTCACCGGCACCACCGGTAATTCAATATCGCGGAGTAGAGCAGTTGGCAGCTCGTCGGGCTCATAACCCGGAGGTCGGAGGTTCAAGTCCTCCCTCCGCAACCAGACGCTCCCCGGAATCGCACGATTCCGGGGAGCTTGTTATTTTTGCAAGAAGCAGAGCATTTGCGTTCCGGAAGGACAAGCGGGCAATCCCGGACGCCCTGATGCAGGCTCCGCTGCAGGCAAAACCGAATTACACGAACGTCATGCGCTATTGCCCCAGGCTTGTAAGGCAATACGCCAGCAAAGCGGCTGCCGTTTCTGGCAGCCGCTTTGCTGGCTGTAGATCACTTTTGCGAACTAGAAAATTTTTACAAAATATGGGGTTTGCACAAAAGCATCTGTCGGCGTTTATCCTGCTCTGTTTCGTCATATCACGGTATATGATGCGCAGAAGCATGGATCATTCAGGAGAGAATCGAATACAAAAGACGCAATGTATTCCGTCGCGATGTTTGACAACAGCCCCCCCTCCCCTTTTGCGTGATCCGGGTAGAGCTGGACGAGGCTGCCGCTCCGGTGGACTGGACCTTCCTGTACTGCAATGACGCTTTGGCCGCGCTGGAGGGCTATCCAAAGGACAAGCTGCTGGGACAGCGCTTCTTCCAACTGTTCCCGGACGGCGACCGCAAGTGGCTCAAGCCGTACTATGAGGCGGCATACGAAAAGAGAGCGGCCGCCTTTGACTCCATCTCCGAGGAGATCGGGCAGTATCTGCACATCGACTGCATCCCCCTGGACGAGCCGGGGCTGTGCGCCTGCCTGCTCCGCAACACCCGGCAGGAGAGCGAGTACCGGCAGCGGCTGGACGAGGAGCTGCACGCGGCGCTGCGCACAACAGCAGACGGACAACAGCTACAGCGCGACTCTTGAGACCTATTTTGACCTGTTCGTGGACCCGGAGGTCTCCGTGGATTTCCATCAAAAGACCAATGCCGCGTTCCTGATGGACTACCTTCCCAAGCACAACGACCGCTTCTCCTATCGGTATCAGCTCAAGCCCAATCCCCCCGGCGTAAAGCACATGGAGGTGCAGATCTCCCACTTCAACAGCACCAAGGGCTTCCAGGTCGTGGTGGGCTTCCGCGTCATTGACGGTGGATGTGATCGACGAGGACGTGATCGCGGACAAGCTGCGGCTGACGCAGGTGCTGCTGAATATCCTGGGCAACGGCGTAAAGTTCAACAAGACCGGCGGCACCATCTCCGTCAAGAGCGAGGAGTGCGAGGGCAGCGAATTCGATGTGTGCCTGACCCTCAGGCTCAGCGGCGAGAAAAAGGTCTATGAGCAGATCGAATCGCTGCAGGGACTGCGGGTGCTGGTGGCGGACGACGACACCGACACCTGCCTGAGCGTCTCCAAAATGCTGAAGGAGATCGGCATGCGGTCGGAATGGACGGTCTCCGGCAAAGAAGCCGTCATCCGGGCAAAGAACGCCATGGAGCTGGGCGGCGAGTTTTACGCCTATATCATCGACTGGCTGATGCCGGACATGAACGGCATCGAGACCGTCCGCCGCATCCGCCGGGTCATCGGCGACAGCCACCCCATCATTATCCTGACCGCCTACGACTGGTCCGACGTGGAGGAGGCGCGGGAGGCCGGCGTGACGGCCTTCTGTGAAAAGCCGCTGTTCATGTCGGAGCTGCGGGGCATCCTGACGCAGCCGTATCAGGCGCAGCGGCCGAAAGAAGGACGCAAGCCGCTTCCGCGGCAAAGGATCCTGGTGGTGGACAGCTATACCGCCACCAAACGGATCCGGGCGCTAACGCTGCCCCACTGCCGCACGATCCCCATCATCGCCATGACCGCCAATGCCTTTGTGGAGGACCAGGAAAAGGCCGTCGAGGCCGGAATGAACGGGTATCAGGCCAAGCCGATCCAGGTCTCCGAGCTGCTCAAAACCATCGAGTCCGTGCTGTGACCGCTGCAGCCATAAAAGAAACCGCAAGACCGTCCTTTCGATGGCCTTGCGGTTTTTAGTTTTCGAAGAATCGGTGCGCCCCCACCTATTCTGCTCCCGGCCCTGGCATACCGGCAAGACCGCCCGGGCACTTCGCCCGTTCACGGGGCCTTCTATCAGGGCAGCAGGACCTTTTCCAGAAAGGCCAGCACGGCCTCAGCGGTCTGGTGAACGGAGGACAGCTCCACATATTCGTCGCTGCTGTGGTAGTTCTCGCCGTCGGCGCCGAAGATGATGGCCGGCGCGCCCAGCCGCGTGCCCAGATAGTTGAAGTCGCCGATGCTGGAGAAATAGGAGATGCTGGGCTCCTTGCCGGTGACCTGCCGGATGGAATCCATCAGCGCAACGGTCATGGAGTCGTCCTGGGGCACCGTATAGGGCATGAACCCGCGGGAGCCCTCGGACGGGGCCTCCCGGAAGCAGATCTCGTACCGGCCGGTGATACCGGCGCGCTGCGCAGCCTTTTCGATCTCGCGGACGATGGCCTCCGGGCTTTCGCCCACCACAATGTGCCAGAACAGCCGCAGCACGGCGTAGTCGGGCACACTGCACGCGCCGCCGTCGGCGCTGATGCCCACCACGCAGCAGGTGCCCTTGCCCAGATGCGGGTCCTCGATGTAGTCCACCTGCTCCAGCGCCTGGGCGACCTTGGCGGCGTCCAGCAGGGCGCTGTGACCCTTTTCCGGGTTGGCCGCGTGGGCGGACTTGCCGTAGAAGCGTACCTCCAGGCCATAGCCGCCCCGGGCGCCCAAACAGACATCCGGAAAGGGCTTGCCGTCAAAGCCGGAGCTTGGCTCGGTGATCAGGGAGAAGTCCACATCGGAGAGATAACCATCCTCGATCAGGGCATTGGTGCCCAAGCCGTAGGGCCCTTCCTCGTCGGAGACCAGCGCCAGTTTGATCGTGCCGGCAAAGGTCTTGTGGGCGGCGGCGAAGTGCGCCGCTGCCGCCATCAGCGCGGCACAACCGGACTTCATATCCAGCGCGCCCACGCCGTAAAGCCTGTCGCCGTCCAACTCACCGTAGGGGTCGCGGGTCCAGCCGCCGCACCGCTGCACGGTGTCCAAGTGGCCGTTCAGGCAGATGACCGGGCCGGGGAGGGAGCCGGGGAGGAGGGAAAAAACGTTTTTGCCGTGAAAATTTGTCACTTTGGCGTCGTGGTATTGGTGCAGCTGTGCGGGAAGGCCGTGACGGTGAAGCCAGTCCGCGGCAAAGTCCATGATGTCATCCTCGTGAAAATACTCACTTTTGATGGCCACAAGCTGCTGTAAAAGCTCAGTTACTTCCGCTTTCGGTATCATTTTCGTATTTTCTCCTTTCTGCTGCGCGGGCGGAAAAATGGGGTGATCTGCCATACAGTATAGCGGAAAAGTGTTGAACGGCTGTTGGTTTTGGCCCGGCCGGGCTTGTTGACTGAAACGTTTTCTATATAAGAAAGGGCAAGAACGGCATGTTTTTTTGCGCAGAACGAGGTCCCCGCGCGGTGCGCGGGGGCCTCTTCATCGGGGGTAGTGGGGGCCGGGTCAATTTCCGGCGGGGCCGCTTTTCGGCGGGTCATTTTGCTGGGCCGCTTTTGGGCGGAGACACTGTTCGGCGGCGATATTTCCGCCGGAGACATTTTTCGACGGGGCCGCTTCGCATTTGGATCACTTTTTGTCGGGGGTATTTTCGTCGGGGGCGGGGGCGGAGTCGGGTGGTGGCAGCCGGGTGTCGTCGGGAGAGGCGGGGGCGGCGCCCTCGTAGATCATATCCACCATGATGGCGGCGATCTTGGGGTCGAACTGGGTGCCGCTGCCATTCTTCAGCTCCTCCAGCACCTGCTCACGCGGCAGCGCCTTGCGGTAGCAGCGGTCGCTGGACATGGCGTCGTAGCTGTCGGCCACGCCGATGATGCGGCCCACCAGGGGGATGTCCTCCCCGGCCAGACCGGCGCAATAGCCCTTGCCGTCGTAGCGCTCGTGGTGATAGCGGGCGCCGTCGGCAATGCCCCGCAGGGCCGTGAAGTCCCGCAGGATCTCGCCGCCCTTCTCCGTGTGCGTCTGGATAACGGCCCGCTCCTCCGGCGTAAGCGCCCCGGCCTTGTTGAGGATGCTGTCGGGGATGCCGATCTTGCCGATGTCGTGGAGCAGGGCGATGTAGTACACCAGCTCCTGGTCCTCCTCAGAAAAGCCCATGCGCCGGGCGATCTCACGGGAGTACAGCGCCACCCGGATGGAGTGGCCGCTGGTGTAGGGGTCCTTGGCGTCGATGGTGTTGGCGAAGGTGCGCAGGGCCTGTCCCACGATGCTGCGGTAGACCTGCCGCTGCTGCCGCAGGCGCTTCATCTTGGCATGGATGATCAGCTGGGAGATGCCGAAGGCGGCGGCCACCAGCAGCACCAGGCCGATGATCCAGGCCAGCGGCATCTCCGTCAGGCTCTTCTCCTTGACTACAGTGATCTTCAGCGTCTGATGCTCCTGGGGGGCATCGGGGTCGAATACCCGCAGGCGGAAGGTATAGGTGCCGCCGTCCAGATTGGTATAGCTGACGCTGCCGCTGGTGTTGTACAACACCGTCTCGTTTCTGCCAAAGCCCTCCAGCTGGTAGGCGATGCACAGGTCGGCAGTGCCGGAGAGGGTCAGCGCGGAGAAATAGATGGTGACGCGGCGGTTGTCCTTGGGCAGCCGGATGATCTCCGGGTGCTCGGATATGCCGTCATCTGTGTGGACGCTGTCGATCACCAGACGGGGCACCGAGGGCTCCATCACCCGGAAATCAAACACACTGATGCCACTGCGGGTGGAGAGGTACAGCCTGCCGTCGGGGGCAAAGTAGTTCCAGTTGTTCATGCTGAGGGAGCCGGTAAGGCCGTCGCTGGTACCGTAGTGGGCGGCATGGGGCGCCTCTCCGGAGAACAGCTCCGTCTCGTTCACGGCGTAGAGGCCGCTGTCCTGCAGCAGCCACAGCCGCCCGTTCCGCTCAAACAGGTCGAAGATGGAGCCGGCGCCGATGTTCAAATTGTCAAACCGGCGGAAGGTGCCGTCCAGCCAGTAATACAGGTGGCTGCCGGCGCTGACGAACCAGCCGTCGCCGCTCTCTGCGGGGACGATGCGCAGCACCACGCCGTCCATCAGCCCCTGCTCGAAGCTGTAGCGGGTCAGGGTACCGTCGGGCTGTATGGCATAGATGCCGCTGCCGGCGCTGCCCACCAGCAGCGTGCCGTCAGGGGCCTGGGCGATGCACAGGATGGACTGGGTCTCCATGCCGTGGGCCTTGTCGTAACAGGCGGTGACCGTGTCGCCGTCGATCAGGGCCAGGCCGTCCTGTGTGCCCACAGCCACCGTGCCGTCCGCCAGCTCGTATGCCAGCCGGATACAGCTGCTCTTTACGCCGTTTTCAGAATTGAACACCGCCGTATCGCCGGTGGTGGGATCATAGCGCACGATGCCAAGGTCGGAATAGGTGCTGCACCAGAGACGGCCCCGGCTGTCCACCAGCAGGTGCTTCACATGGGCGTCCGCCAGCAGATCGGTGACGGCGTTGTGCACCGGCTGCCAGCCGCTGTCGAAGGCCAGCAGCCCCGCGTCGGTGGCGGCATAGAACAGCCCGTCGACCTCCGTTATCGCGTTTATATCCTGGCCGGTGAGCCCGGTCTCATAGTTGGGGGTGGTAAAATAGCCCGGCGCGTAGCGGATAAGCCCCTCGCTGGAGGAGGCCAGCCACACGTCGCCCTCGCTGTCGATGGTCGCCCAGTTTACGGCGTTGGTCCGGGCGGATGTGTGGGGATCCACCATCTCGCCGTCGGCGGTCATGTAGGCGAAGCCCTGCTCGCCGGAGACCAGGATGCTGCCGTCCCCGGTGACGCAGATCCGGTTGTGGTATTTGACGTCGTCGGTGTGGAAAAGGCGGACGTCGAAGTCGGAGCCGTTCAGGGCCGTGCCGGTGCAGCTGACCTTGGCCAGGGCAGTGCCGTTGGTGCCCAGATAGAGATCATGGGCGCTGTCGGAGGTCAGGCAGACGATGCGCTCGCCGCCGGCGAAGAAGTCGTCGCCCTCCAGCATGGCCACGCAGTGTCCGTCCTGCAGGACGGCGCATTTCTCGGCGTTCATGGCGCACCAGAGCCGGTCGTAGGGATCGACGCCCAGGCTGTAGATGGTCTCGCCCGACACCCACAGGTCGTCCAGGGGGACCAACTGCCCGTCGCGGACCTCACACACGCCGGAGGTGGAGGCCACATAGATACGGCCGCTGCTGTCCTCGGCAAAGTCGCAGATGCTGAGAAAGCCGTATTTGTCCGTGCAGGGGATGGGGGTAAAGACGTCGTTTTCATAGAGGAACACGCCGGCGTCGCTGCTGCCGATCCACAGGCGGCCGGTGGAGTCCTCGAACAGGGCGCGGATGGAGGGCGTGGAGATGGCGCCCTCATCGCTGAAATTGCGGAAGGTGGTGCCGTTGTAGCGGAGCAGGCCGCCGAAGCCGCCCACCCACAGGTAGCCGTCCGACGTTTGCAGGACGGCGTTGGTCTCGTCGGTGGGAAGGCCGTTGTTCTTGTTAAAGACCGTGCGCACATAGCCCGGCTCCTCCGCGGCCCAGGCGGCGGCGCAGCACAGCACCGCCAGCACAGCGGCCAGCAGGGCGGCGCATGTCCTCCGGAAAAAGCGAGTTCTCCTCATGTATGAACATCTCCCGATGTAAACTCTTTAATTTTTATACTATAGCACGGTTTTTACGGAAAATCCATCCATTTTAAGTAAATTTTGTCAAAGTGCGGCGGGCGGAGGCCGAGGCCCGGGAACGCGCGGCGCGCGGGCTGTGAGCGTATAAAAGTCCCTCCCCGATGGGGAGGGACTTTTTTTGATATACAGCTCCCGGCAGGGGGCTGCGCGTTATACGCTGTATTTGGCGGCGCAGGCGCGGTACTGCGACTGGAAGTCCGGGTCGCTGTGCCGGGCGGCGTCCAGGGCGGCGTGCATGTTCAGGTCGTGGTGGGCGGCGTCGATGACGCAGCCGGCGATGTTGGAGCAGTGGTCGGAGGTGCGCTCCAGGTCCGTCAGCAGGTCGGACCAGACGAAGCCGGCCTCGATGCTGCACTGGCCCTGCTGCATCCGCAGGATGTGGCGGGTGCGCAGCTGCTCCTTCAGGTCGTCGATGACCTCCTCCAGCGGCTCCACCTGGCGGGCGATGGCGGCATCCTGGCGGCAGAAGGCGTCCAGCGCCTTGGTCAGGATGTCGTTGACGGCAGCGGACAGCACCGACAGCTCACGCCGGGCGTCCTCGCTGAAGGTGAGGCCCTTCTGCCGCAGCTCCTCCACCGATCCCAGCACATTCACCGCGTGGTCGGAGATGCGCTCGAAGTCGCCGATGGCCTTCAGGAGCTCGGCGGCCTCCTCGCTGTCGCTGTCGCTCATTTTCTGGGCGCTGAGCTTGACCAGATAGGTGCCCAGCACATCCTCATAGTGGTCGCAGCGGCCCTCGTCCTCACGGATGGAGGCGGCCAGGGTATCCGTGTAGTGGTCGAAGGTGCGCAGCGCGTTCTGCAGCGAACGGGCGGCCAGGGACGCCATCTCGCAGGTGACCACGCGGCTGCGCTCCAGCGCCATGGCCGGGGTGGCCAGCAGGCGCTGGTCCAGCTCCACGGTCTGCTCCGCCGCTTTGGCATCGTCCGGCACCAGACGGATAGCCAACTTCTCCAGCAGGTTGCCGCAGGGCAGCAGCATGGCGGTGCAGAGCACGTTGAACAGGGAGTGGGCGACGGCGACGCCCGCCATGGAGGCAGGCTCCGCCAGCAGT
This sequence comes from uncultured Oscillospiraceae bacterium, assembly GCA_934623575.1. Lineage (GTDB taxonomy): Bacteria > Bacillota > Clostridia > Oscillospirales > Oscillospiraceae > Vescimonas. The sequence continues at coordinate 7,832 of CAKTVL010000026.1, forward strand.
GCCGGGGCAAACACCGCCTTGACGATGCAGAATGCCGTCAGCAGCACCGCCACGCCGATGACGTTGAACATAAGGTGCACCATCGCCGCCCGCTTGGCGTTCTTATTGGTGCCGACGCAGGAGATCAGCGCCGTGACGCAGGTGCCGATATTCTGGCCCATGATGATGGGCACCGCCGCGGCATAGCTGACCTGGCCCGTACCGGCCAGGGCCTGCAGGATGCCCACCGAGGCAGAGGAGGACTGGATGATGGCCGTGAGCACTGCGCCCACCAGCACACCCAGCAGCGGGTTGGTGAAGGCCAGGAACAGCTCCGCAAAGCCCGGCACGTCCTTCAGGCCGGAGACGGCGCTGCTCATGGTGTCCATACCGAACATCAGCGTGGCGAAGCCCAGCAGGATGGCGCCGGTGTCCTTCTTGCGGCTGTCCTTGCAGAACATATAGAAAATGATGCCCACCAGAGCCAGCACCGGGGTGAAGGACGCGGGCTTCAGCAGCCGGATCCACACGCTGCCGCCGTCGATGCCCGCCAGGCTCAGCAGCCAGGCCGTTACCGTGGTGCCCACGTTGGCGCCCATGATCACGTTGATGGCCTGCCGCAGAGACATGAGGCCGGAGTTCACAAAGCCCACCACCATCACCGTGGTGGCCGACGAGCTCTGGATGATGGCGGTGATGCCCAGGCCGGTGAGGAAGCCGGCCCCCGCGCTGCCGGTCATTTTATCCAGCAGCGTCCGCAGCTTGCCGCCGGCCCGGCGCTCCAGGGATTGACCCATAAAATTCATGCCGAACAGGAACAGGCACAGTCCGCCCAGCATGGTCAGCACATGAAAAATATCCATTTTCTTTCCCTCGACTTTACATTTTCTTCGATGTCACATTCTTGTCCATTTACATGATACCGGGCGAATGTCAAATCCGCAGGGGCTGTTTTGTAAAATTCATGTAAAATCGAGAGGGGCGGGAGGAAAACGAAAGCCCCGGTCCGAAGGACCGGGGCTTTCTCTGTTTTGTTATCGCTGTCCCTTGTCGTAGGGGATGCCCTCCGCCTTGGGGGCGCGGGACTTCTTGGAGGTGAAGGCCAGTACCACCAGCGTGATCAGGTACGGCAGCATACGGTACAAGTGGGAGCTGATGCCGATCTCCGCCAGCCAATACACACCGTCGCCGTTGATATCCAGGCTGGAGTACGCCGCGGCGATACACTTGAACAGGCCGAACAGCAGCGACGCCCCGGCGATGTTCAGCGGCTTCCAGTTACCGAAGATCATGACGGCCAGGGCCAGGAAGCCGAAGCCCGCCACATCGCCGTTGGCCGTGCAGTTGGCCGTGGTCAGGGCGTAGACAAAGCCTCCCATGCCGGCCAGCGCGCCGGAGATGGTGGTACCGGCATAGCGCATCTTGTACACGTTGATGCCCACCGAGTCCGCCGCCTGGGGATTTTCACCGCAGGAGCGCAGCCGCAGGCCAAACCGGGTCTTGTACAGCAGGATCGACAGCACCACGAAAATGATGATGCAGACATAGGTCGCCAGATACACCTTGTGCAGGAAGGTATTGCCCAGGAAGCCCAGGTCGTCCGTCTTTGCGTAGCCCAAGGTGGTCTTCTTGATCATGAACCAGCTGGCCGCATCACCGGTGGCCATTTGCAGCGTGTTCTGGTTGGCGATGATACGGATGAGGAACAGCACCAAGGCCGGGGCCATCAGGTTCAGCGCCGTACCGCCGATGGTCTGGTCCGCCCGCAGATTTACGGAGGCAAAGCTCAGCAGCAGGGAGAAAATGGCGCCGAATATGGCCGCCACCAGCATAGCCAGCAGCTCAAAGCCCTGCAAAGCCACCCAGTCGCCGGCAGCCTTGGCCGCGTCGTAGACGTGGTTGGTCTGCATGATGTTCACGAACAGCACGCCGATAAACGCGCCTAGGATCATAATACCTTCCAACGCCAGGTTGATGATACCGCTGCGCTCAGCGAACACGCCGGCCAGCGCCACGATCATCAGGGGAACGGCGTAGATCATGGTCTGTTGGATCAGAAATGTCATGCCTGCTCCCCTCCTTCCTCCGGCTGCTCAGGTACCTGCGGCGCTTCCTCCGGCTGCTCAGGTACCTGCGGCGCTTCCTCCGTCGGTATGTCCGGTATGTCCTCCGGCGGCACATCCAGTGGCTGTGTCTCCGCCTCTGCCGGTATATCCGCCGTGGTGGTCTTGTTGGCCTCCACGACGAGCTTCTTTTTCCGTCCGGTCAGCATCATCTGGATGAGCAGAGAGAAGGCGGACAGATACACGATGACGGAGATGATCACGTCGGTGATGTACTCGTTGTAGGCGGTCAGGTTGGTCAGCTGCAGACCAACAATATCCAGCATGGCCATGAAGATGCCGGTGAAAATGACCGCGATGGGGTTGTTCACCGCCAGCAGGGCCACAGGGATCCCGTTAAAGCCCACGCCGGGCAGGGCCTGGTAGGTGTTCCAGTAGAACTCGGTGTTGCCGCTGAGCCAGTACAGCGCGGCGCCGGCGCCGGCCAGCGCGCCGGCAATGGCCATGGACAGCACGATGTTGCGCTTATCGGGGATACCGGCGTAGCGGGCCGCATGGCGGTTGGCGCCGCATGCCTTCAGTTCGTAGCCGAACACCGTCTTCTCCATGATAATGTACACCACGATGGCCAGAATGATGGCCACCAGAATACCGGCATTGACCTGGGAGCCGGGAAACAGCTGATCCAGCCCCATCTTGGGTGTGGCCACACCGTTGAAAGTGGTCTTGTAGATGTAACCGGACTTCGTGCCCTCTGTTACGTTCTTGAAGCTGCTGATATCAAACATCCAGGTGACAAGATTGGCTGCGATCCAGTTGGTCATGATGCAGGCCAACACCTCGTTGATATTCAGCAGCGCCTTCAGCAATCCGGGGATCGCACCCCACAGGGCGCCAGCCAGCATACCGCCCAGGAAGGCCAGCAGCCAGATGATGCCCACAGGCACGGACTCGGAGGGGATGCCCAGCGCAACGGACAGTGAGACAAGCGTACCCATCAGATACTGGCCGGGCGCGCCGATATTGAACAACCCCGTCTTGAAGGCCACCGCCACGGAAAGGCCGGTCATGATCAGCGGCATGGCGCGGAAGAGCATATTGCCCACATTCTGGGCGTTAAAGCCCCAGGTCAGCGCGCCCGCAGCGTCGCGGCCCGTGCTGAGGATGCCGGCAAAGATCAGCCGGACGCCCTCCCACATACCGGCGGTGGTGATCTTCTGCTCCGCCAGACCCACAATAATGACCACGATGCTGCCCAGCAGCAGGCCGGCCAGGATGGACAGCAGAGAGGCCAAGACTTTCTTGGTGCCATTCTTGGCATACAGATCTGTCAGTTTTTGTTTCACGCCGTCTCACCCTCTTTCTTGTCCGCCCGCTTGGCGCCGGCCATATAGAGGCCCAACTCCTGCACGGTGATCTGCTTCGGGTCGAACTCACCCACGATTTCACCCTCGTACATGACCAGAATGCGGTCGGAAAGGCTCATGACCTCGTCCAGCTCCAGGGATACCAGCAGCACTGCCTTGCCGGCATCACGCTGCTTCACCAGTTCCTTGTGTACGTTTTCGATCGCGCCCACGTCCAGGCCGCGGGTAGGCTGGACCGCTACGATCAGCGGCTTGTTGCGGTCCACCTCGCGGGCGATGATCGCCTTCTGCTGGTTGCCGCCGGACATACTGCGGGCGGTGGTCACGGGGCCCTGTCCGCTGCGGATATCGTATTCCTCGATCAGCCTCTCGGCGTAGGCACGCACCGCGTCCTTTTTGATAAAGCCGCCCTTTTCGAATTCCGGCTCCTTATACCGCTGCAGCACCAGGTTCTGCTCCAACGTAAAATCCAGCACCAGGCCGTGCTTGTGCCGATCCTCGGGGATGTGGCTCATGCACTCTCCACGGCGACGGATGCTGGCGTGGGAGATATCCTTGCCGCACAGCGTCACCGTGCCGCCATTGCTCTTATCCAGGCCGGTGAGCGCGTGAATGAACTCCGTCTGTCCGTTGCCGTCGATACCAGCGATACAGAGTATCTCGCCGGCGCGTGCATCAAAGCTGACGTGGTCCACGGCATTGCGCTTGTGGGTGTGAGAGGGCACGCACAGATCCCGGACCTCCAGCACCACATCCGTGGGCTTGGCTGGCTCCTTTACGACCTCCAGCTGCACCGGGCGGCCCACCATCATGTTGGACAACTCCTGCTTGTTGGTGTCGCAGGTGTTCACGGTACCCACATAGCGGCCCTTACGCAGAACCGTCACCCGATCCGCCACCGCCATGATCTCGTTGAGTTTGTGAGAGATGAAGAGGATGGATTTCCCCTCCGCCGTCAGGTTCTTCATAATGGCCATCAGCTCATCGATCTCCTGGGGCGTCAGCACGGCGGTGGGTTCGTCGAAGATGAGGATCTCGTTGTCGCGGTAGAGCATCTTCAGGATCTCGGTACGCTGCTGCATACCCACGGTGATATCCTCTACCTTGGCGTCCAGGTCCACGTGCAGGCCGTACCGTTTGGAGAGCTCCTCAACCTTCTTCCGCGCTTCCTTTTTCTGCAGAAAGCCGCACTTCGTCGTTTCGGCGCCCAGAATGATGTTGTCCAGCACGGAGAATACCTCCACCAGCTTGAAGTGCTGGTGGACCATGCCGATACCCAGCGCCGTGGCATCGTTGGGGTCGTTGATCTTCACCGTCTGGCCGTTCTTGCGTATCTCGCCCGCCTCGGGCTGGTACAGGCCGAACAGCACACTCATCAGCGTGGATTTTCCGGCGCCGTTTTCGCCCAGCAGCGCGTGGATCTCTCCCTTTTTCAGTTGGAGGGTGATATCGTCGTTGGCCTTGATGCCGGGGAACTCCTTGGTAATGTGAAGCATCTCGATCACATACGTGGGAGTCTTATCCATGCTGCCACCTACTTTCCTCTATTATTTCGCCTAATGGCGATAAAAACATAAATTTATTATATAGCATATATGCACAGATTGCAAGAAAAACAGCGGCGTTTTACTCACGGTATCACGCGCTTGACGCAAAAAAAGAGACGCCCGCAGGCGTCTCTTTTTTTTGTTAAGTACGTTCCGATTACTTGACCAGGTTCAGGGTCAGGCTGTCGGTGCTGTCCAGCTTGGAGTAGTCATTGTCGACGACCAGAGAACCATCGGCCATCTTGGCCAGCATGGCGTTGTAGTCATCCACAGTCCACTTGGTCAGGGACCAGGTAGCGGTGGGCAGGCCCACAGCGTTGTCCTTGGCGCCCAGGGTCACAAAGGTGCCGCCGATCTCGTCGAAGGAACCGTCATAGACCTTGCCGCAAGCCCACTGCACGGAGGCGGACAGGCCCTTCATAGCGGAGGTGATAACGGTATCGGACTGGCTGGACTGGTCAACGTCCACGCCCACCACGGCGCCGTCGTTAGCGGCAGCGGCAGCGGCGACAGACTGGAACATATTACCGCCGCAGGCGAAGATGACCTCGGTGCCGTTCTCATACCAGCCGGAAGCCATGGTCTGCAGCTCGGTGGAAGCGGAGAAGGAAGCGCCATACAGCCAGGAGTAGTTCATCTCGACCTTCACGCCCATCTCGGCAGCAGCAGCGGAAGCGCCCTGCACGAAGCCGTAGCCGTAACGGCAGCAAGCGGGGTTGTCGCCGCCGCCACCACCGGTGAAGCCCAGCTTGGTGTAGCCTTCCTTAACAACAGCGTAACCGGCCAGATAGCCGCACTGCTCTTCCTGGAAGCAGATGCCCAGAACGTTCTTCAGGGCGGTGCCGTCCTCGGTGGTCACAGCGCTGTCGCGGTCCACGAACACGAACTTGACATCGGTGAACTCAGCAGCGGCCTTGGTCAGGGCAGTGGCCTGCATAAAGCCGGCAGCCACGATGACCTTGGCACCGCCCTCGGCAGCAGCCTTCATGGCATCGTAACGGTCGTCATCGGTAGCCTGGTCGCCGTTGGCGGGCTGATAGTACTTGTAGCTCAGGCCGTTGTTGGCAGCGTACAGCTTCACGCCGTCGAAGGTGCCCTGGTTGAAGGACTTATCCTTCAGCTGGCCCACGTCGGTGACGAAAGCGATCTCGTACTTGCCATCCTCGGAGGTCATCTCATCGGCGATCTCGTCGGGGTTGGTAATCTCGGTGACTCCGGTGTTGTCACCGCCGGGAGTCTGGTCATCGGTCTTGGGGTCATCGGTCTTGTTGCCGCAGGCAACCAGAGACAGCGCCATAACCAGAGCCAGGATCATAGCAAGAAACTTCTTCATGGTTATTCTACCTTCCTCAATTTTTTTATTTTCACGCCTTGCGGCGGGAAAACCGGTTTTCAGCGCAGGGGTCACGGCCCCATTGCTTTGCGCATTATAGCAGACTTTTTTCCCTTTGGCAAGCTTTATCCGCATTTTGCGAAGGAAATGTAAACAAATGTAATCAAAAATTTACATTTTGTTTCCACGAAATGCACAAGTGTCTCACATAAAACGACAGCGCAGCCCTTTGGGCTGCGCCGCCGCAACGTCTGTTTACTTCCTGGCGGCCATCTTCACAGCCACCTCCAGGGCGATCTTCATCATATTGGTGAAGGTGGTCTGCCGCTCATCGGCGGACAGCTCCTCGCCGGTGACCAGATTGTCGGAGATGGAGCAGATGGCCAGGGCCCGCTTGCCGGTGTAGGCGGCGGTGCAGTACAGGCCGGCGGCCTCCATCTCCACGGCCATGGCGCCCATCTTGGCAAAGCGCATGTTGCGCTGGGCGGCGTCGTAGAACGTGTCGGAGGAGTACAGGTTGCCCACGGGCATCTTGACGCCCAGCTCTCTGGCGCTCTCTACGGCGGCCATCAGCAGGTCGAAGTCGCAGATGGGGGCGAAGGTGCCGCCCAGCTCATACTGGCTGGCAAAGTCAGAATTGGTGCAGGCGCCCTGACCGGCCACCACGCTGCCCAGCTCCAGGTCGGCGCGCATGGCACCGGCGCTGCCCACGCGGATGATGTTCTCCACATCATACTGGGTGTACAGCTCATAGGAATAGATGCCGATGGACGGGATACCCATGCCGCTGGCCATCACGGACACCGGTACGCCCTTGTAGGTGCCGGTATAGCCCTGCACACCGCGGACGTTGTTCACCAGCTTCGGCTCGGTGAGAAAGGTCTCGGCGATGAATTTGGCCCGCAGGGGGTCGCCGGGCATGAGAACGGTCTTGGCGAGGTCGCCCTTGTTGGCGTTATTATGGGGAGTAGGCATAGTCAGTTCCTCCTTATAGTATTACTGCTCCAGGGCCTTTACGGCCTTGACGATGCGGCTGGTGCCCAGACGGTCGGCGCCCAGGGCCACGAAATCGCGGGCGTCGTCCAGGTTGGCGATGCCGCCGGCGGCCTTGATCTTCACATGAGGGGCCACATGGGCCTTGAACAAGGCCACATCCTCACGGGTGGCCCCGCCGCCGCCGAAGCCGGTGGAGGTCTTGATATAGTCCGCGCCGGACTCGGACACCACGCGGCACATCTCGACCTTCTCCTCCTCGGTCAGCAGGCAGGTCTCGATGATCACCTTCAGCAGCCTGCCGGCGCAGGCTGCCTTGACCTCCTTGATCTCCTCCAGCACCTTGCCATACAGCTTGTCCTTCACCCAGCCCACGTTGATGACCATGTCGATCTCGGAAGCGCCGTTTTTCACGGCGTCCGCAGCCTCGAAGCACTTGGCGGCGGTGGTGTCGTAGCCGTTGGGGAAGCCGATAACGGTGCAGATGGCGATCTTGCCCGCCACATACTCCGCCGCCTGCTGCACATAGCTGGCGGGGATGCAGACGCTGGCGCAGCCGTACTTGATGCCGTCGTCGCAGATGGCCTTGATCTCGTTCCAGGTGGCACCCTGAGAGAGCAGCGTGTGGTCCACGCGGGAGAGGATGCCCTGCAGTTCCTTATCCATCACAAAACACTCCTTTTCGGAATTTCTTATGGGTGCATTGTACCACACGCCGCGTCAAAAGGCAAGGCGCGCCTGCCGCGGCCGCTCGGCGGTCACTTCGCCCGCTCCCGGCGGATCGCCTGGGCCATGCGGGTCAGGCCGGTCTCGATGATGCTGCGGGGCATGGCCAGATTCAGGCGGATATAGCCCTCGGCATTGCCCACGAACAGGCTGTTGCCGCCCTCCAGCAGCACGCCGGCCTTGTTGGCGAAGAAGTCCGGCAGGTCGGTGCCCTGCGGCAGGCACTGGTTCATGTCCACCCAGGCCAGATAGGTGGCCTCCGGGATGTACATGACGGCCTCCGGCAGCTCACGGGTCAGGAACGCCTTGACAAAGGCGAAGTTGTCGTCCAGATACGCCTTCAGCGCCTCATGCCAGGCGCTGCCCTGGGTATAGGCCGCCTCGGCCGCCGTCAGGGACATGGGGTTCACCATGCCGATCATCTTGTCCCGGCCGCGGAAGCGGTCGCGCAGCGCCTTGTCCCGGATGATGATGTTGGAAAACGCCAGGCCCGCCAGGTTGAAGGTCTTGGTGGGGGCCATGCAGGTGATGAGCTTGGGATAGTCGGTCATGACCTTGGCCATGGGGATATGGCGGCGGCCGCAGCGGATCAGGTCGCAGTGGATCTCGTCGGACACCACCCAGAGGTCATACTTCTCCATGATGGCCGCGGCCTTCCGCAGCTCCTCCTCGGTCCACATGCGGCCGGTGGGGTTCTGCGGGTTGCACCAGAACACCACCTTGCACTGAGGATGGGCGCACTTCTTCTCGAAGTCCTCGTAGTCCAGCTCGAAGGCGCCGTCGGCTTTCTTATGCAGCGGAGAGGTCAGCACCTCCGCGCCCACATACTCCGCCGCGTGGGCGAAATAGCCGTAGGCCGGGGTGTTCACCAGCACCTTATCGTCCCCGGCGCACAGAAGCTCCGTCAGCTGATACAGCGCGGGGATGATGCCGGAGGAGACGCAGAGCTGCTCCTCCGGGAAATTCCAGTCGTAGTGGTCGCGGCACCATTTGGCGAAGATGTGGTAGTACTCGCTGTCATACAGGCCGGTGTAGCCGAAGATGCGGCGGTCGATGCGCTGGCGCAGCGCGTCCAGGATCTCCGGCGCCACGCTGAACTCCATGTCCGCCACCCACATGCGGACGAATTCCTCGTCCTTGTAGGGGAATACCTTCTCCGGCCCGGCGTGGAAAATATAGCCGCGGAAGCCGTCGGTGTTCAGCGCGTTGGTGTGTCTGCGGTCGATGATCGCGTCAAAATCGTACTTCATGGCACTTTTCCTTTCTGTGTCCGCTTTTCTGTTATTTTTTCGGCAGCGGCGCAGCCGCCGCCTGTATCTCTGAGGATACCGGCCCTCCGGCGTGTCTCAGCCCAGATGCCGCTTGAAGTTGCCGCCGGCCTGGACGCCCTCCTGCACGATGTAGAAGGCCTCGGGGTCCACCTGCTGCAGCACCTGGCGCAGGGTGTCGATCTCATACTTGGACAGGCAGACGCACAGCACCTGCACCTCGTCCCCGGTCCAGCCGCCCCGGCCGGTCCAGCTGGTGACGCCCCGGTCCAGCTGCTCCATGATGTAGCGAGGCAGCTGGGGGTCGTTCTTCTTGGTGAAGATCAGGATCTGCACGGTGACGTTCTGCCGGTGGAGCCGGTCCAGGAACACATTGCTCAGCACGTTGTAGATGGCGGAGTAGATGGCCGTGGTGGCGTCGAACAGGAAGAAGCACAGGGTGTACAGCAGCGCGTTGAAGGAAATGGAGAAGCGGCCCACGGTGAACCGGCTGCCCTTCTTGCTCAGGTACAGGCCCAGAATGTCCAGGCCGCCGGTGGAGCAGCCGCAGGTCAGCACCAGTCCGCAGGAGAAGCCGCCCAGGATGCCGCCCACCATGCAGCTGGTCAGCAGGTCCGGGATGATCGGCTCCGCCGGGGACGGGATCACCGCCAGAAAGACGGAGTTGGCCACGGTGCAGATGGCCGCCTTCCAGAAAAACTCCCGGCCCAGGGCCTTATAGGCCAGCAGGAACAGGGGGATATTCACAAAGAAATACAGCACGCCGGCCAGGTCGAAGGGCAGGTCCAGCGAGAGCTTCTGCTGCAGCAGGGTACGGATCACCTGGCACAGGCCGTAGGCGCCGCCGCCGTACAGCCCCTGGGGCACGATAAACACGTTGATGGCCACGCTCAGCAGCAAGCCGCCCAGCAGGCCGCCCAGCAGCCGCAGGCTCTTGTTGTGCATCAGCTTTTGGTACATGGGGCATCTCTCCTTTTCGCTCCGTATCGTGATTTCTATAGTATGTGGCAAACGCGGAAAAGTCAAGCCCCCGGCGGTCAAAAGCTGTAGCGCAGGGCGCGCTCCAGCCGCCGCAGCGCACGCCGCAGCGTGCGGGACACCGTGGACTTGTTGACGCCCAGCAGCCGGGCGATGCCGCTCATGGTCATCCCTTGGTCTATGTACAGCTCCAGTACCTGCTGCTGGTGGGGCGTCAGCTCCGCCGCCACGGCCAAGGGCAGGTTGCGCAGCAGACGGTGGCGGCGGTCACTGTTGTCCCCCGCCTGCTCGTGCAGCCACGTCTCCAGCCCCGCCCGGTCCAGCTGCTCATATCCGGTACTCATCGTAGCCGTAGAAATCCCGGTCGTAGTACCGGGCGGTCACCTGGGCCAGGCAGCGGCACTGGGCCAGCATGGGCCGCAGCTCCGTGATACGGCGGCGCAGGCGCTGGGCCTCCTCCCCGTCGTCGGTGGTGCGCAGGGCCAGGCGCAGCTGTGTCAGCCGCTGGGCGATCAGCGCGGCGCTGGCTTCATATTGTGCGGACAGTTGTGCTAATGTCATGTGTTGCTCCCCCTCTTTTGTCGTTGGCGCCGCCGGACGGCAGGGACGTCGCCGATCCCGCCGCCGGGCGGCATGGTCGTTTGTGAAATATGCATAGCTTTAAAGCGATAAATTTTTTCTTTTCCCGCAAACTTTATGGTTGACATTGTGAAAAAGCTCTGTTATAATGCGATTTGCTGGTGAGATGCTGGTGTAGCTCAGCTGGTAGAGCAGCTGATTTGTAATCAGCAGGTCGGGGGTTCGAATCCGTCCACCAGCTCCAATTGAATACCCATATATCTGGGGGATTTCCCGAGTGGCCAAAGGGGACAGACTGTAAATCTGCTGGCAATGCCTTCGGTGGTTCGAATCCACCATCCCCCACCAGAAAACAGCACTTGTTCTGCAAGTGCTGTTTTCATTTTTTCTGCCTTTGGCTCCCCTGCCGCCATTGGCCATCCCCCTGCCGGGCAAAAACGCGCCGCTCACCTCCCCTCCGGATCCCCGATCCCCGTTATGCCCCCCTGCCGCCGCACTCAAAAGTGCGGCGGTTTTCACTGCCTTCCGCAACAGACTTCTTGTGAATTCCCCGCCAAAGAAACAAGAAACTTGTTGTTGACGCTACTGTATCACAAGAAACTTGTGATGTCAACCCCGAAATCACAAGTTTCTTGTGATTCTCTCTTGACAAAACCAACTTCTCAGAGTACGATAGTGTCGGAGCGTGTCGAGTATTGTCGAGGAGGTGGGCTGCGTGTCCTTTGGTGAACAAATGCGGCGGCGGCGGGAGGAGCTGGGTCTGACCCGCCAGGAGCTGGCGGAGCGGCTGGGGGTGTCCGTCTCCGCGGTGGGCAACTATGAAACAGGCGTCAGCGCCCCCAAGGAGAACGTCCTGCTGCGGCTGTTCGACGCCCTGGAGACCGACCCCAACTATCTCTACCGCAGCAGCTACCGCGGCGGCCGCCAGCACACCGACGAGGAGCGCCGGCTGCTGGCCAAATACCGGGCGCTGCCGCTGTCCGGGCGGCAGACCGTGTGCACCCTGGTGGACGCGCTGACGGAGATGACCGATGACCTCTGCCGCACCGCGCCCTCCGGCGAGCAGCGGGTCATCCCGCTGTACACCTCCCCGGCGGCGGCCGGCTTCGCCGCGCCGGTGTTCGGCGAGGACTATGAGCTGCTGACCGTCACCGGCGACGTGCCGCCGGGGGCGGAGCTGGCGGTGCGCATCCAAGGGGACTCCATGGCGCCGGTGATCGCCGACGGCTCGGTGGTCTATGTGAACCACGACCCGCTGCAAAACGGCGACGTGGGCATCTTCTGCGTGGACGGCGACATGCTGTGCAAGCAGTACTGCCGGGACAGCTTCGGCATGGTGTACCTGTTCTCGCTGAACCGGAAGCGCGCGGACATGGACGTGGTGTTCCACCGGGGCAGCGGCCGCAGCCTGACCTGCTTCGGCCGCGTGATGCTGCACAGCCAGCCCCTCCCGGAGGGACATATATAAGCAAAAAAGCGCCCCGCCTCTTTCGAGGCGGGGCGCTTTCCTGTTCCTTATAATATAAATCCCCCGTCGCAGGTCAGCACCTGCCCGGTGATGAAGGACGCCCTCTCGTCCGCCAGAAAGCTGACGGCGGCGGCGATATCCTCCGGCGTGCCCAAACGGCCCAGGGGCGTCTCCTGCGCCAGCTGGGGCAGCACCTCCGGCGGCAGGGCAGAGAGCATGTCCGTCTCTATGACCCCCGGCGCCACGCAGTTGACCCGGATGCCCGTGGGCGCCAGCTCCGACGCCAGCGAGCGGGTCAGCGCGATCAGCGCCCCCTTGGTGGCGGAATAGGTCACCTCGCAACTGGCGCCGCGCAGGCCCCAGATGGAGGAGATGTTGACGATGCAGCCCGCGTGCTCGTGGAGCATGTGGGGCAGCACGGCCTGGATGGTGTGGAACGCCCCGTCCACGTTGACGGAGAAATAGCGGTGCCACAGGGCGTCGGTGATGTCCTGAAACAGCGCCTGTCCGGCCACGCCGGCGTTGTTCACCAGCAGCGAGACAGGGCCCAGCTCGCCCTCCACCCGCCGCACCATCTCGTCCACCTGCACCCGGCGGGACACGTCCGCCTGCACCGCCATGGCGCGGCCTCCGGCGGCGGCGATCTCCGCCACCAGCGACAGGGCGCAGTCCTGCCGCTCCCGGTAGTTGACGCACACGGCGTAGCCCTCCGCCGCCAGGCGGCGGGCCACCGCCCGCCCGATGCCCCGGGAGGAGCCGGTCACCAGCGCGATCTTATCCATGGGATCATCCCCTTCCTACAGTTTCTTACCGGGAGTATAGCAAATTTCTGCGGGAAAGGCAAGAAAAGTGTTGACAAACCGTGCCCGATGGGGTAATATACTATCGTTGTCTGCGCGGTTAGCTCAGCTGGTAGAGCACATGCTTGACGTGCATGGGGTCACAGGTT
>CAKTVL010000027.1 GCA_934623575.1 uncultured Oscillospiraceae bacterium
GACGGCGGAGCCGGCGACGGAGGTCAGAGCCATACCGACGTACATAGCGATGCCAGCGTCAAAGGTCTTGGGGGAGGTGGTGGTGCCAGTGGTGGTACCGGTAGTGGCAGAACCAGCGGTGATGGTGTACATCACGGTAGCAGCAGCGGGCTCATAGGCCTTGCTGACATCAATGCTCTTGCTGTTCAGCACGGACTTCACATCGCCAGCGGCGATGGGGCCGTAGCTGATCTTAGCCAGAGAATCAACAGCATCATTGGAGTTGACATCGCTCTTGGCAACGTACTTGGCACCGCAGATAGCGCAGGCATAAACGGTAGCATCGTTCTTGCCCCAAACCTCGCTGGTCTTGTACAGAGCATGACCGCCAGCAACCTTGGCAGAATCCTTGGAAGTGAACTGATAGTACGCAACAGCATCATCGAACTTGGTGCCGATGAACACCTTGGTAGTGGTGTCAGTAATCTTGCTGGTAGCATTGGCATCGTTGTAAGCATCAACATCAGCCATCTTGGCGAAGTAAGTCTCATTAGCGCTCTGATACACGGTTACCTTATAACCATCGTCGGAGCAGGTAGCAGCCTTTGCATTCGCATACAGAGCCAGGTTGATGGTCTTAAAGCCTTCTCTGTACTTGGTAGCGGTGACCTCATCAACCATCTTGAAGGTATCACCAGACTTGACGTAGACATCATAGCCAGTTGTGGTATCAGCAGTCAGCTTGTAGTGAGCGGTAATAGTGATGCCGTCGGCAGCATCGCCGTCCTCGACCTTGCTATAAGCAGTCCCGGTTACTTCCGTGACGGTGGTCGTAGCAGCGAACGCCACGGTGCACAGTGCCAGAGCCATGACCATGGCCAGCACAGTTGCAATGATCTTCTTCATGTTTGTTTCCTCCATAAAAATTTGTTTGTGTCGGGGTCGGCTCTGTCGCTCCCGCCAGCGGTTTACAACGTAAACATCATTATGTTGTAAAAATTTTTACGGATTCTTCTTCCAGAATTTTCCAATTTTGAGGACAAGAGCAAAATGCCCTCAAAATTGGGCTAAAATGGAAATAACTGGAAACTCTTCCAGAATTTTCCAGGAATTTACGCAATTTATCCGTCGATGCAAAGCGCGTAATTTTTGCGTAATGCAAGAGTTATGCAATTCAAATCGAGATTTTCAAAAATCGCAACAACTTCGCTGGAAAATTTTTCCAGTTGGTTGTTATGTCTACTGAATTTCGGCCCCAGTGGCCCAAAATGCCGTTCATAGTTTGGTTACAATTTAGCTGAATGAAGCGATTTCGGCGTAAAGTGGAACCCGTTGTTTTTCTCTCCCTCCGGCAACGCGCTTCGCGCGAGATTGCCGCGTCGGGCTTTGCCCTCCTCGCAATGACAGAGCGGCGCGCACACAAAACCCCCCAAGCCGCGGGCGGCTTGGGGGGTACCATAGCAAAAATTATTGTCAGCTTAGCGCCAGGACTGACTGTAGAAATAGACCGCCAGCATGCCGGGGCCGACGTGGGCGCCGGTGACCGGCTCGTGACAGACGGACAGGATCTGGCCCGTGCAGCCGGCCTGACGCAGAGCGGTGGCCAGGTGCAGCGCCTCCGCCGGGGCGGCGGCGTGGGAAATGCCTACCGGGGCGGCCTTGTCCTCCACCATCTCCTGGTACAGCTGCACCAGCTTATCCGTGGCCTTTTTGCGGCCGCGCTCCTTGCACAGCACCACGATCTTGCCCTCCGGGTCGCCCTGCAGGATGGGCTTGATCTGCAGCAGCGTGCCGGCCAGGGCCGCGGCGCCGGACAGACGGCCGCCCTTGCGGAGGAATTTCAGGTCGTCCACCATGAAATGCTGGCGCATTTTGCCGCTGAGGGTCTGCACCCGGGCGGCGATGGTGTCCATATCCGCGCCCTTCTGCGCCATTTCGGCGGCCTCCAGCACGATCAGGCCCTCGCCCAGGGACGCGCCGCGGGTGTCCAGCACGCGGATGTCACGCTGGGGGAACTGCTCCCGCAGCTCCTGCGCCACCACGCCCACGCCCCAGCAGGTGCCGCTGACGCCGCCGGACAGGCCGATGTACAGCACATCGTCGCCGGCGGCCAACACCGGCTCCATGGCCTCGCGGGCGGCGGCGGGGGTGATCATAGAGGTCTTGATCTCCGCGCCCCGGCGCATGGCCTCGTAAAAGGTGTGGCCGTCAAAGGGGGCGGACGTGTCCACCGGCTCGCCGTCGATGGTGTAGGTCAGGCACAGCTCCGTGATGCCGTACTGCGTCCGCAGCTCCGGCGGCAGATTGGCCGCATTGTCAGTCATTACTCGAATCATAATACGATGTCTCCTTCAGCTGGGCAGCGCCCAGGTACTTGGCAAATCATGCTTCACAGCCGTTCGCGCACCCAGCCGGCCAGCGTGTCGAACAGGCAGCGGTAGCCGGACATGGTCAGATGGATGCCATCGGCGGCAATGAACGGGTTCAGGTCGCGGACGGACAGGAACTGCCGCCGCACATCGATCAGCGGCACGCCCTCGCTCAGCGCCAGGGTGGCCACGGCGTCGGAGTACATCTCCTGATGGCGATAGATGCACCCCACGTCCCCCAGCCAGCGCAGCACGCGGCTGCCGTCGGTGCGCTGGGAGATAAAGTGGAAATAGCGCTGGCCGTCGATGGGCGGCAGCGTCATCAGCACCGGCTGCACACCGGCGTCGGACAGGGCCGACACGGCGCAGCGCAGCTTTTCCACGAATTCCGGCAGCACTGTGTGGGGCAGATGCTCCTGCTCTGGCTCGGCGGCGATGGCCTCCCAGTCGAAATCACTGTCGTTGCCGCCGTAGGCCACCAGCGCCCAGCGGGCGTCCATGCCCCGCTGCACGTCGTGCTCCACCAGGGCCAGGCCCTTGGTCACCGTGGCGCCCATTTTGGCGCGGCTGACCACCTCCAGCCGGTCGCTGGGGTACCGGGCCATCACCTCCGGCAGATGGAAATGGTATCGCATATCCGCGTCCGGCATCGTGGCCTTCAGCAGGGAATCTCCGTAGATGAACGCGCGCTCCATAAGATCGCCTCCCACGTCGTTTTTCATAATATACCATATTAGCACTCGCGCGTCAATACATTTCACTTACGTTTTTCTTGCGCGATGCGGCGATGTGTGGTATACTGTTCGAGAAAACCGATATAGGGGAGTCACTATGGAATACGACAAAAAATTGATCGCCCACAAGCTTCAGCGGTGGGACAAGTTCATCACGGATTACCATCTGCCGGAGTGGGAGACGATCCCGGATTTCGGCCTGTATATGGACCAGGTCATCGTGCTGCTGGAGCAGTATCTCAGCTTCATCCCCGCGCCGGTGGGCGGCAAGGAGCGCTTCGTCACGTCCTCCACCATCAACAACTATGTGCGGCTGAAGATCATGCCCGCACCGGAGAAGCGGAAATACCACCGCGTCCACATCGCGTACCTGATCATGATCCTGACCATGAAGCAGAGCCTGAGCATCAGCGACGTGCAGAAGATCCTGCCGGCCGACAGCAACGAGGCCGACGTCCGGGCGGTGTACGAGGACTACTCTCTGAAATTCCGCCGGGTGGGGCTGTTTTTCAACCAGCAGGTGCAGTCCGGCGCCGAGGGCATCCGCAGCGCCAACGAGCAGAGCGGCAGCAACGCGGTGGAGCTGCTGGTCATCGAGAGCGCGCTGATCGCGGGGTTCTCCAAGATCCTGGCGGAGAAGCTCATCCGCCTGTGCGGCGCCGACGCCGAGGACGTGCTGGCGGCGGAGAACACGCCGCCCCAGCCATAAGGCCTGTAAGAGTATTGTACAACTTTCCCGCGGGGAATATGTGAACAAGCTATAAATCCGTGGCCGTCGGGCCACGGATTTTCTTATGGCGCAGGGCATATACTTCCGTGAGGTGATGCAATGAAACGGTTTTTGACGTATGTCCTGGCGCTGCACGCCGCACTGGCCGCCGCGGCGCTGCTGTGGGCGGCGCAGGCCCGGTTCCCCGGCCCGCTGACGGACGCGCTGTCCCCCGTGTGGGCCAGCCCCTGGGAGATGGGCAAGGCGGCGTTTTTCCCGCTGCTGGCGGCTTCGCCGGTGCTGTGGGTCACGCAGAAGGGCGGCAGCCGCGGTGGACTGTGCCTCATGGCCCTGTCCGGCGCGGTACTGGCGCTGGCGCTGACGTGGTCGCCCCTGCCCCCGGCAGCGGTGGCGGCTCTGGCTATGGCGTTGGCGCTGACGCTGTACGCCCTTGCGCTGCGCAGAGTCGGCGGCGACGCCCTGCCTTGGTACCTGCTGACCGCGGCCCTGGCCGTGGCGTACATCCTGCTGACCATCCTGCCGCCCAGCGGCGCTCTTTTCCTCCCCCGCAACGCCGCCACCCTGTCCCCCATCCCCTTCTGACCCGCCACTTCCTGCCCGTAGGGGCGGACGACTCTGTCCACCCGCAAAAGGCCCAACGGGCAATTTATATTTACTACCCCACCCCGTCAGGGGGTGGGATGATTAAACGCAAAAAAAGAAAGGCCCAATTTATATTTATCATCCCTCCCGCGGCAGCGGGAGGGATAATTAAACATAAAAAAGAAGCACCCGACAGGGTGCTTCTCTTTTTTAGAGTTTAATTAGAACTCCTTCTTCTTGCCGATGACGACGGCGGAGCCGGCGACGGAGGTCAGAGCCATACCGACGTACATAGCGATGCCAGCGTCAAAGGTCTTGGGGGAGGAAGTACCATCGGTCTTGGTGCCGGTGGAACCAGCGGTCAGAACCACATAGGTACCAGCCTCAGCCTCAGTGGCATTCAGATAACCCTTGTCAAACATAGCCTGAGTGTTGTTGGTAGGAGTATAGCTAATGCGATCAGCCTTGGCAGTAGCGGTCTTATCAGCGGTCTCGGTCAGGTCAGTGCTCAGAGCATAGGTAGTACCGCAGAGGATGCACTTATAAACAGGAGCCTTAGACTCACCATAGGTAGCATCGGTCTTAACGATAACGTGACCCTTGTCCAGCTTAACCTCGAGAACGGTGTCGGAAGCCTCGCCGGCCTCGTAGTACTTAACAACGTTCTCCATCTTGGTGCCAACATAAACAGCGGTCTTGGTGGCCAGCAGAGTTTCCTCATACTTGTCCTCATAAGCCTCAACATCGTCAGCCTTGACATACAGATTGTTGTCCTTGTCAATGTAGACGTTGACAGCCCAACCATCAGCGGTGCAGGTAGCAGCAGCGGCAGCCTTGTACTGCTTCAGGGTAATAGCCTCATAACCCTCATTCTCCAGGATTTCCTGAACAGCAGCAGTAACCAGCTTGGTGCCCTCTTTGTCGGTGAAATACTTACCATTACCATCGGTATAATAGGTTTCCTTCAAGGTCTTGCCTTCGCCGGCCTCAACCTTGGTGATCGCCGCGAAAGCGGTGGTGCACAGTGCCAGAGCCATGACCATGGCCAGCACAGTTGCAATGATCTTCTTCATGTTTGTTTCCTCCATAAAAATTTGTTTGTGATAAAGTGAAGCTTTATCACTCAGACCACCGTTTACAACGTAAACATCATTATGTTGCAAAAATTTTTACGGATTTTCCTTCCAGGATTTTCCAGTTTTTGGAGCTGGAGCAAAATGCGCTCAAAATTGGGCTAAAATGGAAATAACTGGAAACTCTTCCAGAATTTTCCAGGAATTTACGCAATTTATCCGGCGATGCAAAACGCGTAATTTTTGTGTAACGCCTGAGTTATGCAATCCAAACCGAGATTTTCAAAAATCGCAACAACTTTGCTGGAAAAATTTTCCAATTGGTTGTTATGTCTACCGTGTTTCGGCCAGAATGGCCCAAAATGCCGTTCATAGTTTGGTTACAATTTAGTATAATGAAGCAATTTTGGCGTAAAGTGGAACCCGTTGTTTTTCTCTCCCTCCGGCAACGCGCTCCGCGCGAGATCGCCGCGTCGTGCTTCGCCCTCCTCGCAATGACAGAAGGACCGGCGGGGAACGGATTGCCACGGGCGCGGAGCGCCCTCGCAATGACAAAGTGGCGCACACAAAAACCCCCAAGCCGCAAGCGGCTTGGGGGTGAATAGTTTACCATAATATTTATTATTGTCAACTCACTTGACGTCCGGAAGGACAGCCAGCAGCACCAGGGGCTCCGCGCCGGTGTTGTCGATGCCGTGGCTGTGCCCCTCGGGGCAGTAGTGGGTCATGCCGGCGGTCAGCGGCACGTCCGTGCCGTCGTCGTGGCAGACGCCGCTGCCGGAGAGCACATAGATCACCTCGCAGTTGCCGGTGTGGGTGTGCAGGCCGATGGACGAGCCAGTGGGCAGCGTCAGCGTCAGGATGCGCCCCATGCCGTCGGTGACAGCGGTGCGGACGTGGGCCTCGCCGACACCGCCCTTGAAATTCGGCACCACAGCAGGCGAAATCGCGTTAAAATCAAGCATCATAGTCGTTTTTCCTCACTTTCCCTTGCGCATCCGCTCCTGAATGGCCTGCCCGGTGGGGGTGACGGCCAGGCCGCCCAGCGCCGTCTCGCGGAACTCCACGGGCATGCGGCGGCCCACCTCGCCCATGGCGTCGATGACCTCATCCACGGGGATGCGGCTGGTGATGCCCGCCATAGCCATGTCCGCCACGCTGACGGCGTTCACCGCGCCGATGACGTTGCGCTTGACGCAGGGCACCTCCACCAGCCCCGCCACGGGGTCGCAAATCAGGCCCATCAGGTTTTTCAGCGCCATGGCCACGGCGTGGCCGATCTGCTCACCGCTGCCGCCCCGCAGGGCCACCAGCGCGCCTGCCGCCATGGCGGAGGCCGTGCCGATCTCGGCCTGACAGCCGCCGGAAGCGCCGGCGATGCACGCCCGATAGGCGATGACCGCGCCGATGCCGCTGGCCACATACAGTGCCTCCAAAAGCTGGTGCTGGCTCAATTCCTCGTACTTGCACAGGGGCAGCAGCACCGCCGGCAGCACGCCGCAGGCGCCCGCCGTGGGCGCGGCCACGATGCGGCACATGCAGGCGTTGGACTCCGCCATGGACAGCGCCTCGGCGATGACCTCGCTGATGTAGCCGCCGGACATGGCCTCGCCCCGCATGCAGTACTGGCGCATTTTCATGCCGTCGCCGCCCACCAGGCCGCTGACGCTCTTGCGCTGGCCGGTGTAGCTGTCGGCGGCGTCGGACATGGCCTGCCAGGTGATGAGCATTTTGGCCATGGACTGGTTGCGCGTCACCTGGCGCTCCTCCATGTCGGTCTCCAGCACGATCTCCCAGAAGGGCTTGCCCTCCTGGGCCATGCGGTCAAATATTTCCTTCATCGAATCCAGAGCCATCGTCATCCTCCTCCTTGTCGTAGTAGGTCATGGACAGCACGCCCGGCAGCTCGGACAAAAAGGCCACCTGACTGGGCTTGAGATGCTGATCCAGCTCAATGACCATCAGCGCGTCGCCGCCCCGCTTGTGGCGGTAGAGGCTCATGTTGGCCACGTTGACGCGCAGCTGGCTGAGGATGCTGGTAATGGCCGCCACGGTGCCGCTGGCGTCCTGGTTGCGGATGACCAGCGTGTTAAACATGCCGGTGAAGTTGACGTCGATGCCGTCCAGCTTGTTGACCATGATGCGCCCGCCGCCGATGGACGAGGCCTGCATATTCAGCGACCTGCCGTCGGCGCTCCACGCCTCGATCACCGCGGTATTGGGGTGGGCGTCCCGCAGCTTGATCTCGTCGATGGTGTAGGTCATCCCGGCCTTTTCCGCCGCGGCAAAGGCGTCCGGCAGCCGGGGGTCGTCGGGCTTCATGCCCAGCAGGCCGCCCACCAGCGCGCGGTCGGTGCCGTGGCCGGGGCCGGTCTCGGCGAAGGAGCCGTACAGGTGGATGGCGGCCCTGACCGGCGGCGCACCCAGCAGCGTCCGGGCCATGGCGCCGATCTTAGCCGCCCCGGCGGTGTGAGAGCTGGAGGGGCCGATCATCACAGGCCCCAGAATTTCGAAAATATCCAGCATAGAAAAACTCCCTTCAGAGTGTCGTCGGCAGTAGTATAGCACGTTTCCACCGGGTGTACAATATAAAAAAGAGACCGGATTTCCGGCCTTCTCTCTGTCATTGCGAGGGCGCAGCGCGCCCGTGGCAATCCGTAATCTTTTTGTAGGGGCGGATGCCCGCATCGGCCCGAAAAAAAGAGACCGCCGAAGCGGTCTCTTTTTCAAATCTCACGCTTACTATCTCTGGCCGTCAGGCCAGAGATAAGTAAACACAAAAAAAGAAAGGCCTTACGGCCTTTCTTTTTTGAAGTTTAATTAGAACTCCTTCTTCTTGCCGATGACGACGGCGGAGCCGGCGACGGAGGTCAGAGCCATACCGACGTACATAGCGATGCCAGCGTCAAAGGTCTTGGGGCTGGAAGAAGTGCCAGCGGGCTTGGTGTCGGTGGAAGCGGTCTTGTCAGCAACCAGCAGCAGGCCGCCAGCAACGACGGTGTAATCAGCACCAGCGGGAACCTCGGAGACCTTCTCGTACAGCTTCGCGGTAGCGCCGCAAGAAGAGCACTTCGCGGTCATCTTGGTACGATCCAGAACCCAAGTGTGCTGCACGACAGCGGCGCTCAACTTGCCCAGATCTTCGCACGCAACAACAGTACCATCGACCAGCAGATACGTGGGAGAAGTGGCCTTGTCGTTGGCAACGAACAGATTGATAGTATCGTCAGCATCAACAACAGCGGTATAGAACTTCACGGTATCGGCATACTTATCGGTATCCTTCTTGTACTGGCCGCAAGCCTTGCCGAAATCGGTGTACAGGGTGCCATTGTGATTGTACTCAGCATTGGTCAGAGCCATATACATAGCAACCTTGTCAGTGCCGTGATACTTCACAATATAATCGGCATCAGCAGCAGAGGACTCGACGAGCTTGATAGCCTTAACGTCAGCATTATCGGACTTGATGGAATAATAAGCGATGGAACGGGGCTTGGTGGTAACAGCTTTGTGGTACTCTAGTTCAACGTTCTGAACGACGTCACCATTCACGTTGCCAGTCTTGGCGTCATAGAAATCGTAGGTCTGGGGCGCCGCGAAAGCGGTGGTGCACAGTGCCAGAGCCATGACCATGGCCAGCACAGTTGCAATGATCTTCTTCATGTTTGTTTCCTCCATAAAAATTTTCTGTGATAAAGTGAAACTTTATCGTTCAATCTGTGTTTACAACGTAAACATCATTATGTTGTAAAAATTTTTACGGATTTTCATTCCAGTTTTTTCCAATTTTTAGAGCAAGAGCAAAATACCCTCAAAATCGGGTGAAAATGGAAATAACTGGAAACCCTTCCAGAATTTTCCGGGAATTTACGCAATTTATCCGGCGATGCAAAGCGCGTAATTTTTGCGTAATGCAAGAGTTATGCAATTCAAATCGAGATTTTCAAAAATCGCAACAATTTCGCTGGAAAAATTTTCCAGTCAAAAACGAAAAGTAATTATGTAAACTATCCGGCCCGAAATGCGCCCCAAATCCCGTTCATAGTTTGGTTACAATTTAACCGAATGAAGCGGATTTTGCGTAAAGTGGAACCTGTTGTTTTTGTTCTCTCCCCCAGTCGCCTATGGCGACAGGTCTCCCCGCGAACCCCTCCCAGAGGGGGCCGAGGCGCTTCGCGCGAGATTGCCGCGCCGGGCTTCGCCCTCCTCGCAATGACAGAGCGGCGCGCACACAAAAACCCCCAAGCCGCAGGGCGGCTTGGGGGTGTGGGGTTATTTCGCTCTGCGGCGGGTGTTGCAGACGGCCAGGACAGGGGCGGCCAGGAGGATCAGCACCGCCGGCCAGACGGTGGTCTGCCGGGATGGCTGGTCGGTTGGCTCCCAGGCGGCGTACAGCGTCATGTCCGCCGTCACCGGGGCGCTGAGATCCCAGGGGCGGGTCAGGTCAAAATCACTGTACCAACCCAGAAACGCATACCCAGCGCGCTGGGGCGGCTGCGGCTCTGCCAAGGGCGTGCCGCGGGCCACCAGCTGCGGCTCGACGGCGCTGCCGCCGTTGGTCTCGAAGGTCACGCGGCAGCGGTCGGACACCACGATGGTAACATCCAGCGCGGCGGCGGGATAGCTGTCCATGCCGTCCTCGGTGGACACGCGGAAATTGCTGCTGCGGACGGCAGCGGCGCCGTCCTGGGCCAGGACCCGCAGCTGGATGGAGCCGATCAGGGTCTCCTGCGCCCAGTCGGCGCCGGCGCCGAAGTCCAGATAGTTCATGTACACGGCCTGCCGCCCGTCCCGCAGCGTGACCAGCGAGGTGCGCACGCCCTCGCGGAGGAGCGTGGCGTCCTCCTGATAGGAGAAAAACGCGGGGTCGAACACGATCTCGTCCTGCATGGCGTACATGGGGCCGGTGCCGGACAGCCGGCGCAGGGTCAGCGACACCGTGACCACGTCGCCGGGGGCGGCGCAGCAGGTATCCTGGCCCTGGGCGGTGAGCTGGAACACGTAGCTGCGTTCATCGGCGCAGGCGATGGACGGCAGCAGAAGCAGCGCGATCAGCGCCCAAATGATCCGCTTCATGGCGCGGTCAGTTCAGGAAGTCCTTCAGCTTCTTGCTGCGGGAGGGATGCCGCAGCTTGCGCAGCGCCTTGGCCTCGATCTGGCGGATGCGCTCGCGGGTGACGTTGAACTCCTTGCCCACCTCCTCCAGGGTGCGGGTGCGGCCGTCCTCGATGCCGAAGCGCAGCTTCAGCACCTTCTCCTCCCGGGGCGTCAGGGTGCCCAGCACGTCCACCAGCTGCTCCTTCAGCAGCGTAAAGCTGGCGGCCTCGCTGGGCTCGGACGCGCCCTCGTCGGGGATAAAGTCGCCCAGATGGCTGTCCTCCTCCTCGCCGATGGGCGTCTCCAGCGACACCGGCTCCTGCGCGATCTTCAGGATCTCGCGGACCTTGTCCACGGGCATGTTCATCTCGGCGCTGATCTCCTCCGGGCTGGGGTCGTGGCCCAGTTCCTGCAGCAGCTGGCGGGACACGCGGATGACCTTGTTGATGGTCTCCACCATGTGGACGGGG
This sequence comes from uncultured Oscillospiraceae bacterium, assembly GCA_934623575.1. Taxonomy (GTDB): domain Bacteria; phylum Bacillota; class Clostridia; order Oscillospirales; family Oscillospiraceae; genus Vescimonas. Next base: position 11,038 of record CAKTVL010000027.1, read on the forward strand.
ATGCGGATGGTCCGGGCCTGGTCCGCGATGGCGCGGGTGATGGCCTGCCGGATCCACCAGGTGGCGTAGGTGGAGAACTTGTAGCCCTTGGTGTAGTCGAACTTCTCCACGGCCTTGATCAGGCCCAGGTTGCCCTCCTGGATCAGGTCCAGGAACAGCATGCCGCGGCCCACATAGCGCTTGGCGATGGACACCACCAGGCGCAGGTTGGCCTCGGCCAGCTGCTGCTTGGCGCGCTCACCGGCCTTCACCTGCTTTTTCAGCGCGGCCAGCTCCTCCTCAGGGATGGTCTCGCCGTTGGCCTCGGCCTGGGCCAGGCGCTCCTCCGCCTCGCGTCCGGCGGACATGACGGTGGCCAGCTCCACCTCCTGGTCGGCGGTCAGCAGGGGCACCTTGCCGATCTCCTTCAGGTACATGCGCACGGGATCGTCGATGTTGAAGCTGTCCACCAGCGTGTTGGGGTCCACCAGCTCCTCTTCCTCGATCTCCGCGATCTCCTCCATGGCGGGCTCGCCGTCGTCGTCGGGCAGGTCGGCCAGGAAGTCCTCGGTGGCTACCTCGATGCCCAGCTGCTCCAGGGAGTCGTAGATGGAGTCCATCTGCTCGCTCTCCAGATCCAACTCGTCCAGCACGTCGGAAAGCTCGCCGGCGTCCAGCTTGCCCTTCTTCTTGCCCTTGCTGAACAGGTCGCGCAGCTTCTCGTTGGCGCTCAGCAGCGCGGCGGCCGGCAGCGACGCGATGGCCTTTTCGTCCAGCGCGCCCTTGGCGGGCTTGTCCTGTGCCGGTGCGGCGTCCTTCAGCAGCTGATCGGCCATCTGCTCCAGCTGCTCCGCGGTGTACTTTTCGTCTGTCATGTTCGCTTTCCTCCGTAGCCTTTTTTGTCTTTATAGGTCTCCATCGCCGCCGCCAGCGGGTCCATGCCGCCGGCGCGCTTGGTGTGCTCCTCCTGTATGATGCGTATGTAATCCGCCAGCGCCTGGGGCGCGTTGGCCGTGGATTCCGGCTTTTGCAGCAGGGCCGTCAGGTGGCTCATCTCCTCCGGGGCCAGCACCGCGGACAGGGCCGCCATGCTGGCGTGGCCCCGCCGTTGCCACAGCTCGCCGTAGATGCGCCCCAGCAGCGGCGAGGAGAATTCCTCCGGCTGCACCGGCATCTCCGGCGGGAACAGGCTGTCGTCCTGCAGCAGCAGGCGGATGACGCCCTCCTCCGCCATGGCGCTGCGCAGGTTCTGATAGCGTATGCTGCGGTCGGCGGGCTGCAGGGTGGACGAGGGGTTCAGCTCCTGCCGCTCCTGTATCTTCTTCGCCTTGGCCTGCAGGCGCTTCCACGCCCGCTGCACCTCCATGCGCATGGCCTCCACCGGCAGGTCCGCCGCCTGGGCGGCACGGGTGGTATAGACCTCCCGTTCTACCGGGTCCGATAATTTACATAATACTTCCGCCACTTCCCCGGCGTAGGCGATACGCGCCTTGTCGTCCTTCAGGTCGTACTTGCCCTGCACCTGAGAAATGCTGAATTCCACGCCGTTTGCGCTGCCGGAAAGCAGCTGCTCGAAAGCGTCCCGCCCCTGATACTTGATGAAATCGTCGGCGTCCTGCTTTACATAATTTCCGTCCACCAGCCGCTGCGGCAACCGCAGGACCTTCACCGTGAACTCGCTGTTGCGCAGCAGTTCCAGCGCCCGGTCCGTGGCCATCTGGCCCGCGCCGTCGTTGTCGTAGCACAGCACCAGCTCCTTGGTAAAGCGCCCCAGCAGCTGGATCTGCTCCTGGGTCAGCGCCGTGCCCATGCTGGCCACCGCGTTGTCAAACCCCGCCTGGTGCAGCGTCACCACGTCCAGGTTGCCCTCGCACAGGATGATGTTGGGCCGCTTGGTCTTTTTGGCCAGATTCAGCCCGTACAGCACCCGGCGCTTGCTGAAGGCCACCGTCTCGGTGGTGTTCATGTACTTGGGCTCCGACTTGTCGATCACACGGCTGCCGAAGCCCACCACGTCGCCCCGGACGTTGATCACCGGCAGCATCATCCGGTTGCGGAACTTGTCGTATATCCCGCCGCTCCGCCCGTTCACCGCCAAGCCCGCTGCCAGCAGCTCCTGCTTGGAAAAGCCCTGGGCCGTCATGGCGCGGATCAGCGCGTCCCACTGGTCCAGCGACGCGCCCATGCCGAAGCGCACCGCGATGCCCCGGCGTATCTGGCGCTTGTCCAGGTATGCCTGCACCGCCGCCCCCTGGGGCTGCTGCAGCTGCTCGTAGTACCACCGCGCCGCCGCCCGGTTCAGGTCCAGCACCCGCCGCCGCAGCCGGTCGGCGCTGCTGCGGGCCTCGTCCTCCACCGGCAGGGGGATGTTGGCCCGCTTGGCCAGGAACTCCACTGCCTCCGGGAACGACAGCCCCTCGATCTCCATGATGAAGTTGATCACGCCGCCGCCCTTCTTGCAGCCGAAGCAGTGGTAGATCTGCTTGCTGGGCGCCACGGAAAACGAGGGCGTCTTTTCGCTGTGGAACGGGCACAGGCCGAACAGGTTACCGCCCTTGCGCGTCAGCGCCACATAGCCGGACACCACGTCCACGATGTCGTTCCGCGCCACGACCTCGTCCAAAAACGCGTCACTGAAATGCATACGCTCCTCCTTCCCGCCAGCGGCAAAATTGCTCATACAATATACTATACCAAAAAAATCCCTCAAATCCTCTTTTTTCGCAAAACTTTTTTGCGCCAGCCCTCTCCCCGCCCATGCCTTCCACTTGAGAGGAAGGTGGCAGCCGAAGGCTGACGGATGAGGTGTGCGGCGTCAGCCGCCTTGCCTCCCTCTGCGAGGGAGGTGGCATGGCCGCAGGCCATGACGGAGGGAGAGAACAGAAAAAGGCACCCCGTAGGGGTGCCTTTTTTGTTATTCAAGCTCGGAAGGGCCTAAATTAGAACTCCTTCTTCTTGCCGATGACGACGGCGGAGCCGGCGACGGAGGTCAGAGCCATACCGACGTACATAGCGATGCCAGCGTCAAAGGTCTTGGGGCTGGAAGTACCATTGGTGGTGGTGTTAGCAGCCTTGGTGTCAACGACCAGGAACAGGCCGCCAGCAACAGTCTCATAGGTAGCGCCAGCGGGAACCTCGGAAGCCTTCTCGTACAGCTTGGCAGTAGCGCCGCAAGTGGAGCACTTAGCAGTCAGCTTGGCACGGTCAATAACCCAAGTGTGCTGCTCGACAACTGCGCTCAGCTCACCCAGATCCTTAACCTCGACAACAACGCCATCAACCAGCAGGAAGGTGCCGCCGGCGGTCTGAGCCGCAAACAGCTTCACGGTATCCTTCTTGTCAACAACCGCAGTATAGAACTTTACGGTATCAGCATAGACGTTAGTGTCCTTGTTGTACTGGCCGCAGTTCTTGCCAAAGTCAGTGTACAGCTTGCCTTCGTAGTTGTAGGTGCCGTTGGTCACAGCCATATACATGGCGACCTTCTCGGTGCCAGCATACTTCACGATGTAATCGGCATCGGCAGCAGCGCACTCGACCAGCTTGCTGGTAACACTGGTAGTATCCTTAACAGTGTAGTAAGCGATGGAACGCTCACCGGTAGTCACGGCCTTGTGATACTCCATAACAGCCTGCTTTGCCAGACCCTCGCCACTGCCAGTCTTGGCATCGTAGAAATCGTAGGTCTGCTCCGCAGCGAACGCCACGGTGCACAGTGCCAGAGCCATGACCATGGCCAGCACAGTTGCAATGATCTTCTTCATGTTTGTTTCCTCCATAAAAATTTGTTTGTGTCGGGTGTCGCTTCGCTCTCCCAGACAGCGGTTTACAACGTAAACATCATTATGTTGTAAAAATTTTTACGGATTTTTCTTCCAGAATTTTCCAATTTTGAAGAAACAAACATGATGGACATTTTCAGGCAGCCGCGGCAAATTCCCTCTCCCAAAATTTGCCAAATCGCCGTATAATATACCTTATTATATATAACGGGAGGCCCGCCATGACCATCACCACCGATCAGCTATCGCAGTTCCGCGCGCTGCTGCGGACCGAGGAAAAATCCTCGGCCACCATGAACAAATACCTACGCGACGTCTACCGCTTCGCCCTGTGGCTGGGCGACGACCCGCTGGAGCGCGACGCCATGCTGGACTACAAGGCCGACCTGATGCGCCACTATTCCGCCGCCAGCGTCAACTCCATTCTGGCCGCGCTGAACCGCTTCCTGCGCATGATCGCCCGGGAGGACTGCCGCGTGCAGCGCCTGCGCATCCAGTACCAGGCGTACAGCCCCGAGGAGCGTGAGATCACCGCCCAGGAGTACGCCGATCTGGTGCAGACCGCCCGTGAGACCGGCCGTGCCCGGCTGGCGCTGCTGCTGCAGACGATATGCGCCACGGGCATACGCATCAGCGAGCTGCCCGCCATCACCGCCGAGGCCGCGCGTCGCGGCGTGGCGCTGGTGCGGTGCAAGGGCAAGTCCCGCCGGGTGCTGATCCCCACCCGGCTGCAGAAGAAGCTGCTGCGCTACATCAAGATCCACCGCATCGCCTACGGCCCGGTGTTCGTCACCCGCAGCGGCGCGCCGCTGGACCGCAGCAACGTCTGGCGCGAGATGAAGGCCCTCTGCCGCGACGCCGGGGTGTCCGACAAGAAGGTGTTTCCCCACAACTTCCGCCACCTGTTCGCCCGCACGTTCTACCGGCTGAACAAGGATCTGGCCAAGCTGGCTGACCTGCTGGGGCACAGCAGCATCAACACCACGCGTATCTACATCCGCACCACCAGCGCCGAGCATCGCCGCTGCCTGGAACGCATGCGACTGGTCCTCTGAATCGCCCATTGCCGCCGCTTCGGATGAGCTCCGGACCGGCGCGGGCAGCCCGCGACTCCGGCGAACGAACCGCCGTGCACCTTGACAACTGCATTTGACAAAAAGCGTCCCGCCGTGTATACTTCGTCGTAAGGACGCTGCATACATAGGCGGGCGGTTAGTTACCTCCTTTTGAAGGGAGGTGACGCTGTGTTTTTCGTATTCACGATTCATATCTTAGGTCATTCGATCTCGATACGAGTCCAGAAGCTGAAAAGCAGAAACCGCCACCGGGCAGGGTGACGGTTTCTGCGGGCCGTAAGGCCAAAATGAAACTTTCAACTCACCGGGACTAACCGCCTGCTGCAGCGTCCCCTTTTCATCTCCTATTATACCATCCCCGCGGCGGTTGTCAAGCCCGACGCATCGCCGTGAATTGACAAACTTCCCCTTATGGTATATACTCCATCATAAGGACGCTGCATACATAGGCGGGCGGTTAGTCACGACCCCGAAAGGGGGTGACGCAATGTATTTTGTAGTTACGTTCCATATCCTGGGCCATTCGGTCTCGATACGGATACAGAAACTCAAAAACAAAAACCGCCACTCTGCCAAGTGACGGTTTTTGTGGACTGATTCAGCCCATATAAATCTCTCACAGAACGGGGTCAACCGCCTGCTGCAGCGTCCCCTTCTATCTCCTATTATATCCATTCACTCCGCGTTGTCAAGTCCGAAAGCAGAAACCGCCACTCCGGCAAGTGACGGTTTCTGTGGGTCATAAGACCTAACTGATACGCATTTTGCTCGGGGACTAACCGCCTGCTGCAGCGTCCCCTTTTCATCCCCTATTATACCATTCCCGCGGCGGTTGTCAAGCGCCGCAAAACAACCCAACCCCCTTTACATCCTGCAAATTCATGCAGCCGTCCGCAAAACGCACACAAATTGTGAACAAATGTCCGTCTTGGACGCTTTCGTATCCGAAAGTTTTCCCAGTTTTTTCCATACAATTTTTGTCAACACGACACAATCGGAATGAATCAAACGTTATATCGCCTATAAATCGCGTTTTTCCGTCTCGAAGCCCCTCTGGATCGCAGAACCAAATCAAATGTAAAAGTGCTGTAAAATCCGCGCTTTTTATAATATCCGCAACTTTTTTGAAAATGTAATCCTTTTTTAATAATTTTTTACGAGTTTTTTTGCAAATCTCCGGCCAAAACGCCTTGATTTATCCGCCGGATGTGGTATACTTACAACCGTGAAAGGCGAAGCCGAGTTGTTCCGGTCTGCGGTCTACAACATAATGATGTTTACGTTGTAAACCGCTGTCTGGGAGAGCGAAGCCGACCCCGACACAAACAAATTTTTATGGAGGAAACAAACATGAAGAAGATCATTGCAACTGTGCTGGCCATGGTCATGGCTCTGGCACTGTGCACCACCGCAATGGCTGCTACCACTTATGGCGATTTCTATAAGTGGGATGGCGGCTGGGTGAAGCAGAATATGGATGGCGTGTCCATCTCTTACACCGCTGCTTCCGAGAGCAAGACCGATGGTAAGCTGGTGAGCGCCACTCGCGGCTACTTCACTCTTACCAACGGTGACAATGCTGGCACCTATGTTGAGGTTCCCGCTGCTGACGCCAAGTATCAGCTGACTGTTGACGGTACTGTCAAGTATCTGGACAAGGTTACCGACGCGAATACTCCTTATACCAAGATTGGTTCCAAGATTGATCTGGGCACCAAGTGCGGCGATTACGCTGTTGTAAGAACTGGCGATACCCTGTACAAGGATGCCGATGGCAAGGTTTATGTGGCTGGCGCGACTGTTACCGGCGACGTTAGTATGCTGGTTGATGGCAAGCTCGTTTCCGTCAAGGCTGCTACCGAGACCACCGATTATACTGTTGTCAAGCACGTGTTTGAGCTGGTTTCCAGCACCAAGGATGCTAACGGCGTTGTTACTGGTACCGCGAAGTGCAAGAACTGCACCCAGACCGCTAACGTGACCAACAAGACCAATGTCATTCCTGTTGGTTATAGCAGCCAGCTGGTCGATGGTTCCACTGATGTGTACGCATACTGGACCACTTCTGGTTCCACCACTGGCACCACCAACACCACCAAGCCCTCCCCCAAGACCTTTGACGCTGGCATCGCTATGTACGTCGGTATGGCTCTGACCTCCGTCGCCGGCTCCGCCGTCGTCATCGGCAAGAAGAAGGAGTTCTAATTAGAACCCTCTGAGCGAATTAAAAAAAGAGACCGCTTCGGCGGTCTCTTTTTTATACTCTCTCCCCCAGTCAGCTTCGCTGACAGGTCTCCCTGCGGGTCGGTCGGTTCGCGGGTCTGACACGCCACCGGCGTGTCATTCAACACCGCGAACCCCTCCCAGAGGGGGCCGAGATTGCCACGGGCGCGGAGCGCCCTCGCAATGACAGGAACCCCGCAGCGGCGGTTTTCCTTGCGTTTCTGGCGGCGCGGGAGTATAATAGCCCTATGTTGATTTTTGTCGCAGGCGGTGAATGACGTGATCGTGTTGGATTTGGAGTGGAATCAGCCCTTCGGTGGGCGGCGCATGGAGGAGATCATCCAGATCGGCGCGGTGCGGCTGGCCCGGCCCGGCGGCCCGGTGGTGGACACGTTCAACGCGCACATTCAGCCCACCATCTACCGCAAGCTGTCGCCGGTGGCCAAAAAGCTGCCGGAATCCGCCCAGGCGCTGACGTCGCAGCTGGACTTTGCCACGGCCTACCAGGCATTCCTGGACTGGTGCGGCGGTGACACCCTGTGGGCCGAGTGGGGCGCCCAGGACCACGGCGTTTTGGCGTCCAACGCCGCCTATTGGAAGCTGTCCGCGCCGCCGGTCACGGCGTGCATCGACCTGCAGGCCGCCTTCGGCCGGACGCTGGGCATCGACCTGGGCCGGCGCGTGGCGCTGGAGCAGGCGGCGGAGTACTGCGGGCTGCCGCTGATCTACGAGTTCCACAACGCGCTGCACGACGCGCTGTACGCAGCGCTGATCACCGCCTGGCTGACGCGGGATTCGCTGTCGCCGTCCGCGCCGCGGTCGGGGCCGAAGCAAAAGCGGCGCCGCAGCATCAAGTTCAGCTGCGAGCCGTACCCCAAGCAGCCGCGGCAGAAGATCGGCGTGTTCCCGGAGCGCGAGCAGCTGCTGAACAGCCGCCAGACGCGGCTGGTCCCCTGCCCGCTGTGCCGCCAGATGGGCGCTGTGGAGATGTGGTATCCCCAGGGCGAGCTGTATTACGGCGTGTTCCGCTGCGAGCGGCATGGGCTGTTCCCGGTGCGCATGTCCGCGGTGCGCCGGGCGGACGGCAGCTGGCAGGGCCGGCGCGTGGTCCCGTCCCTGACGGACCAGGAGCGGGCGGCCTTTTCCGCCGCGCGGGAGCACGAGCCCTTCCGCTGCACCCGCGAGAAGGCAGGCCGCAAGCGCAGGCGCAAGAGCGCCAAGACCGCAAAAGAGTGAATTGACCCCCGGCCCTGCCGCGGGGTCAATTTTTGCGCCTTTTGGGAAAACCCTGGCAGCCCGCCGCCACTGTTGACCCTCCGTAGAGGCCGATGCCCTTCATCGGCCCGCCATGCTTTGTCATTGCGAGGGCGCAACGCGCCCGTGGCAATCCGGTTCCCGCCGGTTCTTCTGTCATTGCGAGGAGGGCAAAGCCCGACGCGGCAATCTCGCGCGAAGCGCGTTGCCGGAGGGAGAGAAAAACAAC
>CAKTVL010000028.1 GCA_934623575.1 uncultured Oscillospiraceae bacterium
GATTCACGGCCACCTTACCGGAGGTATCGGGGACCTGCTTTACCGTAACAAGAATCTTCATTTTACCTTTACCTCCTTATTTGCCCAGCACCGCACGGGAGATGACCACCTTGTGGATCTCGGACGTGCCCTCATAGATCTCCGTGATCTTGGCGTCACGATACATCCGCTCCAGGGGATAGTCGTGCATGTAGCCGTAGCCGCCGTGGATCTGCAGGGCCAGATTGGTCACGAAGCGGGCGTTCTCGGAGGCGTTCAGCTTGCACATGGCGGCCTCCTTGCTGAAGGGTTTGCCGCTGTCGTCCAGATACGCGGCGTAATAGGTCAGCCACTTGGCGGCCTCGGTCTTGGTGGCCATGTCCGCCACATACCACTGCAGGCCCTGCAGCGCTGCGATGGGCTTGCCGAACTGCACGCGCTCGTGCATGTACTTCACGGTCAGGTCCAGCGCGCCCTCGGCGACGCCGATGCTCTGGGCGCCCACGCCGATACGGGCGCCGTCCAGCGCCTGCATGGCGATCTTGAAGCCCTGGCCGGCCCTGCCCAGCAGGTTCTCAGCGGGCACGCGGCAGTCCTCGAAGATCAGCTCCGCGGTCTCGCTGCCGCGCAGGCCCATCTTGTTCTCCACCTTGCCTACGGAGAAGCCCGGCGTACCGGCCTCCACGATGATGGCGGACATGCCCTTCAGGCCCAGCTTGGGCTCGGTCAGGGCGAACACCACCAGCACACCGGCGCGGCTGCCGCCGGAGATGAAGCACTTGGTGCCGTTGAGCACATACTCGTTGGTCTCCGGGTCCAGGATAGCGGTGGTCTGGGCCTTGGCAGCATCACTGCCGGCGCCCGGCTCGGTCAGGGCGAAGGCGCCCAGCTCGCCGCCCTTGGTCAGGCGGGGCAGGTACTTCTGCTTCTGCGCCTCGGTTCCGTACTTGGCGATGGCCTGGGGCGCGATCAGGTGGATGGACAGCGTGGCGGCGGAGGCCATGCACTTCTTGGCGAACTCGGACACCGCGATGACCTCCTCGGTCATGCCGCCGCCCACGCCGCCGTACTCCTTGGACACGCCGATGCCCGTGAAGCCGTATTTGGCCATCAGCTTGAAATTCTCCACCGGGAAGGTATGGGTCTCGTCCAGCTCCGCGGCGGCAGGCTCCAGAATGTTCTCCGCGAACTGCCGCGCCGCCTTCTGCAGCAGCTCCTGCTGCTTCGTCAATGCAAATTCCATAGTCGTTTTCCTTTCTTGCTCTATATGGCCGCTCAGGCCCATTCAAAAACGCCGCGATTCAGCACGGGTTTTCCTGTTTTCAAGTTCATCAGGCGGAAATACGCCTGTTTTTCGCCCACACGCCACAGCTCAAGGCGCACCGGCGTGTCCGGATACAGCACACTGCTCATCTGCGCGGCCATGCGCGTCATACGCTCCGGCTCTCCGGGGATCAGCACGGCGATGGCCATGCGGCAGGTGAAGCCGAAGGAGCAGAGCCCCTGCATGAAGGAGGACTCGAAGCCCATTTTCCGCGCGTAGTCCGGGTCCACATGCACCAGATTGGTGTCGCCTGTCAGGCGGTACAGCAGGTTCTGCACCGGGCTGATATAGTCGTCGCTGACCACGTCCGGCTCCCGCTCGGGGATGACCACCGGGCTTTTGGGCATGGGCTGGCCGCCGAAGCCGCCGGCCTCATGGAAGAAGGTGGTGGAGTAGTTGGTGCAGACGGCGTTGCCGGCCTCGTCCCGCACCTCCACCTTGGTCTTGATCACGGCGCCCTTGCCCTCGCCCCGGTCGTACACGTCGGTGATCACATCCTGGTACTGGAAGGTACCCTTGATGGGATCGATGGGGCGGTGCATGATGATCTCGTGATCCATATTCAGAAAGGAGATGGTGGGCTTGATCAGCTCGTTGGCGATCATGGACGCCGGCAGCGGCATCCACTGGTAGGGCTTTACGTTCACCGTGCCCCAGTAAGGTATCGTGCCGTAGGTGGGCAGCGCCTTCAGGTACTTTTCATAGGTATATTGCAGATCCTCTGCCTTGGCGCCCACCGCCAGTGCGTACAGCGCCACGTCGCGCCAGTTATACTCCATGTAGCGCGGCTCTGTCCGCATGCCTATCAGTTGTGTCAGATCGACCTTTCCCATGGTCATGCTCCCTTCTTTTTGTCCTTTTTTACAGACGGGCACAGCGGGCCGAAGCCGCTGCGCCCGTCTGCTGCGGGCGCAGCGGCGCTGCAGCCCGTTGATTTAGTTTTCAGCTGCCAGCTTCTTGTAGTAGGCCAGCCGCTCCATGGCGTCCTTCTCCGTCTTCTCCAGCAGACCCTCGGCCTCATTGGGGAAGGCCTTCAGCAGGGAGGCATAACGGACCTCGTTCATCAGGAACTCGCGGAAGGACATAGTGGGCTCCTTGGAATCCAGGGTGAAGGGGTTCACACCGGTACCCACCAGCTGGGGATTGTAGCGATACAGCGCCCAGTAGCCGCAATCCACCGCGTGCTTGGCCTCCATCTGGCTCAGGCCCATGCCGGTCTTGATGCCGTGGTTGATGCAGGGGCAGTAGGCGATGACGATGGACGGGCCGGGATAGGCCTCGGCCTCGGCCAGGGCCTTCAGCGTCTGCGCCTTGTCGGCGCCGATGCACACCTGCGCCACATAGATGTAGCCGTAGGTCATGAAGATGCGGCCCAGATCCTTCTTCTTGGTGCGCTTGCCGCTGGCGGCAAACTTGGCGATGGCCGCGGTGGGCGTGGCCTTGGAGGCCTGTCCGCCAGTGTTGGAGTACACCTCGGTATCCAGCACCAGAACGTTGATGTTCTCGCCGGCCGCCAGAGCGTGGTCCAGTCCGCCGTAGCCGATGTCGTAGGACCAGCCGTCGCCGCCGATGAGCCACTGAGAGCGCTTGGGCAGGTAGTCCTTGTTCTCATACAACTCGGCCAGCAGCTCGTCCTTCTCCTTGACGGGCTCCAGCGCGGCGATCACGCGGTCGGCGCGCTCGCGGGTGCCCTCGGAGACCATCTGGTTGTCCAGCCAGTCGGTCAGTGCCTCGTCCAGCTCTGCGCTGGCGTGGAGGTCCAAGATGCGCTTGGCCAGAGAGGCCATTTCCTTCTGCACCTGCTTGGTGCCCAGGAACATGCCCAGGCCGAACTCGCCGGTGTCCTCGAACAGGGAGCTGTTCCACGCGGGGCCCTGGCCCTTCTCGTTCTTGCAGTAGGGGGCGGAGGGCACGCTGCCGGAGAACACGTGGGCGCAGCCGGCGGAGTTGGCGATCATCATGCGGTCGCCGAACAGCTGGGTGACCAGCTTGATATACGGCGTCTCGCCGCAGCCGGCGCAGGCGCCGGAGAACTCGAACAGGGGCTTCTCGAACTGGCTGCCCTTCACGGTCAGCTTGTTGAAGGGGTTCTTCTCAGGCAGCGCGGCCACATAATCCCAGCGGGCGGACTCGTCCTGCTCCTCGGCCAGCAGACGCATATCCAGCGCCTTCTCCTTGGCGGGGCAGACGTTGACGCAGTTGCCGCAGCCGGTGCAGTCGTTGGGGGAGATGGCGATGCGGAACTGATACTCCTTGGCGCCGTTGGCGGGCTTGGTCACATAGCCGGCGGGCGCGGCGGCGGTCTCCTCCGGAGTGGTCAGAATGGGACGGATGCAGCCGTGGGGGCAGACGAAGGAGCACTGGTTGCACTGGATGCACTTCTCGGCATCCCAGTGGGGCACGCGGATGGCCACGCCGCGCTTCTCATAGGCGGACGTACCGGTGGGATACGCGCCGTCCTGCACGGGCAGCAGGCCGCTGACGGGGATGTTGTCGCCCTCCATGCGGTTCACCGGCTCCAGGAAGTCCTTGATGTAGGCGGGCACCTCCTTGGCCTCGGCGGCGGAAGCGTCCTCGGCGTCAGCCCAGGCGGCGGGCAGGGTCACCTCATGGAGACCGGAGATGCCCTGGTCCACGGCGTCGCAGTTCATGGCCACCACGTCGTCGCCCTTCTTGCCGTAGGTCACGGCAATGGAGTCCTTCAGGTACTTCACGGCATCCTCGATGGGGATGATGTCCGCCAGCTTGAAGAACGCGGACTGCATGATCATATTCGTGCGGTTGCCCAGACCCAGGTTGCGGGCGATGTCCACCGCGTCGATGGTGTAGAAGTGGATGTGATGCTGTGCCAGATACCGCTTCATCTCGGCAGGCAGGTTCTGGTCCAGCGCCTCATCGTCCCACATGGTGTTCAGCAGGAACGTGCCGCCGTCCTTCAGGCCGGCCAGGATGTCGTACTTGCTGACGTAGGACTGCTGGGAACAGGAGATGAAGTCCGCCTTGTCGATCAGATAGGTGGAGCGAATAGGCGTGTCGCCGAAGCGCAGATGGGACACGGTAACGCCTCCGGACTTCTTGGAGTCGTAGGCGAAATACGCCTGGGCGTACTTGTCGGTGTTGTCGCCGATGATCTTCACGGCGCTCTTGTTGGCGCCCACGGTGCCGTCGGAGCCCAGGCCCCAGAACTTGCAGGCGGTGGTGCCGGCGTGGTTGATGACCAGGTCGTCCACAGCGGGCAGGTTGCTGTCGTACATATCGTCGATGATGCCCACGGTGAAGTGATCCTTGGGACACTTGGCCTTCATGTTCTCAAAGACCTGATAGATGTGGTACGGACGGATGTCCTTGCCGCCCACGCCGATACGGCCGCCCACCACCACGGGCTGGTGCTCTCTGCCGTAGAAGGCGGTCTTGACGTCCATGTACAGGGGCTCGCCCTGGGCGTTGATCTCCTTCACGCGGTCCAGCGCGGTGATGACCTTCACGGTCTTGGGGATGTACTTGAAGAAGTGCTCCAGGGAGAACGGACGGTACAGGTGCACGGTCAGCAGACCGACCTTCTCGCCCTTGGCGTTCAGCGCGTCCACTACTTCCTCGATGGTCTGGCTCATGGAGCCGATGGCCACGATCATGCGCTCGGCATCGGGTGCGCCGTAGTAGTTGAACAGGTGATAGTCACGGCCGGTGAGCTTGTTGATCTCGCCCATGTAGTGCTCCACCACGTCGGGCAGCTCGTTCCAGTACTTGTTGATGACCTCGCGCTGCTGGAAGTGGATGTCGGCATTCTGCACGGTGCCGCGGACGCTGGGATGGTCCGGGTTCATGGCGCTGCGGCGGAAGGCGTTGATGGCGTCCTTGTCCACCAGCTTGGCCAGCTCGTCGTACTCCAGCACCTCGATCTTCTGGATCTCATGGCTGGTACGGAAGCCGTCGAAGAAGTGCAGGAACGGCACGCGGCCCTTGATGGCGCTCAGGTGCGCCACCGCGGCCAGATCCATGGCTTGCTGCACGCTGGCAGAGGACAGCATGGCGAAGCCGGTGGTGCGGATGGTCATCACGTCGCTGTGGTCGCAGAAGATGCCCAGGCCGTTGGAGGCCACCAGACGGGAGGCCACGTGGAACACGCCGGGCAGCAGCTCGCCTGCGATCTTGAACATATTGGGGATCATCAGCATCAGGCCCTGAGAGGAGGTATAGGTGCTGGTCAGGGCGCCGGCCTGCAGGGAGCCGTGGACAGCGCCGGAGGCGCCGCCCTCGGACTGCATCTCGATCACCTGCACGGTCTCGCCGAAGATATTCTTTTTGCCGGTGGCAGCCCACTCATCGATGTGCTGCGCCATATCGGAGGACGGCGTAATGGGGTAGATCGCGGCCACGTCGGTAAAGGCGTAGGAAGCATACGCCGCCGCGGTGTTGCCGTCCATGGATTTCATTCTGCGTTTTGTCATTTTCTCTGCTCCTTTCGTTTACTTGCCCTGCTGTGCCAGCTTCTTGTCGATCAGCTTGCCCAGCCGCATCACGCCCTCGCGGATCCGCTCGGGAGAGTTATTGCCGAAGCTCATACGCATGCAATTGCGGCCCTCGCCGGTCTGGCCCACAAAGAAGCCCTCGCCGGCCACAAAGGCCACGTTGACCTCGGGATCGCTGGTGGCCTCCTTCAGCAGCTCCGCGGTGTCGATGTCGCCGGGCAGCTGCACCCAGGTGAACAGGCCGCCGTCGGGGAAGCTGTGCTTGGTACCCTCGGGGAAGTACTTGTCGATGCTCTCCAGCATCACGTCGCGCCGCTCGCGGTACAGGTCGCACAGCATCTTGTGGTGTGCGGGGTAATAGCCGCGCTTGAAGAACTCGGCGCACAGCACCTGCGGCAGCATGGAGCTGTGGGAATTGGTGGCGGACTTGGCCTCCATCAGATAGTGGATGGTCTCCGGCTCCGCCATCACATAGCCCAGGCGCACGCCGGGGGAGAAGATCTTGGAGAAGCTGTTGGCCACCACCACGTTGCCCACGGTGTCGAAGCTCTTGATGGGGGGCAGGTCCTCGCCGCTGTAGCGGATGTCACGATAGGGGTCGTCTTCCAGCACCAGCACGTCGTACTTGGCGGCCAGCTCGGCCACCTTCTTGCGGCGCTCCAGGCACAGGGTGCGGCCGCTGGGGTTCTGGAAGGTGGGGATGATGTACACCATCTTGGGGTGATACTTCTGGATCTTGGCCTCCAGGTCGTCCATCTTCACGCCGTCCTCGTCCATGTCCACGCCGATGCACTTGGCCTCGAACATGTCGAAGATCTCCACGGAGTGGACGAAGGTGGGGGACTCCACCAGGATCACGTCGCCCGGATCGATGTACACCTGGCACACCAGGTTGATGCCCTCCAGGCCGCCGGCCACCACCATAACATTATCGGTGGTGCACTTCACGCCCTTGGGCGCCAGCAGCTCGTTGACGATGACCTCCTTCATGTCCTTGGTGCCGCCGATGGGGCCATACTGCAGTGCTTCCACGCCGCGCTTGTCCTTCAAAATGACCTCGTCCGTCAGCTGACGCAGGATATCGATGGGCAGGGCCTCCTTCGCCGGCGCGCCGCCGCCGAAAGAGATGATGTCCGGATTGGTCATCGCACCGAACAGGTTGCTGACGACGTTGGCGGTGTACGCCATCGCGCCCATACGTTTTGCATATTTGATCATTACGCTTGCTCCTCCTTATTCCATCGCCGGCTGCTGCCGGTCCAACATGGTCAACGCTATTATAGCATGACGCCGGAAAACGATGATGCAAACAATTCACACCCTCTCTGAAAATGATTCAATGCAAAGCGTCGGGGAATCTGCTACAATAGCCCCATCTTACATAACGCGGCCCGCCGGCGCGCATGCAGCCTTCTCTTTCCGGCGGGCGGCGCGAAAAGACCAAGCAGAGAAAAATGCGAAGCAAAGGAGAGTACCTATGAAGAAACGCGTCATCTGTTTCGGTGACTCCAACACATGGGGATACATCCCCGTCACCGGCCAGCGCTACGACGAGACCATCCGTTGGCCCGCCCGCCTGCAGGAAAAGCTGGGCTATAAGGACTATACCGTGGTGGAGGAGGGCCTGACCGGCCGCACCACCGTGTTCGACGATCCCTTTGATCCCGAGCTGAACGGCCTTAAGACCATGCCCGCCATCCTGCGCAGCGCCGCACCCATCGACATGCTGGTCTTTATGCTGGGCACCAACGACTTCCAGTCCAACATCCCCGCCGGCAACCCCATCTCCACCGCCCGTGCCGTGCAGTACATGCTGGAGACCGCCCGCTCCCTGGGCGTGGACCGTCCCGGTGAGAAGATGAAGATCCTGCTGATCTCCCCGGTGGAGATCACCGAGGATCGCCTGACCTTCAAGGAAAACGACGTTACCGACCAGACCAGCATCAACAACAGCCGCGAGCTGGGCAAGCACCTGCGCATCGTGGCCGACCAGCTGGGCGTGGAGTTCATCGACGCGGCCAAGTATATCAAGCCCGGCAAGGTGGACGGCGTCCATCTGGACGAGGCCGGCCACGCCAAGATGGCCGAGCTGGTCTATGAGATGGTCCACACCATGCTCCCCTGAGTTTTCCCGTTAAGAGAGTCCACTTTTGTATGATCAAGCGCATGCTTTTTCATAAATCACACTATAAGGAGTAAGAGAAATGGAACAAAAGCAAACCCGTTCTAAGTTTAGTTCCAATATCGGCATGATGCTGGCCTGTATCGGCGGCGCTGTCGGTTTGGGCAACGTTTGGGGCTTCCCCTCCAAGCTGGGCCGCGGCGGCGGCTTCTACTTCCTCATCATATATGTGGTCGTAGCTCTGCTGCTGGGCATCCCCATGACCCTGGCTGAGTACGCCCTGGGCCGCAAGACCCGCAAGGGCCCCATCGCCGCCTGGATGGAGCTGAACCGCAAGTGGAAGTTCGTCGGTATCCTGAACTCCATCGTCTGCGTGGGCGTTATGGGCTTCTATTCCCTGCTGTTCGGCTGGATCATCAAGTACATGGTCGAGTTCGGCATCGCCATCTTCAACCCCGCCTCCACCTTCTGGACCATGGACAGCGCCGAGTACTTCAGCATGTTCATCTCCAGCCCCGTTGAGCCCCTGATCTGGACCTTCGTTGGTCTGGCCCTGGCCTATATCTGTGTCCATAAGGACATGGCCGGCGGCATCGAGAAGGCCTGCAAGTGGATGATCCCCGCTCTGCTGGTCCTGATGATCATCGTGGCCGTCCGCGCCTGCACCCTGCCCGGCGCCGAGGCCGGCATCGAGTTCCTGTTCAAGCCCAGCACCGAAAACGTCATGACCTCCGGCGGCTGGCTGACCGTGTTCGGCATCGCCCTGGCCCAGATGTTCTTCTCTCTGAACATCGGCTTCGGTACCAACCTGATGTACGGCTCCTATGCCCCCGACGACAGCGACCTGGCCAAGAACGCCCTGCTGGTGCCTCTGGGTGACATGGTCGTGGCCCTGGTGGCCGCTCTGGCTACCATCCCCGCCGCCTTCGCCTTCGGTTATTCCCCCTCTGCCGGCGCAGGCATGCTGTTCATCACCATGAAGGCCGTATTCGGCAGCATGAAGGGCGGCGCCATCTTCGGCTTCCTGTTCTTCGTGGCCGTGTTCTTTGCAGCCATCAGCTCCGTGATCGGCATGACCGCCGCCAACGCCTCCATTCCCATCGAGCGCTGGGGCTGGGAGCGCAAGAAGGGCACCCTGCTGGCTCTGGCTTCCAACATGATCATCGCCATCCCCGTTTCCCTGGGCTACAGCTCCCTCAGCGGCGTGCGTCTGCTGGGCTGGCTGGGCAAGGACACCGACATCCTGGACTCCATCGACTACCTGTGCGAGAACTGCTTCGCCACGGTGGCAGCCCTGGCGCTGTGCATCTTCGTCGGCTGGGTCTGGAAGCCCAAGGCCGTTATCGAAGAGGTGGAGAAGGGCGGCAAGTTCAAGTTCACCTGGAAGGGCATCTTCACCTTCCTCATCCGCTACGTCTGCCCCATCATCACCCTGGTCGTGGTGCTGAGCTCCATCGGCATCATCACCCTGTAAACAAGCTTACACTCCTTTCTGAAGCGATTTCTTTACCCCTCGCAAACAGAGAAAGCGGACGCCCGACGGCGTCCGCTTTCTCTGTCTTTTATCTGAAATAGGGCAGATCCTCCGGATAGCGCTCGCTGACGTAGTCCTGCACCGTCCGGACGAAGATCTTGGCCGCGGAGGTCACATACTCGCTGCGCTGCGTGGCCAGGCCGATGTGGCGGAAGGGCGCGCTCTCCACAGGGAACACGTTGATGTCGCCGCCCAGGTAGTCCAGCACCAGCTCCGGCACCACGCTGATGCCCTGGCCGCTCTCCACCATGGCGATGATCAGTGCGTCGTCCGCCAGCTCGTGGGGGTTCTCCACCTCCATCTCGTTGTTGCGCAGGAAGGCCCGCGCGTCGTAATCTGACTGGGCGTGGGGCAGGATCAGCGTCTGGCCCCGCATCTCCTCGATGGTGATGTAGCCCTCGTTGATGGTCTCAAAGTTCTTGGGCGTAATGCACAGCAGCCGGTCCCGCAGCAGCGGATAGGTGGGCAGCGTCTCTGCCATGGGCAGGGAGACGAAGGCCGCGTCCAGCTCGCCGTTGATCACGGCGGCCTCCAGCCCGGCATAGCCGTCCTGGTGGATGTGCAGCTCGATCTGGGGATAGGCCCGCTCCATGCGCCGCAGTATCTCCGGCATCCAGTTGCAGCCCACGCTGCTGAACACGCCCACATGCAGTACCCCCGCCCGCACGTCGCTGATGCGGGAGATCTCCTGCTGCAGCCGCTCCTCGGCCTTCAGGGTATAGCGCACATGGGGCAGCAGCTCCTTGCCCGCCGTGGTCAGCTTGACGCCGTCACGGCCGCGTATGACCAGCTGCATGCCCAGCGTCTGCTCCAGCTTCCGCAGGGAATGGCTCACTGCGGAGGGCGACAAATGCACCAGCTCCGCGGTTTTTGCCAGGCTGTTGGTGCTGACGACCAGGTCAAATATCCGATAGCTTATATCCACCATAGGGTGTCCTCCTTCCCTTTATACGGCCGGATAGATATATCCTCCAACGCGTGTGTTGGACAATGCGCTTTTTTTGTGGAAAAGCACGTTGCCTTCATGAATTACTTTCACCCATAGTTGAATTTCTTGCATCTACTATACTACTACAGTCCCGCAGGGATTGCAACACCCAAATTTTACCGCTTTCAGCGCAGCACCGGCTGCGCAGCAGAAAACCCGGCGACAACGTCGCCGGGCTTTCTATCTGTGTATGTTTCCCGTTTGGCTTACAGCATACCGGCGGCCTGCATGGCCTGGGTCAGGTCGGCGATGATGTCCTCGGCGTCCTCCAGACCGATGCTGAAGCGGAAGAAGCCCTCATGGTAGATGGCGGGGTAGTGGGGCAGCTTGTCGCTGTTCTTGTCGTAGTAGACGATCAGGCTCTCCACATCACCCAGGGACACCGCGTGGGTCACCAGGTGCAGCGCGTCCAGGAACTTCTCGTGCTGCTTCTCGTCGCCCTTCAGGTCGAAGGAGATCATGCCGGAGTACTGGCCGTGCATCAGCTTCTCCGCCCGCTCATGCTGGGGATGGCTCTTCAATCCGGGATACCACACGAAGCGGGTGGCGGGGCAGGACTCCAGGAACTCGGCCACCTGCATGGCCACGGCGCAGTGCTGCTTCATCCGCAGGGGCGCCGTGGTCAGGCCGCGGGCCACCAGCCAGGCGTTGAAGGGGCTGAGGATGCCGCCATAGTTGACCATGGCCAGCTCCTTGATCTTGTCGATCAGCTCGGTCCGGCCCAGCACGCAGCCGCCCAGGGAGTCGCCGTGGCCGTTGATGTACTTGGTCATGCTGTGGATCTCCAGGTCGGCCCCGTGGCTCAGGGGACGGATGCAGATGGGGCCGGCAAAGGTGGCGTCCACGCTGAGCAGCGCGCCGGCCTTGTGGGCGATATCCGCGATGGCGTCGATGTCGCTGATGCCGGTGGTGGGGTTGCCCGGGGTCTCCACATGGATCAGCTTGGTGTTGGGCCGCACCGCCGCCCGGACGGCCTCGGTGTCGGTGGTGTCCAGCAGCGTGACCTCCACGCCGTACTTCTTGGGCAGATACTCCCGGAACAGCAGGTTGGTGGCGCTGTAGCAGACCTCGGACACGATGGCGTGGTCGCCGGAGTTCAGCATGGTGGTGAACACCGCGGCCAGCGCCGCCACACCGCTGGCGAACACCGCGCCGTCCTCCGCGCCGGTCAGGGCGCAGAGCTTGTCCTGCAGGACCATCTGGTTCGGGTTGCGGTTGCGCTGATAGATGTTGCTGTGGATGCCGCTCCAGTCCACCGGCGTCCCGTCGGTGGGGATGCGGTAGTTGGAGGTCAGGTAGATGGGCTCGTTGATAGCGCCGAAGGTATCGTCCTTGCGGGAACCGCCGTGCACGGCGGTGGTGTTGATATGCAGCTTGCCTTTCATAGTGGTGTGCTCCTTTCCTATGCATGCGGCGCGGTGCGCCGGCCATTACGATCACTATCCGCATTGTATCGCGCCGTCCGTATTCTGTAAAGCGAATTATTTTTATTATATTTATTAAATTTTATAATTGATTTTACGAAAAAATATGGTACGCTATAGGCAGAAGGGAGCGATCGGGTATGGAGATACGAAATCTGAACACCTTTCTGCATGTGGCCTCGCTGGAAAACGTCACCCGCGCCGCCGCGGAGCTGGGCTACTCCCAGTCGGCGGTCAGCGTACAGGTACGCCAGCTGGAGCAGGAGCTGGGGGCCCCGCTGTTTGACCGCATCGGGAAAAACGTCTGCCTGACGGACTTCGGCCGGTCGCTGGTGCCCTACGCCCGCAACGCCGTGGCGGCGGTGGCAGCGGTGGAGAATTTCGGCAAATCCGACGCCGCCCTCAGCGGCACCATCCGCATCGGCATCACCGACTCGCTGTTCGAGCTGCTGATGAAGGAACTGCTGCTGACCTATCACGCCCGGTTCCCCCGGGTGCGGGTGGAGCTGCTGGTGGACACCACCGTTAACCTGACCCAGCTGCTGCAGCAGGGCTCTATCGACGCCGTGTGCATCATCGACGACCCGCTGCCCCCCTCCCGCTGGCATATCTGGCAGCAGACGGAGGTCCCGGTGGTGCTGGCGGCCAACCCCGCCCACCCGCTGGCCCGGCGCGGGACCATCGCCCCGCAGGAGCTCCACGGCAGCGAGCTGATCATGATGGAGCAGGACGCCCCCTACGCGCGGCGCTTCGAGAGCTTTCTGGCCCAGCACCGGGTGGAATGCCGGCCGTTCCTGCGCCTGCCCAGCGCCAGCGCGGCCCGGGACCTGCTGCTGCGCGGCGCGTTCCTCTCGCTGCTGCCCTGGTACACCGTGCGCGCCTGTGTAGAGAGCGGCTTGCTGTGCCTGCTGTCCATCCCGGAGTGGGACCTGAAGCAGTCCGTGCAGATGGTGGTGCACCGCAGCAAGGTCCTGACGCCGCAGCTCGAGGGCTTCCTCTCCGCGCTGCGGGACGCCCTGGCCGGCATACTGTCCTGACATACAAAAACAGACCGCTGACGGAAACATCAGCGGTCTGTTTTTGTCTCATTTCGTGCGCGAAAGGTCACTTTCTGGCATAGGGGGTGTTCTTCAGCGGCAGGTCGTACTCCCGCTCCCCGGTCAGGCGGTAATAGGCGTCCGCAATGGCCGGCGCCGTTGGGATAGACGTGATCTCGCCGATGCCGATGGCGCCGCCGGCCACGTTCAGCCCCGGCTTCTCCACCACGATGGCCTGGATCTCCGGCGGGATCTGGTTGGCCCGGAACAGCCCCAGCGTGCCGTATTTGGCGGTGGGCCTGCACGTTTCGTCGATGGGATACTGCTCCGTCAGGGCGTAGCCCATGGACATGACCACGCCGCCCTCGATCTGCCCCTCGATGCTCAGGGGATTCACGGCCTTGCCCACGTCGTGGGCGGCCACCATCTTCTTGATCCGGCCGGTGTTCTTGTCCAGCACGCACATCTGCGTGGCGTAGCCGTAGGCCACATGGCTCACCGGGTTGGGCACGTCCGCGCCCAGCGGGTCGGTCTTGGCCAGATACTCGCCGTAGAACTCCTGCCCCTTCAGGTCGGAGAGGGTCTTGCCGCCGTCCAGCTCCGCCTTCAGCTTCTCGCAGGCGCGGCGGGTGGCCTCGCCGGTGACCAGCGTCTGGCGGGAGCCGGAGGTATCGCCGGAGTCCGGCGCGATCCAGGTATTGCTGCGCTCATAGACGATATCGTCCCGGTGCAGCCCGGTATTGGTGACCACCACCTGCACCAGCACGGTGCCCAGCCCCTGGCCGATACAAGACGCACCGGAGTAGATATGCACCTTGGCGTCGTCCTCCACGATGAGCTTGCAGCGGCCCCAGTCGGGAATACCCACGCCCACGCCGGCGTTCTTCATGGCGCAGGCGATGCCCACCGGGTCGCCGTTGGCCACCGCCTCGTCATAGGCGGGCTTGATGGCCTCCAGCGTCTCCACCAGGCCGGTGGAGTCGTCCACGATCTGGCCGTTGGGCAGCACGCCGCCGGGCCGGATGGCGTTGCGGTAGCGGATCTCCCAGGGGCTGATGCCGATCAGGTCGGCCATCTGGTTCAGCAGCGTCTCGGTGCAGAAGCAGGTCTGGGTGACGCCGAAGCCCCGGAAGGCCCCGGCCGGGGGATTGTTGGTGTAGTAGGCGTGGCCCTCGATCTCAAAATTCTCGTAGGCATACGGCCCTGCGGCGTGGGTGCAGGCGCGCTCCAGCACGGGGCCGCCCAGGGAGGCAAAGGCCCCGGTGTCGGAGGTAACGCTGGCCTTGACGCCCTGAATGATGCCGTTCTCGTCGCAGCCCATGGTAAAGTCCATGTCCATGCTGTGGCGCTTGGGATGGACGAGAATGGATTCCTGCCGGCTGAGCTTGAATTTGACGGGCCGCCGGGTCAGGTAGCACAGCAGCGCCGCGTGGTGCTGCACGGACATATCCTCCTTGCCGCCGAAGCCGCCGCCCACCAGGCAGTTCTGCACCAGGCAGTGGTCGTAATCCACGCCCAGCATGCCGGCGCACTCGTGCAGGGTGGTGTGGGCGCTCTGGTCGGTGGTCAGCAGCTTCACGCCGCCGTTGTCCAGCGGCAGCGCCACGCAGCACTCCGGCTCCAGAAATGCGTGCTCGGTCCACGGCGTGGAGAAATGCTCCGTCAGCACATATTTGGAATTTTTGATGGCGCCCTCCGCGTCCCCGCGGGAGACGTGCTTATACGCCTGCACGTTGCTCTCGTCGCCCTCGAACACCAGCGGCGCGTCCGGCGCCGCGGCCTCGGCGGGGCTGTGGATGGCGGGCAGGACCTCATACTCCACCTTCACCAGCTTTTTGGCGCGCTCCACCGTTTCCTGGTCCACGGCGCAGATCAGCGCCACGCTGTCGCCCAGATAGTGGGTCAGCTCGCCCACGCCAATCAGCGTGGGCTGGTCCTTTTTCAGATGCCCCACGTTGACCTTGCCGGGGATGTCCTTCTGGGTGGCCACACAGACCACGCCCGGCAGCGCCTCGGCTGCGGAGGTATCGATAGACAGCACCCGCGCCCGGGCATACTGGCTGCGCACCGCGCCGCCGTAGCACATGCCGTCCACATACACGTCGTCGGGGTACTGGCCGTAGCCCAGCACCTTCTCCTCCACGTCCAGACGGTGGACGCGGGAGCCCATTTTCCAGTCGTCGGCGGAGGCCTGGGGCAGCTTGCCCTCCCGGAATATCCTGGCCGCCAGCAGAATGCCGTCGATGATCTTCACATAGCCGGTGCAGCGGCAGATATTGTTGCGGATGGCGAAGGCGGCCTCCTCCCGGGTGGGGTCGGGGTTCACGTCCAGCAGCCCCTTGGCGGAGATGACCATGCCGGGGATGCAGAAGCCGCACTGTACCGCGCCGGCCTCGCCGAAGGCGAAGGTATAGACCTGCTTTTCCCAGTCGGACAGTCCCTCCACGGTGACGATGCTCCTGCCCTCCAGTTTGTCCGTCTGGGGGATGCAGGCCTTGGTGGGCTTTCCGTCGATCAGCACGTGGCAGGTACCGCAGGCACCCTCGCTGCAGCCGTCCTTCACAGAGGTCAGGTGCAGCGTGTCCCGCAGGTAGCGGATCAGCTTCTGGTTCTTCTCCACAGTGACGGCCTGGCCGTTCACGGTAAATGTCGCCATAGTGTATCTCTCCTTCATGCCCAGCGTCTGGGCGTATATTCTATGTCACTATAGCACAGGAACGACGGAAAAACAAGCCGGAAAAGTCCGGTATTTGGGCAAAACGTGATAGTATTCGGAAGATAACGACAGCAAAAAGAGGCCGCCCCTTCGGGCGGCTCCTGCGTATATTCAGCGTATCCTCACTGTACCGGCAGCACCGGCAGCATCACCTTCAGGCAGAACTGCCCCTGCCCCGCGGAGAACTCGCACAGTCCCCCGTTGCGCTGGGCGATGGCCCGGATACTGCGGCAGCCATAGCCGTGGCCCGCCCGGTCGCTGACGGGCACGCCGTCCCGCATGGGCACCTCACCGGTGCAGGGGTTGCGCACCTCGATCAGCAGCTTGTTCTGCCGCACCCCGCAGTACAGCGACACCTGCCGCTGCGCCGCCGGCAGCGCCGCCACGGCGTGCAGGGCGTTTTCCAGGGCGTTGCTCAGCAGCGAGCACAGCTCCGTGTCGGAGATGGTCAGGGCGTCCGGCAGCCGGGCCTCCACGGTCAGCTCCGTGTCCTGCCGCTGCGCCTTGTCCGTAAAGGAGGAGCACAGCAGGTTCACCAGCTGGTTCTCGCAGAAGCGCCGGGGCGTGATGGCCTCGATGTCCGCCTGGACTTTTCGGATGTAGTCCACCGCCTGGCCGCTCTCCCCCGCCGACAGCAGGCCGTCCAGCATATTCAGGTGGTGGCGCATATCGTGCTGATAGACAGCGGTCTGCGTCTCCATGCGGCGCAGGCTGTCCATCTCCGCCTGGGACTGCTCCAGCTCCGCCTCCAGCATGGACCGCTGCATCTCCGCGTCGGCACGCTTCTGCGCCTGGGCGTGAAAGGCCGGGAGGAACAGGATGTAAAACGTCACCAGCACCGTGGGCAAAAACTCGTTGATGGCCTGTATCCCGGCATACAGGGCGTTGGAATAGACCGTGGTGGCGTAGTCGAACAGGTAATACACCATGGGCAGGCTGCCGAACAGCAGCAGCGCCGACCGGGAGGAGGTCATGGTGGCGTAGGCGGGCTTCACCAGAAAGCGGTTGAACAGCCAGAACAGCGCCACCAGCAGCACCAGATAGACCAGATCCGCCAGCACGGCGCTGCGCGTCAGCGCCTCCACCGCGTTTTTCCCCCATTTCAGGGGCTGGCAGCACAGATAGGCGGTACAGGTGCTGACCGCGGCCACATCCAGGGGCTTTTTCAGCGCCAGCACCAGGATCAGCACCAGCGGCCCGTGTACGATCAGCGGATAGAGCCGCTCTGTGGCGGACACGCCCAGCACCAGGCCGAACAGGGTCTGCAGCAGCAGGAACACCGGGCACAGCAGCCCCACCAGGCGCTTCTGCTGCTTGTCGGCGCAGCCGCCGGACAGCGCCACGCTTAAAAACAGCCCGTAGATCAGCACCATTCCATAGTTGAACACATCCAGCAGGGAGCGGAGGTCCATGTCAAAGACCGCCGTGTCAAAGGCCGTACTCATGCGTCCCTCCCGGAAAACAGCAGCTCCAGATAGTCCTTCTGCAGCTGGCTGTACAGCAGGCGCGACACCGGGATATTGTGCCCGGAGAAGGTGATGACCCCGGCCGGGGACAGCTTCTCCGCCTGCAGCATGTTGACGATATAGGACCGGTGCACCCGCATGAACTCCGGCCGAGCCAGCAGCGCGCCCTCATACTCCCGCATGGGGGCGGTCATCTCATGCACGGTGCCGTCGGTCATGTTGAAATACAGCTGCTTGCCGTTGACCTCCACAAAGCTCAGCTGGGCGAAGGGCAGGCGCACCAGCGCCCCGCCGGAGCGGATGGTCAGGCCGTCCTGGGGCCGCTGCTCCCGCAGGTACAGCTGGTCCAGCACCGGATACAGCAGCCTGGCGCTGACGGGCTTCAGCAGATACTCCAGCGCCCGGACGCCGTAGCTCTCATAGGCAAAGCCGGGCGAGGTGGTCAGAAACACGATGTCCGCCGCCGCGTCGAACAGCCGGATCTC
Source organism: uncultured Oscillospiraceae bacterium (assembly GCA_934623575.1). Classification (GTDB taxonomy): domain Bacteria; phylum Bacillota; class Clostridia; order Oscillospirales; family Oscillospiraceae; genus Vescimonas. The sequence goes on from CAKTVL010000028.1 coordinate 17,545, forward strand.
CCGGGCGGCCTCCATGCCGCTCATGCCGGGCATCAGCACATCCAGCAGATACAGGGTGAAGCGCTCGGTGCGGGCGGCATCCAGCAGCTGCGCGGCGCTGCGGAAGCTCTGAAAGCGGACGTTGGCCCGGCGGTCCGTCTGCCAGGCCTCCAACAGGGCCGTGATCTTCTCCAGCTCCTCGATCTGGTCGTCGCATACGGTGATATACATGCGCTTCCCCTCCTCTTCTCTCGGCCTTTCGCGGCTTTTCGACGTCTGTTTTCATTATAATATATCACACCTGCCGCTGCAAGGCCAACATTTCACGGGTCATAACGCGCATTTCACGCCGCGCCGCCCCCTGCCCGCCCCGGGTCTGTTAAGATGACCGCAACGCAGACGCATCTGCGGAGGGGGTGTTTAGGGATGAACTGGATCGTTTGGTCGGTGGCGCTGGTCAGCACCACCGCGCTGGTGGCCCTGTGGTTCTGGGAGGTCCGCCGCAAGCTGCGCGAGCTGTACAGCATGGTGGAGAGCGCCCGCAGCCAGCTGACCGCCCACCAGAAGCGCGCAACCACAGCCGCCGGCAACGCCGACATGGCAGAGATCCTGCACCGCAGCGAGAGCATCTACCGGCAGGCTGCCGGCCACTACAACGCTGTGCTGCACAGGCCGCTGGTCTATCTCCCTGGCTGTCTCATGGGCTTCCGCCCGGAAAAGTGACCACCTGGGTGCATATATCCAAATCAAACAATAAACACAAAACACACGATCGGGGGGGTACTACTACGCGCGATGAAATGAAGAGGACTATGTTCGAGCTGTTCGGGGTAGGCGGCGAGGACGACAAGATACTGGCCGCCGGCGGGAAAAAGCAGCCCGCGGCAAAGCCCGAGCCGGTACATACCGCGCCGGCGCAGACGCCGGTGCAGCCCGTGGTAAAGGAAAAGCCCGCCAGCTATCTGGCCGCGGGCACGTCTCTGGAGGGCACCCTGCGCTCCGCCGGCGACATCGAGATCGCCGGCGCCTTCAAGGGCGAGATCATCACCACCGGCACCGTCACCCTGCGCTCCACCATCCAGAGCAACGTCACCGCCGGCAGTCTGAAGCTCATCAGCTGCTCCCTCAACGGCGACGTCAAGACCACCGGCACCGTCACCGTCAGCGAGGATTCCCAGATCACCGGCAACATCAGCGCCAAGGAGCTGCTGTGCGCCGGCAAGGTCAACGGCGACATCGAGGTCTCCGGCGGCACCACGCTGGAGGAAAAGGCTCAGATCAGCGGCGGCCTGGTCACCAGCACCCTGGCCGTGGTCAAGGGTGCCGTCATCCACGGCGGCGTGGAGATCAAGTCCTTCTCCGCCCCGGCCAAGGCCGACCCCAAGCCCGAGCACAAAACCAACAAGGCCAACTGACGGCCGTCACGCAATTCCCGTCCGCACCGCGGACGCTGATACCGGGAGGTATATATCATGGGTCTGTTCAGCAACAACAAAAAGCTCTGTCCCCTCTGCGGCGCGCCCACGCCCCGCCTGCTGCCCACCAAGGTGGAGGATATGCCGCTGTGCAAGGAGTGCGCGGCGAAGATCGACCTGCCCGGCGGCACGCT
>CAKTVL010000029.1 GCA_934623575.1 uncultured Oscillospiraceae bacterium
CTGAGCCAGCTGGATAACGAGTACGCCTTCTATTTTGATGAGAACGGCGCCGTCTCCCTGACCGAGGGCACGGACACCACCACCGACGGTACCTACTCCATCAGCGAGGACGGCCTGATCGCCAACATCATCATGAGCAACGATACCAAGTACGCCGGCACCTTCATCGAGCAGGAGGACGGCCCCGTTATGGTCGCCATGCTGGACGGCACCGGCATGAACGCCCTATATTTCCATCTGGTGATCGAGGGCTAAGCACTTATACGCAAAAAAGAAGCACCCACGGGTGCTTCTTTTTTTGCGTTTATTCTTCTTCCTCCAAAGGCGCCTCCTTGGGCAGCAGCCACACCTGCGCGGCGTTCACCTGATGGTCGGCAATGGAGGTCACATGGATGCGCATGCTCTCCGCCTCCAGCGTGATGTCCTGCTCCCCGTCGTCGGGGATCATCCCCAGCGCGTCGAATACCAGCCCGGTCAGCGTGTCGTGGTCCTCCTGGTCCAGCTGGATGCCCAGCGCGTCCTCCAGATCGTCCAGCTCCACGTTGCCGGTAATGACCAGCGTCCCGTCCTCCCGCTTGTCGATGCGGGGCTCATCATCGTCCACGGGACTGCTGCTGTCGCTGCCCAGGTCGCCCACCAGCTCCTCCACCAGGTCGTTCAGCGTCACGATGCCCACCATGCCGCCGTACTCGTCCAGCACCACCGCCAGCGGGTTGCCGGTGCGCTTCATGTTGCGGAACAGCGCGTCCGCCTTGATGGTCTCCGGCACGAAATACGGCGCGCGGACGGCCCCCGCCATAACGCTCTCCCGGCTCTTGTCCGCCAGGCGGAAATACTCCTTGGCGTTGAGGATGCCCACCACATTGTCGGCGCTGTCAGCGCACACGGGATAGCGCGTGTGCCGCGTGGCGTGGATGGTCTCCGCCCACTCGTCCATGGTGTCCTCCATCCACAGCATATCCACGTCCGTGCGGTGGGTGGCGATCTCCTCGGCGGTCAGGTCGTCGAATTCAAACACGTTCTGGATGAACTCCTTCTCCTCGTGGTCGATGCCGCCGTGCTCGCTGCTGGCGTCCACCATCATGCGGATGTCCTCCTCGCCCACCTGCTCCTCCGCCTCGTTGGGGTCGATGCCCAGCAGCCGCAGTATGCCGTTGGTGGAGGCCGTCAGCAGCCACACGATGGGCGCAAACAGCACCGATATGCCCGTCACCAGCCCGGAAATGCCCAGCGCCACCTTCTCCGCCTGCTTCATGGCCACCCGCTTGGGCACCAGCTCGCCGAACACCAGCGTAAAGAAGGACAGCACCAGCGTGATCACTATCACGGCGATGGTATTCAGCGTGGCGGGGGGTATCGTCACGCCCAGGCCCACCAGCCAGTCCACCAGCGGGTCGGAGAAGTTCTCCGCCGCGAAGGCGCTGCCCAGAAAGCCCGCCAGCGTGATGGCCACCTGTATGGTGGCCAGAAACCTGGCCGGCTGGGCCGTCAGCTTGCTGAGCCGCTTGGCCCGCCGGTCGCCGTCGGCCACCATCTTGTTCAGCTTCACGTCGTTCACCGACAGCACGGCGATCTCCGCGCAGGCAAACACGGCGTTCAGCGCGATCAGCACCACCTGTAAGAGCAATAACCAACCTATCGAGGTATCCAAAACAAAACTCCTTTCCTGCTTTTGTCCGTGACAAAAGCGCAAAAGACACGGCCCGTGCGCTCCGCACACAGGTCATGTCTCACACATCCATGCTATTCTGATCTCGTGCAGGGGAAGAGTCGCTTCCGGCTGTGTCCATCCTGTGATAGAGCCTCCCTGTACCAATAATATCGCTTCTATTATACAGATATGTCCCGCCCCTGTCAATATAGATGCAAGCACGCGGTTTGTCGAAGAACCTTCTTTTTGCGCAGCAGCTTCTTCTCCGTTGGGGGAGCTCGAGGGGGCAGCGCCCGCCTCGAATCAGCTCCAATGCCGCGCTAAGCCTTGCTTTGCAAGGCGTGCGTTGAGCAGAGCGAATATTTTCACGCCGCTGCGCGGCGCGAAAATAACGGCATTTCTCAAGCCGTCGAAAAAGTCAAAGGCTTTTCGACAGCTTGAGTGCCGCAAGCAGATGCCTGCGGCACTGTATTTTACTTCGCCAGCAGCTCCTCCAGCCGGGCGCGGATCAGCGCCATCAGCGTGTCGTTGTCCGGCTTGTCCACATAGTCCGCCGGGTCGCACAGCATGGTCAGATCCTCGGTGAAGTGCCCCGCCTCGAACACGTCCAGCCCCGCCTGCTCCAGGCAGTCGGCAAAGTGCGTCAGCGCGCCGTTTCCGTCCAGTTCGCCCCGCTTGCGCAGCGCGCCGGCCCAGGCGAACATGGTGGCCAGCGGGTTGGTGGACATCTTCTCCCCCTTGCGCCAGCGGTAGAAGTGGTCGGTGACGGTGCCGTGGGCGGCCTCGTACTCGAAACACCCGTCCGGGGACACCAACACACTGGTCATCATGGGCAGCGAGCCGGAGGCCGCGGCGATCAGGTCGCTCATCACGTCGCCGTCATAGTTCTTGCAGGCCCACACGATGCCGCCCTTGCTGCGGATGACCTTGGCGGCGATGTCGTCGATCAATGCGTAGCGGTAGTGCAGCCCCGCCTTTTCAAAGGCCTCCCGGTACTCCTCGTCAAACACCTGCTGGAACAGCAGCTTGAAGGTCTGGTCATAGTCCTTTGAGATGGTGTCCTTGGCGCCGAACCACACGTCCTGCCCCACGGACAGGGCGTAGCGGAAGCAGCACCGGGCGAAGGACAGAATGGAGTCCTCCCGGTTGTGCATGGCCTGCACCACGCCGGGGCCCTTGAAGTCGAACACCGTCTGGCGGCTCAGCTCCTTCCCGCTCTCGTCGGTGAACACCAGCTCCGCCTTTCCCGCGCCGGGGACCCGGTACTCCACCGCCTTGTACACGTCGCCGTAGGCGTGGCGGGCGATGGTCACCGGCTTCTCCCAGCAGGTCACCACCGGCTTCACCCGCTTCAGCAGGATGGGCGCGCGGAACACCGTGCCGTCCAGCGCCGCCCGGATGGTGGCGTTGGGGGACTTCCACAGCTGCGTCAGGCCGTACTCCTCCTGCCGCTGGAAGTTGGGGGTGATGGTGGCGCACTTGACGCCGATCTTCAGCCGCTTGATGGCCTCCGCCGCCTGCCGGGTCACCTCGTCCTTAGTCTCCTCCCGGTGGGGCAGGGACAGGTCGTAGTACTCGGTGTTCAGCTCCACAAAGGGGCACAGCAGCTGCTCCTTGATCATCCCCCACAGGACGTGGGTCATCTCGTCGCCGTCCAGCTCCGCGATGGGGCGGGGCATTTTGATCCTTTCCATTCAGTTCACCGCCTTCGCCGCGTAATAGTTGATCAGGCACCCGCGCAGCAGCAGTTCCCGCTCCTCCGCGCTGGTATTTTTCAGGTACAGGGTGATCTCCCGCTTCTCGCCGCCCTGCAGCAGCACCGCCGGGAATTCCTCGTCGCCCCGGGCCACCTTCTCCCGGACGTCCGGGACGTAGATAAAGTCCCCGGCTGCGCCGTCGAAGGCGTCGCCCGCCGCCAGCGTAAAGGGCAGCAGGCCCCAGTTGACGCAGTTGGAGCGATAGCGCTTGGTGGCGTACTCGTAGCAGATATTGGCGCTGCCGCCCAGCACCCGCTGGCAAGAGGCCGCCTGCTCCCGGGCGGAGCCGTCGCCGGGCTTGTTGGCGAAGAGCGCCGAGCCGATGTGCAGCAGCGCCGCGTCGCCGTCGGACAGTCCCAGCGCCGCCAGCACGTCCCGGATGGCCGCCGTGTCTCCGGCGGCGCGGTGCTCCTCCAGCGCCGCCGTGGCCTTGGCCCGGGGCACATAGTCCGGGTCCCGGCGGGACAGCGTGAACTGCGCCAGCTTCATGGGGTTGGAGCGGTAGGAGGACGTCTCCCCGGAGGGGATCAGCTCGTCCGTGGTGGTCACCTCGTCCCGCAGCACCGACGCCACCTGCAGCAGCAGCCCGTCGGACAGCGCCGGGATGGCCGGCCACTCCGCGATATTAGGGCCGTACTGCAGCGCCGCCTCCGCCTGGGGATGGCCAAAGCCCCGGTATACCCGCTTGTCATACACAGCGGCGTCGAACCGCCGGTTCGTCTCCACCGTCTCGTCATAGTCCACATCGGCGGCGGAGGTCACCACGCCGTGATTTCTGGCCGTGGCGGCGATGGACCGCGCGTCCATCAGGATCACCCCCGCCAGCTGCCCGTCGCCGGGCTTTGAGCCCTCCCGGTTGGGGAAGTTCCGAGTGGTGTGCCGGATGGACAGCGCGTCGTTGGCCGGCACGTCTCCCGCGCCGAAGCATGGGCCGCAGAAGCAGGGCTTGCACACCGCGCCGCTGCGCAGCAGCCGGGATGTCACGCCGTTCTCCACCAGCTCCAGCTCCACCGGCACGGAGGGCGGATACACGGAGAAGTCGAAGTTCCCGCTGCCCACGTCGCAGCCGTCCAGAATGCTGGCCGCCGCCGCGATGTTGTCGTACAGTCCGCCGGCGCACCCGGCGATAACGCCCTGCTCCACCCGCAGCTTGCCGTTTACCACCTTGTCGGTGAGGTGCAGCTGCACCTTGCCGCCGAACTGCTCAGCAGCGCGCTTCTCCACCTCCCGGAGCACGTCGCCGGGGTCGGCGATCAGCTCCCGCAGCGTCACCGCCTCGGAGGGGTGGAAGGGCAGTGCCGCCATAGGCTCGATGGCCGACAGATCCAGCCGGATCAGGCTGTCATAGTACGCGCCGTTCTCCGGATGCAGCGGCGCATAGTCGCCGCCGCGCCCGTGCAGCGCCAGATAGTCCCGCACCGCGCCGTCCGTCTCCCACACGGAGCTGAGGCACGCCGTCTCGGTGGTCATCACGTCGATGCCGATGCGGTAGTCCATGCTCAAGCCGCCGATGCCGTCACCCACGAACTCCAGCACCTTATTCTTTACAAAGCCGTTCTTATACACCGCGCCGCACAGCGCGATGGCCACGTCATGGGGCCCCACGCCGTGGCGGGGCTTGCCGGTGACATGCACCAGCACCACCTGCGGCGCCGCCACATCGTAGGTGTTGCGCAGCAGCTGCTTGACGATCTCGCCGCCGCCCTCGCCCACGCCCAGGGTGCCCAACGCGCCGTAGCGGGTGTGGCTGTCGGAGCCCAGCACCATCTTCCCGCACCCGGCCAGCATCTCTCTGGCGTACTGGTGGATCACCGCCTGGTTGGCGGGGACGTAGTCGCCGCCGTACTTCACCGCCGCCGACAGTCCGAAGGCGTGGTCGTCGGCGTTGATGGTGCCGCCCACGGCGCACAGGCTGTTGTGGCAGTTGGTCAGCACATAGGGCACGGGGAACTCCTTCAGCCCGCTGGCCTTGGCGGTCTGTATCACGCCCACATATGTAATGTCGTGGGAGATCAGGCTGTCGAACTTCAGGTGCAGCAGCCCGTCGCCGCTGTCGCTGTTATGCCGGCGCAGGATCTGATACGCCATGGTCTTGTCCCGGCCCGCCGCGTCCGCGGCCGCCGCCTTCTGCACCGCGCCGTCCCTCCAGACGACACCGCCGTTGTAGCGCTCTATCATAAGTCAGCACCCCTTTCGGGAAATTCAGGATCGCGGGCGCGCCCGTCCTGTGTCACACAATGTAGTCAGTATAGCACGCCCGCGGGAAAATGCAATAGGGAAATTGCAGAATTTGCAAGTTACAACTTTCACATTTGCAAAAATCCAGCGAATTCCGGCGAATCTCCCGGTGAAAACGAAAATTTTTGAAATTTGCAAATTTCCCTCTTGCAAAATTGCCACAGCAGACGTATAATCGCCCCATAAGACACCGCACCGCCGCTGCGGCGAAAAGGAGTAATCGCTATGAATGAAAAAGACACCACGATCCTGAAGCAATACACCAGCCCGCTGAGCCGCAGCATCCAGGAACAGTACGCCATCAGCCCGGAGCACTACCGCGGCGACGTCAAGCTGGGCCTGCGCAACAGCGACGGCACCGGCGTCCTGGTGGGCGTGTCCAAGGTGGGCAGCGTCCAGGGCTACCTGATGCAGGACGGCCAGCGCATCCCCGCCCCCGGCCGCCTGTACTACCGCGGCATCGAGCTCACCGACATCGTAGAGGCCCACCGCAGGGCCGGCACCTTCGGCTTTGAAGAGGTGGCCTACCTGCTGCTGATGGGCTACCTCCCCTCCAGGGATGAGCTGTCCTACTTTGACAAGATCATGAATCAGGCCCGCAAGCTGCCCGAGGGCTTCACCGAGGGCATGATCATGCGCCACCCCAGCCACAACATCATGAACGAGCTGGCGCGCAGCGTGCTCAGCCTGTACTCCTACGACCCCGACCCGGACAACACGTCCATCGACAACATGCTGCTGCAATCCGTCAAGCTCATCGGCTACTTCCCCTCCATCGTGGCCAACTCCTACGCCGTGCAGCGCCACTACTTCCACGGCGACTCCCTGCACATCCACTTCCCCGTGCCCGAGCTGTCCACGGCGGAGAACTTCCTGCGCATGATGCGCCCGGACAAGAGCTACACCGACGAGGAAGCCCACCTGCTGGACATGATGCTCATGGTCCACGCGGAGCACGGCGGCGGCAACAACTCCACCTTCGTCTGCCGCGCCATGTCCTCCAGCGGCACGGACACCTACAGCGCCATCGCCGGCGCCGTGGGCTCCCTGAAGGGCCCCCTCCACGGCGGCGCCAACGCCAAGGTCATGGAGATGTTCCACTACGTCAAGGAGAACGTGGACCCCCACGACGACGGCTCCATCAAAGACTACCTGAACAAGCTGCTGGATGGCCAGGCCGGCGATCGCTCCGGCAAGCTCTACGGCCTGGGCCACGCGGTCTACACCATGTCCGACCCCCGCGCCGTGCTGCTGAAGAAATACGCCCAGCGCATGGCGGAGCTGAAGGGCTACGCCGACGATTTCGCCCTGCTGCAGAAGGTAGAGGAGCTGGGCATCCCCCTGATCATGGAGCGCAAGCACAGCGACACGCCCATGTGCGCCAACGTGGATATGTACTCCGGCCTGGTCTACACCATGCTGGGCATCCCACAAGAGGTGTTCACCCCGCTGTTCGCCTCCGCCCGTATCGCCGGCTGGTGCGCCAACCGCATCGAAGAGGTGGTCACCTGCCACCGCATCATGCGCCCGGCCTACCGCGCCGTCACCACCCACGAGCCCTATATCCCCATGGAGCAGCGCGGCCAGCACCTCCGTCTGGCCAACGTGGACTGATACGCACGAAAAAAGCACCCCCTCAGGGGGTGCTTTTTTATGCGTATCAGCCCAGATCTACATCGATGGCGAACAGGCCGCCTGCGCCGCCGGAATACAGATACAGCACGTTGTCGGTGGGCTTGAACTTGCCCTCCCGTGCCAGCTTCACCAGCCCGGCGAAGGCCTTTCCGGTGTACACCGGGTCCAGGAACAGTCCCTCGTTCTCCGCCATCATGCGGATGGCCGCGTTGCCCTCCGGGGAGGGGATGGCGTAGCCGGGGCCGCACATGTTCACCAGATGCACGTCGTCGCTGGTGGGCACGAAGTCCAGCTCCAGCAGCCTGGCCGTCTCCTGCATGATGCGGGTGGTGATCACGTCAAAGGGGTCGCTGTCCACCATCAGTCCCACCACCTGCGTCTCCGGCATGAACAGCTTGGCGCCCAGGGCCACACCGGCGTGGGTGCCGCCGCTGCCCTCGGCGCAGCAGACGTAGTCAAAGTGCAGTCCCGTGTCGGCGATCTCCTTCATACAGTTCACATAGCCCAGCGCGCCGATGGCGTTGCTGCCGCCGCAGGGGATCTTGTAGTACTTCTTGCCGCTCTCCTTGCCCACCCGGTCCATCTCGGCGTAAATATCGTCGTAGCTGTCGGTGTCCATAAAGCGCACGTCGGTATCCATGAGATACTCCAGCAGCTGGTTGCCCTTGCGCTCGGTAACGCCGCGCTTCTTCAGGATCAGGATGGGCGTCATGCCCAGCTTCTTGGCGCAGGCGGCGGTCAGCATGGCGTGGTTGGACTGGGCGCCGCCGGTGGTGAACACGATCTCCGCGCCCTGGCGCTTGGCGTCCGCCAGCAGGAACTCCAGCTTGCGCACCTTGTTGCCGCCCAGGCCGATGCCGGTCAGGTCGTCGCGCTTGATCCACACGTTGGTGCCCAGCAGTCGGCTGATGTTCTCCAGCCTCTGTATGGGCGTGGGCAGCACGGCCAGGGGGATACGGGGAAATTCATTCAGACTCTTCATCTTGGTTCTCCTTTCAGCCAGAAAATATATCAGGTACGTCCGGTCAGGTAAGACCGTACTCCTTCAAACGTTGGTAAAACACGGAGCGGGACAGGTCCAGCTGCTGCATGGCCTTCTGCCGGTCGCCGCCGCACTGGGTCAGCACCTGCTGGATAAAGCGCCGCTCCTCCTGCCGCAGATACTGCCGCAGCGTCAGCGCCGCCGGCTCCGTGGGCAGGTGGATGTGCTCCGGATAGATGATGTCGGAATCCGACAGGGCCGCGGCCCCCTCCAGCACGTTCTCCAGCTCCCGCAGGTTGCCGGGCCAGTCGTAGTTGATCAGCTTGCTGAAGGCCTCGCCGGACAGCGTCTTCTGCTCCATGCCGTAGCGCTGGCAGATCTGCTCCATCAGCTGGTTGGCCACCAGATAGATATCCTCCCGGCACTCCCGCAGCGGCGGCAGCTCCACCGAAAAGGCGGACAGCCGGTAGTACAGGTCCTGGCGGAACCGCCCGGCCTCCACGGCCTCCCGCAGCTCCGGCCCGGCCACCGCCAGCAGCCGCACATCCACCCGCAGGGGCCGGGACGCGCCCACCGGCGTGATCTCGTCCCGCTGTATGGCATACAGCAGCTTGGCCTGCACGTTCAGCGGCAGCTCGCCCACCTCGTCCAGCAGCAGCGTGCCGCCGTCCGCCGCCCGGAACAGGCCCGGCACGCCGTCCATCCGGCCGAACAGCCGCTCCTCCAGCTCTCCCGGGTCCACGGCGGAGCAGTCCGCCCGGATAAAGGGCCCGCCCCGCTGCTGCACCTGCTGTATGCTCTGGGCCAGCTTGGTGCGCCCGGTGCCCGGCTCGCCGGTGATGAGGATGTTGCAGTCCATCTGGCTGAGCTTATAGGCCCGCCGCCGCGCCGTGCGCATGGCGGCGGAGCTGCCGAAGGTGCGCAGCGCGTCGTCCTCGTCCGGCAGCCCGTGCTCGGAGGACTCCCGGTATCTGCGCTCCGCCGCGGCGATGGCGGTGTTCCGCTCCACGATGGTGGTGCGGATGTCCTCGATATTGCGGAATTTGACGATGGTCCCCGCGATCTGGTCGCCGTCCCGGATGGGCAGGATAGACGCCAGCAGCGCAAAGCCGTTGATCTCATAGGCCACGTCGGAGAAGCCCGGCGACACGCCGTCCAGCACCTGCCGCAGGTGCTCCTCGAACAGCTCCCCCTCGAAAAACTCCCGGAAGTGGTAGCCCACCACGCAGATCTCCTCGTCCGGCCCCTTGGCCACGAAGCTGTTGCCCCGCAGCAGGCCGCCGATGCCCTCCTTCCGGGCGGAATAGCCCTTCTCCTCCCAGAATTTCACCTGCTTGGTGCGGTGGTCCAGCACCACCATCTGCCCGATGCAGACGAAATAGCTGATGGAGTACACCTTCTCCCGCACCTCCACAGCGATCTCCCGGTCTCCGATGTGTACGGAGATGGGCACGCCCTGAAACGTCACATCCAGGTGCAGTCCGGCGGCCTCGCCGCTGCGCAGATGCTTGTACACCGGCTTCACCCCCGGCCCCCGGTACACGCCCACCGCCGCCAGCACGTCGCCGCTGTGCAGCCGGTGGTCCTGTATGCCCAGCACCGCCAGATCCTCCGGCGTCAGGCCGCCGTCGTCCGCCCCCATGTCCGAGGTGCCCAGGATCACGATGTCCCCCGGCTCCAGCCTGCCGGCCGGGTGGGAGTAAATGCTGTGGTTGAACAGGCCGAAGCGCTCCTTGGCCTGCTGGTTGATATGGGTCACGATGCCCTGCCGGTCCATGGTGAACATGGCGTGGGAGGACGAATCCATGACATTCTGCAGTATATCCACTTTTCGTCTCCCCTCCTTCCGGTTTTTGCCGTCGTTCTTATCTTATTCCATGTCTTTCTTGTGCTTTCTTAGTTTATTCTACACGCTATTCTTCGCCTTTGCAACGGTGATACGCACAAACTCGGCCCCTGTTCCTCCCGTTCCGTCGTGCGTTTTCTTCTTCAAGCCCGCCGTTTCGCGCACCCCCAAAATCAGCCGCTCACGCACCTTCCAAGCCAAAAATCGGCCTCTTTTTCGCTATTCTTTCTTAAAACCAGCCATTTTCGCGTGTTTTCCACGGAAGCCAGCTATTTTCGCACGCTTTTCGATAATTGGACACTTCGCGCACTTTTCACTTAAAAAATACGATATTTTATAGCTTTTTCCAATAAAAATCATTTATTTTCACACGTTTTCTTTCCAGCCAGACCCACGAATATGTCAAAACAAAGCCTGCTGACGCAGGCTTTGTTTTGACAATTGTTTCCCCTTTACAGGTCGCATGCGCAAAGGTCCGCCAGGGTCTCGCGGCGTATGGCCACATAGCTCTCGCCGCCCCGCAGCATCACGGTCGCCGGCCGGGGCAGGCGGTTATAATTGGAGGCCATGGAGTAGTTGTACGCGCCGGTGGTACACACCGCCACTACATCGCCCCGCCCCACAGACGCAGGCAGCATCACATGCTCCTGAATGATGTCGCCGCTCTCGCAGCAGCGCCCCACCACGGATGCCTCAAAATCGCACTTTTCGTTCATTTTATTGGCCAAAAAGCAGGTATAATTGGACTTATACAGGGCAAAACGGGGATTATCCGGCATGCCGCCGTCGATGGAAACGTAGTTCTTGTAGCCGGGAATTTTCTTCACCGTGCCGCAGGTATACAGCGTCATGCCCGCCGCGCCCACGATGCTGCGGCCCGGCTCCATGTGGATCTCCGGCATGTCGATGTGCAGCCGCGCGCAGGCCTCCTTGATGGCCGCCGCCACCTGGCCCACCTTGGTGTCCACGTCCAGATACGGGTCGCTGTCCACGTACCGCACGCCGTAGCCGCCGCCCAGGTCCAGCTGCTGGGCCATGTAGCCGTGCTTCTCCTTCATGGCGGCGATGAACTCCAGCATGATCACGGCTGCCCGCTCGAAGATGTCCTCGCCGAACACCTGGGAGCCCACATGGCAGTGGAAGCCCATCAGCTCCACATGAGGCTGGGTCAGGGTGAATACCGCGATCTCCTCAGCCTGGCCGGTCTCGATGGCGGAGCCGAACTTACTGTCCACCTTGCCGGTGGCGATGGCCTCGTAGGTATGGGGGTCGATGCCCGGCGTCAGCCGCAGCAGCACCTTCTGCCGCGTTCCGCGGCGGGCAGCCTCGGCCTCGATGGTCTTGATCTCCTCCACGTTGTCGGCCACGAAGTAGCCGATGTGGTTGTCCATGCCGTAGGCGATGTCCTCGTCGGTCTTGTTGTTGCTGTGGAAATAGGCGCGGGACAGGTCGTAGCCCGCCTGAAGGGCGGTGTAGATCTCGCCGGAGGACACCACGTCGATGCCCATGTTCTCCTCCTTCATGATCTCATAGATGCGCTTGAAGGAGTTGGCCTTGCTGGCGTACAGCGGGCGGCTGGTGGGCCCGAAGTGCTTTTTGAAGGCGTTCTGATACACCCGGCACTGATGGCGGATATAGTCCTCATCCAGCAGATACAACGGGGTGCCGTACTGCTTGGCCAGGGCCACGGTGTCCTGCCCAGCGAAGCACAGGTGCCCATTGGCGCCCACGGTGATATTGTCACAGATCATAGTGTGTTCCTTTCTCTCCCGCCCCGCGGAGGGGCTGTCTCTATGTATGTATGGGAAGGCTCACAGGGAGCCATATTCGCGAATTAAAATACTAAATTCCTGAAAAATATGGTATATCGCTTGTTCTTGTGCGAAAGAGAGCGGGCGGAGGGGCTGCGGCTCAACCACACCGCAGCCCCCTGCCCATTCTGCCTGAGAGCAGAGGAGGTAAATGAATTGGATTACTCGGCCTTCTCGGCGATCTCGGCCTTGCCGGACTTCTTGGCGATGGCCTTGTCCAGCCAGTCCTTGCCGTCCGCGAAGCGGGAGACGATGTAGCAGACCACATAGTCACCGGCGGAGTTGATCATGGTGGCGGGAGGATCGACCAGGTTGCCGATGGCCACCAGAATGGGGAAGGCCAGCTCCATCTGATTGGGGAAGAAAATGGAGCAGATGATGTACTCACCGATGTAGCCGCCGCCGGGGACGCCGGACATACCGACGGAGGACAGCACGGCCACCAGAACGATGGGGATCAGCTTATCCCAGCCCATATCCTGGCCGAACACGCCCCAGACGAAGGCGATCTTCAGCACGCAGGAGAAGCAGGAACCGTCCATGTGCATGGTAGCACCCAGAGGAACCACCATCTCGGCCACGTCCTTGTTGATGCCGGTGGCCTCCGCCTCTTCCATGTTGGTGGGGATGGTGGCCACAGAGGAGCAGGTACCCAGAGAGACCACTGCGGGCTTGGTGATGTGCTTGAACATGGTCTTGATACCGTGCTTGCCGCCGCCGAACCAAGCGAACAGCGGGAATGCGGTGAAGATGTAGATGAAGCACAGGGGATAGTACACCGCCATGGCGCGGCCATAGGAACCGGCGATCTGCGGGCCGTAGTCGGCGACCAGACCGGCGAAGATGGCGAAGAAGGCCACGGGAGCGTAGTAGGTGATGATCTTGATGAACTTCATCATGACCTCAGTCATGCTGCTGAGCCACTTGGCCACCGTCGCGCCCGCCTCACCGGCCATATTGGTGGCGAAGCCGAACAGGATGGAGAACACGATCAAGGGCAGCATGGCCCGGCGGGTCAGCAGGCCCACGAAGTCGCTGGCGGTGAAGAAGTTGACGATCATGTCGGAGATAGAGGCGTACTCGCCCATCTCCTCGGCGGGGATGTCATTCCAGGGGACCAGTACCGGGGGGAAGACCTTCATCAGCACGAACATGATGACGGCGGCGATGGCGCCGGTGATGACGAAGGTGGCCACGGTGGTGCCCATGATCTTACCGGCACGCTTCATGCTCTTCATGTTGGCGATGGAGCCCGCGATAGACACGAACACCAGGGGGACCACCACGCAGAACATCATGTTGATGAACACGGTGCCGAAGGGCTTCACCACGGGAGCTACACTGGGAGCCAGCCAGCCCACCAGCGCGCCCACGATCATGGCGCCCAGCATGATGCCAAGGAAAATATAATTCTTGACGACTGCTTTCTTTTCCATTAGATTTTTACTCCTCCTAACTGTTTTTTGGTTGATCTCTCGCTCTCTACTATGTAAAGCATACTGCTTACATACCACTTTGATCAGAACACCAGCTCTTCGTCGGTGATCTCGCCCTTGCAGACGATGTTGGTGGGGCCGGTGAGGTACAGGTCGGTGACCCGGCCCGCGCCGTCGCGTTCCACATCGATGTACAGCGTGCCGCCGGTCATATCCACCCGGACATTCTTGCCGGAGACCTTGCCCAGCAGCGTCAGCACCGTGACCACGGAGCCGGTGCCCGTGCCGCAGGCGTAGGTGAAGTCCTCCACGCCGCGCTCATAGGTGCGCTCGTAGACGTGGTCGGGGCCGACGATCTCGTAGAAGTTTACGTTGGCGCCCTTGGGGAAGTCCTTGTAGTAGCGGAGCTTGCGGCCCAACTGGAACAGCGCCTGCGTGTCGTAGTCCTTCAGGTTCTCGATGGGCACCGCCGCGTGGGGGATGCCGGGGTCGCCCAGCTCCACATACGCGCAGTCGTAGACCGCGCCGTCCACCTCCGCCTTGCCGTCCAGGCGCATATTGCAGGGGTCGTTGAGCCGCACCCGATAGAGCCGCTTGTCCACCCGCCAGCCGGTGACCAGACCGGCGGTGGTCTCCACCCGCTGCACCTCGCCGGCCAGGCCGTTTTCATAGCCGTAGCGGCAGATGCAGCGCGCGCCGTTGCCGCACATCTCGCCCATGGAGCCGTCGGAGTTGAAGAACAACATCTTGTAATCGCCGCCGTAGGTGGGCTTTTTCACCACCATGAAGCCGTCCGCCCCGATAGACATGTGCCGCTCGCAGACGGTGCGGATGATCTCCGGCCACTTCTCGTCGGGGATGGCGTCCTGCCGGTCGTCCACTACGATGAAGTCGTTGCCAGCGCCGTTCATTTTCCAAAATTGCATGGCTCCGTGTCCTCCTTACCGTTTCTTAGCGCTATTGTATCGCTCCATGCTGTGCTTGTCAAATTTTTATCACAGTCCTGTTATCCGGACTATCCGTCCCGAAATCCGGACTTTTCGCACAAAAAGCACCGCCTGCCCACGCGGAGGGCGTATCCGCAGGCCAGGCGACGGGTTTTTTGTGCGCCAGCAGAACAGAAGAGTGCCCTGCGCCGCGGCGCAGGGCACTGGATGCACACATTATTTCTTCTTTTTCTTGGCGCCCACGATGAGCAGCACCACCACAGCGATGACGGCGACCACCACCATGGCGATCCACAGGCCCATGTTGCTGGTATCGCCGGTCAGGGGGCTGGCGTAGGCGGCGCACAGGCACAGCATGGCGGCACACACCACGCACAGCAGGCACAGCAGCTTCTTCATCATTTTCACCTCAATTCCGATCTCTTGGTGAGCTTATTGTATCATGTTTTCAGGGATTTGCAAGAGCGGTTTCGCGCTTTTGGGACGGAATACCGCCGCATGCGCGTCCCAGCCCGGCGGGCGATCACAGATAGTTCAGCGGGTTGACAAAGGTGCCGTTGAGCTTGATGCCGAAGTGGCAGTGGTTGCCGCTGGAGATGCCTGTGGAGCCCATCCGGGCGATCAGCTGGCCCTTGTGGACCTTCTGCCCCACGGAGGCCACCAGACTGCTGTTGTGGCCGTAGTAGGTCTCGTAGCCGTTGCCGTGGTCGATGATGATCAGATAGCCGTAGCCGCTCATCCAGCCGGAGTAGGTGACGGTGCCGCCGTCGGAGGCATAGATGGACGTGCCGTAGCTGTTGCCGATGTCGATGCCCCGGTGGTAGCTGCTGGCGCCCGCCAGGTTCAGGCTGCGGTAGCCGAAGCGGCTGGTGAGAACGCCGTTGCAGGGCCAGGCAAAGCTGCCGGTGGGATACCAGGTGGGGCGCTCCTTGGTGCCGCGGAGCTGATGCTCTGTCACCGGCTGGGCCAGGGTAACGCTGGCCACCACCTCGCGCTCGCTCTCCTCGCCGTTGATATAGGTCACGTTGGCGGTGACGTCGGCCTTGCCGTACACGCCGGGGGAGGTGACGGTGTATTCGCCCTGGTACATGGACGCGTCGTCGGTGTATTCCACCTGATAGGCCACGTCCTGGACGTAGTGCTGGCGCTCCACGTTCACCACGGTCAGGTAGGGCACGGCGTTGCTGATGGTCAGCACGTCGCCCACCCGCAGGATGCTGGGATCGTAGCCCACGTTGAGCTTCATCAGGTCGTCCACGCCGATGTCGTATTTCTCGGCGATGCTGTAGTAGCTGTCGCCGGCGGTAACGGTATAGGTCACCTCGCCCTGCTTGGTCTCGTTGAGGATCTCGGCGATGTAGCCCAGGTTCATCACATAGGAGGTCTCCACATACTCTTGGCGGATCTCCACATCCTCCACGAAGTAGGCGTTGACGGTGTCCTCGGTCTGGTAGCCCAGCTTCAGCTGCTCCAGCAGGTCCTCCAGCGCGCCGGCGCGGGTGGTGGCCACCACCTTCTCGCCGTCCACATACAGGACGTAGGCGTACTCCACCATGCCGATGGCGTCGCTGAGCTCCTCCTCGAATTCCTCGTTGGTCACCAGGCTCCTGCGGGGATAGACACCGGTCTCGGCGGTCAGCAGGGCGGTGTCCACGGCGTAGCTGCTGTCGCCGGTGGTCTCGCGGGTGACGGTCTCCAGCGCCGCCACGGCCTTTTCGGCGGCATGACGGGAGGATACCACGCCCAGCGAGTGGCCGTCGTAGGTCACCTGGGCACCCAGGGTATACAGCGACAGCACGGTGGCGGCCGCGGCGATGGCCACGGCGCTGCAGAGGAACACCACCGGGTGGAGCTTCATTTTCTCAAAGAAGTGGCGGCGCTTGCCGCCCAGCCAAGCCCAGACCTTGCGCCGGTCGGTGAACCGCTCGTGGAGCCAGGCGCCGAAGCGCTCCAGACTGCTGCGGAGGAACAGGAACAGCTGGGCTGCGCCGTATTCCGACTCCGGGAAGCGCCGGTCGCGGTTGGCGGCTGCCAGGTCCCGCGCATTGCCGCGCAGGTCGGACAGCCACCGGCCGATGCGGCGGAAGCCTGCCTGGATGTTCAGGGTGAACAGATCGTGGTGCTCATCGCAGAAGCTCCGCCAGCTTGTTAAATTGTCGCGCCACAGCTGCCACAGCTCCGAGAGGGTCATGCGCTCCCGGTTGGGGTCGCGGTCGGGCGTTTTCTTTTGTTGCTGTTGATCCTGCGTCATGGTATGGCCTCGAAAAGTTACAAATAGTTACAAGGCGTATGATACATGTTTTTTCGCTATACGTCAAGGATTAAATTGTAAACAAACCTTATCGCAGGGAGAAAACCCCACAAAAACGGCCTTTAAGGGGCCATTTCAGCCATTTCCCGGAAAAATAAATTTCCGATAAAAAGAGCCGGACCCGCCGGTCCGACTCTTTTTATCTATACTATGTATCGCTGTATCGCTCAGAAGCGCCGGTCCAGGTCGCGGATCAGCGCGGCGATGGCGTTTTCGCGGCAGTCGGGCAGGCGGCGGACGCCGGGGGTGTCCAGCACCAGCGGGATGGCGTTGGCGGGCGCATAGCCCTCGCCGGCCCAGGTGAGCATGCTGACGTCGTTGGCGTGATCGCCCACGCAGAGTACATTTTCCCGCCGGACGCCCAGCAGCTGGGCCAGCCGGCTGACCATGCCGCCCTTGTTGGCGCCCTTGGCCGTCAGCTCCACCAGCGTCACGGCGCTGGGAACCAGCTCATAGTCGTTATACCAGGGCTGGGCCTTGAGATAGGCCAGCAGCTCCGGCAGATGGGCCTCCTCCGTGGAGAACAGGGCCTTGCTGATGGGGGCGGGCACCTGGTCCATGGAGCCCACCTCGATGGTGGGGGCGTGGGTGATGTGCATGTGGCGGCGGGTCACGTCGTTGGCGTTCAGGGCGTGGATGGTGTTGTCGTCGTGGTACAGCTCCACCGCCACCTGGGGCAGGTCGGTGACGACCTCCTCGATGCGCGGGCGGACGTCATCGGGCAGAAACGCCGTGACCAGATACTCCCGCCGGGAGAAGTCGTAGATGGCCGCGCCGTTGAACAGCACGGTGGGGCCGTTCATGGGGATGCCGTCCACCACCGTCTCGAAGGCGGGCTTGGCGCGGCCGGTGGCCACGGAAAAGGTACCGCCGTTGGCCATGAAATACTCGATGGCGGCGCGGTTCTCCTCGGAGACCGGCGGCATATCCACGCACTTCTGCAGGGCCTCCTCGGTATAGACCAGGGTGTTATCGAAATCGCTGACCAGCAGCAGACCGTTGAACTTGCTCATCTCTTATGCCTCCACGCTGCCGCCGTTGGGTTTGCTGCCGCCGCCGCTCCTGCGGCGGGGACGGCGGCGGGGCCGCTTCTTCTCGCCGGCGGGCGCCTCACCGCCGGGCGCGGCCTTCTTCGGTTCGTTGTTTTTCCTGACGCCGGCGCTGCCGCCGGCATTGACGGGCTTCTCACCGGCAGGCGCGCCGCTGCCGCGTCCGCCTCTGCGGCGGCGCTCGCCGCCCTCGCGCCGGGGCTTGTCCCCCTGGGCGGGACGGTCGCCCTTGTCCCCGCGGGCGGGCTTTTCCGCCGGGGCGGCCGCCTTTTCGGCGGAGCGCCCGGCGCCGCCCTCGCCGCCGCTGCGGCGGCGGCCACGGCTGCGGCGGCTGCGGTGCTTTTCGCCCTCGACCGCGGCGGCATCCGGATCAAAATCGCTGAGCAAGGTGATGGTGGGCATCTCCTCCTCCACCAGCGGCTCCACATAGCGCTCCGGCCGCTTGTCGGGCACCACGATGCCGTCGCGGCTGCCCTTGCCGTTGCGCAGGACGCAGACCTCGCAGTTGTGGTAGCAGCGGGGGCCGTCGGCCCGGTCGTCCAGACGGACATTCACCGTCTCCTTCAGCACATTGATGTCGCTGACGTTGCCGGTGCCGTCCGGCGTCAGGACGAAGGACTCGTTCTTGGGCATGCGCTTAATAGCATCCTCATAGGCGTCCTGCTCGTACTTCAGGCAGCACATCAGCCGCCCGCAGGTGCCGGAGATCTTGGTGGGGTTCAGGCTCAGGCTCTGGGTCTTGGCCAT
>CAKTVL010000030.1 GCA_934623575.1 uncultured Oscillospiraceae bacterium
CCTGCGGTTTTACTGAACCGGAAGGCAAGCAATTCAAGGGCTGGTCAACCAGTGCCGACGGTTCGGTTATTTCCGGCACGACCTATGAAGTAAGCTCGGATACTACCTTCTATGCAATCTGGGAGAGTAAAGAGTATTCCATCATCGTAACGGACGGCAAAGCGACAATCGGTGCAGGAAGCGAAATCAGTAAAGCGGCGCAAGGCACAACCATTACTCTGACCGCAAATGCGGCTCCTGACGGTAAGGTGTTTGATAAGTGGGTAGTAGAAAGCGGCAACACTACTCTTGAAGATGCGAACAGTGAAACCACTACTTTCATAATGCCTGACAGTGAAGTCAGCGTGAAAGCGACCTACACAATTCCCCATACCCATACCTACGACCAGGAAATTCAGAAGCCGGAAACCCTCAAGTCGGCTGCCGACTGCACCAACGATGCAGTATATTTCAAGAGCTGCTCCTGCGGAGAGATCAGCACAACAGAAACCTTTACAGCAGCAGGTACACAGCTCGGGCACGCATGGGCAAGCGATTGGAGCAAGGACACAGACAATCATTGGAAAGAATGCTCTCGCTGCCACGAAAAGAAGGACGAGGCGGCTCACGATTACGGTAGCGATAACATCTGCGACACCTGCGGATATGACAAGACCGTACCGCATACGCACAATCTGACCCTCGTTCCCGCAAAGGCTCCTACTTGCACGGAGAAAGGCAACACGGCATATTACACCTGCGACGGCTGTGACAAGTGGTTTGAGGATGCAACCGGTGTATCCGAAATTACCGACAAGACAAGCGTAATCCTTGCGGCAACAGGTCATAGCGCTTTCGACTGGAAGTCCGATAATACCGATCACTGGAAAGAATGCACCTTTGTCGGCTGCGGCGTGATCATCGAGGGCAGCAAGGCGGCGCATACCGCCGGTGAATGGATCATCGACACCCCGGCAACAGCTACCACAAGCGGCTCAAAGCATAAGGAATGCACCGTCTGCGGTTATACGATGGCAACCGAAACCATCCCGGCAACCGGCGGCGGTGAGCATACTCACAGCTACGGCAGCGAGTGGAAGTACGATGCCGACAACCACTGGCATGAGTGTTCTTGCGGCGATAAGGCCGATAAGGCGGCGCACGACTTCAAGTGGGTTGTTGACAAGGAAGCGACCGCAACGCAAAAGGGCTCCAAGCATGAGGAGTGCAAGGTTTGCGGCTACAAGAAGGCGGCAGTTGAGATTCCGGCTACCGGCTCCACAACAAAACCGACCGATCCTACGCAAACCAACCCGAATACCGGCGCAGGAAGCCCGAAAACCGGCAACAACAACAATCTTATGCTGTGGATCGCACTGCTCTTTATCAGCGGCGGCGCTTGCACGGCGCTTACCGTGAAACGCAAAAAATCGTATCGACACGGAGGTAACGAGATATGAAAAAACGAATACTCAGTATCCTGCTCACCCTTTGCATGGTGCTATGCCTTGTGCCGATAACGGTTTTTGCCGCAGACGGTGCAAAAGCCATTCTGCCCGGTACGAGCGCCCAAAGCATATTAAAGATCGACAAAAGCAGGCTGTCCTTTGCGGGGCATGAATGGTGGGTGATCGGCCAAAAGACCGACAAAAGCAATAATGCGCCCATCATTACCCTGCTTGCGGTAAACAATGATTTCGGAGATGTCCCGTTCCGCACGGGGAGCGACGGGCCGTTTGAAAATGCAAGACGCTACAGCGAGGACAACGGTTATTATGCCAACAACCCGTCCGATATGTCGCAATGGAGAAAGCCCAATGAGTATGCGGGAAGCACCTTGCAGCAGAAAATGGTTTCCCTGGCCGAGGCGATCCCCGAAAAGGAGCAGGCGGTCATCCGTCCCAAGGACATCACCGAGGGAATCACCGGGCAGGAGGTCAAAGCGCAGAAGCTCTGGGCCTTGTCGCACGAGGATAGTATATTTTTGTACAGAAATTCGTGCACGTACGCTGCAAAGTGGTGGACGCGTTCTTCCAATGAGGTTTACGGCTACGGATCGTGGACGATTCACCCCGATGGCAGAAGCGGCAGCGCCCTCAACGTGGACTACGATGCTGCCGTGCGGCCTGCCATGGAGCTGGATCTGTCCTCCGTTCTCTTTATATCTGCTGCCGAGCACGGAAAAGTTGCAGATTTAACGACCCCGATCGCCGAATACGCCGGAGATAAATGGAAGCTGACCTTGCATGACAGCGACCGCGACGATTTTACGGCAAAGACGGTGCTGGTCAACGGTAGTGTGCTGGAGGTCGAATACAAGAACGCAAAAGTGGGCGATAATGAATATATATCTGCCGTTATTAAGGATGCGGACGGGAGCATTTCCCGCTATACACGCGTTGTGCAGCTGGACGGCACGACAAACGGTACACGCGGCAGGGCAGCGATTGACCTGACCGGCATAGACATGACCGGCAAGACGCTCTGCGTGTTCAACGAGCAGTTTAACGGCGATCATAAGACCGACTATGCCGGCGCACTTCGGGAAGTGAAGCTGACGGACGAGATCGACGAGCAGTTTACCCTTACCCCCGGCGGCAGATACTATTTTGACCTTTCGGCGATGGATATTCCCGGCACGGTGAACAGCACCCTTGACGGCGGCACCCAAACAGACGGCACCCTGCACTATGTGCCCTTCACCTACGTGGGGACGGTGGACGCTTATTCGCTGGATAGTGTAGCTGACACCGATACCACCTCCTACGAACACAGCCTGTTCATTGCGAATTACAACGTGACCCATTTCGTGAGTTGGGATGCACTGGACAAACAAGGGCTGATCTTCGGAAAGACTTACTCAAGCGGAAGCATCGACTATACCATGCGCGCCCCGTCTGCAGGAACCGCCTATAACGGCCACTATGGCGAAAGAGGTATTCCCGCCAATAATGAATGGGACACGATTTTGAAAAAATCCGGTCAGGATTCAGAAGACAACACAACCGGGTATATCAAAAACTGGTGGCCGATGGCTTCCTGGGGGCAGGACACCTGGAGCAATGATACGTGGAGTCGTACGCTCCGCGGGTACACTTCGGCGCACTTCTGCTACGGTCATCCTGCAACCGGTTCTATTGAGGACCTTGGTTTCCGCCCTGTCCTTGAAGTCCTGAACTCTGACACACTGGGTTCTGGCGGACTGAAGGTCGTTACCCTTGACCTTGGCGGCGGCAAGCTGGGCGGCAGCTCCGATGCTATTCAGATCATCGTGAAAAACGGCAGCGAGTT
The DNA here is from genome assembly GCA_934623575.1 of uncultured Oscillospiraceae bacterium. Classification (GTDB taxonomy): domain Bacteria; phylum Bacillota; class Clostridia; order Oscillospirales; family Oscillospiraceae; genus Vescimonas. Next base: position 3,271 of record CAKTVL010000030.1, read on the forward strand.
TACCGCCCCCGCGTCCGGCGGTTTGAACCGCCCGGACGGAAATACAGGCCGCTACTTTATGTGGCTTGGCAGCGACGGCAAGCTCTACGCCCCCGGTGCCAGTGTTCCTGCTGATGTGACGGCACTGACAGTGCAGTGGACGGCTCCGACCTATACCGTAACACTGCACGCAAACGGCGGTTCGGTGTCACTCGCTTCCGTGACTACAGGCGCGGACGGCAAGCTGGCAAGCCTTCCTACGCCCACCCGCAGCAGCTACTCCTTCAACGGCTGGTACACCGAAAAGAACGGCGGTACGAAGGTCACGACGGATACCGTATTCCATGCCAATACCACCGTCTACGCCCACTGGACGTATACCGGCGGCGGCTACTACTATCCGCCTGTCACCTACTACACGCTGCGCTTTGAAACAGGCGGCGGCAGTGATATTTCCAGTGTGCAGGGAACGTACAATGCCTACATTGACCTGACCCAATATGTCCCCACCTGGCGCGGCCACACCTTTACCGGCTGGTACAGCGAACGCAGCCTGACAAACAAGGTTTCCGGTGTTTATCTGACGAAGGATATGACCGTGTATGCAGGCTGGCGCGTGACCACAGTCCCGCAGACCGGCGACAGCAGCGTGTTAGGCTTGTGGGGGTTCTCCCTCTGTACATCTCTTGCCGGCTTCCTTGCACTGACCACATGGCAGATCAGGCGGCGGCGTCAGGAATAATCACTGCAAAGCATTGAAAAGTAAACAGGCTCACCTTCGCCTCTCGCAGTAAGGACGAGTTTGTGAGGCTGGTCATGGACAGCGACCTGCGGCAGCGCGACCGGGATCTTGCAAAGCGGAAACGGCAGCTTGCCGATTCAGAAAAGCGGATCACAGAGTCGGATGCTATCTTCAAGCGGCTCTATGAGGATAACATTTCGGGCAAGCTCTCCGATGAACGCTTTCAGAAGCTCTCTGCGGACTATGAGAAGGAAGAACGGGATCTCAAGGTGCTGACGAGTTCCCTTCGGAAAGAAGTGGAGCTGGAGGAAAGCAAATCGTCGGATGTTGATCGTTTTCTCTCCGTTGTGGAGAGGTACACGGATATCCCGGAGCTCACGCCCTGCATCCTCCATGAGTTCGTGGAGAAAATCATCGTCCATGCGGCCAGCGACCCGAAGGGCAAGAATCGGACGCAGGAGATCGACATTTACTACAAGGGCATCGGAGCCTTGGAAATGTCAAAAGTCACGGCATCAACGGAAAAATGAGAAAACGGTACAGCCGAAGCTATACCGTTCTCTCTTTCCTCACGATGTTTTCTTATCGTGAGCTGCCTTTTCGCGGTCTCTTTTTTATGTTGTGCGCGGCGGGGAAAAGTGGTATAATACCAACAGAAATCTACACAAACGAGGAGGTCTTGTGATGAGATTGCTGTTCAAGGGCGGTACCGTGGTCACCGGCAAGGGCCCCCGCCGGGCCGACATCCTGGTGGAGGGTGAGAAGATCATCGACGTCTGCCGCGACATCCCGCCCATCGGCGCGCAGGTGGTGGACGTGTCCGGCATGCTGCTGTTCCCCGGCTTTATCGACGCCCACACCCACTTCGACCTGGATGTGTGCAACACCACCACGGCGGACGATTTCGCCAGCGGCTCCCGGGCGGCGCTGCGGGGCGGCACCACCACCATCATCGACTTCGCCTGCCCCAACAAGGGCGAGACGCTGCACGACGGCCTGCGCCTGTGGCATGAGAAGGCCGACGGCAAATGCGCCTGCGACTACGGCTTCCACATGACCATCGACGACTGGAACGAGACCATCGAGCGCGAGATCGACGACATGTACGCCGAGGGCATCTCCTCCTTCAAGATGTACATGACCTACCCGGCCATGATGATCGGCGACAAGGCCATGTACCAGGCGCTGAAAAAGCTGAAGGAAAAGGGCGGCATCTGCGGCGTCCACTGCGAGAACGCCGGCGTGATCGACGCGCTGATCGCCGAGAAGAAGGCCAAGGGCGAGAACGGCGTCCACTGCCACCCGGAGACCCGGCCCGACATCATGGAGGCCGAGGCCGTGGGCCGTCTGCTGCGCATCGCTGAGCAGGTGGACATCCCCGTGGTCATCGTTCACACCACCAATATCGAGGCCCTGGACGAGATCGCCAACGCCCGCTGGCGCGGCCAGAAGGTGTTCGTGGAGACCTGCCCCCAGTACCTGGTGCTGGACGACAGCGTGTATTACAACGAGGATTGGCTGCAGGCGGCCAAGTACGTCTGCTCGCCCCCCATCCGCAAAAAGGCCGACCGCGACGCCCTGTGGCGCGCCATCCGCCGCGGCGAGGTGCAGACCGTATCCACCGACCACTGCAGCTTCACCACGCAGCAAAAGCTGGCCGGGCGCGGGGATTTCACCGCTATCCCCGGCGGCATCCCCGGCGTGGAGACCCGCGGCGAGCTGATCTATACCTTCGGCGTGGCCAAGCGGAAGATCGGCCTGGGCGCCATGTGCCGCGTGCTGGCGGAGAACCCCGCCAAGCTGTACGGCCTGTTCCCCCGCAAGGGCGTGCTGGCCCCCGGCTCCGACGCCGACATCGTGGTCTACGACCCCGCCGCCGACCACGTCATCCGCGCCGAGGATATGGTGGGCGCGGCGGACTACAACCCCTACGAGGGCGTGGTCACCAAGGGCTCTATCCGCCAGGTCTGGTTGCGTGGCAAGCCCGCGGTGTCCTCCGGCAAGGTCCTGGCCGGACCCGACGGCAAGTATCTGCCCCGCGGCAAGTGCCAGCTGTAAGGGGGCCGCGTCATGCTGGACAAGACCTTGGGCTATATCCTCTGCTGCCAGTCCCCGGCGCTGTTTCTGGCGGCGCTGGCGTTCCTGGTGGCCCACCTGACCAGCCGCCGCCACAAGGTGCGCTCCTTCCTCCGCCTGCTGCTGGCCATTCTGTGCGCCGCCGGCGGCGTGGCCCTGTACTTCCTGGGCATGTACAAGGAGTATTTCACCATCCGCGACTTTTTCGCCATCCGTGCGGCGGGCTGGATCGGACTGGCCATCGCGGCGTTCTTCGTGTTGCTGGCGCTGGTGCGGGCGTTCTTCGCCGCCGCCGACGCCCGGCGTGAGCAGAAGGCTGCCATCCGCGAGGAAAACGCGCGGCTGAACCAGGAGTCGCAGGCGGAGACGCCCGCCGAGCCGGACGCACCGGCCCCCGCTGCCGAGCCCTCCGCGCCGGAGACCCCGGCCGCTCCCGAAGAGCCTGCCGCCCCCGCCCCCGAAACCGCGCCCTCCGAGCCGGTTGGTTTACAATAATTTTTATTATGGTAACCCATGCAAGCCGCCGCAAGGCGGCTTGTTTTTTGCGTCCGGAGGGCGCACCTACCCCAAGCGCCGGAACGGCGGTTGGGACGCGATTTGATAATCGCCAAAAACGGTAGAACGCAAAGTCCCTACCGTGGCACAGGGTAGCGGCGCGCGGCAGCGCCACGCCGCCAGGGGCAAAAGTGGCTCGCGCCCGGAGGCGCGAAACCCTCCCCACGCAATTCGAGAAAAACAATGGGTTCCACTTTACGCCGAAATCGCTTCATTATACTAAATTGTAACCAAATTATGAACGGGATTTGGGGCGTATTTTGGGCTGGATAGTTTACATAATTACTTTTCGCTTTTGACTGGAAAAATTTTCCAGCAAAGTTGTTGCGATTTTTGAAAATCTCGGTTTGGATTGCATAACTAAGGCGTTACTCAAAAAATTACGCGTTTTACATCGCCGGATAAATTGCGTAAATTCCTGGAAAATTTTGGAAGAGTTTCCAGTTATTTCCATTTTCATCCAATTTTGAGGGTGTTTTGTCCCGGCTCCAAAAATTGGAAAATTATGGAAGAAAAAGCCATAAAAATTTTTACAACATAATGATGTTTACGTTGTAAACGCTGTCTGGGAGAGCGGAGCGACACCCGACACAAACAAATTTTTATGGAGGAAACAAACATGAAGAAGATCATTGCAACTGTGCTGGCCATGGTCATGGCTCTGGCACTGTGCACCACCGCTTTCGCGGCGACCACGAGCGAAACCGTGGTTAATGGCACTACCACCACTCTGAGCGTTAATGATGATTATGATCTGCGCGCGCTGAGCAGCAACGAAAATGCGACCGAGATCAAGGGCTCTATTGCCTATACTGATCTCTCCACCAAGACTGTCGTTACCGATGGCAAGGAGACCAAGACTTACAAGGCTGCGTACTATTCCATCAAGACCGCTGCTGACTCTGGTGATGTTGTTGTCTATTACGTCTGCGATGCTAAGTTTGCCGGCGCACAGCGTCTGTTCAAGGATGGCGCTTTCGTTGCCTATGTTGCTCAGAGCAGCCTTGCTTCCGATTGGCTGAAGGGCGGCACCCTCGTTGCTAAGGGCAGCAACTGTGGCGATGCCTCTGCTGATGGTGTGACGATCGGTTCTGACACCTATCCTACCACCGATGCAACTGCCACCACTCCTGTCACTCCTACCGCCGCGGCTATCGTTGATGGCAAGCTGGTTGGTTATACCACCGCTAACAAGGTCGAGGCTGTTAAGCACGACTTCTCTGACGGTGCTACTGTGACTTACAAGGCCAACTCCACCACCCCTGTTTCCGTTGTTTGCAAGACCTGCAAGAAGGCTTTTGACGTTGTTAAGGCCAACGAACTGGGTAGCTATGCTGGTACCTATGTTGCGACTGGTTCTGTTGCAGATAAGACCGACGCTATTGTTGCTGGTTATGTGATTAAGCTGGCCACTTCCAGCACTTCCACCGGCACCACCACTGGCAACACCACCTCCCCCAAGACCTTTGACGCTGGTATCGCTATGTACGTCGGTATGGCTCTGACCTCCGTCGCCGGCTCCGCCGTCGTCATCGGCAAGAAGAAGGAGTTCTAATTAAACTTCAAAAAAGAAAGGCCCGTTGGGCCTTTCTTTTTTTGTGTTTACTTATCTCTGGCCTGACGGCCAGAGATAGTAAGCGTGTGAGTAAAAGAGACCGCTTCGGCGGTCTCTTTTTTTCGGGCCGATGTAGACACCGGCCCCTACGAAGGGGGAACGGGGAGCGTTATGCAATATTGCAAGTACAATATACAAATATACAATTGCAATATGCAAGTACAGGATTATGCGCGGTACAAATGGAATAGTATGCGCGGGGGCGGGGAAGGATAGCAAAAAAATATCGCAGTTTTCTTGCTTTTACTGAAAATTATGGTATACTGATATTGCTTGTAGTGCGCCGTATGGACCGGGCGCCGGGCGGGCAAGCTATAGGCGGTGCTTTTGACGCCGCCGCTGCGCCGCCGGATACAGGCACCGATGACTTGAAAAGAGGGAAACTGCCTTGAATAAATACATGATCCGCGGCGGACGGGAGCTTTTCGGCGAAGTGACCGTCAGCGGTGCGAAGAATGCCGCTGTCGCCATTATCCCCGCCGCCCTGCTGGTGGACGGTGTATGCCGTATCGAGAACATCCCCCAGATCAGCGACGTGACGCTGTTCTTCTCCATTCTGGAGGAGCTGGGGGCCAAGGTGCGCGTGCTGAACCGCCACGCCATCGAGATCGACTGCCACGCCATCCACTCCACCCGCCCGTCCTACGACCTGGCACGGCGCATCCGCGCCAGCTACTATCTGCTGGGCGCGCTGCTGGGCCGCTTCGGCCAGGCCACCGTGGCCATGCCCGGCGGCTGCAACTTCGGCGTGCGGCCTATCGACCAGCACATCAAGGGCTTTACCACCATGGGCGCCGAGGTGTCCGTGGAGGGCGGCTTTATCCACACCGCCGCCAGGAACGGGCGGCTGGTGGGCGCGCCGGTGTATCTGGACGTGGTGTCCGTGGGCGCCACCATGAACATTATGATGGCTGCGGCGCTGGCCCAGGGGACCACCACCATCGAGAACGCGGCCAAGGAGCCGCACATCGTGGACCTGGCCAATTTCCTGAACTCCATGGGCGCGGACATCAAGGGCGCCGGCACGGATTCCATCAAGATCCGGGGCGTGGAGCGCCTGACCGGCGGCACCTACTGCATCATTCCCGACCAGATCGAAGCGGGCACCTATATGGCCGCCGTGGCGGCCACCGGCGGCCAGCTGCTGCTGAAGAACGTCATCCCCAAGCACATGGAGTGCATCAGCGCCAAGCTGATGGAGATGGGCGTGTCCGTCACCGAGGACGACGACGCGCTGCTGGTGCGGCGCAGCGGCCCGCTGCTGAAAACCAACGTCAAGACGCTGCCCTATCCCGGCTTCCCCACCGATATGCAGCCCCAGATCACCGCGGTGCTGGCGCTGGCCCAGGGGACGAGCCTGGTCACCGAGGGCGTGTACGGCGCCAACCGCTTCAAGTACGTGGACGAGCTGAAGCGCCTGGGCGCGCACATCCAGGTGGACGGCAAGGTGGCCGTGGTGGAGGGCGTAACGCAGCTGGTGGGCGCACCGATCCAGGCCTGTGACCTCCGCGCCGGCGCGGCGCTGGTCATTGCCGGTCTGGCGGCACAGGGCACCACAGAGCTGAGCCACATCCAGTATATCGAACGCGGCTATGAGGATCTGGTGGGCAAGCTCCGCGCGGTGGGTGCGGACATCTCGCTGGTAGATGTGCCGGACGAGGCCGACGCCGACACCCACGTCGGGTAAGAGAACAGCCATCCAGCGTCCGCTGCGAGAGGCCGCAGCACAAAAGCTGCGGTCCCTCGCGGCGGACGTTTTTCACAGAGAGGACATAGACCATTGTTGACAGTACATAGTATAGCCAGCGGCTCCGAGGGCAACAGCCTGCTGGTCAGCGCCGGCGGCACACATATTCTGGTGGACGCCGGCATTTCCGTCCGGCGCATCACCGCCGCGCTGTTGTCGCTGGGGCTGACGCCCGGCGACATCGCCGGCGTGCTGGTGACCCATGAGCACAGCGACCACACGGCGGGGCTGGCCACGCTGACCAAGCAGTATCGCCTGCCGCTGTACGCCTCCGGCGGCACGGCCGGGGCGCTGTGTGCCAGGATACCCCACGCCGCCGATGTGCTGCACCTGCTGCCCCGGCAGGGGGTGCTTACACTGGGGGACGCGCAGGTGACGGTGTTCCCCACCAGTCACGACGCGGCGGAGAGCATCGACTTCCGCTTTGACTGCGGCGGCGCGGCGCTGGGCGTTCTGACGGACACCGGCTGCGTCACGCCGGAGGCCGAGCAGGCGCTGCAGGGCGTGGATCTGCTGGTGCTGGAGAGCAACCACGACGAGGACTGGCTGCTGTCCGGGCCGTATCCCTACTATCTCAAGCAGCGCATCCTGGGGAACCGGGGCCATTTGTCCAACGACGCCGCGGCAGCGCTGGCGCAGCGGATGGCCTCCGCCGGCACGCGGCAGTTCGTGCTGGCCCATCTCAGCCGGGAGAACAATACCCCGGAGCGGGCGCGGCAGACCATGGCACGGGCGCTGGCCGGGCTGGACGTGTCCGTCACCGTGGCGCCCCGGGCCGAGCTCAGCGGGCCGTATATCGCGGAGGTGCGCGTATGCAGCGAGTGACGGTGCTGTGCGTGGGCAAGCTGAAGGAGAAGTTCTATATCGACGCGGCGGCGGAGTACAGCAAGCGCCTGCAGCGATTCTGCAAGCTGGACATCGTGGAGCTGCCGGAATACCGCCTGCCGGACGAACCATCCCCGGCGGAGATACAAAAGGCCCTGCAGACCGAGGGCGCAGCCATACAGGAGCGGCTGCCCAAGGGCGGCGCGGTGGTGGCCCTGTGCATCGAGGGCAAGCCCTGCTCCAGCGAGGAGCTGAGCCGCCGGATGGCGGACTTCGGCGTGCAGGGTAAGACGCAGATCACCTTTCTCATCGGCGGCAGCGTGGGACTCAGCGAGGACGTGAAGCGCCTGGCCGACTGGCGCTTGAGCATGTCCCCCATGACGTTCCCCCACCACATGGCCCGGATCATGCTGCTGGAGCAGATCTACCGGGCGTATCAGATCGCCGCAGGGACAAAATATCACAAATAGGAGGCAGAGTATGGACAATTGGAGTTTTACCGGCAGACCGGACGTTCCCGCGTGGCCCAAGGACCCGCAGGGACAGGACGAGAAGGCCGTGCTGCTGATGCAGACCTTTGATTCGCCCGCCGACACGGACATGATCATCTCCCTGCTGGCGGCCTACGGCATCCCCTGCTTCAAGTATTACGATCTTGACGGCGGCGCAGGCAAGGTCATCAACGGCTTTTCCGGCTACGGCGCCAGCCTGTACGTCCCCGCCGGACAGCTGGAGGAGGCAAAGGACCTGCTGGCCTCGCAGCCGGTGGAGGACGAGGAAACGGAATAATATGCGTGAAAGGAGCTTTTGAATATGCTGGACTATAAGAAGGAATATGAGCGCTGGCTGGAGAGCGACGCCCTGAGCGCCGACGAGAAGGCGGAGCTGAAGGCTATCGCCGGGGACGAGAAGGAGATCGAGAGCCGCTTTTACGGTCCGCTGGAGTTCGGCACCGCCGGGCTGCGCGGCACCATGAAGGTGGGGCTGCACCAGATGAACGTGCACGTCATCCGCTGGGCCACCCAGGGCTTTGCCGACGTCATCGCCGCCGAGGGCGACGAGGCGAAGAAAAAGGGCGTGGCCATCTGCATGGATTGCCGTGTCAACAGCATGGACTTTGCCCGGGCGGCAGCGGAGGTCTGCGCCGCCAACGGTATCCGCGTGCGCATTTTTGAGTCCCTGCGCCCCACGCCGGAGCTGAGCTTCGCCGTGCGGTACTACGGCTGCCAGGCGGGCATCAACGTTACCGCCAGCCACAACCCCAAGGAGTACAACGGCTACAAGGTCTACTGGGCTGACGGCGCACAGCTGCCGCCTCAGCACGCCGCCGCCATCGCCGCCCGGCTGGAGAAGATCGACATCTTCACCGGCGTCAAGCGCATGGTCTTTGACGACGCCGTCAAGGCCGGCCTTATCACCCTGCTGGGCGAGGAGACCGACAAGATGTTCATGTCCAATGTCATGGCTATGGTCAACGACCGCACCTCCATCGCCCAGGTGGTCGATAGCTTCAGAATGGTCTATACGCCCTTCCACGGCTGCGGCTGGAAGCTGGTGCCGGAGGCGCTGCGGGGCCTGGGCGTGAAGAACCTCTACTGCGTGGAGCAGCAGATGGTGCTGGACGGCACCTTCCCCACGGTGGCCTCCCCCAACCCGGAGAATCCGGAGGGCTTCTATCTGGCCATTGAGCTGGCCGACAAGGTGGGCGCGGACTTCATCCTGGGCACCGACCCGGACAGCGACCGGGTGGGCATCATGGTCCGCGGCGCGGATGGAAAGTTCATCGCCGTCACCGGCAACCAGACCGGCGTGCTGCTGCTGGATTACCTGATCGGCGCCATGCGCCGGGCGGGCAAGATGCCGGAGAAGCCCTATTTCCTCAAGACCATCGTCACCACCGAGATGGCCCGCAAGGTAGCCGAGAGCAACGGCGTCACCTGCTGCGACACCTTCACCGGCTTCAAATTCATGGCCGAGAAGAAGAACGCGCTGGAGGCCGCCGGCGAGGGCCACGTCATCATGTCCTACGAGGAGAGCTACGGCTACATGCTGGGCGACTACGTCCGGGACAAGGACGCCGTCACCGCGTCCCTGCTGATCACCGAGATGGCCGCCTGGTACGCCGCCCAGGGCATGACGCTGTACGACGCCCTGCAGGCGCTGTATGAAAAGTACGGCTGGTACGGCGAAAAGACCCACAACCTGGTCATGCCCGGCCTGGATGGCCTGGAGAAGATGGCCGCGCTGATGAAGTCCCTGCGCACCGCGCCTCCCAAGGCCATTGCCGGCGTGGATGTGGTGGTCCGCAAGGACTATCAGGACGGCAGCGCCGTGGACTGCGCCACCGGCGCGGTCAGCAAAATGGAGCTGTCCGGCAGCAACGTCCTGCGGTATGAATTGGCCGACGGCACCACCATTTTGGTACGGCCCTCCGGCACCGAGCCCAAGATCAAGGTGTATATCCTCACCAAGGGCGCGGACGCCGCCGAGCGCGACGCCAACATCGAGAAATACTCCGCCTGGGTCAAGACCCTGACGGAATAAGCAGCGGAATAAGCAAAAAAGCAGCACCTTTCGGTGCTGCTTTTTACTGTGCAAAGAAATAGAAAATAGAGCTGCGCGGGATGGTCATACGGTGGCGTCCACCGGGATGCGCTGGCGGTCTACCTGCACCCAATGGACGCGGACGCCGCCCCCGGGCTGCGCCGTGGCGCAGAATTCCACGCCGCCCATGCGGCCCTCCACCGGCACACCACCGCTGAACAGCGCTGTAAAGCGCCGGATGTACCCCGCCAGCTCACCAATGGTGCGCACCGGCAGATCGGGCGCGAGATAGTCAAAAAACTTGTGCATACGGCACCTCCTGTATTGAAAATCGGTTTGTTTTCCCTTGACTGTACCCATCTTACCAAGAATACTGTCCCAAAAAACGGACAGTTCTCCGCCGCCCTTGTGCTTTTCTTCGGGATGTGGTACAATGTGCGCAGGAAAATGAGCCGGGAGGTGGCCGCCATGACCGATATGAATACCGCGCCGCAGCTGGCCCCGCGGGAGCGATGCACCGGCTGCGCCGCGTGCTGCAATGGCTGTCCCAAGGGCGCTATCCGCATGGTACGGGACCGGGAGGGCTTTCTGTACCCGCAGGTGACCGACGGCTGCGTCCAGTGTGGCCACTGCACGCATGTCTGCCCGGTGCTGAAGCAGCGGGAGCCGCGGCCGGAGCCGGCGGCGTTTATCGTCTGGAACGGCGACGAGACCGTGCGCCGCGATTCCACCGCCGGCGGCGCGTTCTCCGCCCTGGCGGCGTATGTGCTGGAGGGCGGCGGCGTGGTGTTCGGCGCGGCGCTGGACAGTGCGCTGCACGTCAGCCATATCGCCGTGAAGAACGCCCACGACCTGCCCCGCCTGCGGGGCGCGAAGCCCGTGCAGAGCGACGTGGGCGAGAGCTACCAGCAGGTGCGGCTGTACCTGGATCAGGGCCGTCAGGTGCTGTTCTCCGGCACGCCCTGCCAGGTGGACGGCCTGTACCGCTATCTGGGCGAGCACCCGGAGCGGCTGATCACCTGCGACGTGGCCTGCGGTGGCGTGTGCAGCCCCGGCGTGTGGGAGAGATTCGTCCGCTCCATGGCCTATGTCAAGCAGCAGAAGCCCCTGTCCGTCAGCTTCTGCGGCAAGCTGAACGGCGAGAGCCGGCGGCGCTTCCGGGTGACCTTCGAAAACGGCGGCCACTATGACGCGCCGCTGCTGCACTCCGAGCTGGGGCGCGGCATCAGCCGCGGGCTGTTCCTGCGCCCGGCCTGCCACACCTGCGGCTACACCAGTACGGACCGCACCGGCGACCTGACTCTCTGCAACATGACCGGCGACACCCTGGCGCCGGAGGAAAAGCGGCTGGGTATGTCCCTGCTGCTGGTCAACAGCGCCAAGGGCGCCCAGGTGTTCGACAGTCTGGACCTGCACCGCCGCCGCTGTGATCTGGCCGAGGCCGTGGCCGCCGACCGCGCCCTGCGCTCGCCCACGCCCGTGTCCGTGGACCGCTCCCGGTTCTTTGACGCGCTGGAAAACGAGCCCTTCCGCCAGGTATGCGCCCGGTTCCTCTCCGCGCTCCAGCCCCGTGAGACCGCCGGAAAGCCGCTGAAGGACCTGCTGCACGGCATCCGCCTGCCCTTCGGAAAGGGGAAAAACAAATGACCAAAACGCTGCTGCACACCTGCTGCGCCCCCTGCTCCGTGGCCTGCATCCAGATGCTCCGGGCCGAGGGCATCGAACCGGTGTCCTACTGGTACAACCCAAACATCCACCCCTATCAGGAATACAAGGCCCGCCGCGACACGCTGATGGCCTACGCGCCCTCCGTGGGCGTGGGGCTGATCGTGCAGGAGGACTACGGCCTGCGGGAGTTCTGCCGCGCCGTGGTGGAGGACATCGACCACCGCTGCGGCAAGTGCTACGCGCTGCGTCTGGAGCAGACCGCCCGCTATGCCGCCCAGCACGGCTTTGACAGCTTTTCCAGCACCTTGTTCGTCAGCCCGTATCAGGACCATGAGCTGCTGCGCCGGACCGCCGAAGCCGCGGCCGCGCAGTACGGCGTGGCGTTCCTGTACCGGGATTTCCGCCCCAGCTTCCGTCAGGGACAGCAGGAGGCCCGCCAGCTGGGGCTGTACATGCAGAAGTACTGCGGCTGTGTGTTCAGCGAGGAGGACCGCTACGCCAAGCAGCTCGCCCGCGACCTGCAAGCCCCGGAAAAGCACCTGTAATCGAATGCCACACCACCCCCAAGCCGCCCTGCGGCTTGGGGGTATCATTATTTTCGTAGGGGCGAATCTCTGTCCGCCCTTAGCCTTCCCCTTGAGGGGAAGGTGGCGCGCAGCGCCGGATGAGGTGTCGCGCGAAGCGCGTTGCCGGAGGGAGAGAAAAACAACAGGTTCCACTTTACGCAAAAACCGCTTCACCCAGCTAAATTGTAACCAAACTATGAACGGCATTTTTGGCCATTTGGGCTGAAACACGGTAGACATAACAACAAACTGGAAAATTTTTCCAGCGAAGTTGTTGCGATTCTTGAAAATTTCATTTTGGATTGCATAACTTGCGCGTTACACAAGAATTACGCTGTAAAGACGCTTTTGGAAATTGCGTAAATTCCTGGAAAATTTTGGAAGAGTTTCCAGTTATTCCCATTTTCGCCTGTTTTTGAGGGTGTTTTGCTCCAACTCCAAAAATTGGAAGAAACTGGAAGAAAAATCCGTAAAAATTTTTACAACATAATGATGTTTACGTTGTAAACCGCTGGCGGGAGTGACGGAGCGACACCCGACACAAACAAATTTTTATGGAGGAAACAAACATGAAGAAGATCATTGCAACTGTGCTGGCCATGGTCATGGCTCTGGCACTGTGCACCACCGCTTTCGCGGCGATTCCTGTGTGGAGCAGCAACGGTTCCACCGCCAACGTCGATCTGTTCGACGGCAAGTTCAACACCAAGATTGCTACCGGTAGCATGACTTTCACTGCTGCTAAGGCTCCTGTTGTTACCAATGGTGCTCTTACCACTGCTGGTAATGTTGCCTACTACACCTTCGACAATGCTACTGGCACTGACTACGAGGGTAAGTATGTACTGGTCGACAAGATTCCTGCTGATGCTACCGCTTCTCAGTATATTCTGGTGAAGGCCAGCGATGCTAATGTTGCTATCGGCGCTGCTGGTACTGAAGCGAATCAGACTGGTGCTGACCAGACTCTGATCATGAAGAACGTTACTGCTGTCACCTATGGCCAGACTGCTACCGCTTTCACCGCTTGGGGTGATCTGTGCGCTCAGTACAAGAAGCCCGCTGATGCTGATAAGGTGACCTATGTCAGCTTCAACAACGTGTTCGCCGACAAGGCTGCTCAGGTTTGGAGCACTTACAGCGCCGCTGGTGAGACTCCCAATGATGATGTCGCCGCTAACAATGTTCTGGTTGGCTCCGAGGTTTACACCGTTAAGGCTCAGCAGACCGCTAAGGCTCACACTTGGACCGCTTCCGCTTGGGACAAGGACGGCGCTGCCACCGAGTACAAGTGCGTGACCTGCAAGACCGTTGCTAAGGTCATCAACGCTTCCGTCAATGCTCCCGCCGGTTCCACCGTCGAGAAGTTGGCTGATGGCACCCTGATCGCTTTCACCTACACCCCCGGCACCGCTGCTTCCGGCAACACCGGTTCCGCTTCTTCCCCCAAGACCTTTGACGCTGGCATCGCTATGTACGTCGGTATGGCTCTGACCTCCGTCGCCGGCTCCGCTGTCGTCATCGGCAAGAAGAAGGAGTTCTAATTAAACTCAAAAAAGAGAAAGGCCCATTCCGCTACTCCTGATAGGGGTACCTTGAAGCGTGTCCTCGGATTAGGCAGGCAGTGCAATTGTACTGTCTGCCTT
>CAKTVL010000031.1 GCA_934623575.1 uncultured Oscillospiraceae bacterium
ACGCCTTGAAGCCGCCGTCCCGGATGCGGGGCTTTTTGGTGAACAGATAGGCAAAAACGTCCAGCATCAGCTCCTCCGCCTCGTGAACGTCGTGCAGATAGCCGTCGATATACAGGGTCAGGGGGTCGCCGTATTTTTTCATCAGGGCCTCCAGCCCCGCGTCATCGCCGCTAAGATATTGGCGGTATAAGCTCTCGTCGCAGGTCATAACGTTCACTTCCTTTTTGCGGATGCTTCCAATGCAGAGGGGGATCCGTCAGGTGCTTGTCCTGCCGGATCACGGTGCTGTCCTTGAAAGCGCGGGTCGGACGGCTTTTCCGCGTTTTCCGGGATCGCCCATGAACGCCCGAACCGGGACGCGCCGGGGATCCGCCCCTCGGCGCAATACTGATTGACCCGCCGCTCCGACACGCCCCAACGGTAGGACGCCTCCCGAATGGAGATATAGCCCTTGATCCCGTTCATACCGCACCTCCGCATGGATAATACTCAACACGATACATTATATACGAATATCCGAATAAAAGCAAGCCCACACGGACGTTGGTTTTAACGAATTGTCGCATTTTCCTCACATCAGGGTATGTATTGGCTGCCCTCGCAGGCAGCCATTTCCCTCTTTTCGTGCAATACCGTGCAGGCTAATACTGAGGCACTCCGTACCCAAGCACCTCATAATGCCCTACGCTGTACTGATTGACACAGCAGCTATCGCCGGAGTTGCCCTCCACAGTGTAGACGATGCCGTTTTCAACCTTCTGCACAATGCCTACATGGTCGGACTGCCCGTCTTGCGGACCGGAGCTGCCCTTGTTGTCCCAGTCAAAGAAGATAATCATTCCGGGGACAGGCTCGGCAGAGCCGTCGATCCACTGTCCACGGTCTTTGAACCATTGAACGCCGTTGACGCAGCCTGCAAATTTCGGAATTACGCCGGTTTCAATATAGCCGCACTCGTTGGCGCACCAACTCACGAAGCAGGCACACCACTCCACACGGCTCCCGAAGCCGTACCAAGACCAGTAAGGCTCACCGCCCACATTGCCCACCTGCGACAAGGCAACGGTCACGATCTGATCATCGCTGTAATGGATGCCGTAGAGGACAGCCGCCCAAAGGGAGTTGTTCTTGTCCTCCAGCAGCTCCGCAAGATACTCTCGCTGTTCTTCATTGAAGCCGTATTGGTCAGCCATTTCCTCCACCGTCTTATGCGACACCGTTATATACAGTGTCGTTCTCGTTTCGGTGGTTTCGGTCTGCACGATATTTCCGTTACCGTCATCGGTTTCGGTGATGACCGTTTCAGAATTGCTTTCTGTCCGTGACGATATGCTGTTCATCTCCCAAAATATATCCTTGAGAAGCTGCTTTTTTGTGTCGTCCATCGTGGCAACCTCCATCGGCTCGTCGGGATCGGTATTGACCTTGACCGAGTAAACCGCAAGGACTTCCTTCCACACGGCACGGCTTCCCGACATTTCCAGTGTGTCATAGGAAGTGCCGTTTCGTGTCTCCAACAGCCGGTTGTCGTAATCCGTGTTGATCTCCTGCACGGCTGTCCGCATGGACTGTCCCGTGCCAGAATCCTCGCCGGAGAAGAATACCCCAAACACAGAACCGCAAATCAAGGCAATCAGGCAGATGACAATGATAACCACAACGGCGACCCAGCCACCTGCGGCAATGGCCGCTACCAATGCTTTTGCTGCCGCTATGATCGCCTTGACCGCCGCAACGGTTGCTTTGACGGCGGCTTTCACACCGGCTGCGGTCGCTTTGGCTGCGGCTTTGGCGGCCTGCGCCGCTTTCTGTGAAGCCTTAACCGTCGCCTGTGCGGTTTTCTGCGCCGTCTTTGCCGCCTGCCGGGTGGTTTTAATGGCGGTCTTTGTGGTCTTGACCGATTTCTGCGCCGCTTTCGTCGTGCCTTTGCCTACTGTCTTGACGGTTTTCTTCCCGGCAGAACGGGCGGATTGCTTGACGGTCTTTTCCGTTTGCTCCACCGTCTTAATGGTCTTATTACCGGAAGCACGGACAGACTGCCTTTTCAGCGATTCCGCCGCCCGCTTTTCTTTGAACTGCCTGATGCCGTCCTTTGCCTTGGATACATTCCGCTTGGTTTCCGCCAGCCCCTTGCGTCCCTGCTTATCGAACTGATGCACCGCTTCGTGTGTTATGCGGTCTACGCCGCCCTCGATGCGGTCGGAGGCGTATTCCTCTGCGCTGTGTTCTTCGGGATGGGCGGCGTGTTCCACCTTCTCCTTGGTCTGCACATAGGCGGAGCGCATACGGTCGGCGGCAATCGCCGCCTTGTCTATCTTCTTGATCGTGCCTTTCACCACATCTCTTGTTTTGATTTTAGGCATTTTCCCTCCTTTCCGGGGCGCACCAAAACGCCCCTGAATTGAAAAAGAGGGACAAAGGTATCAACCCCTTGCCCCTCAAAGTGCGGGAGCTGAAAAGCCTTGCTGTGACTGGCTTTCTCAGCCCCTATTTTTCGACTCTGCCCGTTTCCTGCGGGCGTACGCTGCCTGCTGCTTTTTGTAGGCTCTTACGGCGCACCTGCCGCAGTATTTCTTGCGGTTGCCTTTCTTGAGGATAGGCGCACCGCAGGACACACACCTTTCAAAGCGTGTGCCAAGAATATTAGCCTCCAGCATCGGCTCTGCCGGCAATACGGCGTTGCGGAAATACTTGCAGAGCAGCGAATAGGAAATGCTCTGCACACAGACGCAAGGCTCACCGTCATCCAGCACAAGACAGTTGCCGCCGTCATAGTTGGCGCACAGGCGTTTAATCAAGGCGTTGGCTTTCTGCCGCTGCTTCGGCGTGAGTCTGGGCAGCATCCGCATCACCGCCCTCTACTATACGCTTTGCCACCACCACAAGGCGGCTGTTGTTGCGGCTGTACTCGCAGGTGGACAGGGTAATGAGTTTATCGCCATATGCGGCGGTCACGCCGGTGTCGTAGAAGGATAGCTCCTTGCACTTGGCAATGAAGCTGTCAAACTCGTTGGCATTTCCCGCATCCACGAAGCGGTAATACTTGAACGCATCGGGGCTGTCGGTGTAGACCACCGTGCGGAACACGGCAACGATCTCATACTCCTGCCTGTCCGTCAGCGTGTTAAAAGCAATGGTCTTATGCTCGCTCCAAAAGCTCTCGCTCTTGAATTTGTTGAGATGGGCGAACATAGAGCCGTTTTTCATGTGATGTCCGTAGATAACAAGGTTGTCAGAGGGCTTTTGCACATCGCAGTCCTCCTGCACATAGGGACAGCCGTACTCGGAGTATTCCTTGTCAAAGCCGTGCTTCAGGTAGAAGTTCGGCTCGTTTACAGACTGCATCACGGGATAGTTGATGTTGGTATCCGCAATGCTGATCCAGCCCACCAAATCGCCGTTCTGTCCGAACAGCTCGGCAAGCTCCGGCAGCAGCGTCTTTTCCTCGGAATACGGAATCGGCTCGGCGGTTTCCGTTTCGGAACCCGTCTGCGCTGCGGCCTCCACCACGGAGGCAAGGTTGCTATATAATTCTGCCTGCTTGTCCGCCTCCTTGTTGTGCCGGACAATAAAATAGGTGCTTGCGCCGAGGAGGGCAGCAAACACCGCAATGAGAATGATTGAAATTGTCTTTTTCATCGGATTTCCTTTCTTTGTTGCCAGCTTTGTCAATTCGCAATGTCGGATAATTTGGTGGTCATCAGCTTGTAGAGCTTTGTGTTTTTGGGGAACTTGTTGGCAAATGGTACAAGGCTGGAACCGACCTTGATGAGTCCGTGTCCTGCGTCCACATTGGTGATATACGAAAGCTGGGTGTCGGAAATGTTCAGGAGCTTTGCCAGCTCAATGCGGTCGGTGGACGCCTGATTGAGCATAATGATGAACTCGGAGTTTGCAAGCATCGTTCTCGCCGTATGGCTCTGCAAGAGGTCATCCACATTCTGCGTAATGCCGGACGCATAAGCACCGTACTTTCGCACTCGCTTCCAAAGCGTGAATAGGAAGTTGGCGCTGTATTCGTGCTGGAACAGGAGATAGATTTCGTCAATGAAGATGAAGGTATTTTTGCCCTTTGCACGGTTCTGTGTAATGCGGTTGAGGATGGAATCCAACACCACCAGCATACCGATGGGCATAAGCTGCTTGCCGAGGTCAAGGATGTCATAGCAGATCAGCCGGTTGTCGGTATCCACATTGGTGTGCTTGGCAAAGGTATTCAAGCTGCCGTTGGTAAACAGCTCGATGGCAAGGGCGATCTCCTGTGCCTCCGGCTCGGTCTGCTTCAGCAGCTCCGCCCGGAAGTCCTGCAAGGTGGGAACCTCTCCCTTGTAGTCATTCTGCTGATAGGTGCGATAGACGCTTGCCGTACAGCGGTCGATGATGGATTTCTGCACTGCTCCGAGGTTGTTGCCGCCGATGAGCTGCTCGCACAGGGACATAATGAACTCGGATTTCAGGATGACGGGGTTTGCACCGTCACCGTACTCCCGGTTCATATCCATCGCATTGATGTGGGTGGGAGAGGTGGCGGAGATGTTGATGATCTCGCCGCCCATTGCCTTTACAAGCTGCGAATACTCCCGTTCGGGGTCGATGATGATAATATCTGCATTGCCGGAGAGCATCTGATTGATGATCTCGCCCTTTGCGGCAAAGGACTTGCCGCCGCCCGACACGCCGAGGATAAACTCGTTGCCGTTGAGAAGCTGCCTGCGGTCGGCAATGATCATATTCTTGGAAATGACATTCTGCCCGTAGTAAATGCCGTTCTCGTGGTAGATGTCCTGCACCCGGAATGGGATAAACACCGCAAGGCTCTCGGTGGTGAGGGTGCGGAAGGTGTCGATCTTCCGAGTGCCGAAGGGCATCACCGTATTCAGTCCGTCAAGCTGCTGGAACTTCAGCACACCGAACTGGCAAAGGTGCTTTCTTGCGGTGGTCAGCAGTGCTTCGGTGTCGCTGTCGAGCTGCTCCTTGCTGTCCGCCGTGTGTACCATCGTAAGGACGGCGAACATCATACGCTGGTCACGGGTGGTCAGGTCATCGAGAAATTCCTTCATTTCCTTGCGCTGCTGTTCAAGGTCATAGGGAACCTGTGCGGAGAAGTTGTTGTTGGAGTTCTGCCTGCGCTGCCAGTTGGTCACATTGGTTTCCACGCCCAGCAAACGGTTTTCCGCTTCCCGGACGGCTTCGTCGGTGGGGACGGGAACTACATCAATAGACAGCATCAGGTTGCGGTTGAGGTCGGTCAGCTCCGCCACCATAGCGTCCTTGATATACGACGCATACTCACGCAGGAACAGCACCCTGCCGTAGCGTTCCCCGATCTTGAAATAGTCCTTTTCAAACTCCATCGAGTCGGGGCAGATGAAGTCCTTGAAGTCGTGTCCCTTTTTGCGGGTTTCCTTCATATCAAAGCGGAAGCTGGTTTCCTCGCCCGCACGGTAGAAGTCGTGGAAGATGCGGAGGCGTTCGTCTGCTTCCATCTCCACGCACTTGCTGCCGAGCCTGCCGAAGTGGGCGATCAGGTCTGCGCCCACACGGGCAAAATAGCTTCTTGCTTCCTCCACATTCTTCTTGTTCACGGAGATGGTGATATACTTCTCCTGTGTGTAGGCGTTTGCGCCCGTCGCTCTCTCAAGGAGCATTTTGTTGTATTCCTCCCGGTACTCGTCGAGGGCGTCGCCCTTGAGGGGCATAAGGATGGTCTTCTCAAAGTCCAGCCGGTTCAGGCGGCGGTTGTTGATGGTGATCTTGGTGGTCGCCCCGCTGTCAAAGGAATTCAGCAGCTCGGAGTATTCGAGGAACATCGCCTCCTTGTCCTCACGGCTGGCGACGGCATAGTTGATGTCGGTGAACTTGAAGGATCTGGTGAACTTGTCCCTGCCCACCTGAAAGATGCCATCATCGTAAATCGCTTTGACGGGAATGACATCCTGTACGCCCTTGGGTACGACGAAGCGTTCCTTGTCCTGCTTGAGCAGGATACTCAGTGTTTTAATCATTGGCTTTCAATACCTCCTTCTTTTTGAGTTCCATACCGGGCCTCATCAGCTCAAAATAGGTGTTGGTGGAGCGGAATACGAGCTTCTTCGGCAGCAGAAACTCCGATTTGATCCACGCCCACACAAACTTCTCTGCGGTCATTCCGTTGTACTTAATAAAACCCAGCGCCGCAAAGGGTGCGGCGGCTAAAATGCACATCCACGATACCGTTTCCGTGCCGAAATGGGGCTTGAGCAGGAAATACACGCCCACCGCAACGCCGCAGGCAAGGACAGAAAAAATGAACTGTCTGAGGGACAGTCCAAAGAACATCGCTTCCGTGTAGTTGCGTATTTCACGGTTGATTTTTACTTCCAAGATACAGTTCCTCCTTCGTCTGTTGGATTCTTGTTTTTGCTGTCTCGCAGTATTCGGGGTTCAGCTCGATGCCGAGATAGCGGCGGGAGAGACGCTTGCACACGGCTCCCGTCGTGCCGCTGCCGAAGAACGGGTCAAGGACAAGCCCCTGCTCCGGCGAGCCTGCCAAAATGCACGGCTCGATCAGCCGTTCGGGGTACATGGCGAAGTGTCCGTAACCCCTGTGGGAATTGGTGCTGACGCTCCACACATCCCGCTTGTTGCGCTTTGTTGGCATATCGCTGTGGGAACGGGGCAGAAAGAGCGCCTGCGGCTTTGCGCCGCCGACACCCTTTGCGTATTTCGTCCTATCGCTGACCGCCCGCTTGTTGCGCTCCACCGTGACCGGTGCGACCGGCTCGGAGATCGCCGCAGTATCGTAGTAGTAGTGGGGCGATTTGGAGAGCAGGAAGATATGCTCATAGGATTTGGTCGGCCTGTCTTTCACAGCCTCCGGCAGGCAGTTAGGCTTCTGCCAGATAATATCGCTCCGCAGATACCAGCCGTCCGCACGAAGTGCAAAGGCAAGCTGCCATGGGATGCCGATCATATCCTTTTCCTTAATGCCGTCCCATTTCTTTGGGAGTGCGGCGTTCTCATCGGTATTGAGGCTGTGGTAGGTCTGTTTGCTTTTGGGGCGTTCGGCAAGGCTTTTGCTCCAAACGCCCTTGCCGCTTCCGGCGTAGCTGTCGGCAATGTTCAGCCAAAGTGTCCCGTTGCTTTTCAGCACACGGCGCACCTCACGGAAGATTTCGGTCAGGCGGTCTATATATTCAAGCGGCGTTTGTTCACAGCCGATCTGTCCCTCGGCACCGTAGTCACGAAGCCCGTAGTAGGGAGGGCTGGTGACGCACATCTGTACGTACTCGTCAGGAAGCCTTTTCAGCATCTCCAGCGCATCGCCGCACAGGACGGTGTTTTGTAATTCGTCTTGGTTCATCGTCTTTTCCTTTCCCGGCGGCGTGCTTCCTCAATTTCGCTTTTGCAGACGCACACATCGGCAAGGCAGAGAACCCTCCGCCTGCGTTTGCCGCCGTAGTAAAGACAGTATCTGCAATCGCAGTCCTCAAGGGTGTATCCCTTGAAGGGTGAATAGATTTTTGTGTTTCGTTTCATTGCACACTCCTTACAGCCCCATCATCTCACGGATAATGCGGTCGCTCATCTTGACTGCGCCTACGAGGACGAGCATATTAAAGAGCAGCTCTCCCACATAGCTCCACACCTGCGTGACCGCCGCTGCATCGGGATTGACCACGGGCGGCGAGGATGCAAACAGGGAGAAGATGATGCAGGACAACACAATGACTGCGCCCTCCAAGCAAACAGCACAGTAGCTTTTGATGAAGGACTTGCCCACATTCTGCGAAGGCTCACCGGCAAAGGTAGACAGGGGGATGGGCGCAAGCGCCGTATACATATACAGCTTAAAGAAGCGCCCGTACACGGTCATAATGAGGATGAAGGACATCACGGTGATAAACAGCCCACCGATGAGCGTCACCGCCCATAGTGGGATTGATTCAAAGAAGCCGCAGTCCTCGATGGTGGTGATCATTTCAGCCGGCAGCGTTGTCTGTTGCGGCGAAGAAAAGCCCGCCGAACTCATAATGGTAGAGATCGTCCCCTGCACGATGTTGAACAGGGCGAGCATCAGTTCCATACCGTAGGTGATGGCTCCTTTGGCAATGGCAAAGCGTATAAAGAGCTTCAGGGCGTGTTCCGGCTTCTTGACCTCCGTAAACGATCCGCAGGTCTTTACCACGCCCACAACGAAGAACAGCACAAGCAGGGCAAGCCCGATTGCCTGCACCGCACCATTGATATTGACGATCACGCCCCAAATCCCGCCGCCCTTGAAGTCCTGCGGCGTTGTCGTGATGAGCTGCCAGATCTCGGCTAATTTTTCATTCCAGGTTTCCAATGCGTTTTCAAGGTTCTGTACGACCCAGTTGTCGCTCACGAAAAGCACCTCCTTTCAAAGAATCGGGGCGTCCCCGAAAGTCCGGGAACGCCCCACGGTAGGGTTTGCTCAGCCGACGATCAGGTCGAGGATCTCCTTGGCAAAGGTAATGATGACGCCGCCCGCAAGGGTCAGAAAGCCGTTGGCTCGCTGGGACGGGTCGTGGGACTTGAGGGACAAGCCGACCTGCACCACGCCGAAGCCCAGCAGGATAAGACCGATGGCTCGAATCAGCCCGAAGATGAAGCTGGACAGGTTGTTGACGACGGTGATGGGGTCGCCGGCAGCGAATGCCGTGACCGAGGTGCCGAGAATGAGCGCAGCGCCCATAATGGCGGTGCAGTAGATGCGGAAGCCCTTTCTGACCTTGCCGGTCATAGGGAGCTTGTTGGTATGCTTTTCGGTGTCTTTCTTAAAGATGTTCATATTCGTTTCCTCCGTTATTTTGAAGATTGGTTTTCGTCAAAGTCCTCATCGGACAGTAACACATAATCGGTTTCCGGCACTTCCGTGTCGGGCAGGGTTTTGGGATCGAGGTATGTGACCTCGATGGTCGCAATGTCGCTCCTGACAGCACCGTGCTGATAAACGCCGGCTTTCCCGTCTGCGGTCAACGCCACATTCGGATGCTTCAGGATGTCGTACTTGAAATCAAGCACCGGACGCTCGCCACGGATAAAAAGGATGGCGTATTGGTTGTCCAGCATACGCACCTCGTCGGGTGTGAGAAGCTCTCTGCCGCTGATTTGGTAGTTGGTGCTGTAATTGCCGCTGCGTCCTGAGCTTTTGCCGTAGGTGTTGGTGTCGATGGTCGATTTGCCCAGCAGCTCCGACACATACTTGTGGGTACTTTGCTCATTGCCGCCGAGATACAGAAACTCGTCGCAGTTGCCGACGATGGACTCCCATTGCTTTTCAAACAGGGCTTTTAACTGCGCCAAGTTCTGCAAGATGATACTGACCGACACGCCACGGGAGCGCATAACGGACAGTATCTTGTCAAAGTCATCCGGCAGACTGACATTGGCAAACTCATCCATCAGAAAGTGAACTGGAATCGGCAATGCGCCGCCGTGAATATGGTCAGCGGAAAAGAAAAGCTGCTGAAATAGCTGGGTATAAAGGATGCTGACCAAGAAATTGAAGCTCGAATCGTTGTCCGGGATAATAGCGAACAGTGCCACTTTCTTTTCGCCCATAGAAGCAAGGTCAAGCTCGTCGGTACAGGTCAGTGCCGCCAAACTCTCCAAGTTGAACTTTTCAAGCCTTGCGGCAAGGGTGATCTGAATACTCTTGAGTGTCTTAGCCGAGCCTGCGTGATAGGAGCGATAATACTTCAAGGCAATATGGTCGGGCCTGTCCATCTCCAAGTCGGCAAACAGGTAATCCAGCGGCGTTGGTCTGGAATCCTCCTCGTTTTCGATTGCGCCGGCACGGAGCATCTCCATGACCATTGCAAAGTTCTGCTCGTCCTCCGGCGCTTCATAGTGAAGGTAGTAAACCAGCGCCGACAGCAGCATGGAAGCCGAGGTGTCCCAAAAGGGATCATTGGATTGACTGCCCTTCGGCGTGGTCGCCTTGAACAGATTGGTGACAAGCCGTTGGATGTCGTTGTCGCTTTGCAGATAGACGAAGGGATTGTAGCAATGGCTCTTTTCCATAGAGATCAGGTCAAGCACCCGGACTTCATACTCTTTCTGTGACAGCAGCTCGCCCACATCTCGAACGATCTCCCCTTTGGGGTCAAGCACGAAATAGGAATTGCGGCAGCACTGCATCAGATTCGGCTTGCAGAAAAACCTCGTCTTGCCGGCACCTGAACCGCCGATTACCAGCGTGTTGAGGTTTCGGCGGTGTTTCTTGGCGTTCAGCCCGATTGCCACATTCTGCGTCAGCAGCTTGTTTTCGCTCTTGGGCTGCTGTGCGTACTTTTTGTTCACGGCACTGGCGCTGCCCCATTTTGCCGAGCCGTGTTCCTCCCGCCTGCGGTAGTTCCTGCGTGTGGAGAAGTAGATGCCGACGCCCATTCCGTAGCAGAGAAGCAAAACGAGGACAGCTTTTACACTGTCCTCGCAAAGCTCGATATGGAACGGGTCGTTCATCGCGTTCATCAGGCTCGTCAATATCTCCGGCAACCCGCCCTTGACGGACGGAGCGATGAGAAGTCCGAGCCATACCACGGGAATGATACCGATAAGGGAGAGGATGACCGCCGCCCGCCGGTCGTTACCTTGATTCACGGCAGGAGCAGTCCTTTCTCTCAACCACCTTGAACTTTTTCTTTGGGGCATAGCCGAACTTGATGATGAGGTCGTCCACTGCGTCGGTGGTCTTGCCTCTGTTTTTCAGCTCGGTCTTGGTGTCGTTCAGGGAGCGGATGATAATCCCGTGTTCGTAATCGTCCAAGGCGACGTGATAGCGTTCCTCTTTCATCTGATGCACCTCATCTTTCCTGTTCCTTGCTTCTCTCTGCACGGCGGCGGTAGATTTCCTCTGACACACGGGAGCCGATCTCGCTCATCGCAGAACGGGTCTTGGAAAGCTCCGCACGAATTTCCTTGGGGGACTTGCCCGCCAGTTCTTCCGGGATGCGGTCAATGGCGAAGTTCTTCACATCCACTCCGAACTTGCGGCAGAGCATATAACCGACGCAAACGGCAGAGAAGCCCATATCTCTGCGGCTGTATGCTTCGCAGTTCATTGCAAGCTGAGCGTGTCCAAGCTCCTGTGCCACGCACTGGCAGAGTGCAACGCTGTCCCCAATGTCCCGCTTGATATAAAGGGTCTGATCCTCGTTCTTATAGAACGCCCCCATATTGGGAGAAGGCAGCTCATCCACGGTGCTCACATCAATGGGAGCCGTATCAAGCATAATCGCCACAAGTTTTCGGGGGTCACGGTCAAGGGTGGGTGCAGCAGGCTTCTTGCCGCTGGTCTGTGCCACATCGAACACCTTCTTAACATTGTAGGCAATACCGGTAGAGCCATCGTTCTTGGTGTACTCCACGGGTTCGAGGATGGACAGACTCTTAGCACCCTTGTTGACCTTCACGCCGTCCTCCTGCCAGTCACGAAAATCCTTGAGCTGAGTCGCCTGCGGCTGCTGCTTATAAATGAGCAGAGCGTTGGCGGCAGAGTAGCGATCCATTCGTGCCTGTGTGTCCAGATAGCCCCGGAACTTTTCAGGGGCATTGACGATCTCGGTCGCCGCATCGTCGATCATCTGATATACGGCGTCCTTCTCCGCCTTTTTCTTGGCGACGTATTCCTCCGGAGAAAGCTGCGGTCTTTCCGCAGCGCCGGACTTCTTGGGATTGAAATTGTTGGTCACAGTTGATTACCTCTCTTTCGGTTTTTTGGTTCTTTTCGGTTGACGGTGAACCGTCTGTCGGGACGGTTCGGGTGCTTTCGGTCTTTCTTTGGCAATCGAAGGCTCGGTGCGGTCTGCTTCCTTATCAGCCTTTACAGCAGCCTTGTAGCGTTCCAGCTTTTCCCGCACGGAAGGCTTTTTGTCTGCCTGCTTTGCTGTACCCCGGTCAGCATTTGAACCTCCAATCGTTGAGCTTCGCTCGGACGGAGGGCTTTTTTCCGTCTTTGCGACCGTAGGGTTTTGGTGGGACTGCCCTTCTTTCTGCATGGGATCACCCATTGCCTGCTCCACGATGATCTCGCCCCTTGTCTTGGTAGGGACTTCCTTCGCCACGGCGTCCCGGTCTGCCTTGTCCTTTTCCGCTTGGGAAACGACCCCCGCCTTGTCGATCTTGCCGAGTTCAAAGCGGTCACAGATCCGCTGGATTTTGGAAGCGTCCTCGGCACGGGCGATAATATCCACCGGTGCGTCGCCCGCCCTTGTGTTTTTGTCCCGCAGCAGGCAATACAGTACGCCGTAGCGTTTTGCCTGCTCGGTAAACTTCTGAATGTCCTTCTGCGGCAGAGAAAAGACCTTGAGTTCCTTTCCCGACCGGATCATATTGGTGAGCCGTGCCTTACCTTTGGTCTGCTGTTCCTGCTTCAGCACGGACACCAGCAGCAGGGCGACATTCTTTGCCGCCGAGCCTGTGAGTTTTGCGGCGACCTCAAAGCCTTCAAGCGAAAGCCTGACGATCTGTTCCGCCGCATCACCGCCGTTGTTCATAGTTGCGGTTCTCCTTTCGTTTTGATTTTTCTTCCTCTGCACGGACTGCGCCGACCTTTTCCTCGATGACCTTGGAGCGGACGGCAATGTCCTCGCAGAGTTTGACCTCCCTGCGGAGTTCTTTCAGCTTCTCGGAGAGAGCCGAGATGCTCGTCCTTGCCTGTGACAGCTCTGCATCTGTTCTGTTCACTTTTCGTATTTCATTTCGGAGATGCGTTCTGTCGGCAGTCAGGGTCTTGATCTGTTCCTCCACCGAGCGCTTGTATGAGAAAAGCTGCTCGCTTGTGCCGATGTGGTGCTTTCCGAGCAGCGTGACCTGTTTGGTGAGTTCGTCTATCTTCATTAAATCCTCTTTGAAAAGGTAGTGAACTCTTGCGTTGTTCTGTTGTCCTGCCCTGTACCTCGGCAGATAGCCGAGCCGGTAGCAATAGTAGAGGTACAGCCCGTACAGACCGCCCACCTTGGCAATTTTGTCGCTCCGGTTTGTGAGCCGGTATTGCTTCGGTCGGCAGGTCTTGGGCTGGAACGGCACGAAGTCGATGCTGTCCCGGTTCTCAATGAGCCGCTGGGTAATTCGATCCTTGGTATACTCATCGCCGAGGCGGTAGAGCCGGATGGGACGCTCGTCGCCCTTGCCCTTGATCGTCCAGTATTTCCGCTTCGGGTTGCAACCGAAGGCATAGCCCATCTCGGACAGGCGGTATTCAAGCTGCTTGAGGTTGTGGCTCATCGCTATGGCTTCATCAAGAGCGGAACGGGCGAGATTATATCTTGTAGGCATACCGGCCTTGTCCTTCATCGTCAGGTGCTTTGCATCGTGATAACGCTCCGGCTCCTTGATGGTGCTGATCCCGTACTTCTCGCAGATACGGTCGGCTTCCTTGTAGAACTTGAACCACGAGGTTTCCCGGCAGCGTTTACCGTCCACAAAGGACACGGAGTTGATGACGAAGTGGCAGTGCAGATGCTCGGTGTTCAAGTGGGTCGTGACAAGCACCTGATGCCGTTTGCCCCAAACGGAATTGGCAAACTCCATCCCGATATGCTGCGCCAGCTCCGGCGTGATGTCGGTTTCCTTGAAGCTGAGATAGCCGTGGTAGGCTTGGATGCCGTCCGGCTTGTCGAACTGCTCCTTGACCGTAACGAACTGCTCACGGGCGGTTGACGGGTTGCAGTTGATGCCCTGACAGAACAGCTCCTGCTCGGTTTTTTTGCCGTCCTTCACATAGTTGACCACATCCCGCAGCGCCTGATAGTCGGCGTTGCTGTACTTGGATTTTGCTTTGGTGGTTTTCTCCGGGTTAGCGGCATAGTCGAGCACGGTCGCAAGGCGAACCGTGACCGGCCAGAGCTTGCTTACTGCCATTTGAGGTCGCTCTTTTCGGGACGGAGGAACTGCCGTTCCACATCTGCCTGAAAGCTGTGCCAGCGCTCCGCTTCGGCGTTCAGCTTCTGCATATCGAGGAAGCCGAGGGCGTTCGCCTTGACCGTGATCTGGTGCAGGTTGTTTCCGATGGCGGAGAGCTGCCGCATCACGTCGTAGAACCGGTCGTCCGGCTTTTCCTTCGGCTCAAAGTCGCGCACCAAAAGGCGGAACAGCGCCGCCTCGGACAGGCAGGTGCGCTTGGCTTTCTTCTGCAACTCCTGCGCTTCGTCACGGGAAAGCCAAAACTGCTTTTTGACCGTCCGCTTCATTTGTCATCACCATCCCTTCTGCTGGTGTGAGTGTCATTGCTGCGGCTCATCTGCACAAGGCACATCGCAAGGAGCGCGATGATGCCGCCGAGCATAAAGCCGATCATAAAGAAAAGTAATTCGTGCATAGGTTCATCCTTTCTTGCAGGGGGTATTAGGGGTTCCCCTAACGAGGACTTTTTGCGGCGTTTTGAAAAAACGGAGTAAAAAGGCACTGCTCGTTAAGATAATGCAGGTCGCTTGGGGGAACCCCGTTCTCCCCAAAGTTACCGTTCTCTGTCCGCTTTTGCGGGCTTAAACGGTACGGCTACAATCTTATCATTGATCCTTGCAAAGCGTTCGGGATACTGGAACTTTTCCCGGTATTTCTCCGCAAGGTCGGGCGGAAGGCTCTGAAATCTCTCCGCTTCATACGGTGCGTGGCAGATAAAAAACTTCCCGCAGATGATGTCAAGCATCTCACGGGAAGCCTCTTTCAGATAGCACTTTTCAATTTTCCAAGCGTTCTCGCCACGCATATAGCCGTCCAGCCGGACGCAGGGGTCTGACCCGTCAAGGCAGGAGCCGTAGATGGAATAGCCGCCCAGTCCGGCTTTGAATGCCTTGTTGTCGGAACTTACCGCATAGGTTCTCGACTTCTCATCGTAGGGCTTGTTGAAGCTCTCCTGAGAGAAAATAATATAGCCGGTCAGGTGCTTTTTACCCTCGCTCTCTGCGTTTCGGAAGCGGTCAGCCAGCTCGGAATAGGTCAGCTCCACCGTTTCCGGCTCTGCATAAATGGCACGGTTGGGCGGCAGCCCGATTAGCTTGCCCTCCTCGTGGCAAACGATGGCGACCTCATCCTCAAAGGGCATATATTCCTCGATGTTGCCGCCGACCACCGCCTGCATCGCCTCCAGCGTGTCGTCGATCTCGATCATTCTCGGATACCTGTCCGGCTCCACGAGTAGGACAGAAATCCTGTTTTCGTGCGCTTGCGTCGGCTCCTTGCAGAGCGATTTGTCGAAAGAAATCTTCTTAAAGCCGATGCTGTCCACGAAATAAAAGCCGGGTTTGAGCGTATCGCTCTCCCTGATCTCGACCACATCCGATACGGAAAGAGAGCGTCCCGTGTAGTCGGCAGGATGGTCAACATTGAACTTCTGATAGATGTTTTCGAGGGAGATGCAGTCCATTTTGCCGTCATAAACTCTATCGTAAGCGGCTGCGTTGACTTTCTTAGTGCCTTTGATTTTTTCGAGGGATTCCATTCCGATGAAGCACACATTGGCGGAATCCCGATCCATATTGATCTGATAAATGCTAAACTCAGTCATCGTTCATTCGTCCTTTCTTTGGTTTTATTGTGGTGGATACCGAGCTGGAAACAAAGAAAGTCATTGTAGTCCTTGCCGCAGGGCGGAGGGCTGTCAATGACTTCATACTTGCTCGGCAATATGGTTTTCAGTGCAAGGCTGGCTTTCCTTCCGGCATTGTCGTTGTCGAAGTGCAGGAAGATTTTTTGAATCTGCGGCTTCTCATCAAGAAATTTCACAAGAGCCGCAGGGGTTGTACTGTCCTCGATTTTCTCCTTGGGCAGATACACCCCGGCGAGGGAAACAAGGTTGTCTGTACGCCAATCCCTGCCTGCCATCCTTTCAAGTGTCGCAAAGGAAAGCAGGTCAATGGCACACTCAAAAAGATGCACCGTGCTGCTGTCGCTGTCTGCGACCCGAAAAGAATAGTGCTTATCGCTGCCGGAGCAGTCACCCAAAACTCGGCGGTCATTGGTCGCTCGGAAGGACGCATAACGAGGGGAATTTTTCTCATCAAAGCCCACGCACACAAGGTTGTGATACGGCAGGCTCTCGAAAATCAGCCCCTTGTCAATGCAGTATTGGATGATGGTATAGTCGATTCCTCTGCCGAAAAGATACTCTGTAATTTTATCTGTGGTAGCACTTTTATCCGGCAGAAGTAAGACCTTCAGTTCCGCTTTCTGCTTTGACTTGATCGCCACTGACGGCATCACCGCCGCCTTTCCCATCAGCGTTTCGACCGCCTCTACAAAAGAACAGCCCTTGACTTTCACAAGATAGTCAAGGGCATTGTAGCCGCCGATGCGCTGTGACCACCACATCCACTTGCCGTTAGAAATCTTCAAGCTGTCGTGGGTGCGGGTGGTATAGTTGTTGCCGGAAATGCGGACAAGCTCCTGCGGCTCACAGCTTTGCAGATAGGTAAGCAGGTCGATTTGCCGTGCCTGTTCCACCACCTCTGGGGGGATATACGGCATAAAATCACCTGCTTTCCCGGTGCTGTTTCTTCTCCTGCCGTTGCAGGCTCTTATCCGCTTCCGTTTCGATGGAGTCCCGGATGGTATCCATATGCTCGGTTTCTCTGTCCCGGAACTCCTTATACACATCACTCAGAGGACAAGGGGAACGAAGCAAAGCCCTTGCCTTTTCCGGCTCAAGCTCCAGCTCCTCCATACACATCACGATGTCCTCCCGCATCGTGTATTCGTAGGTATGATTGAGAATTTCGGACGGCTCCTGACGCACAAGCCAGTCCCGGTATTTGTCCTGTTCGGCTTTCATTTTCTCGTAAAGTCGAGCGTTGTAATCTGTTTCGTTCATAGCGAACACCTCCTTCAAAATAGAAATAGCCGCCTGATTTCTTTTGAAAACCAAGCGGCTATGTATGTGGTTTATTCTGTTGTTAAAACAAGGCGCAGGATGCAGATCGGCGGGATCAATCCATATCGCTATTATCCTTAATGCCTTCGTTCATTTTTTTAATCTTCCTTTTCCACACAGAATACTGAGTTACCCAAGCAGCGAGGA
>CAKTVL010000032.1 GCA_934623575.1 uncultured Oscillospiraceae bacterium
GAGCATTTCTCGCCTCTGCCACCAGAACACGCTTCTTAGCAGACTTGATATTCGGCAAACCAAACACCTCCCCGACTTGAATTTTTTGTGCGGCGAAAATATAAACTTCCACGCAGGATGATATTTTAACAGCTTTGCCTGAAAATTGCAAGACTTTTTTGCAATTTCTGCGACAGTTTTTGTATAAATATCTTCGCCGCCAAAAAGGCACAATATTTTGTGTTCTTCGTCCCGCCTTTACCACTATTCTTCGCCCCCGCCGCGCCGTCCCGCGCGAAAAGCTGCCGCTTTTCGCGGTCTTTCATCCGCCGGGGCACTTGCAAAATTTTTCCCGGAGAGGTACAATAAACCATCAAAATTCAGAGCGGGAGGTATACCACATGGAATTCAACCCCCAGATACAGCTGGCCGGTCTGCTGGAGTGGATGGCCCAGCAGATGGACGCCTGCCACGGGAAGACCGCCGTGATCGGCATCTCCGGCGGCAAGGACAGCTCCACCGTGGCCGCGCTGGCCGTGGCCGCCTACGGCCGCGAGAACGTCTACGGCGTGCTGATGCCCGACGGTGAGCAGCCGGACATCGACTATTCCCAGGCCCTGGTGGAGCACCTGGACCTGCCCCACACCACCATCAACATCCACAGCGCCGTCTGCGGCGTGCTGGACGAGCTGGAGCGCGCGGGGCTGACGCCCTCCCGCCAGACCACGGTGAACCTGCCCAGCCGCATCCGCATGGCCACCCTGTACGCCGTGGCCCAGTCCCTGCCCGGCGGCATCGTCATCAACACCAGCAACCTCAGCGAGGACTGGGTGGGCTACTGCACCATCTACGGCGACAGCGCCGGGGCCTTCTCCCCCCTGGGCATGTACACCACCGAGGAGGTCATCGCCCTGGGCCGCCAGCTGGGCCTGCCGGAGAAATTTCTGGTCAAGGCACCCTCTGACGGCCTTACCGGCAAGACCGACGAGGACAACCTGGGCTTCACCTACCACGCCGTCAACCAGTACGTCCGCCGGGGCGTGGTGGACCCGGCCATCAAGGAGCGTATCGACGCCCTGCACCGCGCCAGCCGCTTCAAGTTCCAAACGCTGCCGGTGTACCACAACGGCCTGCCCATGGCCCTGACCGACGAGACGGACTACTACAAATAAGCGCCGCAGCCCCCGGCCATTGGCCGGGGGCTTTCCCTTGCCTGTTGAACGCGGCAGAAATACAGTCGGCGGCAAAACTGTCAGCACACACAGAAAACCCCTGACCGAGCGGTCAGGGGCTTTCTGTGTGTTTGTGTTAGGAGAGAGAGAAAATCACATCAGGAAGTGTTGTTCCTTTGGATGATGTTATATTACCCGGTAATTTTGGCCGAATCTTGAATCGCCCGTGAACAATTTATGAATTTCTCCCCTTCTCACCGGTATTTCCGGCTCTCGGCCACGGCCATTTGGTCGCAGCGGTTGTTTTTCTCGTTCTCCGCGTGGCCCTTGACCCAGTGGCAGCGCACCTGATGGGTGTCCGTCAGCGCCAGCAGCTGCTCCCACAGGTCCGGATTCAGCGCCGGCTTCTTGTCGGCCTTCACCCAGCCGCGCTTCTGCCAGCCTCTGGCCCAGCCCTTTTCCAGCGCGTCGATGACGTACTTGCTGTCGCTGTACAGATCCACGATGCAGGGCTCCTTCAAAAGCCGCAGCGCCTCGATAACGGCGGTCAGCTCCATGCGGTTGTTGGTGGTCTCCGCCGCGCCGCCGGACAGCTCCTTCTCCGCGCCCTTGTAGCTGAGGATCGCCCCCCAGCCTCCCGGCCCCGGATTGCCGCTGCAAGCGCCGTCGGTGTATATCGTTACTGTTCTCATAGATGTATCATTCCCTGCAAATGCCCTGCTTTTTCCCGCGCCATCTCCCGACGGCGCTTGCTTGCCATCCCCGGGCGGTTGCCGCGTCAGCGGCGAGCTCGTGGGGGCATTTTCAAAGCGGCGAAGCCGGCTTTGCCGTCGGTGTATATCGTTACTGTTCTCATACGTTATCCTACTCCACCCCGACCACCGTCAGCACGCCCTCCCGCACGGTGAACCTCACGTTCTTCCCGCCGTAGGCCATGCCATACACCCGGTCGGGGTCGTCCTGATACCGGGGCCGCGGGTCCGCGGCCAGCGCGCTGATCAGCCCATGGCGCTGCCCGCTGTCAAACTGCGCCAGCAGCTCCGGCGGAAAGTCCACCGTCAGCATCTCCCCGGCGTCGCCGCCGGTAAAGCCCCCGGCCGCGTCGGGATAGCTGTCGGCATAGGCCAGATACGGCTTGATGTCGAAGATCGGCGTGCCGCTGACCATGTCCGCGCCCCGGACGTACAGCACCGGGCCCTCCGGCCCGTCCGACTCCACCCGCTCCAGCTCCACGGCGGACAGCCCCAGCCCGTTGGGCCGGAAGGGCGAGCGGGTGGCGAACACCCCCATGCGCGCGTTGCCGCCCAGCCGGGGCGGCCGCACGGTGGGCGACCAGCCCTGCCGCAGCGCCCGGTCGAACTGCCAGATCAGCCAGATGTGGGAAAAGCCCTCCAACCCCCGCACGGCGTCCGGGTCCCGGAACGCCGGCTCAAACACAATGCGCCCGGGGCAGTCGGCAATGCCGCTCTGCCGCGGCACGCCGAACTTCTCCCGAAAGGGCGTCTCTATCCGTGCAATGACCTCCAGACCGGGGCCGCTCACAGCGGGGCCTCCTCCGTCTCGGTCACGTCCTTCTCCTCCGGGTCGGCCAGCGCCAGGGAAATGACCCGGTCGCCCTCCTCCTTGAAGCGCATGACGATAACGCCCTGGGTGGCGCGTCCCGCCACGCGGATGTTCTCCACCGGCGTGCGGATGAGGATGCCCGCCGCCGTCACCAGCAGCAGATCCTCCGTCCCGTCTACGATCTTCATGCCGATCACCGGTCCGGTCTTGTCCGTGAGCATATAGTTCCGTATGCCCATGCCGCCGCGGTTGGTGATGCGGTACTCCTCGATGGGCGTCCGCTTGCCATAGCCCTTCTCGGTGATGGACAGCACGGTCTTTCCCTCGTCGGCCCTCGCCGCGCCGATGACATAGTCGCCCTCCCGCAGCCGGATACCCCGGACGCCCACGGCGGTACGTCCCATGGCGCGCACATCCGTCTCGTCGAAGCACACCGCCTGGCCGTCGTGGGTGGCGATGAGCACCCGGTCGTGTCCCCGGGTCTCCACCACGGAGATCAGCTGGTCGCCCTCGTCCAGCGTCAGAGCTCGGATGCCGTTGTTCCGCAGGTTCTTCAGGGCGCTGACCTCCAGCCGCTTCACCGTGCCGTTGCAGGTGGTCATGAACAGATACAGCTGGTCGTCGCCGGTCTCCCGGAAGTGCAGCATGGCCTGCACCCGCTCGCCGGTCTCCACCTGAATGATATTGACGATATTCACGCCCTTGGCGGCCTTGCCGCTCTCGGGGATCTGATACCCCTTCTTGCGGTACACCTTGCCGGTGTCGGTGAAGAACAGGATATAGTCGTGGGTGGAGGCGGTGAACACATCCACCACGGTGTCCTCCTCCCGGGTGGTGATGCCCTTCTTGCCCATGCCGCCCTTGCTCTGGGCAGCGTACTCGGATACCGGCGTACGCTTGATGTAGCCGTTCTCCGTCAGGGTAAAGACGCACTGCTCCTCCTCGATGAGATCCTCGATGTCCAGCTCGTCCTCCACGTCCTGGATCTCGGTCTTGCGGTCGTCGCCGAACTTGTCGGCAATGGCGGTCAGCTCCTCCTTGAGGATGGACTTCACCAGGCTCTCGTCGCTGAGGATACGCAGGAAGTAGGCGATCTTCTCCTCCAGCTCCTTGTACTCGGTCTGGAGCTTCTCCCGGTCAAGACCCTGCAAAGCCTTGAGGCGCATATCCAGAATGGCCTGTGCCTGCACGTCGTCCAGCCCGAAGCGGGTCATCAGATTCTCCTTGGCGTTGTCGTAGCTGCTGCGGATGATGCGGATGACCTCGTCGATGTTGTCCTGCGCGATGAGCAGACCCTCCAGCAGGTGGGCGCGCTCCTGGGCCTTCTTCAGGTCGAACCGCGTCCGGCGGACGATGATCTCCTCCTGGAACTTCAGGTACTCGTCGATGATGTGCCGCAGGGAGAGGATCTTCGGCTGGCGCTGGTTCTCCACCAGCGCCAGCATATTGATGGCAAACGTGGTCTGGAGCTGGGTCTGGGCGAACAGGCGGTTCAAAACCACCTGCGGATTGGCGTCGCGCTTGAGCTCGATGACCATCCGCATACCGTTGCGGTCGGACTCGTCCCGGATATCGGAGATACCATCCAGACGCTTATCCTCCACCTGATCGGCGATGGCCTTGATGAGCATCCGCTTGTTCACCTGATAGGGCAGCTCCGTGATGACGATGCGGGTACGGCCATTACCGAACTCCTCGAACTCGTGGCGGGCGCGCACCATCAACCGGCCCCGGCCGGTGGCGTAGGCGGTGCGGATGCCGCTGCGTCCCATGATGATGCCCTTCGTGGGGAAGTCGGGGCCCTTGACGTGCTCCATCAGGTCGCCGAGGGTGGCGTCCGGGTCGTCCAGCACGCAGATGCAGGCGCCGATGACCTCCCGCAGGTTGTGGGGCGGGATGTTGGTGGCCATGCCCACGGCGATGCCGCTGGAGCCGTTGACCAGCAGGTTGGGGAACCGGCAGGGCAGCACACGGGGCTCCTTGCGGCTCTCATCGAAGTTGGGATCCCAGTCCACCGTGTCCTTTTCGATGTCGCGGAGCATCTCGTTGGAGATCTTGCTCAGACGCGCCTCGGTGTAACGGTAGGCGGCAGGGGGGTCGCCATCCACGGAGCCGAAGTTGCCGTGGCCGTCCACCAGCGTGTAGCGCATGGAGAAATCCTGCGCCAGACGCACCAGCGCGTCGTACACGGAGGCGTCGCCGTGGGGGTGATACCGGCCCAGCACGTCGCCCACGCAGGTGGCCGACTTCTTAAAGGGCTTGTCAGAGGTCAGGTTGTCCTCGTACATGGCGTAGAGAATACGCCGGTGCACGGGCTTCAGGCCGTCCCGCACGTCGGGCAGGGCGCGGCCTACGATAACGGACATGGCATATTCGATATAGGACTTCTCCATCTCCGGGACCAGCGGGGACTCCACGATATGCTGGTCGGGGAAGCGGATCTCCGCAGGGTCGTATTGGGGCTTTTTGCTCATAGATTCCAGCCCTCCTTAATAATCCAGATTCACAGCGTACTGTGCTTTGCGCTCGATAAATTCCTTGCGCGGCTCCACCTTCTCGCCCATGAGGACGGTGAACGTGGCGTCAGCCTTCACCGCGTCATCCAGCGTGATGCGCCGCAGGGTGCGGGTAGTGGGATCCATGGTGGTCTCCCACAGCTCATGGGCGTCCATCTCGCCCAGACCCTTAAACCGGCTGATGTTGATGGTCACGTTGGAATTGCCGCCGCGCATCTCCGCGGAGATACGATCCCGCTCCTCGTCGGAGTAGGCCACCCGGGAGGTCTTGCCCCGGGTCAGCTTATAGAGCGGCGGCACGGCGGAGTAGACATAGCCCTCCTCAATGAGGGGCCGCATATACCGGAAGAAGAAGGTCAGCAGCAGGGTGCGGATATGGGCGCCGTCCACATCGGCATCGGCCATGATGATGATCTTGTGATAGCGCAGCTTGTTCTCGTCGAACTCCTCGCCGATACCGGCGCCCAGCGCGATGATGACGGGCTGGAGCTTGTCGTTGCCGTAGACCTTGTCCACCCGGGCCTTCTCCACGTTGAGCATCTTTCCCCACAGGGGCAGGATGGCCTGAAAACGGCTGTCCCGTCCCGCCGTGGCGGAGCCGCCTGCGGAGTCGCCCTCCACGATGTACAGCTCTGTCAGCTCGGGGTTGTTCTCGTTGCAGTCCCGCAGCTTGTCGGGCATGGCCGCGCCGCCCAGCACCGTCTTGCGCCGGATGGACTCCCGGGCCTTCCGGGCGGCCTCCCGGGCGCGGTTGGCGGTCATGGCCTTGTCCAGAATGGTCCGCGCCACCACCGGGTGCTCCTCCAGATACACCGCCAGCTGGTCGTTGACGATGCTGTCCACCAGGGTGCGGATGTGGGCGTTGCCCAGCTTGGCCTTGGTCTGTCCCTCGAACTGCGCCTCCGTCAGCTTTACGGAGATCACCGCCGTGATGCCCTCCCGGACGTCCTCGCCGGAGACCTTGTCGCCCTCCTTGATCATGCCATATTTCAGGCCGTAGGCGTTGAGCACGCGGGTCAGGGCCGCCTTGAAGCCCGTCTCGTGCATGCCGCCCTCCGGCGTATGGATGTCGTTGGCGAAGGACACCAGCGTCTCGTTATAGCCGTCGTTGTACTGCATGGCGATCTCCGCCGTGCTGTCGCCCTTGGCGCCGGAGAGATAGATGACCTCCTCGTGCAGGGGCGTCTTGTTCCGGTTGATGTACGTCACGAACTCCCGGATGCCGCCCTCGTAGCACATGGCCTCGCCCTGCTCCCGGCCGCTGCGCGCGTCGGTGATGGTAATGCGCAGCCCCGCGTTCAGGAACGCCTGCTCCCGCATGCGGGTGTGCAGCGTCTCATAGTCGTACTCCAGCGTGTCGAACATCTCCGGGTCCGGCTTGAAGGTCACCGTGGTGCCGGTGCGGTCCGTCTCGCCGACGACCTTCATCTCCTGGGTGATGTGTCCCCGGGAGAACTTCATCTCATAGATCTTGCCGTCCTTGTGCACCTGCACCGTCAGCCACTCCGACAGGGCGTTGACCACGCTGGCGCCCACGCCGTGCAGGCCGCCGGAGACCTTATAGCCTCCGCCGCCGAACTTGCCGCCGGCGTGCAGCACGGTGAACACCACCTCCAGCGCCGGCCGGCCGGTCTGGGCCTGGATATCCACGGGGATGCCGCGGCCGTTGTCGGTGACGGTGATGGTGTCCCCCTCGTTGATGGTCACATGGATGTCGGTGCAGTAGCCCGCCAGCGCCTCATCGATAGAGTTGTCCACGATCTCATACACCAGGTGGTGCAGTCCGCTGGCGCTGGTGGAGCCGATATACATGCCCGGCCGCTTGCGCACGGCCTCCAGCCCCTCCAGCACCTGTATCTCCGATGCGTTGTATTCCGTATCTACCACGGTCTTTTCCAATTCTGCCATGTACTACTCTCCTTTTCCTTGCGCTCGCTTGCCCAGCGTCCGGGAATTGATCTGCGACAAATACACGATCTGCCGGTGATAGGGATGGTCGCATACCACAAAGGACCGCGGTATGTCCTCGCAGGCGCTCTGTACCACGCCTTCCTCCTCCGCTCCCTGTAAAAACGCTCTCGTTCTCTTTGATGTGGAGGTGTTGTCCAGGTCGAAAATGCCGATGATCCGCCGGTCCTCCACCATCACGTTCATGCCGATGTGCAGATAGGCCATCACAGCACCTCCCCGCCCCGGATATGGAACACCTTGCCCTTCAGCAGCGTGTCCAGCCGGTCGTTTTCGCAGCAGGTGATGAACACCTGTCCGCCGCTGATGCGGTTGAGCACATACTCCTGCCGCCGGGGGTCCAGCTCGCTGAGCACGTCGTCCAGCAGCATCACCGGATACTCCCCCATGGCGTTTTTGTGTATCTCCCGCTCCGCCAACTTCAGGCTCAGCGCCGCCGTCCTTACCTGTCCCTGCGAGCCGAACTGCTTGGCGCTGCGGCCGTTGACCTCCACCTCGATGTCGTCCTTGTGGGGCCCGCTGAGACACAGCCGGCTGGCTCTCTCCGCCGCCTGGTGCTGTGCCATGTGCTCCTTCAGCGCCGCATATATCTCCCCCTGGCCGCCCAGCGGGTCGGCCACGGTCCTTACGGTCCGGTACGTCAGCGTCAGCACCTCCCGCCCGCCGCTGCACTCATAGTGCGCCTGCCGGG
Source organism: uncultured Oscillospiraceae bacterium (assembly GCA_934623575.1). Taxonomy (GTDB): domain Bacteria; phylum Bacillota; class Clostridia; order Oscillospirales; family Oscillospiraceae; genus Vescimonas. Next base: position 7,890 of record CAKTVL010000032.1, read on the forward strand.
CGTGCTCCGCCAGCGCCTGGCAGAACCTGGCCCGATAGCCCACGATGGCCGCGCCGTACCGGCACAGCCCCTCGTTGAACTCCGGCAGCAGCTCCAGAAACTCCGGCTTCTCCTCGCTGTCCCGCAGGATGCGGGTCTTGTGGTCGTACAGCCGCTCATACTGCCGCAGCGCTTCAGCATACCGGGGCCGCAGCTGGCACAGCGACAGATCCATGAACCGCCGCCGCTCCGCCGCTCCCGCCCGGATAAGAAACAGATCCTCCGGCGCAAAGAACACCGTGTGCAGCACGTCGCTGAGCGCCGCGGCATTCTTGGCTTTCACGCCGTTTACGGTCATTGTCCGCCGCTTTCCGCGATGCAGTCCGATCTCCGTGACGAACTCCCGCTGCCGGGAAAACAGGTGTCCCACCAGCTTGGCCGCCTCCGCGTCAAAACCGATCAGTTCCTTGTCCCCGTGGGCCCGCGGGCTTTTTCCGCAGCTGAGATACACGATGGCCTCCAGCAGATTGGTCTTGCCCTGGGCGTTCTCGCCGTAGATGACGTTGCAGTTCTCGTCAAAGGTCAGCTCCTGCTGCCCATAGTTCCGCCAGCCCTGTATCTGCAGGGCGTCAACTCTCATAGGCCACGGTCAGCTCTTTCCCGTCGAAGGACACCACGTCGCCGGGCCGGATCTTTTTGCCCCGCATGGTGCACACCTCGCCGTTGACAGCCACGTCTCCCTCCTGAATGACCACCTTGGCCTCGCCGCCGGTCTCCACCGCCGCGGCGAATTTCAGCAGGTCCTGCAATTTGATGTATTCCGTTGTAATGGTGATGGTTTCCATAGTCGTATTCCTTTTGCCCTCGGCGGTACTCCCCGCCGTCATAGCCTGATAGTTCTAATGTCTAAAACCCCGGATTTTTTTCAAGACGAGGTGCCGCGGCGCAGCCATACTTTGTGTATGGCAAGGCGCGGCAACGAAGTATTGGAAAAAAAGACGCGGTTTACTGTGCTTTCAGCCTTACCGGAAGGACCATATAAAGGAAGTTGTCGCTGCCGTCCACCGGCGTGATCACGCAGGGGGAAATGCCGGTGTTCAGGTTCATTTTAACGGTGTCCGCCGGGGCGTAGCGCAGGGCGTCCATGAGATAGCGGTTGTTGAAGCCGATCTCCAGCTCCTGGCCGTCGCCGCGGACGGGGCAGATGTCGCGGGCCTCGCCGTTGCCGGTGCGGGCAGACATATATACCCTGTCCTGGCTGAACAGGCAGCGGACGGGGCTTTTCAGCTTCTCGCTGATGACGACGCTGACGCGGTCCAGGCTCTCCAGCATGACCTTGTTGTCCACCTCGATGGAGATGGGGTTGTTGGTGGGGATGGCGTTCTTATAGTCCAGGAACTCACCCTCCAGGCGGCGGCAGATCAGCTGGGTGGCGCCGACCTCGAACATCAGGTGGCGCTTGCCCTGGGTGACGGTGACCATGTCGTCGGTGTCGGCGCAGATCTTCTCCACCTCGTTGAGGGCGCTGCCAGGGGCCACGAAGCGGAAGGCGCCGCCGTCGATGTGCTCCAGGGGCTCCCGGCGCAGGGCCAGACGGAAGCCGTCCACGGCCACCATGGTCAGCCCGCGGTCGTTTATCTCAAACAGGGCGCCGGTGTGGATGGGCCGTGTCTCGTTGACGGACACGGCAAAGCTGGTCTGGTCGATCATGGCCTTCAGGGTACGTTGCTCCAGCGTCACGGAGTACTCGTCGTCCACCTCCGGCAGCTCCGGATAGTCGTCGGCGCTGAGGCCCGGCAGTTCGAAGCTGGCGTCGCCGCAGTTGAGCTTGACGTTGAACTTGTCGTCGGCGTCAAAGGTGACCATATCGTCCGGCAGGCGGCGAATCATCTCGCCGAAGAGCCGGGCGTTGAGCACGATGCGCCCGGGCTGGGACACGGCGGCCTCCACCGTGGTGCGGATGCCGGTCTGCATGTTGTAGCCGGACAGCCGCAGCCCGTCCTCGCACTCCATCAGGATGCCCTCCAGCGCCGGGATGGAGCTCTTGGCCGCTACGGCGCGGGACACAGCCGCCACCGCCTGCTGCAGCAGCGCCTTCTCGCAGGAAAATCTAACCATATCCGTCGTTCCTTTCTTTCCGAGGTCCGCCCGCCGCGAAATTTTTTTCTCCGGCAAAAATGCGGTTCTTTTTCTCAGAATCAAATCATAAACTAATCTTTTATTCAGTAGTCTTAGGAGTAGGCAAATTTTTTGTGGACATCAGCCCTCACCCCTTGCCATTGCTGGCTTTTTTTCCCACACGCCGTTCAGGAAAACCTCCCTGCTTTCCCACAGGAGCTGTGTGAAAGGGCTTCTGGCTCTGCTTTTGCGTGTGGATTCCACAGGAAATGCGGAAAACCTTGCTTCTTTTACAGGGCTCGTTTTTTTACTTCTTGCTGTTGATGTTGGTGGTGATCTCCTTGACCTTCTCGGCAAAGGCCGGGTCGGAGCGCATCAGGCTCTCCACTTTCTCCAGCGAGTGCATGATGGTGGAGTGATCCCGGTCGCCGAACTCCTTGCCGATGTCGTTGAGGCTCAGCGACGTCATGCGCCGGATCAGGTAAATGGCGATCTGCCGGGCGGCCACCACGTCGCGGCTGCGGCTCTGGCCCCGCAAGGTGTCCTCGTCCACATGGAAGTAGCTGCAGATGTAGCCCACGATGACCTTGGGTGTGGGAGCGAAGTCGTTGCTCTTCTTCAGCATATCCCGGATGGCCCGGCTGACGGTCTCCTCGTTGACCTGATCGTCCAGCAGGTCGCGATAGGCCAGTATCTTATTCAAGGTGCCCTCGATCTGCCGCACGTTGGAGGTGATGTTCTCGGCGATGTAGTCGGTGACCTCGTTGGGCAGCTTCACGCCCAGCATGGCCGCCTTGTTCTGCACGATGGCGAACCGCGTCTCAAAATCCGGCGGCGCCACGTCCACCATCAGGCCCCACTCGAACCGGGTCCGCAGGCGGTCCTCCAGCTGGGTGATCTCCTTGGGCGGGCGGTCCGAGGTCAGCACGATCTGCCGCCCGGACTCATACAGCGTGTTGAAGGTATGGAAGAACTCCTCCTGGGTCTGTATCTTGCCGGCGATGAATTGTATATCGTCCATCAGCAGTATGTCGGTCTGGCGGTATTTCTCCCGGAACTCCGTGTTCCGGTTCTCCCGGATGGAGGTGATCAGCTCGTTGGTGAAGTCGTCGCCCTTGACGTATACGATCCTGGCCTCCGGCCGCTTCTTCCGCAGGGCGTTGGCGATGGCGTACAGCAGATGGGTCTTGCCCAGCCCGGAATCACCATAGATAAACAGTGGGTTGTAGTTCTCGCCGGGCTTCTCCGTCACCGCCTTGGCCGCGGCGAAGGCCAGCTTGTTCTGGGGCCCCACCACATAGGTCTCGAAGGTGAACGCCTCCGACTCCGACAGGTCGCCGGGCCGGTCCGGTGCCACGCCGTGATAGGCCGCCAGCTGCTGGTCGTCCAGGATCTTCACCTCCAGATCGGTGGAGAACAGGTCCCGCAGCGCCGCTTTGATGTGGGGCAGGAACCGGGCTTCGATGGTGTTCTTCTTGAATGTGTTGCTGCAGTGCAGCACGAAGGCGGAATCCTCCATCGTCACCACCGTCACCTCGTCGAACCAGGTGTTGATGGTGGTCTCGGACAGCTCGCCGCTCAGGCGTTTCAGCACGCTGTCCCACAGGTCCTTCATGGAATTCAAAGTAAAAGCTCCCCTTTCGGCGGGATGTGATATGTATGGTCCCGCGATAAAATGGCGGGGGGTGTACCGCCGCAAAATATCCCGCTACAGTATAACAGAAAACCCCCGAAAAGTCTATACTTATTCTAAATATAAACTTCCGTTTTTCTCTGCCGTTTCCCGCAGAAATCGGGCGATACCGGGCAAATTTTTTGTTGACAGCGCCCCCCTACCCCTGTATAATATACTCCGCGTGGTTGCACACAAACGTGCAACACCCGTGGAAAAAGTTTACTGCGGCGGTGGAAAACCCACCGCTGTCGAGTAAGCGCGGGCGCGAAAGCCCCGCCGGATAATCTTAAAAATGGAGGTGTCATGCAATGTTCCGTACCTATCAGCCCAAGAAGCGCCAGCGCTCCAAGGAGCACGGCTTCCGCAAGAGAATGGCCACCCGCAACGGCCGCAAGGTGCTGGCCCGTCGTCGTGCCAAGGGTCGCGCTCGTCTGACCCATTGAGGTCACGGAAGGTGCATCGCACATACAGATAGACCCTGAGGGACGGAGGACTTGCTCCCCGTCCCTATCGGTGTATCTGGCGAAGCAGAGAAGAAAACGAGGGAACACATGGACGCAAGAGTAACGGTAAAGCAGAACGGCGACTTCCGCCGCATCTACCGCAGGGGCCGGTCCGCCGTCTCCGGCGGCGTGGTGGTCTACTGCCTGAAAAACAGGCAGGGACACAGCCGTCTGGGCGTCACCGTCTCCACCAAGCTGGGCCACGCCGTGGTCCGCAACCGTGTCCGCCGCCGCTTTCGCGAGCTGTACCGCCTGCACAAGGGCGACATGCTCCCCGGCTACGACATCATCATGGTGGCCCGCGTCCGCGCTGCCGACATGCCCTATCGCAAGATGGAAAAGCAGTATCTCCGCTGCCTCTCCGACCTGGGCTTGCTGCGGGAGGACGTATGAAAAAGCTCCTGCTTGCCCTGATCCGGTTTTACCGGCGGGCCATCTCCCCTCTGTTTCCGCCCCGCTGCCGCTACATCCCCACCTGCTCTCAATACGCCGTGGAGGCCATCGAGAAATACGGTGCGGCCAGGGGCGGCTGGCTGGCGCTCAAGCGCATCCTGCGGTGCCACCCCTTCCACCATCACAAGGGCGGCTGGTATGACCCGGTGCCCTGACCTACCCACAGCCCCTCAAAATCTTACGGAGGAATAAAGCCTATGTTCGCACAACTCGGCTACTACATCTGTGTGCCGTTCGCGTGGCTCACCCGCCTGTTCTATACCTGGACAGGCTCCTACGGCGTCGCCCTGATCCTCTTCACCCTGATGGTCAAGCTGGTGCTGCTGCCCTTCCAGCTCAAGAGCAAGAAGAGCATGCTCCGCATGGGACGCATGAACAGCAAGGTGCAGGAGATCCAGAAAAAGTACGCCAATAACAAAGAGCGTCAGAAGCAGGAGATCGCCGACCTCTACGCCCGCGAGGGTGTCAACCCCATGTCCGGATGCCTGTGGTCCTTCATCCCCTTCCCCATCCTGATCGCGCTGTACTACATCATCCGCACTCCCCTGCGCTACTTCATGTCCCTGTCCAACGACGTCATCGCCAAGATCACCGAGCTGGCGGTGTCCCTGGGCTATGTCTCCGGCGCGCAGGGCCAGGCCTCGGCCTATGACCAGATCTATCTGGCCAAGTTCATCCACGACAACTGGTCCAGCTTCGACGGCAAGTTCGACGGGCTCATCGACCTGAACTATAACTTCTTGGGCATGGACCTGTCCGCCGTGGGCAAGGACCTGTTCAGCCAGTTCCCCTCCGGCGGCTGGCCCGTCATCGGCCTGCTTCTGCTGCCCCTGATCTCCGCCGCCCTGCAGTTCCTGATGACCCTCATCTCCATGAAGGCCAACGGCAACACCCAGATGAACGGCTCCGGCAAGGCCATGATGTACATGATGCCCCTGATGACGGTCTGGATGGGCTACATCCTCCCCGCCGCTCTGTGCGTCTACTGGATCGCCAACGCCGCCTTCTCCTGCATCCAGGAGCTGGTGCTGAACAAGCACTTCAACAAGCTGCTTGACCGGGAGGAGACCGACAAGGAGCGCCAGAAGCGCGAGGCCCGCTACGCCAAGATGCAGGCCGCCCGCGAGAACTACAACCGCCAGCTGGAGCAGCAACAGCAGTCCAAGAACGGCAAGAAGCCCCAGCCCCAGGCCAAGAAGAAAAAGTCCGGCACCCATGGTGATTCCACCACCGAGGCCGGCAAGGTGGGCAGCCGTCCCTATGCACGGGGCCGCGCCTACCGCGAGGATCATTACGACGAATAAGGAGTTTTGTCTATGAGTTATATCGACGTAACGGGCAAGACTGAGGACGAGGCGCTGCGCAAGGGCCTTGAGCAGCTGGGAATGGACCGCGACGACGTGTCCGTATCCATTTTAGAGCGTGCCAAGAGTGGCTTCCTGGGCATCGGCGCCACCCCCGCCCGTATCCGTATCACCTACGGCCCCGAGGAGGCGGACATCGCCCCCGCCCCGGCCGAGGTCAAGATCATCCCCGAAAAGCCCGCCGCGCCCAAGGCCGAGCCCAAGCCCGCCCCCAAGGCGCCGGAGAGCAAGCCCGCGCCCCGGCAGGAGCGTCCCCGCCCCGAGCGCAGCGAGCGCCCTGAGCGCGCCGACCGTCCGGAGCGTCAGCCCCGGCCCGAGCGCCGGGAGCAGCCCGCTCCCGCGGCCCCGGCCATCGACCTGCCCGAGTGTGACGACGATAACGCCAAGCGCATCATCGCCTTCGTCTCCGGCCTGCTGGAGCACATGGACAGCGCCGCCGAGGTCAAGGTCTACGAGATGGAAAAGGGCCGCTATAAGGTCCTGCTGGTGGGCAACCGCCTGGGCCAGCTGATCGGCCACCGGGGCGAGACCCTGGACGCCATCCAGCAGCTGACCAACTATGCCATCAACACCGGCAGCGAGAGCAAGCGCGTCCGCGTCCAGATGGATGCCGAGAACTACCGCGCCCGCCGGGAGCAGAGCCTGGAGAGTCTGGCCCGCAAGGTGGCCGCCAAGGTGCAGAAGTACCGCCGCAGCGTGACTCTGGAGCCCATGAACGCCTACGAGCGCCATGTGATCCACGCCGCCCTGCAGGATGTCCCCGGTGTCACCACTTATTCCGTGGGCACCGAGCCCAACCGCCGCGTGGTGGTCTCCTACGACCGCGCCCAGGCCCGCTGAACCCAATAAAAAAAGACAGCCGCAAGGCTGTCTTTTTTTCAGGCTGTCAAAAAGCCTTTGGCTTTTTTGACAGCCTGAAAATGCCGTTACTTTCGCGCCGCGCAGCGGCACGAAAATATTCGCTCTGCTCAACGCACGCCTTGCAAAGCAAGGCTTAGCGCGGCATTTGATCTGATTCGAGGCGGGCGCTGCCCCCTCGAGCTCCCCCTGCGG
>CAKTVL010000033.1 GCA_934623575.1 uncultured Oscillospiraceae bacterium
CGGGCGTCGCCCATGATGATGGAGTCGCACTGGACGTGGCCGAAGCACTGGGCGTTGCCCACCATGACGGGGTGGAAGACCTGGTGGGAGTCGTCCTGAGCCACGGAGCGGGAGATGACGCGGCCCCGGGCGTCGTGGCCGTTGAGCTCAATGCGCATGTCGCTCTCGGCCTGCTGCTTGCCGTGGGTCAGCAGGCGCTCGGTGACCACCACCTCGCTGCCGGCTTCGCAGAAGAAGTCGGTCTCGCGTTTGGTGGAGTCGATGCCGCGGATCTGGATGGTCTCCATCTGCATGGTGGAGTTCTCGCCCAGGTAGACCACGGTCTTGGGGTTCATAATGTTGCCGCCGGTCTGGCCGGGGTCCTTTTCGCCGAAGTGCTTTTCCACATAGCGGACCCTGGCGTTCTTGCCGATGTGGAAGGTGTGGATGCCGTCGTGGCGGCTCTCGTCACAGCCGGAGTTGTGGATGCCGCAGCCGGCGATGATGTCCACGTCGCAGTCGTCACCCACATAGAAGTCGTTATAGACCAGCTCGCTGAGGCCGCTGTGACTGATGATGACGGGGATATAGCACTTCTCGCCCCTGGTGCCGGGCTTGATGCGGATGTCGATGCCGGACTTGCCGTCGCTGCGGGGATCGATGGAGATGTGCTCGGTGGACTGGCGGGCCTCGCAGCCGGAGTCCTTGCGGATATTAAAGGCGCCCACGGGCTTGCCGGTAAGGTCGGCGATCTTTTCCAGCAGGGCGGCGTCGATGTCGGTGATCATTGCGCATCCTCCTTTCGCTCCAGTACAGGGCAGCTGCCCAGGGTGTCGGCCAGGATCAGGGGGAATATCTCCTCCGTGGTGCCGCGGTGGGCGATCTGGCCGCCGGCGATGACCACGATCTCGTCCGCCAGCTTGATGATGCGCTCCTGGTGGGAGATGATGACCATGGTGGCCTGTCCCTCCCGGTGGATCTGCTCGAAGGTCTCGGTGAGGCGGGCGAAGGACCACAGGTCGATGCCGGCCTCCGGCTCGTCGAAGATCATCAGGCTGCCCCGGCGGGCCAGGATGGTGGCGATCTCGATGCGCTTGACCTCGCCGCCGGAGAGGGAGACATCCACCTCGCGGTCCAGATAGTCGTTGGCGCACAGGCCCACCTTGGTCAGGTAGGCGCAGCACTTGTCCTTGCTGAGCTTTTCCTCGCCCGCCGCCAGAAGCAGCAGGTCGTGGACGGTGATGCCCTTGAAGCGGGGCGGCTGCTGGAAGCCGTAGCTGATGCCCCGCTGTGCCCGCTGGGTGATGGAGAGGCCGGTGATGTCCTCGCCGTTATACAGCACCCGGCCGGAGGTGGGCTGCACCAGGCCCATGATGACCTTGGCCAGCGTGGTCTTGCCGCCGCCATTGGGGCCGGTGAACACCACCAGCTTATGGTCGGGGATGGTGATGGAAACATTCTTCAGGATGTCCTGCTCGCCCTCGGGGGTGGACACCCGGTAGCAGATATTCTGCAATTCCAGCATGGGATAGGTCTCCCTTCTCTGCGTTTTCGTATTTTTGCCGTCCGGAGACGGGGAATATAACTTATTCAGTGTAGCAGATTCTGTCAAAAAAAGCAATCTCTATATTAGATGTGCACAGGGCACAGGGGCGTATGGGAACATACGCCCGGAAAAGGCACGCCGGGACGGTACACCGCATAGTATACCCCGTAGAGGAGGCGTCTTAGTATGGGGGAACTGTCACCGTTGGTATACGATGCCGGGGCGGCGGGAGAGGTGTGGCGGCGGGTATCGCCGACGCTGCCGGCCTATGGGCCGGACTATCCCGCCGGGGCGTGCTGCCCGCTGCCGCGGCGGGAGGACGACAGCGAGGCGGCGCTGGGCCGACTCATCGACGACGGCGCGGCGCTGTACGCCGCCTGCCGCCGGTGCGCCGTCCGGGCACCGGGCCGGGCGCGGCCGGTGCTGCGGCAGCTGGCGGAGGAGCAGCAGCGGTCGGTGCGGGCGCTGGTGGCGGCGTATTTTCTGCACACCGGGCGGTGGCGGCAGCCGCCGGCACCGCCGCCGGGCGCGGAGGAGCCGTGGCTGGCGGCGCTGCGGCGGGTGTACATCGCGGAGGCCGTGGTGCAGCGGGACTGCCGGGCGCTGGCGGCGCGGATGGAGGACGGCTGCCTGCGGCAGCTGCTGGCCAACCAGGCGGACCGGGCGGCGGAGCGGGCAAAAAGGCTGGGAAAGCTGCTGGAAAACACCTTGACAACGGCAAATAACCTGCTAAAATGGTAGGAAAATTCCAATTGCATTTTCCCCGTCATGCGGCGGGGCAGCCTGTACAAAGGAGGGTCATCCCATGAAAGAATGTATCACCCGCGAGGCGGCGCTGGCGGCGCTGAAGGAGTACAACAAGGAGCCGTTCCACATTCTGCACGGCCTGACGGTGGAGGGCGTTATGCGCTGGTACGCCAACGAGCTGGGCTATGGCGAGGACGCGGATTTCTGGGCCACGGTGGGCCTGCTGCACGACATCGACTTTGAGATGTGGCCGGAGGAGCACTGCCTGAAGGCACCGGAGCTGCTGAAGAAGGCCGGGTGCTCCGACGAGTTCATCCACGCGGTCTGTTCCCACGGCTACGGCCTGGTGTGCGACGTGGAGCCCACCCACGAGATGGAGAAGGTGCTGTTCGCCGCCGACGAGCTGACGGGCCTGATCGGCGCGGCGACCCGCATGCGCCCCAGCAAGAGCGTGATGGACATGGAGGTCAGCAGCCTGAAGAAGAAGTACAAGGACAAGAAGTTCGCGGCGGGCTGCTCCCGGGACGTGATCAACACCGGCGCGGAGCGGCTGGGCTGGACCGTGGAGGAGCTGATGGAAAAGACCATCCTGGCCATGCGCAGCTGCGAGGAGCGCATCAACAAAGAGATGGAGAGCCTGTGACCTCTGTGACAGGCCGGGAAAGGACGGACGCGGAAGCGCCCGTCCTTTTCAGTCTGTCAAAAAGCCCTTGGCTTTTTCGACAGAGCGAAAAATGCCGTTATTTTTGCGCCGCGCAGCGGCGCAAAAAGAAGGTCTTTCGATAAATTGTATAGTTTCTGACAAGAAAATTCGGCACATCGACGGACAGCGGACCGGGAAACCCGGCTTGTCAGCAGGCGGCGGGATATATTATAATAAGGGCAAGAAACACGCAAGGAGGCGCGGCTATGGGGCGCATCAGCAAGGAAAATTACTATCTGGACATCGCCGAGACGGTGCTGGAGCGGGCCACCTGCCTGCGCCGGGTGTACGGCGCGATCATCGTGAAGAACGACGAGATCATCTCCACCGGCTATAACGGCGCGCCCCGGGGGCGGAAGAACTGCGTGGACATGGGCTTCTGCACACGGGAGGCCATGCAGGTGCCCCGCGGGCAGCGGTATGAGCTGTGCCGCAGCGTACACGCCGAGGCCAACGCCATTATCTCCGCCAGCCGCCGGGACATGGTGGGCAGCACGCTGTATCTGGTGGGGAAGGACGCCCGGACCGGGGCGCTGCTGGGGGACGCCACCAGCTGCGCCATGTGCCGCCGGCAGGTGATCAACGCCGGTATCGCGCAGGTGGTCATACGCAAGACGGAGACGGAGTTCCAGGTGGTGGACGTGCAGGACTGGGTACAGCAGGAGGACGATGTGCCCGCGCTGTAGGGCGGAAAAGGGGACTATCCGGCCCGGACGGGGTTGATAGAATATACGACAAGTGAACAAAGGAGACTGTGTGATGTTGAACGACGCTAAGATCGCCGCTTACACGGCGATATTGCAGGAGGAGCTCCTGCTGGCCACAGGGTGTACAGAGCCCATCGCCGTCGCGTACTGTGCCGCGAAACTGCGCGAGGTGCTGGGCGGAAAACCGGAAAAGATCCTGGCTGAGATCAGCGGGAACATCCTGAAGAACGTGAAATCCGTGGTAGTGCCTAATACGGGCGGACGCCGCGGTATCGACGCCGCCATCGCCGTGGGCATAGTGGCCGGCGACGCCGACGCGGAGCTTCAGGTCATTGCCAACGCCACCGAGGCGGACGTGGAGGCCATCCAGGCGTATCTGGACGGCACGGAGATCCGGGTGACATGTCCCGAGACGCCGTGCCTGCTGGACATCAAGCTGACCGGCTGGCTGGGCGGGCACCACGCCTGCGTGCGGGTGGCCAACAACCACACCAACATCATCTACATAGAGAAGGACGGAGAGGTCCTGCGCGCGCTGCCGGTGACCGGCAACGCCGAGGACAACCTGCAGGACAAATCCGTGCTGAACGTCAACGACATCATCACCTTTGCCGAAACAGTTCCTTTGGAGAATATCCGCCCCATGGTGGGGCGGCAGATCGAGAAAAACACCGCCATCGCCGCCGAGGGCCTGCGGAACGACTGGGGCGCCAACATCGGCTCCACGCTGCTGCGGACCTCGCAGGACTGGGAGACACAGGCCCGGGCCTGGGCCGCCGCCGGGTCGGACGCCCGGATGAACGGCTGCGAGATGCCGGTGGTCATCGTCTCCGGCTCCGGCAACCAGGGCATCACCGCGTCGGTGCCCGTGTGGCGGTACGGACAGCTCATGGGCGCGGACGACGAGAGGATCCTGCGGGCGGTGTGCCTCAGCGACCTGATCACCATCCACCAGAAAACCGGCATCGGGCGGCTCAGCGCCTACTGCGGGGCGGTGAGCGCCGGCGTGGGAGCCGGGTGCGGCATCGCGTGGCTGCGGGGCGCCGACCATGAGGGCATCAGCCGCACGCTGGAGAACGCGGTGGCCATGATCTCCGGCTGCATCTGCGACGGGGCCAAGGCCAGCTGCGCCAGCAAGATCGCCATGAGCGTGAACTGCGGTCTCCTGGGCTACGACATGTACCTGGGCGGCAACAGCTTCCGCCCCGGCGACGGCATCGTGGGTACGGACGTGGAGGACACGGTGCGCCATGTGGGCCAGCTGGCGGCGCAGGGCATGAAGGAGACCGACCGGGTCATCCTGAAGATCATGACAGAGTAAAGTCACAGGCACTCCCCCCGGCTTCCGCCGGGGGGAGTGCCTGAAAATACGAACAGCCCCTCCGGCCAAGGCCGGAGGGGCTGCTTTTTGTGCTTATCCGTCGAATACCTGAAGGGCGGTCTGGCGGAGGGAGTAGGCGTCGCTGCCGTAGCTGTGCCAGAGGGCGGCGGCGTCACGGAAGGGGTAGACCGGGGCGGTCTGGCAGACGTAGTTGGCCCAGCTCTCGATGACCCAGCTGTCCTGGCCGCGGAGGGCGTCGTAGAAAACGTAGGCGCGGGGGCTTTCGACGCCGCGGGGGAAGGACCAGCCGGCGGTGATCCGCTGGGTCTGGCGGGTGCCGAAGAAGTCGCTGACCTGCTGGCTGCCGCTCTCCAGCGTGGGGAAGGGGGCGGTCAGCTCCGCGCCGTTTTTCTGGCAGAGGACGCGGCCGCTGACGTGGCCGCCGGGGAACCAGTCGCCCTGCGTCTGCCACGCCGGCCACAGTTCCAGTATCTCGGTGTAGGGGCTGGGCGGGGCGGCGTAGGTCAGGTGGTGGATATAGACGAAGCGGGCGGTATCACCCTCCGCCGGAAGCTCCACCGCCACATGGGTCACGATCTGCTCCAGCGTGTCGTAGGCCCGATAGACGTAGCGGTAAGTGCGGTTTCCGGCATCGTCGGTCTCCGTGAGGGTGCGGTCGTATTGCAGCGTGTGCGGCGGGTCGCGGAGGAAGTAGGAGAGCGTCACCTCCCGGTAGTCGGTGTTGCTGTACAGGCGTTCCGTCTGGCGGTAGACCCGGACGGCGCCGGAGAGCTGCGAGACCTCGTCGGCGGTCAGGTCGTCCAGGACGTCGGCGGGGAAGCCCTTTTCCAGCAGGGACTGGCGGATGGCAGCGTCCTGCGGGGCGTCCTGCCGGGGTTGCCAGTCCATGGGATAACGCTGGCCCAGGAACATGGCCAGCAGCACCGCCGCCAGCAGCGCGCCCAGCGCGCCCCACAGCACCGCACTGTCCGACAGGCGCACCGGCGCGGCGGTGATGGCATAGCCGGTGTCCGAGAGGGAGCGGGACAGCCGGACCATGCTGCGCAGCAAGAAAATATAGAGCGCCAGCAGCGGCAGCACCAGCAGCCAGCCCTCCAGCCCGATCAGGGCCAGGGCCGTCAGCGCCGCGTAGAACACGGCCATAGCCCCGGCGGCGGGGGCGGCGGGCTTTTCGGCTCCGGCGGCCCGGGAGACGCCCACCATGCCACGCCAGAGGCAGACGTACAGCGCCAGCAGCACCGGGATGTGGACGTAGGCGGGGGCGTTCCCCACATCCACCGGCAGGGCGGCAAGCACGTCCCCCGCGAAGCGGATGGTCAGCGCCAGCAGCGACAGACGATAGCACCAGCGGAGGGGGACGTTCTCCCGCCGCAGGGTGCGGAAGCCCAGCACCAGCAGCACCGCGCCTATGGCGGGCAGGATAACGTCCAGCCAGAGGAAATTCAGGGTGATGGTGGTCAGCCCCATGCCCCAGAGGATGCGGTCCATGGCCGTGCGCCAGGGGTTGATCTCCCCGTCGGCAGGCGGCGGCAGGGCGGCGGCGTCCTCGCGGAGCATCTGGTCAAAACGCAGGTCATCCGTCACAGAAATCACCTCCCAACTGTTGGCGCAGGCTCTGCCGCAGGCGGTAGAGACGGCCCTCCACGGCCCGCTCCGTCAGGCTCAGCTCGGCGGCCATCTGGGCGGTGGACTGGCAGTAGTAGTATTTCCGGTAGAAAAGGTCGCGCTCGTGCACCGGCAGGGCGGCGATGACGGCACGGAGCCGGGCGCGGCGCTCCTGGCGGAGCAGGGCGTCCTCGGCGCTGCCGCCGCCGTGGGGGACGGTGTCCTCCAGCGGCACGTCGTCTCCGCGGCGGGCGCGGGCGCGGTTCAGCGCGGCGTTGCGGGCCAGGACCGTCAGCCAGCCGTTGAGACTGCCCTTGTCGCCGTCGAAGTCGGCGGCGGCGCGCCAGATCCGCAGGGAGATGTCGGCCAGGCACTCCTCCCGGTCCCGCTCATCCGGCAGCAGGGGGCGCAGGATATAGCGCAGCATCGGCGTGAACCGGCGCAGCAGTGCTTGCAGCGCGGCCTCGTCGCCGCCGGCGATGCGGGACATCAGCTGCTTGTCGTCCATAAGCGCCCCTCCTTTCCGCGGGTGTTCTGCTGTATAGTACACTATTTTAGCAAAAATCCCACGGGGAGAACAGTAAAAAATCGCGACGCGGGAACCTCGCTCTACAAAAACACAGAAACCGCCACTCGGCCAAGTGACGGTTTCTTAGTATACATATCTAAGCAGCTGATCTCGGGCTGACCGCTTACGGTGCTGCCCTTCTTCCCTTTCATTGTAGCGGGAAGCATACCGGATGTCAAGCGCAAAAAAACAAGACCGGCGGAGCCGGTCTTGTTTTTTCGGTTTGATTACTCGGTCACGAAGGGCAGCAGGGCGATCTGACGAGCGCGCTTGATGGCCTCGGTGAGCTGGCGCTGATGCATAGCGCAGGTGCCGGTGGTACGGCGGGGCAGGATCTTGGAGCGCTCGGAGATGAAGCGGCGCAGCTTGGCGGCGTCCTTGTAATCAATGCACTCGCACTTGTCCACGCAGAACTGGCAAACCTTCTTGCGACGCTTGCCGGCGCCGCGAACGGGTCTATTTTCACGTTCCATAGCCATGGAAGTTTCCTCCTTTATATAGTTTCATGTGCCTTGCACATCAGAACGGCAGGTCGCCGTCCTCTTCATCGATCTCGGCAAAGCCGGAGCCGCCGCCCACGGGCGCGGCATAGCCGCCGGCGGGCGCGGAGTAACCGCTGTTGCCGCCGCCGTAATTGCCGGAGCCGCTGTCGCCATCCCGGCGGGAATCGCCGAAATAGACGTTGTCGGCCACGACCTCGGCGCTGCGGCGGTTGTTGCCGTCCTTGTCCTGCCAGGCGCGGATCTGCAGCCGGCCCTCCACCACGGCCATGCGGCCCTTGGTGAAGTATTTGGACACGAACTCGGCGGTGGAACGCCAGGCGACCACATCGATGAAATCCGTCTCCTTCTCGCCGGACTGGGACTTGTAATCACGGTCCACAGCCAGAGAGAAGCTGGTGACGGGGGTACCGGACTGCGTGCGGCGCAGCTCCGGATCACGGGTCAGGCGACCCATGATGAAGATCTTGTTCAGCATTGCTGTACTCCCTTACTCGCCCTTGCAGACGATCATGGAACGCATGATACCCTCGGTAATGCCAAGGATACGATCCAGCTCCTTGGGGAATTCCGGGCCGCTGGTGAAGCTCATCAGCACATAGTAGCCCTCGGTCTTGTAGTCGATCGCGTAAGCCAGGCGGCGCTTGCCCCACTCATCGACGACCACGTCCGTCGCATTCTGCTCTGCCAGAGCCTGGAACTTTGCCACGGTAGCGGCAACAGCCTCCTCACCCTGTGCAGGGTCGATAATGTAGACGACCTCGTAGTTGGCGGAAATCTTAGCCATACTTTTGCACCTCCTTTTGGACAAATGGCCCTCATTCTCAGATGAGAGCAAGGATATGCTTGCAGACGCAAGCCATATTATTATACCGAATGGGCCGGAAAAGTCAAGCTGTTTTTGAAAATCGGGGTGTTTTTTTACCGATATGGGCGGTCAGGAGGGCGGATATGGCGGCAAAGGGGCGCTCTTGGGGCGCGGCGGCGGGCAAAAGAGAAGCGGGCGCCGTTCGGCTCACGGCGCCCGCTCACTTTGAGGTGTTTACACACAGCACCCTCAAAACCTCCCGCCAGAGGTGTCGGCAGCCGCACAGTCGTGCGGCTGCCAGACGATTTGAGGATAGAAAGGAAAAGCAATTCATGTATTCGAATCACTATGGGTACAATACAACAGATACACGGGCTTTGTAAAGCGACAATATGTCATGCAGACATGAGAAAATGTCATAGATAGATACTCGCGCCGGACAGGCCGGGAAAATATGGGCAAAATGCCGAAAATCAGGGCTTGCCGCCGGGGGCGAAAAGGGGGTATAATCCTACTATGAAATATTGTCATATCTACAGGAGCTGTCATGGATACTAAGAAACTGGAGGCGCTGCTCACCGCCGTGGAGCTGGGGAGCTTTACCCGCGCGGCGGAGGTGCTGGGATACACACAATCCGGCCTGACGCACATGATGAACAGCCTGGAAAAGGACATCGGCTTCACCGTGCTGGTACGGGGCCGCAGCGGCGTCCGCCTGACCCCGGCGGGCCAGCGCATCCTGCCCCTGGTGCGGGACTGCCTGGCCTCCTCCTCCGCGCTGGAGCGGGAGATCGCGCTGATCAACACCCACAAGGAGGACAGCGTCCGGGTGGCGGCCTATGAGTCCATCGCCCGCCACTGGCTGCCGGAGATCATCCAGCAGTTCCGCCGGGAGCACCCGGACGTGACGGTGGACATCCAGATGGGCAGCGTGGACGAGGTGTTCCGCTGGGTGCTGGAGGACCGGGTGGACATGTGCTTCGCCAGCCGGCAGGACGCCGTTCCCCTGGAGTGGACGCCCCTGCGGGATGACGAGCTGCTGGCCATACTGCCCCCGGAATACGACAGCGGCGACAGCACTTTCCCCATCGAGGCCTTTAACGGGCAGGAATTCCTCATGCCCTCCATGGGCTTTGACAAGGACATTCTGCGGGTGCTGAACGAGCACGGCGTCACGCCGCTGATCCGCACCACCCAGGTGTCCGACAGCGCGGTGATCTCCATGGTGGAGCACGGGCTGGGCGTCAGCATGCTGTCGCGGCTGGTGCTGCGGGGGCGGCAGAACAGCGTCCGGGCACTGTCGCTGGAGCCGCGGGCGGTGCGCGCCCTGGGCATCGCTGCCCAGCCGGCCAAGGAGCTGCGGCCCATCGTCCGCCGGTTCATCCAGCAGTCCAGGGACATGATAGAGAAAATGTGAGCGCGCGGGAGCGCGCGGGAACGCAAAATAACGATAGAAACGATACAAAGGATCTGCTATGCTTCAATTTCAGGAACTGACCGCCGCCAGCGGCGAACATCTGCGCGGGTATTACCGCGACTGCGACTACCAACTGTGTGAATACTCCCTGGGCGTCAAGCTCATGTGGCGGGATCACCTGCACCCGTCCTTTGCTGAGGTCGCCGGGTGCCTGATCGTCCGCAACCGCATCGACGGCGAGTACGTCTTTGACTATCCCCTGCGGGGCCAAGAGGGGGACACGGAGGCCGCGCTGCGGGCCATCGAGTCCTGGTGCGCCGCCACGGAAACGCCGCTGGTGCTGTCCGTGGTGCCGGAGGACAAGGCCCGGGAGCTGTGTCTGCGCTATCCCCGGTGCCGGGTCACCAGCGAGCGGCCGTGGAAGGACTATCTCTACCGCACGGAGGAGCTGGCCAGCTTCGCCGGGCGGCGGTACAGCGGCCAGCGCAACCACATCAACAAGTTCCGCCGGGACTATCCCGACGCGGAGTTCATCCCGCTGACCGACCCCACCGACCCCCGGCTGGCGGACTTCTGGCGAGCCTATGAGGGGGAATTCCACAAGGCGGGGCCGCTGGCGGTGCAGGAGCTGGCCCTGGCCCAGGAGATGTTCTCCCGCATCGGCACCGGCTGGTTCTGCGCCGGCGGCATGCTGGCGGGGGGACAGCTGGTGGCGGTGTGTCTGGCGGAAAAGTGCGGCGGCACGCTGGTGGATCACATTGAGAAGGCCCTGTACTCCCACGCCGGGGCCTATCCCGCGCTGGTGCAGGCCTTCGCCGCGTACTACGGCGGCGACTGCGAGTGGTGCAACCGGGAGGACGACGCCCGGGACAAGGGGCTGCGCACCTCTAAATTGCAGTATCTGCCCGACCATCTGGCCGGGAAGGTGCGCATAGATGTGGGCACCGAGCTGGACGTGCTGAAGGCCGTTCCCACCCTCAGGACCCGGCGCCTGACGCTGACGCCCCTGCGAAAGGCGGACATCCCCGCCTACGCCGCCCTGTGTCTGGACGATGAGCGCAACCGCTGGTGGGGCTATGACTACCGCGCCGATCTGGGGGACACGGCACTGACCGACGCGTATTTCTACGACGTGGCCAGGGCGGACTTCGCCGCCCGGCGGGCGGTGAACTTCGCCGTCCGGCTGAAGGGGAAGCTCATCGGCGAGGTGGTGCTGTATAACCCCGATTTCCGGGGCGGCTTTGAGCAGGGCTGCCGCATCGCGCCGGCGTATGCCGGAAACGGCTACGGCACAGAGGCCTTCGCCGCCGCCGCGGACTGGGCGCTGTATCACCTGGGGCTGGAGCGCGTGGTGGCCAAGTGCTTCAAGGAGAACGACGCGTCCCACCGGATGCTGTCCGCCTGTATGCGGCCCTCCGGCGAGGACGGCACCTACTTCTACTTCGAAAAGACCGTCTGACGCATAAGCAGAGCACCTCCGCGCACACTAAGCGCGGAGGTGCTTTTTTATGATGCAGTATGAGACGCTGACCGATCTTCTCAACAACGAGGCCGCGGCCTACGACTACTTTTACGCGCTGACGCCGGAGATGCAGACCCGGCTGCGGCAGCGCCGGGACATCCGCGACATGCGGCAGCTGAAGGAGGCGGTGGCCGCCATAGAGACGGATACGCGGCCGGCGGCCTTCTGACAAAGGCGCCGCTTCCCGACAAGCTGAAGCACGCCCCCGATGGGGGCGTGCTTGCCGCGTATCAGCGCTGGTATTCGAATTCCAGGTCGTACATGCTGACGATGTCGCCGTCCTGGATGCCCATCTGCTCCAGGGTGTCGAACAGGCCGCTCTGGCGGAGCATCTTGTCGAAGTACATACGGCTCTCGTAGTCGGAGAAGTTGATGTTGCCCATCAGGCGCTGGAGCCACGGGCCCTCCACCAGCCAGGTGTTGTCCTCCCGCTCGATGTGCAGCGGCTCGGAGGTATCCACCACCGGCGGCTTGGGGACGTATTCCGGCTCGTAGACCGTCACCGGCGGCAGCTGGCTCAGCCGCTGGCCGATGCGCTGCACCAGCTCACGGGTGCCCTGGTGGGTGGCGGCGGACATGGCGAAGAATTCGTAGCCCTGCGCCTCCACGTGGGCGCGGAAGGCGTCCAGCTGCTCCGTATCCATCAGCAGGTCGGTCTTGTTGGCCACGGCGATCTGGGGACGGGTGGCCAGCTCGGGGCTGTATTCCCGCAGCTCGGCGTTGATGGCGTCGAAGTCCGCGATGGGGTCGCGGCCCTCGCTGCCGGAGACATCCACCAGGTGCACCAGCAGGCGGCAGCGGTCGATGTGCCGCAGGAAGTCGTGGCCCAGGCCGGCGCCCTCGCTGGCGCCCTCGATGATGCCGGGGATGTCGGCCATGACGAAGCTGACGCCCTCGTCCACATAGACCACGCCCAGGTTGGGATACAGGGTGGTGAAGTGGTAGTTGGCGATCTTGGGATGGGCCTTGCTGACCACGCTGAGCAGCGTGGATTTGCCCACGTTGGGGAAGCCCACCAGGCCCACGTCCGCCAGCAGCTTCAGCTCCAGGATCACGTCGTGGCTCTCGCCGGGCAGGCCGGCCTTGGCAAAGCGGGGGACCTGACGGGTGGGGGTGGCGAAGTGCTGGTTGCCCCAGCCGCCGCGGCCGCCCTTGCACAGGACGTAGGGCGCATCGTCGGACATGTCCTTGATGATCTCGCCGCTTTCGGCGTCGCGCACCAGCGTGCCACGGGGGACCTTGATGGTCAGGCTCTCGCCGTCCTTGCCGGTCTTGCGGCCGCCCTGGCCATCCACGCCGTTGCCGGCCACATACTTGCGCTTGTAGCGGAAATCCATCAGGGTGGACATGTTGTCGTCCACCCGCAGGATGATGGAGCCGCCGCTGCCGCCGTCACCGCCGTCGGGGCCGCCGGCGGCGATGTATTTCTCCCGGTGGAAGGCCACCGCGCCGTTGCCGCCGTTGCCGGCGCGCACGGTGATCCGCGCCTTATCGATAAATCCATTTGCCATGGTCTGTACCTCACTGTATCTGAAAGCTTGCCTATTATGCCAGTTTAGTTATATTGTACCCGAAAACGGAGAAAAGGTCAATAAAAAAGGAAGAACCGCCACCCTGCACGGTGACGGTTTTTGCGAGCTGTAAAGCCTAACAAATCCGAGCTTTAGGGGCTGACCGCTTGTCGCAGCGACCCCTTGTCTGTATTATACCCGCATGGCGGCGGAAATGTCAAGAAAAAACCGTCTGACGGCGGTAACAGTTGACAGAATTCCGTATTCATGCTACACTTTTTTCGTGGGAGAGATGTCGCACCACAACGGCAGGCGGTTTAGCTCACACCACCCGAAAGGGGGTGAGCCTATGCGCATTACTTTACATATTGGCGGTTACACTGTGACCATCATCGTAAAGAAACGCGAAAACCGCCACTCTGGCAAGTGACGGTTTTCTGAATTTTTTCTAAACCATACTATACCGGAGCTAAACCGCTTGTCACGGCATCTCTCCTGCCCTTATTATACGCATATGGCAGCGGAAATGTCAAGAAAAAACCTCCCGCTGAGGCGGGAGGTTTTTTATACCAATTACTCCGCGGGGTAGACAGAGACCTGCTTGCGGTCCTTGCCCAGACGCTCGAAGCGGACAACGCCGTCCGCCTTGGCGAACAGGGTGTCGTCGGTACCCTTGCCCACGTTGGTGCCGGGGTGGATGTGGGTGCCGCGCTG
>CAKTVL010000034.1 GCA_934623575.1 uncultured Oscillospiraceae bacterium
GTGGTGGGCAACTCCGTGGAGCTGAAGAACGTGATCCTGTTCGACAACGTGCAGACGCCCCACTACAACTATGTGGGCGACAGCATCCTGGGGTATAGGTCCCACATGGGCGCGGGGTCCATCACCTCTAACGTGAAGTCCGACAAGACCCACGTGGTGGTGACCGACGGCGCGGAGCGCCTGGACACCGGGCGGAAGAAGGTGGGGGCCATGCTGGGCGACGGCGTGGAGATCGGCTGCAACAGCGTGCTGAACCCCGGCGCGGTGATCGGACGGGGCAGCCGGGTGTATCCGCTGTCCTCGGTGCGGGGCACCGTGCCGGAGGGGAGCATCTACAAGCACAGCGGCGACATCGCCGCGCAGCGCTGACGGGAGGAGAAGGACATGGGAAAGTATTTCGGCACGGACGGCTTCCGGGGCGAGGCCAATGTGACGCTGACGGCGGACCACGCCTATCAGGTGGGGCGTTTTCTGGGCTGGTACTGCGGCGAGTGCAAGCGCCGCAACGGCGACAGCGAGCCGGCTAAGGTGGTCATCGGCAAGGACACCCGCCGGAGCAGCTATATGTTCGAGTACGCGCTGGCCTCCGGCTTGGTGGCCTCCGGCGCGGATGCGTATCTGCTGCATGTGACCACCACGCCGTCGGTGGCCTATGTGGCGCGGACGGAGGGCTTCGACTGCGGCATTATGATCTCTGCCAGCCACAATCCCTTCTACGACAACGGCATCAAGCTGATCGGGCGGTCCGGCGAGAAGATGGACGAGGAGACTATCGGATTGATCGAGGACTATCTGGACGGCAAGCTGAACGTATTTGGCCGGACGTGGGATACGCTGCCGCTGGCACAGCGGGAGAGCATCGGCCGGACGGTGGACTGGTCCGCGGGGCGGAACCGGTATGTGGGGTATCTCATCTCCCTGGGGATGTTCTCCTTCCGGGGCAAGAAGGTGGGGCTGGACTGCGCCAACGGCAGCGCGTGGATGATCGCCCGGAGCGTGTTTGACGCCCTGGGAGCCACCACCTGCGTCATGGGCGATGAGCCGGACGGCTTCAACATTAACAACGGCGTGGGCTCCACCCACATCGACGCGCTGCGGCGCTTTGTGGTGGAGAAGGGGCTGGACGTTGGCTTTGCCTACGACGGCGACGCGGACCGGTGCCTGGCGGTGGACGAAAAGGGCAACGTGATCACCGGCGACCACATCCTGTACATCTGCGGACGGCACATGAAGGAGACGGGCGAGCTGCCCCACAACACGGTGGTGACCACGGTGATGTCCAACTTCGGGCTGTACCGGGCCTTCGACCGGCTGGGCATCCGCTACGCCAAGACCGCCGTGGGCGACAAGTATGTGTACGAGTACATGAACAAAAACGGCTGCGCCCTGGGCGGCGAGCAGTCGGGGCACATCATTTTCTCCAAGTACGCCTCCACCGGCGACGGCATCCTCACCAGCCTGAAGCTGATGGAGGTGATGCTGGAGCGGAAGGAGCCCATGAGCAAGCTCACCGATGGGCTGACCATCTATCCCCAGGTGCTGGAGAACGTCCGTGTCCGGGACAAGGCGGCGGCGCGGCAGGATGCCGACGTGCAGCGGGCCGTGGACGAGGTGGCCCGGCGGCTGGGCGACACCGGGCGCATCCTGGTGCGGGAATCCGGCACGGAGCCGGTGCTGCGGGTGATGGTGGAGGCGGCGGAGGACGCCGTGTGCCGCGAGTGTGTGGACCAGGTGACGGCGGTCATCCGCGGGAAGGGCCACGAGGCATAGAGAACGGATAAGGGAAGCGCTCTTGGGGCGCTCCCTTATTTTTTGTTGACATTCGCGGGCGATACCTATATTATAAAGAATATTTAAGGGGAGGAGGGCCGCGGTATGACGGAGCATATCACCAGCCGGCGCAATCCGCTGCTGGAGCAGGTACGAAAGCTGGATACGGCGGCGGCCCGGCGGAAGGCGGGGGTGTTTTTGTGCGACAGCCCCAAGCTGGTGGACGAGGCGGTGCGCCACGGCGTGGCCGTGACGTGCGTCATCGCCGCGGAGGGCGTGGCCTTCCCGGAGGGGCTGCCGGAGGAGACGCGGCGGGTCACCGTACCGGGGGACGTGATGGCGTCCATCTCGCCGCTGCCCACGCCCCAGGGACTGCTGGCTTTGTGCGCGCTGCCGGACATGGCGGCACCGGAGGCGCTGACGCCGGGGCGGTATGTGGTGCTGGACGGCGTACAGGACCCCGGCAACGTGGGGGCGGTGCTGCGGACGGCGGACGCCTTCGGCTGCACCGGGGCGCTGCTGCTGCCGGGCTGCGCCGATCCCTACGCGCTGAAAACACTGCGCGCGTCCATGGGGGCGGTGTTCCGCATGCCGCTGTACGCGGTGCGGGTGGAGGCGCTGCCGGGACTGCTGGAAAAGGCGGGGCTGCCGCTGTATGGCACGGCCCTGCGCCACGACACGGTGGATGTGCGCAGCCGGGACCTGCGGCGGTGCGCGCTGGTCATCGGCAGCGAGGGCCGGGGCGTCAGCGCGGAGGTGCTGGCGCTGTGCCATGAGACGCTGCGCATCCCCATGTCGGCCCACTGCGAGTCGCTGAACGCGGCGGCCGCGGCGGCGGTGCTGCTGTGGGAGGCCTATCGTGCGGAAGAGGGGGAGGAGACATGTCGGCACTGAAATACTGGGTGTGGCTGACCACACTGCCGGGACTGGGGGAGCGGGCCAGGCTGCAGCTGCTGGCGCACTTCGGCTCGCCGGAGGAGATATATTTCGCCCCGGAGGGCGAGCTGCTGCTGGCGGAGGGCATCACCAAGCTGCAGGCCGCGCTGCTGGCGGACAAATCCCTGGACCGGGCGGAGCGGGTGCTGGAGGACTGCGCCAAGGACGGGCAGTTCGTGCTGACCATGGACGACGCCGGGTATCCCGACCGGCTGCGCAGCATCTATGACCCGCCGCTGCTGCTGTACGGCAAGGGATCGCTGCCGCTGTTCGACGAGGAGGTGGCCATCACGGTGGTGGGCACCCGGTCCTGCACGCCCTACGGGGTGCGGGCGGCGTCGCAGCTGGGGTATGAGCTGGCCAAGCAGGGGGCGCTGCTGGTGTCCGGCATGGCCAAGGGCATCGACGGCGAGGCACTGCTGGGCGCCCTGCGGGCCGGGGGCTTTACCGCCGCGGTGCTGGGCGGCGGCGTGGACGTGATCTATCCGGCGGCCAACCGCCGGCTGTATGAGGACATTGCCGCCACCGGCGTGATCCTGTCGGAGTATCCGCCGGGAACGGAGCCCAAGGCGGAGCACTTCCCGGTGCGGAACCGGCTGCTCAGCGCCCTGAGCCTGGCCACGGTGGTGGTGGAGGCCCCAGAGAAGAGCGGCGCGCTGATCACCGCCGCCACGGCGCTGGAGCAGGGGCGTGAGGTCTTTGCCGTGCCGGGGCCCTTCGACGCGCCCATGAGCCGGGGCAGCAACGCGCTGATCCGGGAGGGCGCGGGGCTGGTATGCGAGGCGTGGGACGTGCTGAGCTTCTACGAGAGCCGGTTCCCCCACAAGCTGCGGCCCCTGCGCGCCAAGCTGCCGCCGCTGCCCAAGGGCGCCGCGGAGAGCGACGCGCCCGCGGCCCCTGTGGCGCAGGAGGAGAGCGCGGCCAGGGCACCGGAGCTGCCGGTGCTGGACATTTCGAAAGACCCGGCCGGACTCACCGACGATCAGATCGCGGTGCTGTCCGTGCTGAAAACGGATATACCCACACTCACCGATGACGCGGCGCTTCTGACCGATCTGCCCGTGCGCCGTGTACTGTCGGCGCTGACGGTGCTGGAGATCGACGGCTACGTCTGCCGCCAGGGAGCCAGGAGCTTCCTGCGGACGGTGGAACTCAAAAAGGAGTAAATGACACTATGGCAGCAAAGAAGAATCTGGTCATCGTGGAGTCCCCGGCCAAGGCCAAGACCATTGGCAAGTATCTGGGGCCGGACTATGTGGTGAAGGCCAGCATGGGCCACCTGCGTGACCTGCCCAAGAGTACCCTGGGCGTGGATGTGGACGGGGACTTTACCCCCAACTATCGGCCCATCAAGGGGAAAGAGGATATTATCAAGGACCTGAGGACCACCGCGGACAAGAGCAAGACCGTCTTTCTCGCCACCGACCCGGACCGCGAGGGAGAGGCCATCAGCTGGCACCTGCAGCATCTGCTGGAGCTGCCGGAGAGCAAGGCCCAGCGGGTGACCTTCAACGAGATCACCAAAAAGGTGGTGCAGGAGTCCATCCAGCACCCCAGAGCCATCGACCAGGACCTGGTGGACGCCCAGCAGGCCCGGCGCGTGCTGGACCGCATCGTGGGTTATCAGCTCTCGCCCCTGCTGTGGAAGAAGATACGGCGGGGCCTGTCCGCCGGCCGTGTGCAGTCGGTGGCCATCCGGCTGGTGGCCCAGCGGGAGAAGGAGATCGCGGAATTCGTACCCCAGGAGTACTGGTCCCTGGATGTGCTTTTGCAGAACCACGCGGCGGCGCCCTTCACCGCCCACTATTACGGCGAGAACGGCAAGAAGTATGAGCCAAAGGACGGGGCGGACACCCAGCGCATCGTGGAGGAGCTGAAAAAGGAGACCTTCACCGTGAAAACGGTGAAGCGCACCGATAAGCAGCGCAGCCCCACGCCGCCGTTCACCACCTCCAGCCTGCAGCAGGAGGCGTCCCGCAAGCTGAACATGACGCCCCGGCGGACCATGGCCATCGCCCAGCAGCTGTATGAGGGCGTGGACATCAGCGGAGAGGGCACCGTGGGTCTGATCACCTACATGCGTACCGACTCGCTGCGCATCTCCGACGAGGCTCAGGCCCAGGCCCGGGAGCTGATCCGGAGCCGCTACGGCGCGGCCTATTGCCCCGATGTGCCCCGCAAGTACAAGACCAAGGCCGGGGCGCAGGACGCCCACGAGGCCATCCGCCCCTCCGACCCGGCGCTGACGCCGGAGCAGGTGAAGGGCGACCTGACGCCGGAGCAGTACCGGCTGTACCGGCTGATCTGGAGCCGTTTCCTGGCCAGCCAGATGGCCAACGCCGTGTACGACAGCATCTCGGTGGAGATCGCCGCCGGGGCCCACGCCCTGCGCTGCTCCGCCAGCAACCTGAAATTCGCCGGCTACACCGCGGTGTACGAGGAGAGCCGGGACGACGACAAGGAGGAGAAGGAATCCCCCCTGCCGCCGCTGGAGGAGGGCGAGCAGGTGACGGCCACGGACTTCAAGCCCCTGCAGCACTTCACCCAGCCGCCGGCGCGGTATACCGACGCCACGCTGATCCGCACCATGGAGGAAAACGGCATCGGCCGGCCCTCCACCTACGCGCCCACGGTGTCCACCATCCTGGACCGTGAGTACGTCATCAAGGAGGGCAAGTACCTGCGCCTGACACCCCTGGGCGGCGTGGTCAACGACCTGATGTGCCAGCGGTTCCCGGATATCGTGGATGTAAAGTTCACCGCCCGCATGGAGCAGAAGCTGGACGACGTGGAGGCGGGAGAGGTCAAGTGGAAGGACCTGATCCGCCAGTTCTATGTGCCGTTCCACGAGAACCTGGAGAAGGTGGAAAAGGACATGGAGGGCGTGTATCTGAAGGTGCCCGACGAGGTGACCGAGGAGAAGTGCGACCTCTGCGGACGGAATATGGTGGTGAAGTCCGGGCGGTTCGGGCGGTTTTTGGCCTGCCCGGGGTATCCGGAGTGCAAATTTACCAAGCCGCTGGTGGTGGAGATGCCGGGGCGCTGCCCCAAGTGCGGCGGCCGCATTCTCAAGAAAACCAGCCGGAACGGGTATACCTATTACGGCTGTGACAAGTTCCCCACCTGCGACTTTATGACCTGGGACGTGCCGGTAAAGGACGACTGCCCGGTGTGCGGCAAGACCATGTTCAAAAAGGCGGGCAAGGGCTTCAATAAGCCCTTCTGCGCCAACCCGGAGTGCCCGAATTTCCTGCCGGAGGACAAGCGGGGCTATCGCCGCCGCAAGACCGCGGAGACGGCGGACAGCAACGCGGACAACAACGTGGAAGGCGCGGAAAGCAGCGCAGAAAGCACCGGAACGGGCGAGAACGCCGTCGAGGCGGCGGCAAAGCCCGCCAAGGCATCTGCGGCCAAGAAGGCCGCGACCAAAAAGACCGCTGCCAAGACCACCACGGCCAAAAAGACCGCCGCCAAGGCGGCGGAGGGCGAGACGGCGAAGAAGGCTGCCGCCAAGACCACCGCCAAGAAGGCGGCTGCCAAGACTGCGGCGGCCAAGACCGCCGCCAAGAAGGCGGATGAGACGGCGGAGGAGAAGAAGGCCGCCAAGACCACCAAGACGGCGGCCAAGACCGGCGCCAAGAGCACAGCGGCGAAATCGACCGCTAAGACGGCGGCGAAAAAGCCCGCCGCCAAGAAAACGACCAAGAAGGCGGAGGAATAAATGGAAGCTGTGACCGTTATCGGCGCGGGGCTGGCCGGGGCTGAGTGCGCCTGGCAGCTGGCGCAGCGGGGCATCCCCGTGACGCTGCGGGAGATGAAGCCGGAGAAAAAGACGCCCGCCCATGTGACCGGCTATTTTGCGGAGCTGTGCTGCTCCAACTCCCTGCGGGGGGCAGGGCTGGAAAACGCCGTGGGACTGCTGAAGGAGGAGCTGCGGCGGCTGGACAGCCTGATCCTGCGGTGCGCGGACGCCACGGCGGTGCCCGCCGGGGGCGCGCTGGCGGTGGACCGGGAGGGCTTTGCCCGGATGGTCACGGAGTCAGTGCTGGGACACCCCAACATCACCATGATCCCCGGGGAGGTGACCGCTATCCCGGAGGGGAACGTGGTCATCGCCAGCGGGCCGCTGACCTCGGACGCCCTGGCGGAGGCCATCGGGGAGAAGCTGGGCGGCGGACACACGCTGAACTTCTTCGACGCGGCGGCGCCGCTGGTGACCTATGACAGCGTGGACATGGACAGCGCCTACTTTGCCAGCCGCTACGACAAGGGGACGCCGGACTATATCAACTGCCCCCTGACCCGGGAGGAGTATCAGGCCTTCTGGGCGGAGCTGGTGAAGGCGGAGGAGGCGGAGGTCCACGGCTTTGAGGACAGCGGCGTATTTGAGGGCTGCATGCCGGTGGAGGTCATGGCACGGCGGGGGGAGGACACCCTGCGCTTCGGGCCGCTGAAGCCCAGAGGACTCATCGACCCCAAGACCGGGAAGGAGCCTTACGCCGTGGTGCAGCTGCGGCGGGACAACGCCGACGGCACCATCTATAACCTGGTGGGCTTCCAGACCCACCTGAAATGGGGCGAGCAGAAGCGGGTGTTCTCCCTGATACCGGCGCTGCGGGAGGCGCAGTACCTGCGCTACGGTGTGATGCACCGGGACACCTATCTGGATTCGCCGCGGCTGCTGGACCGGTACTACCGGCTGAAACGTGAGGAGCGCATCGTCTTTGCCGGGCAGATGACCGGCGTGGAGGGCTATGTGGAGTCCTGCGCCAGCGGCTTTTTGGCGGGGGTGGAGCTGGCCCGGCGGCTGAAGGGACAGGCACCCATCGACTTCCCCCGGGAGACGGCCATCGGCGCCCTGGGGCTGTACATCAGCAATGAGAGCGTGGCGGACTTCCAGCCCATGAACGTGAACTTCGGCATCATCCCGCCGCTGGATCACCGGGTGAAGGGCAAGCGCAACAAGAACGCAGAGCTGAGCCAGCGGTCGCTGGCCATACTGGATACCATGAAGCAGGAGGTGCTTTCACTGTGAAGATCATCATCGACGCCATGGGCGGCGACAACGCCCCGCTGGAGATCGTAAAGGGCGCGCTGAGCGCGCAGAAGCGCTTTGGCTGCGACATCGTCCTCACCGGCGATGAGAAGGCCATACGGGACGCGGCGGCCCAGTGCGGAGCTGCGGCGCTGCCGGAGGGCGTGACCATCCATCCCACCACGGAGACGGTGGAGATGTGCGACGACCCGGCCACGGTGTTCCGGCGGAAGAAGGATACCTCCATGGGCGCGGCGCTGACCATGTTACGGGACGGTGAGGGGGACGCGGCGGTGTCCGCCGGCTCCACCGGCGCGCTGCTGACCGGCGCGACCCTGGTCACCAAGCGCATCCACGGCATACGCCGGGCGGCTATGGCCCCGGTGATCCCCACCACCACCGGCAGCGCCGTGCTGATCGACTGCGGCGCCAACGCCGAGTGTACGCCGGAGTATCTGCTGCAGTTCGCCTATCTGGGCAACTTCTACGCCCAGCGGGTGCTGGGGGTGGAGCGGCCCCGTGTGGGTCTGCTGAACATCGGCACGGAGGACAGCAAGGGCACGGAATTGCAGAAGCAGACGCTGGCCCTGCTGCGGCAGGCGGATCAGCGGGGGGACCTGCACTTTATCGGCAATATCGAGGCCAAGGAGGCCATCAAGGGCGGCTGCGACGTGATCGTCACTGACGGGTTCTCCGGCAACGTAATGCTCAAGAGCATCGAGGGCGTGGGCTCCTTCGCCGGAAGCGCGCTGAAGGGCATGTTCAAGAAGAATCTGCTGACTAAGCTGGCGGCGCTGCTGGTGATGCCGGGGCTGAACGAATTCAAGGCGAAGCTGGACCCCAACAAGGTGGGCGGCACGGCGTTTATCGGCATTTCCAAGCCGGTGATTAAGGCCCACGGCGGCTCCAACGCGGAGGCCGTCGAGAATGCGGTGGGCCAGGCCATCCAGGTGGCGGAGAGCGGCATCACCCAGGCCATCGCGGAGCATATAGACAAAATGCAGCTTCCCACCGTATAAATCCCACATAAATTTACCAAAAAGGTATTGACACTGTCACACGATTGCCGTATTATTTTCGGAGAAAACAAGCAAGAAGGAGGAATACCCTTGACTATGGAGGAGATCTTCAAGACTATGCAGGATCTGATCGCCGAGCAGTTCGCTATCGACGCCGACGAGATCAGCATGGACAGCTCTTTCGTGGACGACCTGGGTGCCGATTCTGTGGATCTGGTGGAATTGGTCATGGCGATGGAAGAAGAGTTCGACATCGGCGAGATCGATGAAGAGGATCTGGCCGGGCTCAAGACCGTCGGCGACTGCGTCCGCTATCTCAACAGCAAGCTGGGCTGATCCGACTATAACGACAGAAAATACGGCCCGGCAGGGCCGTATTTTTTAGGAGGCTACCATGGAAGAACTGGAAAAAAAGCTGGGCTACACCTTCCGTGATCCGTCCCTGCTGCAGGGGGCGCTGTACCACAGCTCCTATGCCAACGAGCACCGGGCGCAGCACATCAGCAGCAACGAGCGGCTGGAGTTCCTGGGGGACGCCGTGCTGGGGTTCGTGACGGCGGAGCACCTGTACAAGAAGCACCCGGACCTGCCGGAGGGCGACCTGACCCGGATACGGGCGGCGCTGGTGTGCGAGGAGAGCCTGCACGAGGTGGCGCAGGCGCTGCAGCTGGGCAGCTATCTGCAGCTGGGCAAGGGCGAGGAACAGGGCGGCGGACGCCGCCGGCCCTCCATCCTGGCCGACGCCACGGAGGCGGTGTTCGCCGCGGTGTATCTGGACGGGGGCATCGAGGCCGCCGGCGACCTCATCCACAGGGTCCTGCTGGACAAGGAGCGGGAGGAGCTGGTGGAAGAGCGCCGCAGGGACTATAAGACCGAGCTGCAGGAGCTGGTGCAGCGGAAGAGCGACCAGGTGCTGTGCTATGAGCAGACCGGGTCATCCGGGCCGGATCACGCCAAGCAGTTCACCTTCCGGGTGACGCTGAACGGCAGAGAGATCGGCCAGGGTACCGGCCGCAGCAAGAAGGAGGCGGAGCAGTCCGCCGCCCGCAGCGCCCTGGAGCAGCTGAAGAGGTGAAAAAAAGAACACGCCCGCGGGCGTGTTCTTTTTTTGCGTTCATCACGGCTGGTAGTGGTGGGCGTCCTGCAGCACCATCTCCTTGACCTTCATCAAGCGGGTGGTGTTGCCGCGCTCGTTTTCATCCAGCTTCATGGTGATGTAGCGGATGCTCTGCTCGGTCTCGGGGATCATCACATATTCCAGGGCGTTGACCCGGCGGCGGGTCTTTTCGATGTCCTGGGCCAGCAGCTGCATGGTCTTTTCCACCTGGGCCAGCTCCAGCATGTCGGCGAATACCGCCTGGAGCTTCTCCAGCGCGGCGTCCAGCTCGCCGCTGGTCTGGGCGAAGCCGTAGGGCAGCAGCGTATCGTCGCCGCTGTCGGTGTGGAAGGTAAACACGGGGACGTTGACGCTCATGATATTCCGGGTGGACACGTCCAGCGACACGCTGCGGCGGGGGCAGGACAGGGCTTCCTCCAGCACCTCCGGCCCCATCAGGGCGGAGGCCACGGTGAAGGCGGCGTTGGCGTCCTTGAGACCCTGCTCCACCTTGGCGCGGAGGGCCTTGTTGCGGCGCACCACCTCCAGGAACTGCTTCATCAGCTCATCCCGCTTGTCCTTCAGCAGCTTGTGGCCCCGGCGGGCGGTCTTGAGACGGCCCTTCAGCCGGGTCAGCTCCATCCGGGTGGGGTTGACCGTCTTTCCTGCCATGGCGGTCACTCCTTCACCGGCAGATACTTATCCAGCATCTCCGGCTTGATGCGCTTCAGCTCGCTGCGGGGCAGCATGCGCAGCAGCTCCCAGCCCAGATCCAGCGTCTGCTGGATGGTGCGGTTCTCGTCAAAGCCCTGGGAGACGTAGCGCTTTTCGAACTCGTCGGCGAACTTGGCGTACAGCAGGTCAGTGGGGCTGAGGGCGGCCTCACCCAGAATGGTCATCAGCTCCTTGGCCTCCTTGCCGCTGGCGTAGGCGGCGAACAGCTGGTTCATGGTGGGGGCGTGATCCTCGCGGGTCTTGCCCTCGCCCACGCCCTTGTCCTTCAGACGGGACAGGGAGGGCAGCACGTCCACCGGCGGCAGGATGTTCTTGCGGTACAGGTCGCGGGAGAGGATGATCTGCCCCTCGGTGATATAGCCGGTCAGATCGGGGATGGGATGGGTCTTGTCGTCCTCGGGCATGGTCAGGATGGGGATCATGGTGATGGAGCCCTTGCACCCCAGCTTGCGGCCGGCCCGCTCGTACATGCTGGCCAGGTCGGTGTACAGATAGCCGGGGTAGCCGCGGCGGCCGGGGACCTCCTTCTTGGCGGCGGAGACCTCGCGCAGGGCCTCGGCATAGTTGGTGATGTCGGTCAGGATGACCAGCACATGCATGTCCTTCTCGAAGGCCAGGTACTCCGCGGCGGTCAGCGCCATGCGGGGCGTGGCGATACGCTCCACGGCGGGGTCGTTGGCCAGGTTGGTGAACAGGACGGTGCGCTCGATGGCGCCGGTGCGCTGGAACTCGCGGACGAAGAACTCGGACTCCTCGAAGGTGATACCGATGGCGGCAAAGACCACGGCGAAGTTGGAGTTGTCGTCCAGCACCTTGGCCTGACGGGCGATCTGCGCCGCCAGATTGGCGTGGGGCAGACCGGAGCAGGAAAAAATGGGCAGCTTCTGGCCGCGGACCAGGGTGTTCAGGCCGTCGATGGTGCTGATGCCGGTCTGGATGAACTCGTTGGGGTAGTCCCGGGCGGCGGGGTTCATGGGCAGGCCGTTGATGTCGCGGTATTCCTCGGCCAGCAGGGCCGGGCCGCCGTCGATGGGCTCGCCCATGCCGTTGAACACGCGGCCCAGCATGTCGGCGGACACGCCCAGCTGCAGGGGATGGCCCAGGAAGCGGATGGTGGCGTCCCGCAGGTTGATGCCGGCGGAGGAGTCGAACAGCTGCACCACAGCGCGGTCGCCGTTGACCTCCAGCACCTTGCAGCGGCGGACCTCGCCGCTGTGGAGCTGGATCTCGGCCAGCTCGTCATAGGTGACGCCCTCCACATGATCCACCACCATCAGGGGGCCGGAGACCTCGTGGATGGTACGGTATTCCTTCATCATTCTTCCTCACCAGCCTTTCGGATCAGCTCGGCGATCTCGCGCTCCATGTCGGCGCGGACGGCGGCGTAGTTGGCGGCGTATTCCTCCGCGGCGGCGTACTTGGCCCAGCCCAGCTTCTCCCGGGCGGGGATGGCGTACAGCTCGGCGGGGGCCACGGACTTGTCCACGGCGCCGCGGCACAGGGCTTCGTAGTGCAGTATCAGCTCCAGCAGCTGCATCTGGCGGTCAAAGCTGGAGTAGGAGTCCACGTCCATGAAGGCGTTCTGCTGCAGGAAGTCCTCCCGCAGCATGCGGGCGATCTCCAGCGTCAGCTGGTCGTGGGCGGACAGGGAGTCCTTGCCCACCAGCTGGACGATCTCGTTCAGCTCGTTCTCCTCCTGCAAAAGGTGCATGGCCCGGTTGCGGTTCTGCATGAAGGCGGGGCCCATGTGCTCGTCGAACCACGGGGTGACGGCGTCCAGATACAGGGAGTAGGAGTTCAGCCAGTTGATGGCCGGGAAGTGACGGCGATAGGCCAGAGAGGCGTCCAGGGACCAGAACACCTTGACGATGCGCATGGTGGCCTGGGCCACAGGCTCGCTGAGGTCGCCGCCGGGAGGCGACACCGCGCCCACGGCGGTCAGGGAGCCGGTGCGCTCCTCGCCGGCCAGACACTGCACCACGCCGGCGCGCTCATAGAACTGCGCCAGACGGGAGGCCAGGTAGGCGGGGTAGCCCTCCTCGCCGGGCATCTCCTCCAGACGGCCGGACATCTCGCGCAGGGCCTCGGCCCAGCGGGAGGTGGAGTCGGCGATGACGGCCACATCGTAGCCCATGTCGCGGAAGTACTCGGCGATGGTGATGCCGGTGTAGACCGACGCCTCACGGGCGGCCACGGGCATGTCGGAGGTGTTGGCGATCAGCACGGTGCGCTTCATCAGGCTCTCGCCGGTGCGGGGGTCGGTCAGCTCCGGGAACTCCCGCAGCACGTCGGTCATCTCGTTGCCGCGCTCGCCGCAGCCGATGTAGACCACGATGTCCACGTCCGCCCACTTGGCCAGCTGGTGCTGCACCACGGTCTTGCCGGAGCCGAAGGGCCCGGG
>CAKTVL010000035.1 GCA_934623575.1 uncultured Oscillospiraceae bacterium
GGAGGATCATACATGAAGGCAATCATTGGCAAGAAAGTCGGTATGTCTCAGATCTTCGACGAAAACGGCAAGGTCATCCCCGTCACTGTTATTGAAGCGGGCCCCTGCACCGTCGTTCAGAAGAAGACTGCCGAGAAGGAAGGCTACGCCGCTGTGCAGCTGGGCTTCGAGGATGCCCCCGAGCGCAAGCTGACCAAGCCCGAGATGGGCCACCTGAACAAGGCGGGCGTGGCTCCCAAGAAGTACCTGCGCGAGTTCGACCTGGAGAACGCCGCCGAGCTGAACATCGGCGACATCATCAAGGCCGACACTTTCAAAGAGGGCGACTTCGTTGATGTCACCGGCACCACCAAGGGCCACGGCTACCAGGGCGTTGTGAAGCGCTGGAACGCCGGCCGTACCCCCATGAGCCACGGCGGCGGCCCCGTCCATCGTCATGCCGGTTCCATGGGCTCCACCACCGATCCCAGCCGCATTTTCAAGGGCAAGATCGGCGCCGGCCAGATGGGCTGTGACCAGGTGACCATCCAGAACCTGGACATCGTCAAGGTCGATCCCGAGCTGAACATGATCGCGGTCCGCGGCGCCATCCCCGGCCCCAAGGGCGGTCTGGTGCTCATCAAGTCCACCGTCAAGACTCACCGCATCAAGCACGCTGACGCTGGTATCAGCAACAACCCGCAGAAGGCTTCCGGTCGTAACCCGCAGAAGGCTTCCGCCCGTACTAAGTAAGGAAAGGAGTGCTTAAGGAAATGTCTGCTATCAAAGTTTTGAACATGGCCGGCGCTGAGGTCGGCACTGTTGAGCTCAACGACAGCATCTTCGGCGTGGAGCCGAACACCGCCGTCGTGCACGAAGTGGTCAAGAACCACCTGGCTAACTGCCGGCAGGGCACCCAGAGCGCTCTGACCCGCGCCGAGGTCTCCGGCGGCGGCAAGAAGCCCTGGCGCCAGAAGGGCACCGGCCACGCCCGTCAGGGCAGCACCCGTGCTCCCCAGTGGACCCACGGCGGTATCGTGTTCGCCCCCAAGCCCCGCAGCTACTCTTACGTTCTGAACAAGAAGGTCAAGAGACTGGCTATGAAATCTGCTCTGTCCGCCAAGGCCGCTGCCGGCGAGATCATCGTCATCGACAGCATCAAGATGGACAGCATCAAGACCAAGGACTTCCGCGCGTTCCTGACCGCCGTTAAGGCGGACGGCAAGTCTCTGGTGGTCACCCCCGCCAAGGACGAGATCGTCATCAAGAGCGCCCGCAACATCCCCGGCGTCGAGACCTCTATGGCCAACCTGATCAATGTCTATGACATTCTGAAGGCCAAGTATCTGGTGCTGGATAAGGAAGCCCTCGCAGTAATCGAGGAGGTGTTCGCGTAATGGCTAACGTATACGACATCATCATCCGTCCCATCATCACCGAGCGTTCCATGGCCGCTACTTCCGACAAGAAGTACGTGTTCGAAGTGGCTCCCTCCGCCGGTAAGATCGAGATCAAGAACGCTGTGGAGAAGATCTTCGGCGTGAAGGTCGCCAAGGTCAACACCATCAACTACGATGGCAAGACCAAGCGTATGGGCGCCGGCCGTCCCGGTACCCGCAAGAGCTGGAAAAAGGCTTACGTCCAGCTGACCAAGGATTCCAAGACCATCGAGTTCTTCGAGGGTATGGTGTAAGAGAAGGGAGTGTAGAGAATGTCTATTAAAACTTTTAAGCCGACCACCCCTTCCCGCCGGCACATGACTGTTTCCGGCTTTGACGGCATCGACAAGCACGCCAAGCCCGAAGCCAGCCTCGTTGAGGTGCTGAAGAAGAACGCTGGTCGCAACAGCTATGGCCGCATCACCGTCCGTCATCGCGGCGGCGGCGAGAAGCGCAAGTACCGCATCATCGACTTCAAGCGCGACAAGATGGACATGGAAGCCACCGTTCTGCGCCTGGAGTACGATCCCAACCGCAGCGCCAACATCGCCCTCGTCCAGTACGAGGATGGCGAGAAGCGCTACATCGTCGCTCCCGTGGGTCTGACCACCGGTGACAAAGTGCTCTCCAGCGCCGCTGCCGATATCAAGCCCGGCAACTGCCTGCCCATCGCCAACATCCCCGTTGGTACCGTGATCCACAACATCGAGATGCATCCCGGCAAGGGCGCCCAGCTGGTTCGCTCCGCCGGCGCCTATGCCCAGCTGATGGCCAAGGAAGGCGACAACGCCCAGATCCGTATGCCCTCCGGTGAAGTGCGCATTATCCGCACCAACTGCAAGGCCTGCATCGGTCAGGTGGGTAATCTGGAGCACGAGAACATCCAGATCGGTAAGGCCGGCCGTAAGCGCCACATGGGTTGGCGTCCCACCGTGCGCGGCTCCGTCATGAACCCCTGCGATCACCCCCACGGCGGTGGTGAAGGCAAGTCCCCCGTGGGTCGTCCCGGCCCTGTTACTCCGTGGGGCAAGCCGGCTCTGGGTTACAAGACCCGCAAGAAGAAGAATCCCACCGACAAGTTCATTGTCAAGCGTCGCAACGTGAAGTAAAGGAGGCAAGAGAATATGAGCAGATCTATCAAAAAAGGCCCGTATGTTGCCCCTGAGCTGCTGAAGCGGGTTGAAGAGATGAACGCCAAGGGCGAGAAGAACGTGCTGAAGACCTGGAGCCGCAGCTCCACCATCTTCCCCGCCTTCGTCGGCCATACCATCGCTGTCCACGACGGCCGCCGTCATGTGCCTGTCTACGTGCAGGAGGACATGGTGGGTCACAAGCTGGGTGAGTTCGCGCCCACTCGTACCTTCCGCGGCCACACCAAGAAAGCGTAAAAAGGAGGATGCAGAGTAATATGGAAGCGAAAGCATATCTGAGATACGTCCGCATCTCTCCCCGCAAGGTCCAGATCGTCTGCGATCTGATCCGCGGCAAGGATGCCAAGACTGCTATGGCCATCCTGATGAACACCCCCAAGTCTGCCTCCGAGCCGCTGGTCAAGCTGCTCAAGAGCGCCTGCGCCAATGCTGAGAACAACTTCAGCATGGATCCGGACAAGCTGGTGGTCACTCAGGTGTTCGCCACCCCCGGCCCCATCCTCAAGCGCATGATGCCTCGGGCTCAGGGCCGCGCCTACCGCATCAACAAGAGAACCTCTCATGTGACGCTGGCCGTCGCCGAGAGAGACTAAGAAAGGGAGGAACAGTTAAATGGGTCAGAAAGTCAATCCCCATGGCATGCGCGTGGGCGTCATCAAAGACTGGGATTCCCGCTGGTATGCCAGCAATGAGAAGGTCGGCGACCTGCTGGTCGAGGACCACAAGATCCGCGTATACCTGAAGAAGCTGCTGTTTGCCGCCGGTGTCTCCAAGATCGAGATCGAGCGCAGCAACGAGGTCGTCACCATCTACCTGCACGTGGCCCGCCCCGGCGTGGTCATCGGCAAGGGCGGTGAGCAGATCGAGCAGTACCGCAAGGACGTGGAGAAGCTGATCGGCAAGACCGTGAAGCTGAACATCGTCGAGGTCCGCAACCCCGATATGGACGCGCAGCTGGTGGCCGAGAACATCGCCGCACAGCTGGAGAAGCGTATTTCCCACCGCCGCGCCATGAAGAACGCCATGGGTCGCGCTATGCGCGCCGGCGCCAAAGGCATCAAGTGCAATTGCGGCGGTCGTCTGGGCGGCCGCGAGATCGCCGGCAGCGAGCATTATCATGAGGGTACCATCCCCCTGCAGACGCTGCGCGCCGACATCGACTACGGCTTCGCTGAGGCTGCCACTACCTTCGGCCGCATCGGCGTGAAGGTGTGGATCTACAAGGGCGAGATCCTGTCCCAGGCACTGCGCACTACCCCGCGCACCCTGGATACCAGCAAGCCCTATCAGGAGCGTCGTGAGCGTCGCGGCAACCGTCGTGACGGCGATCGCCGTGGCGGTTTCCGCCGCGATGGTCAGAACGGCGGCTTCAACCGTGACCGTCAGAACGGCGGCTTCAACCGCGGTCCCCGTCCCGAGGGCGGCTTCCGCAAGCCCGCAGAAAAGAAAGAAGGAGGCGCTCAGTAATGCTTCTGCCCAAGAGAGTTAAGTACCGCAGAGTACACCGTGGCCGCCTCACCGGTAAGGCCATGCGCGGCAACAAGGTCACCTACGGCGAATACGGCCTGGTGGCTCTGGAGCCCAGCTGGATCACCAGCAACCAGATCGAGGCGGCTCGTATCGCCATGACCCGTTACACCAAGCGTGGCGGTCAGGTCTGGATCAAGATCTTCCCCGACAAGCCCATCACCGAGAAGCCCGCTGAGACCCGTATGGGTTCCGGTAAGGGTTCCCCCGAGTATTGGGTCGCAGTAGTCAAGCCCGGCCGTGTCATGTTTGAGATCGCCGGTGTTTCCGAAGAGGTC
Source organism: uncultured Oscillospiraceae bacterium (assembly GCA_934623575.1). Classification (GTDB taxonomy): domain Bacteria; phylum Bacillota; class Clostridia; order Oscillospirales; family Oscillospiraceae; genus Vescimonas. The sequence continues at coordinate 4,375 of CAKTVL010000035.1, forward strand.
GCCCGCGAGGCCCTGCGTCTGGCCAGCCACAAGCTGCCCATCAAGACGAAGATCGTCAAGCGCGAGGATCTCGAAGCCCAGGAAGTAGGTGAATGAGATGAAGGCAACTGAAGTACGTGCAATGACCGTGGAGCAGCTCAACGAGAAGCTGGACTCCCTGAAGAAGGATCTGTTCTTCCTGCGTATGCAGCACGCAACCAATCAGCTGGACAATCCTCTCAAGATCGCTGAAACCAAGCGCGACATCGCCCGCGTGAAGACCGTTATCCGTGAAAAGGAGGAGAACTGAAATGGAAGAGAAGAGAATTTCCTCCCGCAAGACCAGAGTCGGCAAGGTCGTTTCCGATAAGATGGACAAGACCGTGGTCGTCGCCATTGAGGACCGCGTCGCCCATCCTCTGTATAAGAAGATCGTCGGCCGCACCTACAAGCTGAAGGCTCATGACGAGCAGAACGCTTGCGGCGTTGGCGACATCGTCAAGGTGATGGAGACCCGCCCCCTGTCCAAGGACAAGCGTTGGCGCGTGGTCGAGATCGTCGAGAAGGCTAAGTAAGGAGGTGCCGCAAGTATGATCCAGCAAGAGTCTTATCTGAAGGTTGCCGATAATACCGGCGCCAAGGAGATCAAGTGCATCCGCGTTCTGGGCGGCTCTAAGGTCAAGTACGGCAACATCGGCGACGTGATCGTTGCCTCCGTGCGCAAGAGCACCCCCGGCGGCCAGGTGAAGAAGGGCGAGGTCGTCAAGGCCGTTATCGTCCGCTCCGCCAAGGGTGTCCGCCGCGCCGACGGCACCTATGTCCGTTTCGACGACAACGCTGCCGTCCTCATCAAGGACGACAAGAACCCCAGAGGTACCCGTATCTTTGGGCCGGTCGCTCGTGAGCTGCGCGACAAGGATTACATGAAGATCCTGTCCCTCGCTCCCGAAGTTATTTAAGGAGGGGACGGACACATGAACAATCTGAAGATCAAGAAGAACGACAAGGTCGTCGTTCTGTCCGGCAAGGACAAGGGCAAGACCGGCAAGGTGCTGGGCACCGTTCCCAGCGAGCGCAAGGTCGTTGTGGAGGGCGTCAACACCGTGACCTGCCACATCAAGCCCCGCAAGCAGGGTGAAGAGGGCGGCATCGTCAAGCGCGAGGCGGCCATCTACGCCAGCAAGGTCCAGGTGGTCTGCCCCAAGTGCGACAAGCCCACCCGCGTGGCCTATGAGATCAAGGACGGCAAGAAAGTCCGCGTGTGCAAGCACTGCGGCGCCGCTCTGTGAGAAAGGAGAGAGTAAGTAAATGGCACGTCTGAAAGTTAAGTATACCGAAGAAGTGGCTCCCGCTCTCTTCAAGAAGTTCGGCTACAAGTCCACCATGCAGATCCCCAAGATCGACAAGGTCGTCGTGAACGTGGGCTGCGGTGAGGCTCGTGAGAACGCCAAGGTTCTGGACGCTGTGTGCAGCGATCTGGCCACCATCACCGGCCAGAAGGCCATCATCACCATCGCCAAGAAGTCCGTTGCAAACTTCAAGCTGCGTGAGGGTATGCCCGTGGGCGCCAAGGTCACGCTGCGCGGCGACAAGATGTGGGAGTTCCTGGATCGTCTGTTCAACGTGGCTCTGCCCCGTGTCCGTGACTTCCGCGGCATCAGCGCCAACGCCTTTGACGGCCGCGGCAACTATGCCCTGGGTATCAAGGAGCAGCTGATCTTCCCCGAGATCGAGTACGATAAGATCGACAAGATCCGCGGTATGGATATCGTCATCTGCACCACCGCCCAGACCGATGAAGAAGCACGCGAGCTGCTGACCCTGGTCGGCGCTCCCTTTGAACGCTGATTAGGAGGAGAACGAAATGGCTAAAAAGTCTATGATCCTGAAGCAGCAGGCGCCTGCGAAATTCTCCACCCGTAAGTACAACCGCTGCAAGCTGTGCGGCCGTCCCCACGCCTATCTGCGTGACTACGGTGTGTGCCGTATCTGCTTCCGCACGCTGGCGTACAAGGGCGAGATCCCCGGCGTCCGCAAGGCCTCCTGGTAATCTTTTTTCCTCATACTTCGTTGGCAAGGCTTGCCGTACACAAAGTACGGCTGCGCCATGCCGCCTCGTCTGAGAAAAAAATCTTCACCAGGAGCAGGCGGAGGAAATGCTCTCCGCCGAACCCATGTACCCAAGAGCCGCAAGGCTCCGGTAATACAGGATGGCGAAAGGTCGCTGGTAATTAAACACTGGGGTCAGCTCCGGCGAAACAAATTATCAGCGATACCTCGCTGCCTCAACAGGCTGCGGCCTGTAACTCTAAAATAGGAGGAAACATTAGTATGCACATCACTGACCCTGTTGCCGATATGCTGACCCGTATCCGCAACGCCAACAACGCCAAGCACGAGACCGTCGACGTTCCTGCTTCCAACATGAAGAAGAGCATCGCTCAGATCCTGCTGGATGAGGGCTACATCAAGTCCTTCCAGGTCATCGAGGACGGTACCCAGGGCGTTATCCGCATCACCCTGAAGTACAATGCCGGCAAGGAGAAGGTCATCTCCGGTCTGCGCCGCGTGTCCAAGCCCGGTCTGCGCGTCTATGTGGGCGCCGACGAGCTGCCCCGCGTGCTGCGTGGCCTCGGTATTGCTATCGTATCCACTTCCAAGGGCGTCATGACCGACAAGGCTGCTCGCGCAGCGCACGTCGGCGGCGAAGTCCTTGCGTTCGTATGGTAAGGAGGTATTTGAACAATGTCGAGAATTGGTAGAATGCCCATTACCGTCCCCGCCGGTGTGGAAGTCACCATCGCGGAGAACAACGTTGTTACCGTCAAGGGGCCCAAGGGTACTCTGACCCAGGCTCTGCGTCCGGAGATGATCCTGGAGCAGGACGGCAGCACCATCCACGTCAAGCGTCCCTCCGACGACAAGCTGCACTGCGCTCTGCACGGCATGACCCGCGCTCTGCTGCACAACATGGTCGTCGGCGTCAGCGAAGGCTTCAAGAAGGAGCTGGAGATCAACGGTGTCGGCTATCGTGCAGCCAAAGAGGGCAATGAGCTGGTCATGAACCTTGGCTACTCTCACCCTGTGAAGGTGGCGGAGATCGACGGCATCACCATCGATGTCCCCGGCCCCAACAAGGTCGTGATCTCCGGCCCCGACAAGCAGAAGGTCGGCCAGTTCGCGGCGGAAGTCCGCGAGAAGCGTCCTCCCGAGCCGTACAAGGGCAAGGGCATCAAGTATGTTGACGAAGTCATCCGCCGCAAGGTCGGTAAGACCGGCGCTAAGAAGTAAGGAGGTGTGCCGATATGATTAAAAGACCCGATACCAACGCGCAGCGTCTGAAGCGCCATAAGAGAGTCCGCGCCAAGCTGTCCGGCACTCCCGAGCGTCCCCGTCTGAACGTGTTCCGCAGCGAGAAGAACATCTACGCCCAGGTCATCGACGATGTGGCCGGCAACACCCTGGTCTCCGCTTCCTCTCTGGACAAGGAGATCGAGGGCAACGGCGGCAACAAGACCGCGGCCCGCGCCGTGGGCAAGCTGGTGGCCGAGCGCTGCAAGGCCAAGGGCATCGACACCGTCGTGTTCGACCGCGGCGGCTATGTGTACCACGGCCGTGTGGCCGAGCTGGCTGAAGGCGCCCGCGAGGGCGGCCTGGAATTCTAAGGAAGGAGGACTTATCAATGGCTAGATTTGAAAGAGAGCAGAGCGAGTACATTGAAAAAGTAGTCGCTACCAACCGCGTTTCCAAGACCGTTAAGGGTGGTCGTGTCATGAAGTTCTCCGCCCTGATGGTGGTCGGCGACGGCAAGGGCAAGGTCGGCTACGGTCTGGGTAAGGCCGCCGAGGTGCCCGAGGCCATCCGCAAGGGCATCGAGGACGCCAAGAAGAACATGATCAACGTGTCCCTGTCCGGCAGCACCATTCCCCACGAGATCATCGGCGAGGCCGGTGCAGGCCGCGTGCTGATGAAGCCCGCCGCCCCCGGTACCGGCGTGATCGCCGGCGGCCCCGTGCGTATCATCATGGAAGCCGCGGGCATCAAGGATATCCGTACCAAGTGCCTGCGTTCCAACACCGCTGTCAACGTGGTGGCCGCTACCTTCGAGGGCCTGAAGTCCCTGCGCACCCCCGAGGAGGTCGCCCGCACCCGCGGCAAGAGCGTGGACGAGATCGTGGGTTAAGGAGGGACTGAACAATGGCTAATCTGAAGATCCAGCTCGTAAAGAGCCTCAACGGGAGACTGGAGAAGCACATCGCTACCGCCAACTCCCTGGGCCTGCGTAAGATCGGTGATACCACCGTCCAGCCCGACAATGCCCAGACCCGCGGCAAGGTCGCCAAGATCGGCTACCTGCTGAAGGTCACTGAAGAATAAGGAGGTGCGAGAGAATGAAACTGAACGAACTGTCTCCCGCAGCCGGCTCCGTTAAGGAAGCCTACCGCAAGGGCCGTGGTCACGGCTCCGGCAACGGCAAGACCGCAGGCCGTGGTCACAAGGGTCAGAAGGCCCGCTCCGGCGGCGGCACCCGCATCGGATTCGAAGGCGGCCAGATGCCTCTGGCGCGCCGCATCCCCAAGCGCGGTTTCAACAACATTTTTGCCAAGCCCCTGGAGATCATCAACCTGAGCGCCCTCAACAAGTTTGAGGACGGAGAGATCGTCACCGCGGAAGCCCTGCTTGCTAAGGGTATCCTCAGCAAGTGCGAGTACGGCTACAAGGTCCTGGGTAACGGCAAAGTTACCAAGAAGGTGACCGTGCAGGCCGCTGCTTTTTCCCAGGCTGCCAAGGAAGCGATCGAGGCAGCTGGCGGAAAGGCAGAGGTGATCTAAGTGATACAGACGATCAAAAAAGCGTGGGCGATCCCCGAGCTTCGTAAGAAGATCGTCTTTACCGCCCTCATCCTGCTGATCTTCCGCATCGGCAACGCGATCCCCGTGCCCTATGTGAACACCGATCTGCTGAGCGAGTATCTGAAGCAGATGAGCACCACGATCCTGGGCCTCTATGACGTGATGTCCGGCGGTGCCTTCGCCAGCGCGACCATCTTCGCACTGGGCGTCCAGCCCTATATCAACAGCTCCATCATCATTCAGCTCCTCACCATCGCCATTCCTCCCCTGGAGCGACTGGCCCGTGAGGGCGGCGAAGAGGGCAAGAAGAAGATCCAGTCCATCACCCGTTACGCAACGGTGGCCATCGCCATCCTGCAGGGCTGGGGCTACTACGCTCTGATGAAGAGCGGCAACATCCTCACCAGCACCGGCTTCTGGGCCGCCCTGGTGATCATCGTGTCCTTCATCGCCGGCTCCTCCTTCGTGATGTGGATGGGCGAACAGATCACCGAGTTCGGTATCGGCAACGGTATCTCCATCATCCTGTTCGCGGGTATTCTGTCCCGCGTGCCCAGCATGGTGTCCTCCATGGCCATCTCCCTGCGCTCTGGCGCGATGCAGTGGTGGCACGCCCTGCTGGTGGTCATCGGCATCCTGGCACTGATCGTGCTGATCACCTGGGTCAACGGCGCCGAGCGCCGCATCCCCGTGCAGTACGCCAAGCGTCAGGTGGGCCGGAAGATGTACGGCGGCCAGGCATCCACCCTCCCCATGAAGGTGAACATGTCCGGCGTGCTGCCCATCATCTTTGCCCAGTCCATCGCCATGATCATCCCCACCGTGGCGGCGTTCCTGCCCGCCCCGGAGAAAGGTACCTTCGCCTATTCCCTGGTGAACGCTGTGGACAGCAAGAGCGTGCTGTACATGATCGTCTATTTCCTGATGATCATTGCCTTCAGCTACTTCTACGCCACCATTCAGTTCAACCCCATTGAGATCTCCAACAACCTGAAGAAAAACGGCGGCTTCATCCCCGGCTTCCGGCCCGGTAAGCCCACCGCGGACTTCATCAAGAAGGTCCTCAACAAGGTCACGCTGTTTGGCGCCATCTACCTGGGCGTGGTGGCGATCCTGCCCCTGTTGATCGGCAAGATCGTGAACGTGGCGTCCCTGTCCATCGGCGGTACCTCCGTCATCATCGTGGTCGGTGTGGCGCTGGAGACCGTACAGGCTCTGGAGTCCCAGATGCTGATGCGTCAGTACAAGGGCTTCCTGGAATAATTGAGGTATTACCATGAAACTGATCCTTTTAGGCGCTCCCGGTGCCGGTAAGGGCACCCAGGCAGACATCATCAAGAAGAAGCTGGACATTCCCACTATCTCCACCGGCAATATCCTGCGGGCGGCCGTGAAAAACGGCACGCCCACCGGGCTGAAGGCCAAGGAGTACATGGATGCCGGCAAGCTGGTGCCCGATGAGGTCATCATCGGCATCATCAACGAGCGTTTGCAGGAGGCCGACTGCGCCAACGGCTACATTCTGGACGGGGTGCCCCGCACCATCGCCCAGGCCGAGGCCCTGGAGCAGGCGGGTATCAGATTCGACGCCGTGGTCGCCATCGAGATCCCCGATGAGAAGATCATCGCCCGCATGGGCGGCCGGCGTGTCTGCGAAAGCTGCGGCGCCAGCTATCACATCGTGAACATCCCCCCGAAAAAGGAGGGCGTGTGCGATGTGTGCGGCGGCGCGCTGAAGCAGCGCAAGGATGATGACCCGGAGACGGTGAAAGACCGTTTGGCGGTCTATCATAAGGAAACGGAACCCCTCAAGGGCTTCTACGAGGCCAGAGGCGTTCTGAAAACCGTGGAGGACCAGCCCACTGTGGAGGGTACGACGCGGGAGATCCTGCGGGTGCTGGGAGTGAACGAATGATCACGCTCAAGTCACCCCACGAGATCGAGCTGATGCGCCGGGCGGGCAAAATTACCGCGGCAGCCCGTGCCCTGGCACGGGATATGGTAAAACCCGGCGTCACCACTGCTCAGATCGACAAGGCAGTGTTCCATTTCATCAAGGAGCAGGGCGCGACCCCCTCCTTCCTGCACTACAACGGCTATCCGGCCAGCGTGTGCGTCAGCGTCAACGATGAGATCATCCACGGCATCCCCGGCAAGCGGGTGCTGCAGGAGGGCGACATCGTCAGCGTGGACGTGGGCGCGTTCATCGGCGGCTTCCACGGCGACTGCGCCGGCACCTACCCCTGCGGGCAGGTGGACGACGAGGCGCTGCGGCTGATCCGGGTGACGCAGCAGAGCTTCTTCGAGGGCATGAAATTTGCCCGGGAGGGCTACCGCCTGTCGGACATCTCTGCCGCCGTGCAGGCGTATGTGGAGGCCAACGGCTTCAGCATCGTCCGGGAATATGTCGGTCACGGCATCGGACACCAGATGCACGAGGCCCCCGAGGTCCCCAACTATGGCAAACCCGGCCATGGCCCCCGGCTTCTGCGGGGCATGACCATCGCCGTGGAGCCCATGGTCAACGCGGGGACGGCGGCCATCCGGCAGATGCCGGACGGCTGGACGGTCAGGACCGCCGACGGGAAAAATGCCGCCCACTACGAAAACACCGTACTGATCACCGACGGGGAACCGGAGCTTCTGACGGACCCGGAGAAGTCATTGGTGTGATATGGACATTGTAAAGGCGAATATCGTAAGATCTACCGCAGGCAGGGATAAGGGAGCGCCCTTCTTCGTCCTGGAGACGGAGGGGGACTTCCTCCTGCTGGCGGACGGAAAGACGCGGCCCGTGGAGCGGCCCAAGCGCAAGCGGCGCAAGCACGCGGCGCTGCTCCGCGCCGACGGGGGCGTCGTTTCCCAGAGGATCAGAAGCAACGAATCAATCACAAATAGTGAGCTTCGTAAAGCCATAGCCGCGATACGCGGCAGTGATCAAGACCAGGAGGGATAACACTTGGCAAAATCCGACATGATCGAAGTAGAGGGCGTCGTCGTCGAGTCGCTGCCCAACACCACATTCCAAGTCGACATTGGAAATGGACACACGATCTTAGCGCATATTTCCGGAAAGCTCAGAATGAATTTCATCAGGATTCTGCCCGG
>CAKTVL010000036.1 GCA_934623575.1 uncultured Oscillospiraceae bacterium
GCTGGCGCCAACATCGCCGGCTTCAAGAAGGTCGCCGAGGCTATGATGGAGCAGGGCTGCTTCTAAGCCGAACGCCTTATAAAGCACATAAAAGAGACCGCTTCGGCGGTCTCTTTTTTTGTCTAATGAAAACCACTCGCTGGGCGAGTGGTTCAAAAGAGGCTAATGCCGATGAGGAAAAATAAACTCCCTCTGTTATATAATAAATATCCCCCGGCTTTGCCGGGGGATATTTTTTTGCTTGCTTACGCGTCGTAGACGCCCAGTATCACGATACCGGCCACCACCAGCGCGATCATGCCGTAGTGCTTCCAGCTGAGCTTTTCCTTCAGGAACAGCCGGCTCCACAGCACCGACGCCACGCAGTAGGCGGAGATGATGGGCGCGGCCAGCGCCACATGCTCGGTGTCTGCCAGGGCGTAGATATAGGCGAACTGGCCCGCCGTCTCGCACACGGCGCCTGCGTACTTGGGGCCCTCCCGCTTGGGGACGAGCTTGCTCTTCTTGATGAGCACCACATACACGAAGCACACGATGCCCGCCAGCAGGAACGTCAGCTCATAGGCGCAGTTGGCGCTGTCCTCGTTCAGCGTCTCCAGCACCCGGCTGTCGGCAAAGGTGCCCAGGGCGTCCAGCAGGCAGTAGATAATGGGCAGCACCAGCGCCAGCGCCGACTTGGCGTAGCGGTGGTTGCTGGCCTGCTGCCGGGCGGCACGCAGGTCCTCGTCCTCTCTGGCCTCCACGATGCCCAGGCCGATAACGCCGATGCACACCAGCGCCGTGGCCACCAGCTGCGCCGGGACCAGGTCGCCCAGCCCGCCGGTGGCCAGGGCCAACACCGCCACCAGCGCGCCGCTGGAATTGCATATCGGGGAGGAGATGGACAGCTCGATGTACCGCAGGCCCACATAGCCGATGGTCATGGAGCCGATGTACAGCAGGGACACCGGCAGATACGTCAGGATGATGCTGCCGTTGATCTCCGTGCCGTTGATAAAGATCTCGTAGGCGGCGTGCAGTCCCATGACCACACCCACCGCCATCACCATCTTCAGATGGCTGTATTTGTCGTCCGCGTCCTGGCAGCCGATTTTGCTGAACAGGTCAGACCCGCTCCAGCATACCAGCGCGATAAGGGAAAACCAAAACCACATAGTAACTCCTTTTCGTTTCTGTTATCGTTGTTGTTGAAAAAGGAGCGTGTGCGGTGGCGGACGCCGCCTAAAGGGGTGGTTGGGGAGAAACATACCATTTCCTCCGTGGTTTACATAATTTTATACTGTGCCGGGCCTTACAGGGAGATAAGACCGGCGTCCAGCATTTTCTGCAGGCTCATAAGGATGCCCAGCTTGGCGTGATACCAGGTCAGGCCACCCTGGAAATACACCGCGTAGGGGGGGCGGATGGGACCGTCGGCGCTCAACTCGATGGAGCTGCCCTGCACAAAGGCGCCTGCCGCCATAATCACGTCGCTGTCATAGCCCGGCATGGGCGCCGGCTCCGGCGCGGCGTAGCTGTCCACCGGGGCCGCGGCCTGTATGCCCTTGCAGAAGGCCACCATGCCCTCGCGGCTGCCCAGCTCCACCGCCTGAATGATGTCGTGGCGTGTCTCAGCGGCGGGGGGCACCACCCGGAAGCCCAGCTTTTCATAGCAGGCGGCGGCAAACACCGCCCCCTTGACGGCGGAGGCCACCACCGTGGGCGCAAGGAAGAAGCCCTGGTAAAACTGCGTCAGCAGCCCCAGATTCGCGCCCACCTCCGCGCCCAGGCCGGGGGCGGTGAGCCGCCGCGCGCAGCGCTCGATCAGGTCGGAGCGGCCGCAGATATAGCCGCCGGTGGGGGCCAGGCCGCCGCCGGGGTTTTTGATAAGGCTGCCCACCATCATGTCCGCGCCCACGTTCACCGGCTCGCGCAGCTCCGTGAACTCGCCGTAGCAGTTGTCCACCATGCAGATGACGTCCGGCTTGCACTGTTTACATAACGCTATCAATTCGCCAATCTGCGCCACGGAAAAGCTGGGGCGCGTGGCGTAGCCCTTGGAGCGCTGTATGGTGATGAGCTTCGTTTTTTCGTTGATAGCGGCGCGGATGGCGTCATAGTCAAAGCTGCCGTCCGGCAGCAGGTCCACCTGCCGGTAGCTGACGCCGTACTCCTTCAGGGAGCCCACGGAGGGGCGGATGCCGATGACCTCCTCCAGCGTGTCATAGGGCGCGCCCACGGGGCTCAGCAGCTCGTCGCCGGGCAGCAAATTGGCGCCCAGCGCCAGGGCCAGGGCGTGGGTGCCGCAGGTGATCTGCGGCCGCACCAGCGCCGCCTCCACGCCGAAGCAGTCGGCGTAGACGCGCTCCAGCGTGTCCCGCCCCTCGTCGTCGTAGCCGTAGCCGGTGGACAGGTTGAAATGCCGGGCGGCCACGCGGTTCTGCTGCATGGCGTTGATGACCTTCAGCTGGTTGGCCTCGGCAATATCGTCGATGGCTGCGAAGCGCTCCCGCAGCCCGGAGAGAATGGTCTCGCCGTAGGACAGCACCGCATCGGTGATGCCCAGGGCCTTATACTGTTCGTTCATAGTTCACCTCAGTCAGGAAAGGATACGCCGTTCAGGCGCATGATGAGCCGGATGGGATAGTCCCGATCCAGGTAGTTGCGGCAGTACCACTCGTATGTGGCCACCGGCAGATGCACCAGCTCCTCCGCCTCGCAGCGGAAGGTCTCGAAGGTGTTCTGGTCGCCGCTGAGCAGGGCGGCCACCACGTCCAGTCGGTTTTCCCGGGAAAGGCGCAGCAGCGCGGCGTCCATGACGGCGGCGCAGGCGGCCTCCTCCTGGTCGGCGTAGTCCTGGCGGTGGGCCAGCCAGTAGAGAAATTCCTCCGGGTCCAGGTCCATTTTCGTGGTGATCTGGCTGAGCTTGAAGAACTCCTTGCGGTCCATGCGCTTGAGGACGTCGATCAGGTACTGGACCAGAGAATCGTCCAGGGCGATGCAGTCCAGAAAGACCTCGAAGGCGTGCTTGCCGGCGTCGGGGTCCGGCTCGGCGGCCCCGGACGATTTTGCACCGATTGTATCAGAATGGTCACATTTTTCGCCGGAAAGGTCACGATCTGGCTCAAAAAATGCGCTGTTTGGCTCAGGATCTTCAGCGGCGGAGGCGCTTTGCAGCAGGGCCTCCAGGCTGTCGGAGCCGTCATCGCCGGTGAACAGCTCGTCGGGCAAAGCAGTGCCGTCCTGGGCGGCGCAGGCGCGGACAAACGCTGCCATACCAAGGGTTTGCAGCTGCTGGGCCAGGGCGCGCATGCGTGCCTCCTGGTCGCCATCCTCCGGCAGGCAGATGCCCTCCGGAGCGGGGCGGGAGCCCTCCCACACCTGGGTCATATAGCGCAGATAATAGTCAAAAAGGGTCATAAATTTTCCCTCGCTTTCCAAACCGAAATTGTACCATAGGTGGGTTGCCAATGCAAGAATTATCGGGTATGATGGTGAAAAAGGGTGTTGACTGCATCATGGAAAGGGCAAGAAAGACATGGAAAACCCATAAGAACGATGCAGAAAACAGGCGTTGGGCCGAGGGGCCTCGCGTGAGACGCGAAATAAGAGGAAAATAAAAGATATTGAACGATGAAAGAGTACTATGTATATATGCTCCGGTGCCGGGGCGGGAGCCTGTACACCGGCGTGACCACCGACCCGGCGCGCCGTTATGGGCAGCACTGCGCCGGGAAGGGGGCCAAGTACACCCGCGCCCATCCGCCGGAGACGATGGCGGCGCTGTGGCGCTGCCCGGATAAGTCCGGGGCGCTGCGGCTGGAATACACCATCAAGGCGAAGCTGACCCACGGGCAGAAGGAGACGCTGGCCGCCGCGCCGGAGGGCATCGGGGCGTGGTTCCCGGAGCTGACGGCGGGGAAGGATTTCCAATTTGTGGAAAATCCCGAGCTTCCGGGGCGGTGAGGGGCGATTTGTGGGTAAAATATGCTAAATAGGGGTGGACAAATGGGGAGAGTGTGGTATAATCTGTGTATCCGCAGGAGTACTCCTGCTTTGGCGTTTTAACGAAATTAAAACGAAGCGGTCTGCGGAAATATTGACCAAAAGGGGTAGAAAACAATGAAGAAATGTATAAGCTTGGTGCTGGCTCTGCTCATGGCCCTGGCCCTCTGCACCGTCTCCTGGGCAGACGTGACAAGCGCAAAGGATTTTCCCAGCGGGGGAACTGGCAGCGACACTGTATATTGGACCATCGGGACGGAAGATGGCCAGAGCGGCTATGCTGCCACGCTGACGGCGGCTTTAACAGCGGCGTATAAGGCGAACTCGGACGGCAGCAAGGCCATCACCATTATCTGCAAGCCCAACGCTGATGTCGGCACCATGACCCATGGCCATGTAGCGGACGATCTGACCATTTATGGCAACGGTGCGTATATTTCCGGCGGTGAGTGCGACCTGGAAGTGGATACCTTTAAGTTTAGCCGCAGCACCGGTGCGCAGGCCACTGACGGTGAATCCCTTACCAAGAACATCACGATCACGGCCTACGACCTTGACAATCTCGGCGTGTGGGGGCAGCGGAACACCAACCATACCGTGACGATCAACCTGACCAACTGTAATGGAAAGGCCATTGGGAGCACGGAAAATGTCCAGCGCGTTTACATCAGTGGGACTTCCGGCAAGAATAACATTACCCTGACCAACTGCGACTTCCTCACCGCGAAAACGGCAGTGTACTCCAACGCTGATGGCGAGATCAACGTCGAAAATTGCAGCTTTACCGGCTCTGCGGCGCCTGTGAACATCAATCACAAGACCTCCGGTACAGTCACTGTCAATGTGAGCAACTGTAAGTTCGATAGTTGTGGTGATACCGGCGAGTGGAAGGGATTTGCCGCTCCGATCCGCCTTGTACAGAGCGAGGCAGCCGGTAGTATGACCGCTGCCGTTGACAATGCGTCTTTTACCACTACGACCGGTACTAATGGCGACATCCTGCTCGGCGACGGCCGTGCAAGCGAGAAGTCCGACAACACCAAGATCACCGCCACGGTGACCAACACGAACGCTAACGTTCAGGCGCAGGAGCCCGGTTACTATAAGGAGAACGGCGAGAGCGACGTGGATAAGGTGACCAAGGCAGAGGTCAAGTCCTCTGAGAAGCTGACGGTCAAGCCTGTCGCAGAGGGCGACGGCAAGGTCACGCTGGAGAAGGAAACGGTTCCCTCTTCCTCCAACAACTACTACTATTATTCTCCCTCCACCACTACTACCGATACCACCAAGGGGTCTCCCAAGACGTTTGACGCGGGTATCGCGCTGTATGTGGGCATGGCGCTGACGTCTGCTGCCGGTCTGGCCTACAGCGGTAAGAAGAAGTTCTGAGCGAAGAGAAAAAAGAAGCACCCCGGAGGGGTGCTTCTTTTTTTGAGTTTTTTTGGGGACGGATTGCCACGCAGTGAAACAAGTGCCCTTGGGGTACGACCAGTCTGCGGACTGGTCTCGCAATGACAGGGGATCATTTGTCTTTGTCGGGGCGGGTGAGGTTGGTGAGGGCGGTCTTGACACCCTCGAGGCCCTCGCCGGCTGCTTTTTTGACACCCTCAAGGCTTTCGCCGGCGGCGCGCTTCAGCTCGTCCTTGACGTCCACGGCCAGGCGGCGGAAGATCTCGGAGATGATCCGTTTCTTCTGCTCGTCGGCACCGGCATACTCCTTCAGCAGGGCTGCGCCGCCGGCCAGACCGCCGCCGCGGAGGTCGTCCAGGGTGCGGGCCTTGCCGGAGAGGGAGAGAATGTCGAAAAACGCGTCGGTGAACTGCTCCCGCTCGGCGGGGGTCATGGAGCCGACCCACTCCCGGAGGACATCGTCGGAGAGCTTGCCCATCTGGGAGCGCTGGCCCAGGTGGACGAATTCCGTGCCCACCACGCTCCAGGACAGGGGTTCGTGCTGCATGATGGAGCGGTTGGCGCTGTCGATGACGGCGTAGTCCTCGGCGTGCTCCAGCAGGACGCCCACGATGGAGGACTCGGGGATATAGGTGTGGAGTTTATGGGCCACCCGACGGTATTCCGGGGTGTCCAGCATATCCCGGGCGAAGCCGGGGCCGTCGTTGTTATAGGCCGAGAGCAGGCGCGTTTGCTGCAGCTCCTGGGGCAGGTGGATGGCCGCCCAGGCGGCCAGGTTGCCGCCCTTGCTGTGGCCGCCGATGCGCAGGGGCAGGGCGGGGCAGAGGGCGGCCATCTCCACGGCGTAGGACACGGCCCGCTCCTGGGCGGGGACGGCGGAGAGGAAGCTCATGTTGAAGTCCTCCTTCCAGCCGGCCAGGGACGTGTCGGTGCCCATGAAGGCCACGAACAGCGTGCCGTCGGGCACCAGGAAGGACAGAGCGTCGAACTGCTTGGCGGTCTGCTCGTCGTACTCGTGGGTGTAGCCGAACAGGCGGAGGGAGCGGAAGCGCTCTGTCTGCGCGGCCAGGCGCAGCAGGGGCAGGTAGCTGAGCTCGGAGAGGCCCAGCTGGTCGTCCTGGTCGGTGAGCAGGGGCGCCACCTCGGCCAGGGTGGGCGCGGCGGCGGGGTCCTTGGTGTGCACCGCGGTGATGCGGCGGAAGTTGATATAGGAGAGGATGCACAGCACCAGATTGTCCACCTCGTTGAAGCCGTCGCGGTCAAAGGACAGGTCGCCGCGCCAGCGGAGATAGTCCAGCGGCGTGCCGCTGACGGGGGCCAATTGCTTGGGGGCGTTCTTTTCCATGGGGGTACCTCCTGGGGGATAAGTACTGTCAGTATACCACATTCCGGGGCGGCTCACAACCGGCGGAGAGACAAAAAATGTTTACAGTTGCGGCGTTGACGAGGGGGGACTTCTATTGTATAATGAACTGATTTAAGATGGGGAGGCGTGCCTGTATGTGGATCGCGAAGGACTGGAAGGATTACGAGCTGCTGGACTGCGGCGGCGGCGAAAAGCTGGAGCGCTGGGACCGGCAGGTGCTGGTGCGCCCCGATCCCCAGGCGATATGGGAGACGGACAAGGGCACCCGGGCCTGGCGCGGCGCCAACGGGCGGTACTCCCGGTCCTCCACCGGCGGCGGACACTGGGACAAGGGAAAGCTGCCGGAGAGCTGGCAGGTACACTACCGGGATCTGACGTTCCAGGTGAAGCCCATGAACTTCAAGCACACGGGGCTGTTCCCGGAGCAGGCGGTGAACTGGGATTTCGCCATGGACAAGATACGCAGTGCAGGGAGACCCATCCGGGTGCTGAACCTGTTCGCCTATACCGGCGGGGCCACGGTGGCCTGCGCCAGGGCGGGGGCGTCGGTGTGCCATGTGGACGCGGCCAAGGGCATGGTGGCCTGGGCCAAGGAGAACGCGCGGCTGTCCGGACTGGGCGAGGCGCCCATCCGGTGGATCATCGACGACTGCGCCAAATTCGTGGAGCGGGAGATACGCCGGGGCAAGACGTACGACGCCATCATCATGGACCCGCCCAGCTACGGACGGGGACCCAGCGGCGAGGTGTGGAAGCTGGAGGATAATCTGTATCCCTTCGTGGAGCTGTGCGCCCGGGTGCTGTCGGACAAGCCGCTGTTCGTGATATTGAACAGCTACACCACGGGGCTGGCACCGTCGGTGCTGGGGTACATATTGCAGATGCTGGTGGGGCGGAGGTTCGGCGGCACGGTGACGTGGGACGAGCTGGGGCTGCCCTGCACAGAGAGCGGCATGGCGCTGCCCTGCGGCGCCACGGGAAGATGGTTTTCCGAGTAAACAAGGACGGAAGTAAGTGCATATGGCAGTGATGATAGAGACAAAGGACCTGACGTACACCTATCCGGCGCCGGAGGGAGAGATGAATCCCCCGGCGCTGCGGGGCGTGACGGTGCAGATCGGGAAGGGCAGCTTTACGGTGGTGCTGGGGCACAACGGCTCCGGAAAGTCCACCTTTGCCAAGCACCTGAACGCGGTGCTGCTGCCCTGCGGCGGCACGGTGTATGTGGAGGGGATGGACACCCGGGACGAGAAGCTGCTGCTGGAGATACGGCGGCGGACGGGCATGGTGTTCCAGAACCCGGACAACCAGATCGTGGCCAACGTGGTGGAGGAGGACGTGGCCTTCGGGCCGGAGAATCTGGGCGTGCCCACGGCGGAGATACGCCGCCGGGTGGACGACGCCCTGGCGGCGGTGGGCATGGAGCAATTCGCCCGCCACGCGCCGCACCTGCTGTCCGGCGGGCAGAAGCAGCGGGTGGCCATCGCGGGGATCATCGCCATGGAGCCGGAGTGCATCGTGCTGGACGAGGCCACGGCCATGCTGGACCCGGCGGGGCGGCGGGAGGTCATCGACACCGTGCGCCGGCTGAACCGGGAGCGGGGCATCACCGTGGTGCTGATCACCCACCACATGGCCGAGGCGGAGCACGCCGACCGGGTGATCGTGATGAACGACGGCGAGATCGCCATGGACGGAACGCCCAGGCAGGTGTTCTGCCAGGTGGAGCGGCTGCACCAGCTGGGGCTGGCCGCGCCGGACACGGTGGAGCTGCTGCATCGGCTGCAAAAAGCCGGGATGGACGTGGCGCTGGACAGCCTGACGGTGGACGAGTGCGCCGATACCATTTGCCGCGCCATCGGCGGGGCGGAAGGGAAGTAACATTGGAACCGATATTGCAGATAGAGGACCTGACCCACACCTATTCGGCGGGGACGCCGTTTCAGCGCAGCGCCGTGGAGGGGCTGAGCATGACCGTGGGCGCAGGGGAGTTTTTGGGCGTGATCGGACACACGGGGTCCGGGAAATCCACGCTGATACAGCACCTGAACGGACTTTTGCAGCCCACCTCCGGGCGCATCCTGCTGGAGGGAAAGGACATCTGGGCCGAGCCGAAGAAGATACGGGACGTGCGCTTCCGGGTGGGGCTGGTGTTCCAGTATCCGGAGTACCAGCTGTTCGAGGAGACGGTGTACAAGGACATCGCCTTCGGTCCCAGAAATATGGGGCTGGACCAGCAGGAGATCGACCGGCGGGTGCGGGACGCCGCGGCCTTTGTGGGGCTGCGGGAGGAGCTGCTGGACAAGTCGCCCTTTGAGCTGTCCGGCGGACAGAAGCGCCGGGTGGCCATCGCGGGCGTGATCGCCATGGAGCCGAAGGTGCTGGTGCTGGACGAGCCCACGGCGGGACTGGACCCCCAGGGAAGGGACGCCATACTGGCGCAGATACAGGCCTATCACCGGGCCAAGGGCGCGGCGGTGGTGCTGGTGAGCCACAGCATGGAGGAGATCGCCCGGAACGTGGACCGCATCGTGGTGCTGTCCGACGGAAAGGTCTATATGCAGGGCACGCCGGAGCAGGTGTTCGCCCGGGCCCATGAGCTGGAAGCGGTGGGACTGGATGTGCCCCAGGTGACGAAGGTGGCCGCTGCGCTGAAGGCGCGGGGGCTGGACATCGACACGGCGGTATACACCGTGGAGGCGCTGGAGCGGGAGCTGCTGGCGCTGAAGGGGGGTGCCGGGGCATGCTGAAGGATGTGACCCTCGGGCAGTACTTCCCGGCGGATACGCCGGTACACCGGCTGGACCCCCGGACGAAGCTGCTGTGCGTCATCCTGTATATCGTGGCGCTGTTCAACGCCAAGAGCGTGCTGACCTACGGCATCATGATCGCGGTGCTGGTGGTGTCGGTGCTGGCGTCCAGGGTGCCGTTTAAGTCGCTGACCAGGGGACTGAAGCCCGTGTATTTCGTGGTGGCGTTCACGGCCATCATGAACCTGTTTTTCACCGCCGGCACGCCGGTGGCGGACGTGTGGCTGCTGCGGAGCATCACTTGGGAGGGCATCATTGCCGCCGTGCAGATGGTGCTGCGGATCGTGCTGCTGATCATGGGGACGTTTCTGATGACGTATACCACCAGCCCCATCGCGCTGACCGACGGGCTGGAGAGTCTGCTGGGGCCGCTGAAGAAGCTGCATCTGCCGGTGCACGAGCTGGCCATGATGATGTCCATCGCCCTGCGGTTCATCCCCACGCTGATCGAGGAGACGGACAAGATCATGTCGGCCCAGAAGGCCCGCGGCGCGGACTTTGAGACGGGCAATATCTTCCAGCGGGCCAAGGCGCTGGTGCCCATTCTGGTGCCGCTGTTCATCAGCGCGTTCCGCCGGGCGGACGAGCTGGCCACGGCCATGGAGTGCCGCTGCTACCACGGCGGCGAGGGCCGCACGGCCCTGCATGTGCTGCGCTACAAGCGCGCGGACTGGCTGGTGCTGGCGGCGTTCCTGCTGCTGACGGCGGGCATCATCGTGCTGAAGAAGGTAGGGATGTAGACAGGAAATAGCTGAAAGGAGGCGGGGGATGCGGAACATTGCGCTGATATTGATGTACAACGGGACGGCGTATCACGGCTGGCAGGTGCAGAAAACGGAGGTCTCTGTGGCGCAGACGCTGGAAAAGGGACTGTCCATGGTGTGCGGCCATCCGGTGAAGGTCACCGGCTGCGGGCGCACCGACGCCGGCGTACACGCGGAGCACTATGTGGCCAATTTCCGCACGGAATCCCGCATTCCGGTGGACCGGCTGCCCTTTGCGGTGAACACCCACATTCCGGAGGACATCGTGGTGAAGGCGGCCTATGAGGTGGCGGAGGACTTCAACGCCATCGGGTCGTGCATCAAGAAGGAGTACACCTATCGCATCTACAACTCCCGCATCAAGAACCCGTTTTACGTCCACAGGGCGTATTTCTACCCCAAGAAGCTGGACGAGGCACTGATGGACCGGGCGGCGCGGATGTTCGAGGGCACCCACGACTTCGCCGCAGTGCGCAGCGTGGGCACCAACGTGCGCAGCACGGTGCGGACCATCCACTACTGCCGGGTGACGCGGAACGGGGAGCTGCTGGAGCTGAAGGTATGCGCGGACGGATTCCTGTATAATATGGTACGGGCCATCACCGGCACGGTGCTGTACGCGGCGGAGGGAAAGCTGACGCCGGAGGACATCCCGGAGATACTGGATTCCGGGAACCGGAC
>CAKTVL010000037.1 GCA_934623575.1 uncultured Oscillospiraceae bacterium
ACATCGGCGCCCTGCTGCGCGGTGTTGCCAAGACCGAGATCGAGCGCGGCCAGGTCCTGTCCAAGCCCGGCTCCATTCACCCCCACACCAAGTTCGTTGGCCAGGTGTACGTTCTGACCAAGGACGAGGGCGGCCGTCACACCCCCTTCTTCAATAACTATCGTCCCCAGTTCTACTTCCGTACCACCGACGTGACCGGCGTCATCACTCTGCCCGAGGGCACCGAGATGTGCATGCCCGGCGATAACGTCGACATGAAGGTCGAGCTGATCACCCCCATCGCCATTGAGAACGGTCTGCGTTTCGCTATCCGTGAGGGTGGCCGTACCGTGGGTTCCGGCGTTGTTATCGAGATCGACGGCTAAGCTGTTGCCTCAAGCCATGTAATTAAAAAGAGGAAGCCGAAAGGCTTCCTCTTTTTTTGTATAATAAACATCCCCCCCCCCGGCTTCGCCGGGGGGGGATGTTTATTGCACTTTGGTTGCACTTTGGGCGGGGATGCAGGGGGAAAATCGACAACAAAGGGTATAATTGCGACAGGATATGACGAATTGTATTCTGGTTTTACACGGCGGGATAGGTCAGACCGTGCTGAAAGCCGCCCTGTCCGGTGGCGACGATGTCGCCGCCGATAAGGGTGTCGCCGCAGAGGTAGAGGTTGGCCTGGACGCCGTTTCCCATGCCGGGATAGTTGGTGACGCGGAAGGTGTAGCGCCGAACCGACTGTCCTGCAAAGTCTGTAAAGGGGAAACCCTGTTCAGCTTGCAGGGTGGCGTAGTCGCGCCAGGTGTCGGACAGAGAGGCGGGAAGCTGGAGGTCCAGCGTCTCCAGCGGGGCGGGGTCAACCTGCCAGCCTTTCTCCTGCAAATAGGACGCCATTGCTGTGGTATCAGTCAGTGTAATGGTATTTTCCTTGTCAGAAAAACAGCCGGCCAGCAGGAGGGCCGCAGCGGCGACAACGACGATAACAGCCGAAATAGCGACACACCTACGCTTAGATACATGAAAAACCATCATATTGATCACCTCATAATTATGTATTTTCCCGGCGGAGAAAATATGCTATTATAGAACAAAATGAGAAAAACGGGTGTTGACTGCATTGTGGAACAGGCAAGAAAGCGCAGGAAAGTGATAAGAAAGGGAGAGAATTGACCTGCGTTCGGGATAACCGGGCGTCAAGAGGGGAGAGGGGACGCCCCGACGGGGAGAGAGCGGCGGCACGACGGAGTTCATCCGATGAAGAAAGTGCGATGCGGCGCGTGAGGGGGATAATTGAGCCGAGGGCGAGACGAGAAACAGGGGAGTGGAGAAAATTTTGCGGTAGGCTGAGTGGATGTTGGCAGAAACGCCGCGGCGGGGAGAAGCGGTGCGGGAGCGGCACGAGGACATGAACCGAAGAGGGCGTGATGCGTGGCGGCGCGGACAGGCAGGGGTATACAAGGGCGCAGAGAAAAATGAATATAGGGTGAGAATTGACTATGGCGCGGCGGCGAGGATGTGGATCGAAAAGGGCGTAGCGTGCAGGCGGCGCGGGATACTGGCATAGGCGGCGCTTGGGGATGCGGGGTGACACAGACGCGGCCCGGGGAGATGTAGGCCGACGGAATGATGGGAGACGTGGGGGAAGAGCATCGGAGGTGCAGCACAGACAGGCGGGGCATATATAAGGGCGATGCAGGGGGTAAAACGAATATGGCGAGAAAATCGGCCGTGAGGATAGGGCGGCGGAGATGTGGGCGAGGGTGGCGGGGATCGTATCGTCGGGCAACGAGGGTAGGTTTGATTTTGACGGGTGAAAGACGGGCGTACTGCGGTCAAGTACTTTGACGATATGACGCAGTACGATACAGTACGACGCAGTATTCTTTGCGGGGCTTTCATTCGGACGCAATTCTGCTTCGGCAAGGCTGATTTGCATTGGATGGAGATGTTTTTGGGGGTTTGAGACGCGGGCGCGGGGGCGTGCGCTGGGTGAAAAAGTGGAAAGGCGTGGGGGCAGGAGCGTTTGCCACGGTGGAGCGGTGGTAAAATTTGAAGGTAGACGAGACGGAGCGGCGTGAGCGTGGAGAAGAGAGAGGCGGAGAGGATGGAACGACTGGATAAGCTGCTGGCGGGGACCGGGAGATGGTCCCGGCGGGAGGTCAAGGAGCTGGTGCGGCGGGGACTGGTGCGGGTGGACGGCCGGGTGGCCGCGTCCGCCGAGGAGAAGTACGACCCGGAGACGGCGGAGATCGCTGTGGAGGGGGAGCTGGTGCCGCTGCGGCGGTTCACCTATGTGCTGCTGCACAAGCCGGGCGGCGTGCTGACCGCCACGGAGGACCGGCGGCAGCAGACGGTGATGGAGCTGCTGCCGCCGCCGCTGCGGCGCATCGGGCTGGCACCGGTGGGGCGGCTGGATAAGGACACGGAGGGGTTGCTGCTGCTGACCAACGACGGCGAGCTGGCCCACCGGCTGCTGAGCCCCAGGTACCATGTGGACAAGCGGTATTTCGCCCGGGTGGAGGGGACGCTGTCCCAGGAGGACGCGGCGGCCTTCGCCGCAGGGATGACGCTGGGGGACGGGCTGAAGTGCCTGCCGGCGGGGCTGGAGCTGCTGCCGGAGGCAGGCAGCTGCATCGTGACGCTGCGGGAGGGGAAATTCCACCAGGTGAAGCGGATGCTGGCGGCCAGAGGGGCGCCGGTGGTGTATCTGAAGCGGCTGTCCATGGGACCGCTGACGCTTGAGCGCACATTGGCGCCTGGGGCGCACCGTTTGCTGACAGCGGAGGAGGTGGCGGCACTGTATCAGGTGTGTGGTATGTGATTATTTTGACAGAACAGCAAAAATCGCGACAAGTTTTTTGTGGAAAAGATAAAAAAACTCTTGCAAATCCGTGATTATGACGATATAATAGGAGAAACAACTGAGCAGTTTGCACAAAGTACCGTCGCGGGTCACGCAGGAGGAACATGTTATGTCCGGCAGAATCTTTCAGAATTCCGTACTTCAGTTCAAAGAGACGACCGACCGCACTATCGGCGTGATCGACGCCGAGGGTACTGTCATCGCATGCAGCGAGCTGACGGCTATCGGCAAAAAATGGGGCAAGTATGTGGAGCCCATCATCGCGGCAGAGGGCACCTGTGTGGCGCTGGAGGGCAAGTGCTTCAAGGCGCTGCCCAGCTGGGGCAACACCTTTGACTACGCCGTGTTCGCCACCGGCGACGACAGCATGAGCCGCACCGTGTGCTCCATGGCGGCCGTGGCGCTGAACGCCGCCAAGAATTACTACGAGGAGAAGCACGACAAGGGCTCCTTCATCAAGAACATCATCTCCGACAACATCCTCATCAGCGACATCTACATGCGGGCCAAGGAACTGCATGTGGCCGCCGAGGTGGCCCGGGGCGTGTTCGTGGTGCGGCCGGTGGACGACCGGCTGGACACGGTGCCGGTGGACGTGATCCAGGGGCTGTTCCCCGACCGGCAGAACGACTTCGTGCTCAGCGTGGGCGAGCACGACGTGGCGCTGATCCACCAGATGGACGAGAACGCCACCGCCAAGGACATGGAGGCCGTGGCCGTGCGCATCGAGGAGGCCCTGCGCGCCGACGGCGAGAGCCGCGTGTTCGTGGGCATCGGCACCCTGGCGCTGCACCTGCGGGATCTGGCCAAGAGCTATAAGGAGGCCCAGATCGCCATCGAGGTGGGCAAGGTGTTCGACACGGAGCGCTATGTCATCAACTATGAGAACCTGGGCATCGGCCGGCTGATCTATCAGCTGCCCACCACCCTGTGCGAGATGTTTTTGCAGGAGGTGTTCAAGAAGAACCCCATCGATGCGCTGGACCAGGAGACGCTGTTCACCATCTACAAGTTCTTCGAGAACAACCTGAATGTGTCGGAGACGGCGCGGAAGCTGTTCGTGCACCGGAACACGCTGGTGTATCGTCTGGAGAAGATCAAGAAGCTCACCGGGCTGGACCTGCGGGAGTTCGACGACGCCATTACCTTCAAGGTAGCGCTGATGGTCAAGAAGTATCTGACCAGCCGGGGCATCGACGCGTAAGTACATAGGAGAAAAAATCACCGCCGGGGGCGGTGATTTTTTTGTGGGGGGGATTCCGCGCCTGCGGGCGCGGCGGGCGGACAGAGTCGTCCGCCTCTACAAAAAGAGAGCGGATCACTGCGGGCGCGGGGGGACGGGAGAGGGAACCTTTGGAGTGGGATGAGCGTCTAAAAAATGGTCGGCAGGCGCGGGGCGAATTCAAAGTTTTTTCATATCTTTCCTGTTGCCATTTTGTAACCATTTATATATAATGATACTTGTGGTCGCTTCCGGCCACTATATGTTGCATTTTGACGGACAGGAGCGCTGCTATGATTCGTTTGATAGACGCCGAGAAGGTATATGACAATGGAACGCACGCGCTGAAGGGCGTTTCTTTTACGGTAGAGGACGGGGAATTCGTGTTTCTGGTGGGGCCATCCGGCTCCGGCAAGTCCACCATCATCAAGCTGCTGACCGGAGAGGTGGTGCCCACCGCCGGGCGCGTCATGGTCAACGGCTTTTCCATGAGCCGCATCGCCGAGCGGCAGATCCCCTATATGCGGCGGACCATCGGCGTGATCTTTCAGGATTTCCGGTTGATCGGCAACAAGACCGTGCGGGACAACCTGGCGCTGGCCATGCGGGCGGTGGGGGCGTCGCCCCGGGAGCTGAGGAACCGCATCCCCTATGTGCTGGAGCTGGTGGGGCTGGCGGACAAGGAGAACAACTATCCCGACCAGCTGTCCGGCGGCGAGCAGCAGCGGGTGGCCATCGCCCGGGCGCTGGTGAACAACCCCAGCACCATCGTGGCGGACGAGCCCACCGGCAACCTGGACCCGGCGCGGTCGCTGGAGATCATGACGCTGCTGGACCGCATCAACGCGCTGGGGACCACGGTGATCGTGGTGACCCACGAGCGGGGGCTGGTGAACCACTTCAACAAGCGGATCATCCTGCTGAACGAGGGAAAGGTCATCGGCGACGGCATGGGCAGCTACGAGGTGTGATATGAAGCACGATTTTAAATTTTTTGTCAAAGAGGGCGCGGGGAACATGTTCTCCCACGGATTCATGTCCTTTGCGGCCATCGGCGTGACGGTGGCGTGTCTGCTGATCATGGGGACGTTTACGCTGGTGGCGTACAACGCCAACGAGAATCTGGCGGACCTGCAGCAGGAGAACGCCATCGTGGCCTTTGTGGACGAGACGCTGGATGAGACGGCGGCCCGGGCGCTGGAGACGAAAATCACCGGGACGGACAACGTGGCGGATTGCAGCTTCGTCTCCCGGACGGAGGCCAGGGACGCCTATGTGGAGAAGTACGACGACGAGGACGTGTACGGGGACCTGGATCCGTCGGTGTTCCGGCACCGGTATGTGGTGCATGTGACGGACCCGGACCGGATCATGGAGACGAAGGAGGCGCTGGACCAGATACCGGGACTGGCCAAGGTGAGGGCAGACGAGGCGGTGGCCAACGGGTTCACCACCGTGCGGAACGTGGCGGGGGTGATCTCCATCGCGCTGATCGCCGTGCTGCTGCTGGTGTCGGTGTTCATTATCAGCAACACCATCAAGCTGACCACCTTTGACCGGCGGGACGAGATCGCCATTATGAAGATGGTGGGCGCCACCAACGGGTTCATCCGCTGGCCCTTCGTGTACGAGGGGCTGCTGCTGGGGCTGTTCAGCGCGGTGATCGCCTTCGGGCTGCAGTGGGGGCTGTACGCCGCCGTGGCGCAGGGCATCGCCAATTCGGACAGCCTGCAGATATTGAGTGTGGTGCCCTTTACGCAGATCTGGTACATCGTGGCGCTGGTATTCCTGGGGACCGGTATCCTGGTGGGCGTGGGCGGAAGCCTGACCGCCATCCGGCGGTTCCTGCGGGTGTGAGAAAGGAGTTCTGTCTATGAAGCACGGGAGACGGCTGTTGTGCGCGGTGCTGGCGCTGCTGATGCTGGTGTCCGCCGCCGCGGTGCTCTCCGTCCGGCCGGCCTATGCGGCGAAAACGGAGGAGGAGCTGGCGGAGGAGGCGCGCAAGGCGGCACAGGTGGCCGCGCTGGAGCAGAAGAAGCGGGAGCAGGAGGAGAAGCTGAAGGAGCTGGAAAAGCAGATCGCTGAGGCCAAGGCCAAGAAGAACGACGTGATGGCCACCAAGAATTTGCTGGACCAGCGGAACCAGCTGCTGCTGGAGCAGATCGACGACACCCAAGGTCAGATCGAGGACGCCGCCGCGCAGATCCAGCGGTACGAGCTGCTGGAGGAGGAGCAGTATGCGCTGTTCTGCCAGCAGGTGCGCAGCGAGGAGGAGCGGGGGAGCCTGAGCTATCTGTCGGTGCTGTTCAAGGCCACCAGCATGGCGGACCTGCTGAACCGGATGGAGTTTGTCAACGAGGTGGCGGAATATAATAAGACGCTGATCTCCGCATTGCAGGAGACGAGGGAGAACATCAAGGCCGAGAAGACGGAGATGGAGGCCAAGGAGGCCGAGCTGGGAGAGCAGCAGGACGAGCTGCAGGGCAAGCTGGACGAGACCACCAAGCTGATGAACGAGTATGCCGCCGACCAGAAGGCGCTGGAGCAGATCTACGCCGCCGAGGAAAAGGCGGCGGATGAGATCGCGGCCCAGATCGACTCGCTGCTGGCGGATTCCGACGTGATCCCCAGCGCCGAGGGCTTTATCTGGCCGGTGTCCTCCAGCCGGAAGATCAGCTCGCCCATCGGCTCCCGCGTGGCGCCGGGCGGCTTCGGCAGCACCAACCACAAGGGCGTGGACATCTGCAACGTGGGCTATACCAGCAGCATTTACGCGGTGAAGAGCGGCAAGGTGCTGCTGACCAACACCAGCGGCTACGGCGGCGGGTACGGCAACTATGTGGTCATCGACCACGGAGGCGGACTGACCACGCTGTATGCCCACATGAGCAGTGTGAAGGTCAGCGAGGGACAGATGGTGTCCCAGGGCACGGTGATCGGCATCACCGGCTCCACCGGTGCGTCCACCGGCCCGCATCTGCACTATGAGGTGCGCATCAACGGCGTGTACCAGAACCCGCTGAATTACCTGTCCGGGTATATTAAGGCGTGGTAAGGCAATGGACTTTTTTAACAAGCTGTCCCATAGGATGGGACAGCTTGTTTTTTGCTTGTGGGAGGGGGATAGACCCGTAGGGAGAACGTCCGCCCCGACGAAAGGAACAGGGGGTGCGAACCCCACAAGGGGGAGATAAGGGGGAGGAAGAGATGGTCGTATATTTGGCGCTTGGGCGGAGGACGGAGGTGACGGTGCGGCAGGCGGAGGGCATGCCGCTGTGGTGTGTGACGGTGGGGCAGGGGCTGCTGGCCCGGCGGCGGTGCGTGCGGCTGCTGCGGGACCTGTGGGACCGGGGCGCGCGGCGGTATATCTGCCGGGAGGCCCCGCTGGCGGCGTTGGCGGAGACGGCGGGGCTGACGCCGTATCCGGTGCTGCCGCTGCGCCTGGCGCTGCTGGAAAAGCTGCTGGCGGTGCAGTGCCCGGCGGGGGCGGCGGAGGGCGCTGCGGTGCTGCGCTGCGGGAGCGGCGGGGAGGAGGTCGCCGGTGGGGCGCTGCCGGTGCTGGCTGCGTGGGCGCGGTGCGTGCGGCTGGACATGGAGCGGCCGGAGGTGCTGGCGGGGGAGCTGCTGTATCGCTGGGGCGTGGCCGCCGGGGACGGGGGACGGCCGGTGGCGGTGACGGTGGTGTGCGGCGCGGTGCAGGAGCTGCCGGCGGGGCCGGTGGTGTATCTGACGGAGGACTGCGCCGCGCGGCAGCGGCTGGAGTGGACGGCGCCAGGGGCGGAGAAGCTGCCGGTGCCGGCGACAGAGGCGCTGGCGGCGGCACTGGTGGAGGCGGGAAGGTGGCGGGCGGCGGATATCCGCGTGTTGGGGTGCGATGCAGAGACAGAAAAGCCCCCGCAGGGGCGACCCTGCGGGGGAGAGGGACGGAGGGGGGCTCAGCCCTTAGCGTGGTGGGAGAAATAGTCCTGCAGGACGGCGAGACTTTCCTGCCGCAGGACGCCGGAGGTGACCTGGGGATGCCAGAAGGAGTTGTCAAACACCATTTTGGAGCAATTGCAGCCCTCGTTGCCCAGAAGGTGCTCCAGGTCATCGTTGCTGGCACCGTAGACCAGGCGGCCCAGCTTGACCCAGACCAGGGCGCCGCTGCACATGAAGCAGGGCTCACAACTGGAATAGAGGGTGTAGTCCCGCAGGTCGGTGATGGCGGTCTCGGCGCAGAAGGTGCGGATGAGGCCGGCCTCGCCGTGGAAGGTGGGGTCGTGCCGGGTATAGATCTGGTTTTCGTTGGTGAATACCACCTGGCCGTCCTTTACCAGTACGGCGCCGAAGGGCTCATTGCCATGGGCAACGGCCTGGCGGGACAGCTGGATGGCCTGCTTCATAAATACTTCGTCGTTCATCGTATGTGCTCCTCCTGTGGGAAAGGTTGATCTGTGACGGCTTCCATTATAAGGCCGGGGGCGGGGAGGTGCAAGCATTTTGAACAGAGGAATGGGGGAAAAGGTGCGCAGATTTGAGCGGCAGACGCTATTTCCTCGCTTGACATACGGCGGGAAAGTTACTATAATGCAACGTGACATATTGTTTATATCCCGCATGACGGGTATCCTTAAGGATAGAAAGGGAAGTGCAGCATGGCTAAGGAATTCAAAATGAGTCAGGCTCGGTTCGACGAGCTGAAGCAGGAGCTGGAGTACAGCAAGACCACCCGCGCCGACGAGGTGGCGGAGCTTATCAAGGAGGCCCGCGGCTTCGGCGACCTCAGCGAGAACAGCGAGTACGACGAGGCGAAGAACGAGCAGGGCAAGCTCTACTCCCGTATCGCCGAGCTGGAGGACATCCTGCTCCATGCCGTGATCGTGGACGAGTCCGAGATGGACTCCGACAAGATCTCCATCGGCTGCACCGTGACCGTGACCAATCTGGACACACGAAAGCAGCTGCCCGCCTATAAGATCGTCGGCTCTCAGGAGGCCGACGTGATGAGCCGCGCTATCAGCGAAGACTCTCCTTTTGGCAAGGCGCTGATGGGCCGCAAGGCGGGCGAGGAAGTGACGGTGGAGGCACCCAAGGGCATCATCCACTACCGGATCGACAAGATCGAGCGATAAACACCGCCGAAGGCGGCGGTACGACAGATAAAGGAGGCTGCATTATGGCAGACGAGACCAACCGCAACATCAACGAACAGCCCCAGGCCCAGCAGGACATGGGCGAGCTGCTGCGCATCCGCCGCGAGAAGCTGAAGGCTTTGCAGGACGAGGGGCGCGACCCCTTTACCATCACCAAGTTCGATGTGACGCATCACACCCAGGACATCAAGGACAACTTTGACGCCATGGAGGGCCAGAAGGTGGCCGTGGCGGGCCGGCTGATGAGCAAGCGCGGCATGGGTAAGGTGTCCTTCTGCGATCTGCAGGACAAGACCGGCCGCATCCAGATCTACGCCCGGAAGGACGAGATGGATGAGGACAGCTATAACCGCTTCAAGAAGTACGACATCGGCGACATCGTGGGTGTCAACGGCGAGGTGTTCCGCACCCAGCGGGGCGAGATGTCCGTCCGCGCCCGGGAGATCACGCTGCTGAGCAAGTCTTTGCGGCCGCTGCCGGAGAAGTTCCACGGCCTGACCGACAAGGAGGCGCGGTATCGCCAGCGGTATGTGGACCTGATCATGAACCCGGAGAGCAAGCGGAACTTCGAGATCCGCAGCCGGTTCGTGGCGTATCTGCGCCGGTATCTGGACGGCCTGGGCTTCATGGAGGTGGAGACGCCCGTTCTCAGCCCCATCGCCGGCGGCGCAAATGCCCGGCCCTTCATCACCCACCACAACGCCCAGGACATCGACATGTATATGCGCATCGCCACCGAGCTGCACCTGAAGCGGCTGATCGTGGGCGGACTGGAGCGCGTGTATGAGGTGGGCCGTATCTTCCGCAACGAGGGCATGGACACCAAGCACAACCCGGAGTTCACCACCTGCGAGCTGTATCAGGCGTACACCAACCTGGACGGCATGATGGACATTCTGGAGGGCATCCTCACCGGTGCGGCCAAGGAGATCCTGGGCAGCTATCACGTCCAGTGGCTGGGCCACGACATCGACCTGACGCCCTCGTGGCAGCGGGTGACCATGGCCGACGCGGTGAAGAACGTCACCGGCGCGGACTTCATGGCCTGCATCGGCGACGCCGACAAGGGCGTGGAGCTGGCCAAGAGCGCGGGCGTGGACATGGACGGCGTGCCCCACACCTGGGGCAACGCGCTGTACGAGACCTTCGACCAGAAGGTGGAGGAGACGCTGATCCAGCCCACCTTCATCACTATGTATCCCGTGGAGGTCAGCCCGCTGGCCAAGCGCAGCCCCGAACAGCCGGAGCTGACGGAGCGCTATGAGATGTTCATCTGCGGCTGCGAGATGGGCAACGCCTTCAGCGAGCTGAATGACCCCATCGACCAGTACCAGCGCTTCAAGGCCCAGGCGGAGAAGCGGGCCAACGGCGACGAGGAGGCCGACATGATGGACGAGGACTTCGTCATGGCGCTGGAGTACGGCATGCC
>CAKTVL010000038.1 GCA_934623575.1 uncultured Oscillospiraceae bacterium
GATGTGAAAACACTCTCCGCCATGCTGGGGCATGTGTCGGCGGCCACCACGCTGGACATCTACACCCACATCACCGATGACATGCAGCGGGCAGCCGCCGAAAATATTGACCGCGGCATCGGCAAAGCAGCGCCGCAGGAGGACGCTTCAGAGCCGGGGCGGGAAACTGCCCCGGCCCAGGCGGAAAAGCCGAGTATGACCGATTTCAAGCCCTATGTGGGCCGCAAGCGCAGATCCGGCACCGGCTGCGTCAGTGAGATCAACGACCACCTCTTTGAAGGGCGCTACTCTCCCAAGTGGCCCGATGGCAAGAAACACGCCCGCAATGTCTATGCCCATACCCGCGAGGAGTGTGAGGAGAAACTGAAGGTGCTGATCATCGAGATGAAAACCGAACTCGCGGAGCTGAGGCGGCAGAAAGCAGAGGGGACACTTCTGCCGCAGGAGCCGGAGAGCAAGAAGAAAGGACGGAAGAAAACCGAGAAAGCGAAAAAGGATAATTATAATAATCACCGACATAGCTACCGATGACTTGGTACCTATGTCGGTGATTCTTATTCGAGTGAGGATCATCCAATTTGCCGCAGAAGATCTCTTACTATACTTTCGATTCGTTCAATCTCATCTGTTGGAAGGACACCGGTGTGCATGATAATATTTCGAGACATTTCCAAATCATCCATTCTCGATGTTAGCCAAGCCTGATTGGGCACAATATCTGAAAAGTCATTCCAGTTTGCAATTATGATTTGACCAAGATTTCCAAGCATAGTATACCCGATTTCATTGCTGGATCGGTTTGAATGATATTTATTCTTCTCCTCTTTTTTCTTCAAATCAACAACAGCATCTCTAATTTTCTTTGGCACAGTTTTTTCCCACCAATCAATACCATGGCGCTCTGACATACGCTCGACAATAAAATCTCGTATAGTATTTTCAATACAGTACAGAGCAGTATAGACTG
Source organism: uncultured Oscillospiraceae bacterium (assembly GCA_934623575.1). Lineage (GTDB taxonomy): Bacteria > Bacillota > Clostridia > Oscillospirales > Oscillospiraceae > Vescimonas. The sequence continues at coordinate 968 of CAKTVL010000038.1, forward strand.
AAGACATTCTTATTGCATCAGCCCATACCCGGGGGCTAAAATCCCTTTCAACTACTCGACTGATAGCAACAAAATCATCAGAGGAAGAAACCGATATTCCTTCTTTCTCTAATGAGTTGAAAGAATCCTGAACCAACAGTGCGTTAAATACAAACTCTTTAATTGTACGTTCGCTCATTGCAATTCCTCAAATCATTAGGTTTTCCTTTAAGCTTTTGAAAATCGCGTTATAAACAGAGATATCCGTTGTAGCGGGTAAATGGATTTGAATATTATAATGAAACTCCGTGTTTTGGGGTGCAGAAGGAACAACCACTTGGGCAGAAGCAGGCTGTTCTGTCACAGGTACATCAACAGGTGCGATTTCGGCAGGTGTCTGAGTGAAATCTGCAATATTACACAGCGCCTTAAATGTAGCGTAAACTCTTTTAACCGAATCTTCATCCCCTCCGGTTACGCGAGAAATTGCGCCCTTTATATTTGCTTCGCTATCTTTATATATTTCGACATTTATTGTGAACAATTCGGAATATAGCTCACGAATACGGGCCGCAATAATTTTTTTATAGGTTGTTTTATCGCGAAGCTGATCATAGTACACGGTAGGGACACTATCATCGGTCAAAAATCCGAGCTTTTTAAAAAGAGGCACAATTCCACGGTCGTTAGTGCTGGTATAGCCCATATTCCGCAGAAAATCCAGTGTAAATTTGGCTGGTTTAGCTGCTGCTTGGAGGCTTTCAATTATCATCGAAATCTTATTGTTAGATGTCATATAGGGATATTCTGTCATAGCTATACCTCCTCGTGAGTCAAATCCCAAGATTAATATATTTATAATATCTCTATTTTCTTGCAATAGCAAGAAAAACAAGCATACTTTTGCACAGAACACATGTTGACTCGCTCGCAGCTTAAGATAGTAAACAAAGAACGACCGCAAGCAAAAACCGAAATACGGCCTTGCGCTTGCGGCAGCTGTTCTATCAACTTAGTTTTTAAGGCTGGGGATTTTGTTACCTTTAGCATTTACGCCAAGTATAACGGCTCCCAGCATTAACGCTCCTCCGATATAGGGAGTAGCAGTCTTTATTACATTAAGCAAGAAAGTTTTAAATTCTGAATCTTTTGCAGCAATCTTATCCGCTACCAAAATCATCTTGTCAGTAATAAGAGTGCGTTCTTCTGGAGTGATATCATCTTTTTTCAACAACTCGCCTAAATCAGCGAGAATCATTTTATAGGCGGAAATAGATTCTTTTTGACTTTCTCCTGCTTTTACCATAGCAGTATCGCACATCTCGTCCAATTTGACAATCATGCCGCCCGCCATTTCTGCATATGCAGGGAATTGATTGATAATGGACATAGCTACGTCCTTGTCCATGTTTGGGATAAGCGAAACAAATTCCATAATTTTCTCTTTAGACAAATTACGAAAAGTTTCAATGCCAAGAGCCTCTTTTACTTGTTCTACAGAAAGTAACTGTTGTGCCATTGTGTCTCCCTCCGAACGCATAACTATAAAATAACTATATCATATTGATATCAAGATTTCAAATAGAGATAATCTGTGGCTATGCAAGTCTATGCTTGCATAGCATTTACGCTCAAATCCTGCGCCGCAATAGACAAAGAAAAAGTCTCTGAAATCAACGATTTCAGAGACTATTGGTCCGAGTGACTGGAGTCGAACCAGCCTGACCTTGGTCCCAAACCAAGTGCCTAACCGATAGGCTACACCCGGATATTTCGTTGTGATCATTATAGCATGAAACTCATGCGGTTGAAAGTTTTTTGTGTCTGTGGTCATTCATGTGGTCAAAGCGGGTTTTCCGCCCAATTTGACCGAGAACGCAAGTCCCGCAAACGCAGGTGTCGCAAGGCTTTGCGGCGTTCGCCTCACCCTATCCCGGATACAACCACGGCGCTCCCAAACCACCCGCGCTACCAGCTGCGCTAATCCCGGAGATGCAGTTGTTGACCGGCGGAAGAGGGGACGCCGGACGGAAGAGAACACCGCGGCGTGACGCCGGACATGAGGGCATTATAGCACAGATCGGGGGAAATGGGAAGGGGGAGTGGCTGAATTTTTTGAAGTATACATAATATTTTGAAAAGAGTTTTTGCAGAGAACCGCGCGCCTGAAATCAAACGATTTCAGGCGCGCGGTACACAATAAATTTACATAACACTATTTGCTATCGCCATTCAGCAGGTCAAAAGTGATGTCCGCGCGGAAGAGGTCGGCGTCAATGGCCAGGCCGAAGGTGCCGCCCTGCAGCTGCACCAGACTGCGGGCGATGGACAGGCCCAGACCGCTGCCCTCGGTGTGGCGGGAGGCGTCGCCGCGGACGAAGCGTTCCATCAATTCATCGGGAGAAATGTTCAATTCATCCCGGGAAACGTTCTTAAAACTGATGGTGACTGCATTGCGGAAAGGTGTTGACTGAGACGAGAACAGCGTAGAAACCACATAGACACGGGTGTTGGGCAGGGCGTATTTGCAGATATTGGACACCAGGTTGTCCATGACCCGGCTCAGCAGCCGGCTGTCGGCCCGGATCATGGTACCGGGGGCCGGAGGCTGGGTGACCAGCGTCAGCTGGCAGGCGGCCAGCCGCTCCTGGTACTCCCCCTGGATCTGGGAGAACAGCACGTTCACATCCGTGGGCTGCAGGTCCACATTCAGGGCACCGGAGGAGGCCTTGGACGCCTCCACCAGGTCCTCGGTGAGCTTTTTCAGCCGGTGGCTCTGGCGGTCCAGCACGGCGATGTACTCCCGGGCCTCCGGGGAGGGGATGTCCTCCTTTTTCAGCAGGTCCACATAGTTGACGATGGAGGTCAGGGGCGTCTTGATGTCGTGGGACACGTTGGTGATCAGCTCGGTCTTGAGGTGCTCGGCCTTCATATGCTCCTGCACGGCCTGCTCCAGGCCGGACTGCACGTCGTTGAGCTCCTGGCCGTAGCGCTTGAAGTCACCGATGAGGTACTTCGTGTCGATGGGGGAGGAGAAGTCGCCCCGGGCCAGCTTTTCGCCGCCCTTCTGCAGCGCCCGCAGGTTCAGGGCGATATACAGCACCGCCAGCAGTTCTGCGAGCTTCAGTGCCAGAAACGGCGCGGCGAGGGTGCCGTAGTAGTCCTGCATGAAGAGGACGAATTCAATAAACACCAGTATCAGCCCCGCCAAAGCTGTCTTCCAGATCAGCGGCAGGCTTTTGGCGATGCGCCACAGCCCCAGAAACAGCGAACGGACAATGCGCCAGAGGAACCGGGCTATACGCCCGATCAGCGCACCTCGCAGGACGGTGCCCGCCTTGCACTGGGCGGCAAAGGCGCACAGGAACAGCAGCACCAGCGCCGCGCAGAAGAACACCCTGCCCCATTCATAGTAAAACGCTTCCCAGCCAATGAAAAACGTATACAGCAGCACCAGCAGCCACACGTCGGCGGGTATTTTATCCAGCCACGTCAGATGGATGCCCTCGTGCCCTGCCCAATGCCCGGCGGAGGCCATGGAGAAGCAGAAAAAGAACAGGCTCAGCAGGGCGGCCAGCACCGTCAGCGCCACCGTCAGCCCCGCGTGCTCCGTCAGCCACGAGAGCAGCAGGGAGGAATAGGTGGGGGCGGTCTTCACCTGAAGCAGATCGGCGGTGTAGGTCAGCGCATAGATGCTGCCGTCCGAGAGGGTATAGAGACGGGTGCTCTGGACGGTGTACAGCGGCTTGTCGGTGTAGGTCAGGGCGAAGTTTTCCAGATACACCTCGCCGGTGTCGTCGCTGGCTACGGTCAGGTGGCAGCCGAAGCCCTCCAAGGTAAATTCGTTGGAGAAGTCCTGCGAAAGCTCCTTCAGAAAGCTCGGTATACTCTCCTCGCCGGGGACGGCGGTGGGGGAATTTTCGATGTTGGAGTAGTCGTAGCCGTCGGCGTCGGACAGCAGGCCGGCGTTGGCCAGATTGCCCCGGAGAAAGCTGTCCGCATGATCTGCGGCGCTGTAGCACCGGTTCTCATACAGACTCTGGCGGGCAAAGGCGCCATCATCCAGAAATACGCCGTAGGAGATGAGCGCCGCCGTGCCCACGCCGCCCAGCAGAGTCAGGACGCCGAACACCAGCGTCAGCACAAAGGACAGGGCCTTGGCCCAGGTCTTATCCAGAAACCGTTTCATGTGGCGCTGCCCTCCATTTTATAGCCCTTGCCCCAGACCACCTTGATGTACCGGGGCTCCGAGGGGTTGATCTCCAGCTTTTCCCGCAGGTGGCGGATGTGTACGGCGATGGCCCCGGCGGCGTTCAGCGGCACGTCCTCCCACACCCGGCGGTAGATCTCGCTGGGGGAGAACACCGTGCCGGCGTTCTGCATGAGGAAGCGGAGAATGTCGTATTCCTTGGGCGTCAGGGCCACGGGGTCGCCGTCCACGGTGACGGTCTTGGCGCTGTCGTCCAGACAGATGCCGCCGATGGCCAGGGTGCTGGGCTGCACCTGGCCGCCGCCCAATTGCAGATAGCGCCGCAGCTGGGAGCGCACCCGGGCCAGCAGCTCCACCGGATTAAAGGGCTTGGTGATATAGTCGTCTGCGCCCACGTTCAACCCCAGCACCTTGTCGGTGTCCTCACCCTTGGCGGTCAGTAGGATCACCGGGACGTTGCTGCGCTGCCGCAGCTCCGCCATGGCGGTGAGACCGTCCATGACGGGCATCATGATGTCCATGAGCACCAGATGGACGTCCTCCCGGCCGGCGATGGTCAGGGCCTCCTTCCCGTTGCAGGCGGACAGCACCCGGTAGCCCTCCGAGCGGAGATAGATCTCCAGCGCAGAGACGATGTCCTTTTCGTCGTCAACGACTAAGATGGTGTACATGGTGTGACCTCCTGTGGGTGTGGTATATCTCTATCATACCCCTGTTCCCGTCTTTGTACAAGGTCAATTCTTCACAGCGGTGGAGGGGAGCGACGCCAGGTTCACGCTGTGGTGGATGGGCTTCCACTCCACCTTCATAAACAGCGCCGCCAGCGAGATGGGAAGATACGTCAGCATGAACAGGGGGAACGTGAAGGTGAAGGCGACCTTCTTCCACGCCGGGGCGTGGATGCGCCGCCACTCGCTGGCCACGGTGATGCCGCCCAGCACCAGCAGGGTGGCCAGGATGCTGCCCATGCACTCCAGGAGGGAGCGCACGGCGAACCACACGCCGTCGCCCTGCAGCAGGCCCAGCACCGACAGCGTCAGGTTGGCCAGCAGGCACAGCGCCGTCAGGATAAAGACCGGCAGGATGGACATGGACATGTCGAAGCAGCTCCAGCTGCCCCTGGCGGTACCCTTGAGCAGGTCGGCGCCGTAGCGGCGGAACACCTGGATATAGCCCTTGGCCCAGCGCAGGCGCTGGCGGACGGACTGGCGGAAGCTGGTGGGCTGCTCGTCGTAGAGCACGGCGTCCTCGCAGATGGCGATCTTTTCGCCCCGGAGGATGTGGTGGATGGAGAACTCGATGTCCTCGGTCAGCAGGTAGAAGCGCCAGCCGCCGCTCTCGTCCAGAATGCGCTGGGAGAACAGGAAGCCGGTGCCGCCCACGGCGGCGCTGGCGCCCAGACGGTTCCGGGCGCCGTTCAGATAGCGGCTTTCCCGCAGGAACCACAGGGCGTAGCCGGCGCTGATCCAGTTGTCGCCGAAGTTCTTGCTGTTGCGGTAGCTGGTGACGATCTCATTTCCGGCGGAGAAGCTCTCGTTCATGCGCTCTATGTAGTCCGGGGACAGCAGGTTGTCCGCATCGAACACGAAATAGCCGTCGAAGCCGGCAGGGTAGTCCGCGCCCACATGCTGCAGAAGGAAATCCAGCGCGTAGCCCTTGCCCACGTTGATGTGGTTGAAGCGCTCATAGACCACCGCGCCGTGGGCGCGGGCGATGGCGGCGGTGCTGTCGGTGCAGTTGTCCGCCGCCACGAACACCGTCACCAGGGACATGTCGTAGGTCTGGGCGGACAGGGAGTCCAGCAGCCCGGCGATGACGGCCTCCTCGTTCCGGGCGGCGATGAGTACCGCGTAGCGGTGGGGCGCGGCGGGATAGGGGAGGGGGCGGCGCTTTTTCAGCAGCACCAGGGGGATGTACAGGAATTGATAGGTATAGCAGACGAAAAACAGCGCCGAGATCAGGGCGTTGACGGTGCGCAGAATGGGTTCCATGGCGGATGACCTTCCTTTCCTCTTTCTGCCGCCATGGTACAGAAAAAGGGATTAAGAAACAAGCGGGGAGAAGATTAAGGTTTGCTTAAGGCAACAGAAAGGCCGCGGGCCGGGGAAGCGGCCCGCGGCGGCGAGAGCGTCAGAGCAGCAAGCCGGCCAGATGGCCGGAGGACCACGCCCACTGCAGGTTGAAGCCGCCGCAGTCGCCGTCCACGTCCAGCACCTCGCCGCAGGCGTAGAAGCCGGGGACAAGGCGGCTTTGCAGCGTCGCGGGGTCGAACTCGTCCGTCCGCAGGCCGCCGGCGGTGACCTGGGCCTGATCGAAGCCGCAGGTGCCGGTGATGGGCAGGGTAAAGGCGGTGGCCTGGGCGGCGATGCGCCGCAGGTCGTCGTCGGTGAGGGCGGCGGCGCTCTGGCTGGTGAAGCCGGCGGCCTTGCAGAGCATCTGGCCCAGGCGGGTATGGCAGGCACCCACCAGCAGGGTGGAGGCCTCGTGCCCGGCCATGGCCTGACGGCGCTGACGCAGCCAGTGCAGGACCTCGGCGCTCTCCCAGTCGGGGAAGAAGTCCAGCACGCAGGATAGGCCGTCGCCACCGGTGGAGACGGCGCGGGAGAGGTCGAAAACAGCCGGGCCGCTGACGCCGTATTCGGTGAACAGCACCTCGCCGCGGCCCTGGGCCAGGACGTGCTCGCCCCGGCGGATGGAGATGCCGCACTCGGCCTTGACGCCCTTCAGGGACCGGGGGTAGGTGGGGTCGGTCTTTACCTGCACCAGCGAGGGATAGAGGACCGTGCGGTGGTGGCCCAGGCCCTTGGCCAGGCGATAGCCGTCCATGACGCCGCCCACCTTGCTGCCGGCGGCGCCGCCGGCGGCCAGGATGACCCGTTCGGCGGAGAAGGTGTCCGTCTCCGTTCGGACGGTGAAGCCGCCGGCGGTCTTTTTCAGGGCGGTGACCGTCTGGCCGGTGAGCACCTGCACGCCGGGGCGCTCCAGGGCGTAGCGCAGGACGTCCAGCACGCTGCCGGCCATGTTGCTCATGGGATAGACGCGGCCGCTGTCCTCCTGCACCGTCAGCAGGCCCAGGGAGGCGAAATATTGCAGCGTGGTCCCCACGTCGAAGGCGCGCAGCGCGTGGCCGCAGAAGGACGACTCGTCCCCGTGGTAATGCTCGGGGGAGACGCGGTGATTGGTCAGGTTGCAGCGGCCGTTGCCGGTGGCCAGCAGCTTGCGGCCCACGCGGCTCTGCCGCTCCAGCAGCAGCACGCTGCATCCGCGCTCCGCGGCGGTCAGGGCGGCCATCATGCCGGCGGCGCCGCCGCCGATGATCAGCACATCCGTCATTGGGCACCCTCCAGTCTCCGGCGGGTCAGATAGCCCTCCAGCATCAGGGCGGCGGCCACGGCATCCACGGTCTTTTTGCGCTTTTTGGCGTTCTGGCCGTTGCGCTGCAGGATGTTGTGGGCGTCGATGGTGGTGCGGCGCTCGTCCCAGAGGATCACCTCCAGGCCGGTGGCCTGATGCAGCACGTCGGCAAAGGCGGCGCACTTCTCGGCGCGGGGTCCCTCAGTGCCGTCCATGTTGCGGGGATAGCCCAGTACCAGCAGCTGCACGCCGTGGTCGGCGATGAGCCGCTGTATGCCGGTGAGCACCTCCTCCTGCTTGCGGGAGTGGATGGTGTCGGAGTAGCCCGACAGCGTCTCGGTATAGTCGGAAATGGCGATGCCGGTGTGGGCGTCGCCGTAGTCGATGGCCATGATCTTCATGCAGGTGTACCTCGCTTTTGCTTCGTTCAGCCCTATCATACACAAAATTTGCGCCGCCCGCAACAGAAAAAGCCGCGGAAACCGCGAAAAATGCGGGATGTTTCCGCAAAAAGCGGTTGACCGGCGGGAAAAAGTGTGGTATAGTGGGCATTACCTGTGAGTGGGTGTTTTCTTTTTGCGCGCTTTTTCGCTTCGGGGGCGCAGGCGGAAAATACCCGGCAGGGAGGCAAGCGGTCTCCCAGACAGGAGACCTAATCTAATAAGGAGGTGCCGTTAATGCGCGTGAAGATCACCCTGAGATGCAATGAGTGCAAGCAGAGAAACTACAACACGATGAAGAACAAGAAGAATACCCCTGACAAGCTTGAGCTGAACAAGTATTG
>CAKTVL010000039.1 GCA_934623575.1 uncultured Oscillospiraceae bacterium
CTGGGCGTGGAGCGCAGCGTGCTGGCCGTGCTGGTGGACGCCTACGACGAGGAGGTCGTGGACGCGGAGAAGAACGACGTCCGCGTGGTGCTGCATCTGCACCCGGCCCTGGCGCCCTACAAGGCCGCCATCCTGCCCCTGAGCAAGAAGCTCAGCGAGCCGGCCCGGAAGATCTATGAGGAGCTCAGCAAGGAGTGGATGCTGGACTTCGACGAGACCGGCTCCATCGGCAAGCGCTACCGCCGCGAGGACGAGGTGGGCACTCCCTACTGCATCACCGTGGACTTCGACACCGTGGGCGACGCCGAGCACGCCGGCGACAACTGCGTCACCGTCCGTGAGCGCGACAGCATGGAGCAGGTGCGCATCCCCATCAGTGAGCTGAAGGCCTATCTGGCGGAGAAGCTGGCGTACTGAGAAAGAGCAAAAAAAGAAAGCCCCAAGGGGCTTTCTTTTTTTTGCATCATCGTGGCCGACATTTGTCAAGCCACTGGGTATTTTTTTACAGATCCACCAGCTCCAGTTCCTTCTCATCCACCTTGCGCAGATCCTTCTTGTTCATCATGTCGTACATGCACGGCACCACGAACAGCGTCATCAGCGTGGCGTACAGCAGTCCGCCGATGCAGACCACTGCGATGGGCTGCATCAGCGCCGTGCCGGCGTTTTTGGCCGTGGCGGTGACGATCAGGCCCAGAATGGTGGTCAGGCTGGTCATCAGGATGGGCCGCAGGCGGGTGACGCCGGCGTCGATGATGGCCTCCCGGCGCTCCATGCCCGCCAGCCGCTGCTGGTTGATGTAGTCCACCAGCACAATGCCGTTGTTGACGATGATGCCCACCAGCATCACAAAGCCGATCAGGCTGATGACCGAGACCTCGATGCCCGCGATCAGCAGGGCCAGGAAGCCGCCGGTGAAGGCCAGCGGGATGGTGAACATGACGATGAAGGGGGATTTCAGCGACTGGAACTGGGCCACCATGATCAGATACACCAGCACCACGCCCAGCAGCAGCATCAGCAGCAGCTGGCTCATGGCCTCCATGATCTGCTCGTTCTCGCCGTTGAACTCCACGGTGACGCCGTCGGGCAGCGTCAGACCGCTGACGGCCTGCTGGGCGACGGAGGTCACGTGGGTGACGTTATAGCCGTCGGCAATGGCGGCGGTGACGGTGACGCACCGGCGCTGCTGGTCACGGGAGATGGTGTTCATGGACACCGTCTCCGTCACGGTGGCCACATCGCCCAGCTTGAAGGTCTTGTCCTCCTCACTGCCGCCGGTCAGCTGCCCCGCGGCGCCGCTGCCGGTCATGCCTGAGGCGCTGCCGGTCATGACGGAGGACGCGCTGCTCTCCGCCGACAACTCCAGCTCCAGCAGGTTCTCCCGCTTGAGGACGCTGCCCTCCGCCGCGTCCACGGTCAGGTCCATGTCCTCGCTGTCCAGCGTCACATCAGAGACGCTGGCGCTGCTCTGCAGCGCCGCGGCGATCTGCATATACACCTGGGCCACGGTCAGCCCCTTCTCCGCCGCCGCCTTCCGGTCGATGGTCACCTGCAGCGCCGGGGCCGAGGCGTCCAGCCCGTCGCTGACCTCACCGACGCCCTCCACCTGCTCCAGCCGCCGGGCGATGGTCCGGGCGCTGCTCTGCAGGTCCGCCATATCGCTGCCGAACACCTGCAGCGACACGCCGCTGCCGGTCATATAGCTCATCATACCGCTCATCACGCCGCTGGCCGTCACCTCACAGGGCAGGTCGGCACACAGCGTCTCGATCTCCTTCCCCGCCACAGAGCCGAAGGTCCCCTCCGGCATGGTGATGTAGCCCTCCACGTCATAGCTGCTGCCGGAGGCGCCGCCCATGGCGGCACCCATGTTCAGGCCGCCCATGGTGCCGCCGCCCATCATAAAGCCGGCGTCCTGCACGTCGTCCACAGTCATCACCCGTTCCAGCACCTCGTCGGCCAGCCGTACCGCCTCCTCGCGGGAGGTGTCCTCCGGCATGGTGATGGTCAGGGACAGGTTGTTCATATCCATCTCCGGCATAAAGGTAAAGCCGCGGCGCAGGCACGCGCCGGCACTGGTCACCAGCAGCACCAGCGACAGCAGCAGCACGCCGGCCTTGTGGTCCAGCGAAAAAGCGATGGCCTTCCGATAGGCGGGGTAGACCTTGTCCAGCAGCCCCGGCTTCTGCACCATGGGACGGCGCAGCATACCGCTGGCCATGGCCGGCACCAGTGTCAGCGCCACCAGCAGACTGGCCAACAGTGAGTAGGTGATGGTCAGCGCCAGATCGGTGAACAGCTGGCGGGTCAGTCCCTCCACGAACACGATGGGCGCGAACACGCACACGGTGGTCAGGGTAGAGGCCGTCACCGCGCCCAGCACCTGGCCCGCGCCGGACACCGCCGCCTGAATGATGGTGGCGCCCTTGGCCCGCAGGCGGTAAATATTCTCGATGACCACCACGGAGTTATCCACCAGCATACCCACCGCCACGGCCAGACCGCTCAGGGAGATCATGTTGATGGTCACGCCGGTGAAGTACATAAGTACGATGGCAAAGATCACGCTGACAGGGATGGACACCAGGGTGATCACCGTGGGCCGCCAATCCCGCAGGAACAGGAACAGCACCACCACGGAGAACAGCGCGCCCCACAGCAGGGACGAGGTGATGGTCTCCACGATCAGGTAGATGTAGTCGCCCTGGTCCATTAGCGGCGCGAAGTGCAGCCCCTCATACTGGCCCTCCAGCTCCTCGAACCGTGCGCTGATGTTATTGGACACCTCCGCCGTGGCGTAGTTGGACTGCTTGGTAAAGGTGATGAGAATGCCGTTGTCGCCGTTGACCTTGGTGTACAGCTCCCCGGCGTTGTCCGTGACCACCACCGTGGCGATGTCACCCAGGGTCACCGGCTCGATGCCGTCCATGCCCAGGTCCAGCAGCACCATGTCCTCCAGCTCCTGCCGGGTGGACACGTTCTCGCCCACGGACACCATGTAGCGCACGCCGTCGTTGTCCTCAATGTACCCGGCGGGCATGGCGAAATTCTGTGCCGTCAGCAACTGGCTGACGGCGGAGATGGACAGCATCCCGCCCACGTCCGTCTGGTCGGCGATGGACTTGTACGCCTCGTTGATCTGATCCATGCCGGCCTCGATCTGGGTCATGGCCTCATCCAGCTGTATCTGCGCCTGCGTCAGCTGGGTAATGCCGTCGATCAGGGAGAGCGTCAGGTCATAGACCTCACTGGTGACCTCCCGCTTCAGCTCGCCGCTTTCCAGATCCCGCATCAGCTTATCCAGCGTCGCGTTCAGCCGTTCCAGCGTCTTTTTCAGCTGTTCCAGTTCCTCCTGCCCGGGCAGGGTGATGGGCGGCTCACCGGGATCCGGATCCGGGTCTGGCTCCGGGATCTGGCCCCGGGCCGCCTTCAGATATTCGTACAGCTTATCCACCGCCGCGCCCGCCTTGGCCGCCGCGCCGGCGGCAATGGCCTTCTTGGCCTCATCCAGCTGTGCCTGCCCCTTTTCCACCTGGTCCTTGGCCTTCTGCAGATCCAGCTTCGTCTTGTTCAGTTCGGTACGCACCGCATCCGCCAGCTTCTCCGACAGGGCGTCCAGCTTGGCCTGGTCCAGGATCACATGGGCCTCCCGGGTCACGGCGCCGCTGACCGAAATGCTGGCCACGCCGGACACGCCCTCCAGCTTGGGGGACAACTCTCCGGTTACGAAATCGCTGAGCGCGTACACGTCCATGTCCTCCCGGGTCACGGCGGCCACCATCACCGGCAGCATGGAGGGATTGATCTTCAGCACATAGGGGGCGGAGACGGTGTCGTCCCAAGTGCCCTGCAATACGGAGATCTTCTGCTGGATGTCCACACTGATGGTGTCCATATTGGCGCCGTCCTCAAACTCCAGCGTGACCATGGACACGCTGTCCTGGCTGGTGGAGGTGACGGTCTTGATCTTGTCCAGCGTGGCCATGGACTGCTCCACCGGCTTGGTAATGTTCTGCTCGATGGACTCCGGACTGGCGCCGGGGTCGGAGGTGACAATGATCACATAGGGGAAATCCATGTTGGGCAGCAGGTCCGGCGTCATTTTGATATACGCCACCACACCCAGCACGATGATACCCAGCACCGCCACAAAGATCGTCAGCGGTTTTTTCACGCTGAAGCCTGCCATACGCTCACTCCTTCCGCCCGGAAGCGCCTGTGCGCCCAGGATAAAACTGCAATGATGGTTCAGTGTACCATCCCCGCCGCCAACTTGCAAGCGAGCGGACGAATAATTCACGAAAGTGTTACAAACAAAGACTTTTCCCGGCAAAATCGTTCGGTGTTCGTATTATTTTTTCACAGCGTCTTTATCCGGAAATGCGAAAAACGCAGACGTGTCACCGTCCGCGTTTTTCGTGTTAAGAGAGAAAAATGGAAGAAAAGTGAAGTCAGCGTGGCCTGTCGCCGCGAATACCGGGAATGCCCGCCGCCCGTTCCGGCAGGGCCCTTCCCGCAAAGCTGTTTTCAGGATCTCCGTCGGCGAAGGAGCGCTCTCCCTCACCGACGGACATAGTATAGCACAGAGATACTCTGTTGTAAAATTGATTATTCCATGCTATAATATAGGCACAGGCTATAATTTCCACATTTCAGGAGGCTGTGCCATGACCAATCAGGATATTGAGACCTTTTTCGCCGTGCTGGACCACGGCACCATGACCGCTGCGGCCGACGCCCTGTTCATCACTCAGCCCTCCCTATCCGCCCGGCTGCAATCGCTGGAGGCCGAGGTGGGCGCGCCCCTGTTCCGCCGGGGCAAGGGCCAGCGCCGCATCATCCTCACCGACGCCGGGCAGCACTTCCTGCCGCTGGCCCGCCGGTGGCAGAATCTGCTGGCGGAGACCAAGACCTTCGCCGCGGCGGAGAAGCGGGAGTTCCTCCACGTCATCGCCGCCTACACCGCCAACCAGTATATCCTGCCGCCGGTGTACCAGCACTTTCTGGAGCGGGAGCTGCCGGTGAACCTGTGGGTGGAGTCCATGCGCACCTACGAGGCGGTGTCCGCCGTGGCCCGGGGCGACGCCGACATGGCCATCGTGGACGGCGGGCTGCACTACGACCTGCAGATCGAGGCCAAGCCCCTGTTCCGGGAGTGCTTCTTCCTGTCCGTGCAGGACAGCATGGCCCTGACGGAGCCGGTGGAGGCCACCGAGCTGCGCGCCCAGGACGAGATCCTGGTCTACGGCCAGCCGGAGATCCTGCAGTGGCACGACTACTGGTTCGGCGTGGACGCCCGCCCCCTGCTGTATACCGACACGCCCCAGATCGCCGAGCGGCTGCCCTTCTGCGGCAAGCGCTGGAGCATCATTCCCGCCGCCGGCGCGGAGTACATCACCCAGGTCTATCCGGCCAAGATCTACCGCCTGGCCCATCCCCCGGCGGAGCGGACCTTCTACCTGGTCACCGCCAAGGGCCGCACCCTGTCCGCCGCCGCCGAAACGCTGCTGTATGACCTGCGCGCCCAGCTGCAGCACACCGAGGGCATCACCTGGTACTGAAATAAGCAAAAAGAGGCACCAAGGGTGCCTCTTTTATATGCGCTGTATCTGTCCCCGGACCAGCCGCGTCACCACGTCCGCCAGCCAGCCGATGGCCGGCAGGCGCTCCATTCCCTGGCCATAGATGCACCGCGCGTCCTCCGCCTCCCGGTCGCTGCCGCTGAACAGGCACACCGGGCGCACGCCGTGCAGCCGCAGGGCGGCCACCTCGGCAGCGGTGTCGTCCACGCCGCGCTTGCCGGTGTAGGCATAGCCCCCCAGCCCGTTGGGGATGCGCTGGTCGTCGTTGGGGCTGGCGTCGGACAGCACCAGCAACAGGCTGTTGTCCCGCTGCCGCTTTTGCAGCAGCCAGCCCATGGCCCGCAGAGCCAGACCGTCCCGGTTCCACCCGGCGGCCACATAGTCCAGGATCCGCTGGTTCTCCTCCGGGTGGTCATAGTCCCGCAGCACCTGCAGCACCGTGCAGCCGCTGACGGAGCAGAAGGCCGTCACCCGCACAGGGATTCCGCACCGCGTCAGGCTCTCCGCGATGAGATACGCCTGGACGGCCAACTTCTCCTGCTGCCGGTTCTGGGAGGCGGAGCCGTCCAGCAGCAGGTCCACCGACAGCTCGCCGGGGTCCTGGGGCGCGCGGCGGGCAAAGACCCGCTCCTCCCCCAGCGCCGCCGCCCGCCAGGCCCGGTCGCTGCGCAGCGTGCCGGACCGGGCGCTGCCGCCCTGGTCCTCCTGCCGCAGCAGCAGCGCGTTGTGCAGCTGCTGGGTCAGCCGGGCGATGGCCAGCTTGTTCTCCGTCAGATGCGCCTGGTAGTACGCCCGGTTTTTCTCCCGCTGCCGGCGGAAATTCTCCGCGTCCCAGGCCGCCTCCGGCGACGGCGCGCGCCCGGTGGCCGCGCCCTTGGTGAAGTGCAGGCGGCAGTTTTTATGCACGCCGGTGCACAGCGTCCGCTCTGCCTCCTCCAGCTGCGCCGGGGTCAGCATGGACGCGCCGAAGCAGTCCTCCACATACCGCCGCAGGATGGGCTCCGGCGTCCGGCCCTGCAGAAAGCCCAGCAGCGTCTGCTTCTGCGCCCCGCCGCTGCCGCCGCCGGCGTCGCGGCTCAGCGCCCGCAGGGCGTTGGGCCGCACAAAGTGCACCCCGCCGCTCTTATCCCGCTTCCGACCCACCCAGGCCGCCCACTGGCGGTCGTCGGCGGCCCGGCGGGAGCGGCGGAAGTAGGTGTACAGCACCTGCTCCGTCCGGTCGATCAGCTGGCGCTCGGTGCTGTCCGCCGGGGCGGACAGCGCGTCCAGCAGCGGCGAGAGCGCCGGGTCCTCCCGCTGTCCCAGCACCCGGCAGGCCCAGGCACGGCACATGGCGTCGCCGGTAAGGCCCTCGGCGGGCGGTGTCCGCGCCAGCAGCCCGCGGGCATAGTCCCGCCGCAGCGCCGGCAGGATGGGCCGCACCCCGGCCTCCCGGGCGAACACGGCGCTCTCCAGCACCAAAAAGAACACGTCGGTGTACAGCCCCTCCTCCGTGGAGCGGCGGAACTCGTTGAGCAGCGGTCTGAACCGGGCCGCATCGTAATACCGGCCGCCCAGCCCCAGCACCGTGTTGCCGTACAGATCTGCCCGGCCGTCCCCGTCGAAGGTCAGCAGCTCCGGCCTCCGCGAATAGTCGCCCCGGCCGTTCCACACCTGGTTTTCCGCCCGGCGCGTCTCGATGTCCTGTCTGTCCATATCAGGCGAACAGCTTGTCCCGGGTGGCGTCCTTGGGCAGCCGCGCCCACACCGCGTCCGCCACCAGCTGCCGCTCGAAGGGCTCGAAGGCCTTGTTGATGATGCCCAGGGCCAGCGCCTGCCCGGAGGGTATCCCCTTCTCGATCAGGTGCAGTGCCGCCAGCAGTCCCCGCAGGTCCAGCGCCTTGGTGGATATCTCACCGCTGTCGCACTTGGTCCGCAGATCCCGGAACAGCGCCGTCAGCTGCTCGGCCCACTCCCGCTTCAGGGTGGGGAAGCTGCGCCGCAGCAGCTTCTGCAGATTTTCGTCGGAGATCACCGGCATGTCCACCACCACAAAGCGGCTCACCAGCGCCTCGTTCAGCTCCCGGGTCCCGGCGTAGCCGTAGTTCATGGTGCCGATGAACCGGGCCGCGTCGTCCAGCGTGATGCGCTCGTAGCCCGGCACGTCGATGACCCGCCGGTGGTCCAGCGTGGCGTGCAGCACCGCCAGCGCCTCGTTTTTGGCCATGTTCACCTCGTCCAGCACGCCGAAGCCCCCCAGCCGCGCGCAGGCGCACACCGGGCCCTCCCGGAACACCACCTGGCCGTCCTTCAGCGTGTCCGCGCCGATCAGCGCCGCCGCGTCCACGTTGACATACATGGACACGTCCCACACCGGCCGGCCGAACAGCGCCGCCAGGTCCTCCGCCAGCACGTTCTTGCCGGTGGCCTTGGGCCCGGCCAGCAGCAGGTGCTGGCCGCACAGCAGCGCGGCCGCCGCGCTCTCCCACACCTCTTTGCCGTAATAGAGATACCGGGGCACCGGCACCCGGGCCTGGGCCTCCGGTGTCAGGGGATGCTGCTCCCGGAAGCGGCGCACCTCGTCCAGCAGCGCCGCGTCCACGCCCTCGTCCCGCAGTTCCTTCCACATATCCATAGTCGCTCACCTCCGGATGATGCAAAATTATACCCCCGCCATACGCTAAGTGGCCGTTAAGGATATACATTCCCGCCATTTCAGGCCCCTCCGGCATATTCCCGCCCTGCCGCCCATATAGATAGACCACAACGGTACGGGAGTGTTGCATCATGCGAGACGATCTGGAGCAGCGGGCCAGAGACCTGGCCCTGTACATGATAGAGAACCGGACCACGGTCCGCGCCGCCGCCAAAAAGTTCGGCGTCAGCAAATCCACCGTCCACAAGGACCTGTCCGAGCGGCTGGCGCTGTGCGACCGGGCGCTGTACGCGCAGGTGAAGGCCATCCTGGACGAGAACCGCGCCCAGCGCCACATCCGCGGCGGACTGGCCACCCGACGGAAATACAAAGGCCCGCAGGCATAGAAAAGGGGGACGGCGGCGCCGTCCCCCTTTTCACATATCCTGCCCATATAAACCAAAACGGACATCCTGTCGGATGTCCGTTGCGTTTGGTCATTAGCCAATGTTGTTCAGCTTCAGCGTCAGCGCGCTCTTCTTGTGGGCCGCGTTGTTCTTGTGCAGCAGACCCTTGGCAGCAGCCTTGTCGATCGCCTTGACCGCCACTTTGTAAGTGCCCTCGGCCTCGGTGCGATTGCCTTCAACGGCAGCAGCCTCGAACTTCTTGATAGCAGTCTTCAGTGC
>CAKTVL010000040.1 GCA_934623575.1 uncultured Oscillospiraceae bacterium
ATGTAACCGCACTAACCGGGAGAGCGCTTGAATGGCATTCAAGAGGTCAGCGGTTCGATCCCGCTTATCTCCACCAACAACAGACCGTAAGGCCAACGCCTTACGGTCTTGTTCTATCTACGGTTCAGATACACCTGCCCCACACAATTAAATCACTTATGCAGAAGCACCCATTTTCAACAGAAAATGGGTGCTCTTTGCGTTTCCAGGGAAAAATCCAGGGCAGCAGCCCAGAAAGGAGAACACATGACCAATAGTATTCTGCGAAACTCGGACAGACGGCGAAGCTCCGCTTTCGTACAGGAGCCGCCGGAGCCGGTGTATTGCCGGCAGTCGGAGCGATGCGTGGGCTGCCCGTACCCCGGACACGGCATCGTCTGCTGGCACCCAGATGGGACTTACCTGCGGACGGACATGAACAAGATCAACGGATTGGAGGAAGAAAAATGTTTCAAGCAGTTCTGAGTAACCCTGACCACCCGGAATTTGTCGTGGTGACCATCCCATTCCCTATCCCTCACGACCAATACGCGCACTGCATGGAGCTGTTGGAAGCATTGGAGGTCGGCCACGCGGTCAAGGCGGATTGCAAGGTGGAGAAGATCGACAGCTTCTACACCGTCCTCAAACGCATGGAGATGCTGACCGTCAATGTGGAAGAGCTGAACTACCTTGCCAAACGGCTGGACGGCTTCGATGCGGGCGAGGCCGCACAGTTTCAAGCCATGGCGCACAAACTGGAGCTTTTTGAGTTGAAGGATCTCATCAACCTGACCTTCTGCTGCCAGCAGGCCACGGTCATTACGGATTTTTCTGACCTTGCCGCCGTTGGCCGCGACCACTACATGAACCTGCACGGCGGCGGTGCGCCGGTCGATGAGCTGAATGCGTTGGATAGCGAGAATGTCGCCCGTCAGCTCATTGAAAGTAGCAGTGGAACGGTCACGCCCTACGGCGTGGTGTACGACAAGGTATAAAGCTGGAGCAGGTGTATCAAGGCAGAGAATTCCCGCGCTAGAGGAAGGTGCTCGTGCGGACAACTGCGGCAGCCAAAGTGAATTCGTAGAAAAACCATCCGCTTCTATGACGGCTACCTGCACACCAACAGAGCCAGCGCATTTCTGCCAAAAGTGCTGCTGGATGTGCTGGAAGGCTCTCTCGGTGTCTACTGCGGGCGGGTGGGCAAGCTGCTATTCAATCTGGCGGTAGAGCACAGCATCACCAACCACCTGTTGGCGGAGGACGCTGATATGAAAACGACCCCTCCGGCATCAGCCGGAGGGGTCATTTTGCTTCTGTTCACTTCTCTGCTCACTGCCACAGGGAGCACAGCAGGTCAGTATACGCCGTGGGATCGTCGATGGGCAGGCCCGCGATCAGCTGCGCCTGGTTGTAAAACACCTGGGCGTACTTCTTCGCCCGCTCCTGGTCGGTGAGCCGCGCCCGCTCGAAGGCCAGGAACGCCGGGTGGTCCACATTGACCTCCAGAATACGCTTGGCCTTGAGCCCCAGCTCCGGCTGCGCCGCCTTGAAGTACTTCTCCATCTCGAAGGTCACGCCCTCGCCGCTGCTGAGACACACCGGGTGGGTCTTTAACCGGGCCGAGGCCTTCACCTGATCCACCTGGTCGCCCAGGGCGTCCTTGATGAAGGCAAACGCCTCCTTGTACTGCTGCTCGTCCTGCTCCTGCTTCTCCGCCTCGCCGGGCAGGTCCAGATCGCCGTCGGTGGCGGAGCGGAAGGGCTTGTCCTTATACGTCCGCAGGACGTCCGGCAAAAACTCGTCAGCCTTGTCGGTGAAGTACAGGATCTCCATGCCCCGCTCCTTCAAAAGCTCTGTCTGGGGGATGTGATCCACCGCGTCCACCGTGTCGCCGGAGGCGAAATAGATGTATTTCTGCCCCTCCTTCATGCGGGAGACATACTCCTCCAGCGTCACCTGCTTCTTCTCGGTGGAGGAATAGAACAGCACCAGGTCCTGCAGCATGTCCTTCTTCTCGCCGTAGTTGTCCATAGCGCTGAGCTTGATCTGCCGGCCAAAGCTCTGCCAGAAGGCCTCGTACTTCTCCCGCTCGTCCCGGAGCAGGCGCTCCAGCTCGCCCTTGACCTTCTTCTCCAGATTGGCGCCGATGAGCTTCAGCTGCCGGTCGTGCTGCAGCAGCTCCCGGGAGATGTTCAGGCTCAGGTCCGGGGACTCCACCACGCCGCGGACGAAGCTGAAGCACTCCGGCAGCAGCTCCTTGCACTTGTCCATGATCATCACACCGGCGGAGTACAGCTGCAGGCCGCCCTCGAATTCCTCGGAGTAGTACCGCAGGGGCGCCTTCTCCGGGATAAACAGCAGCGCCTTGTAGGTCACCGCGCCCTCGGCGGAGACGGTGATCACGCTCAGTGGCGGCTGGCTATCGCCAAAGCGCTGCTGGTAGAACTCGTCGTACTCCTCCCTGGTCACGTCGGCCTTCTTCCGCTGCCAAAGGGGCACCATGCTGTTGAGCGTCTCCCACTCGAACACCTCTTCGTACTCCGGCTTGTCCTCCGGGCAGCCCTCCTTCAGCTTGGGGTGGGGCATCAGCATCCGGATGGGGAAGCGGATGTAGTCGGAGTACTTCTTCACCAGCTTGTACAGGGGGTATTCCCGCAGGTACTGGCTGTACTCGTCCTTCTCCTCCTCGGTGTCCGGCTTGATGTGCATGATGATGTCGGTGCCCACGGTCTCCTTCTCACAGGGCTCGATGGTATAGCCGTCCACGCCGGTGGACTGCCATTTCCACGCCTGCTCCTCGCCGTACTTTTTGGTAATGACGGTGATCTCGTCGGCCACCATGAACGCGGAGTAGAAGCCCACGCCGAACTGCCCGATGATGTCGGTGTCCGCCTTCTCGTCGCCCTCCACCTCCTGCCGGAATTTCAGGCTGCCGGAGGACGCGATAACGCCCAGGTTGTTCTCCAGCTCCTCCTGGCTCATGCCGACGCCGTTGTCGCTGACAGTCAGCAGCCGGTCCTCCTTGTTGATGGACAGCCGGATCTCAAACTGGTCCCGCGTCAGGCCCACCTTGTCATCGGTCAGGCTCAGGTAGCACAGCTTGTCGATGGCGTCGGAGGCGTTGGAGATGATCTCCCGCAGGAAGATCTCCTTGTGGGTGTAGATGGAGTTGATCATCAGATCCAGCAGCCGTTTGCTCTCCGCCTTGAATGCCTTTTTCTTCATGTTTGCTCAGATCTCCTTTGTGTTAAGGGAGATGCGCCAAGGCGCATCTCCCTGTGGTATACGTTTGCTTTACGCGATCTTCTTCCGGCTGACCAGCCATCCCACGCAGGACAGCACCGCCACCGCGCCGGACACGATCATCACGATCTTGCAGCAGGGCGGGATCACCTTCTGTACCTGCTTGCCGGCGCCGCGCGCCGCCTTGCCCAGCAGGCCCTTCACGGCCCCGGCCACGGTGCCTGCCGCCGCGGCGGCGGCCTGCAGGGCGATGTGCGCCAGCTTTTTGGCCAGCTTCACCGCTGCCGCCAGCGTCTTGCCGGCTATGCCGCACGCCTCATGTAAAAGCTTTCTCATACGCAGCCCTCCTTCGGCTTCTGTCAGTATACGCTCTTGTTCTATTATAGCCCCCCGCTCCGCCGCTGTCAACGCCGCCGGGCCGGGACTCAGTCGTTCTGCCGCCGATGCCTGACTTACCGCATAAAGCGGTCAATGGCGTCGTTCAGCGCCTGGATGGCCTCCTGGTCGCCGGCCTCCACCGCATCCACGATGCAGTGGCTGATGTGGTCCTTGAGAATGGCCCGGCCGGTGCCGTTCAGGGCGGAGATCACCGCGCTGAGCTGCACCAGCACCTCGGCGCAGTCCTCTCCCCGCTCCACCATCTTGCGCACCGCGTCCAGATGGCCCTGGGCCCGGCTGAGCCGGTTCAGCACCGCCTTGGTCTGCTGGTGGCTGTGGTGGTGGGGATGGCCGTGCTCATGGGCATGGCCGCTCTCGTCCGCATGGGTATGGGTATGCTCGTTCAATGGTCTCCCTCACTTGTTGTACTCGTAGGCGGGCTTGTTCATGTCGTACTTCTGCTTCAGTGGGGGCGCGGAGGCGAACGGAGAAGCAGCCGGGCAGATCCAGCAGGGCCTCCGGCATGAAGCAGCAGGTATAGTCCAATTCCAGTTTTCCGTCACTTTTTGCTTGCTTTACCATGTCATTATTGGTCTATCACAGGAGATTTTCGAAGTAAGTCAAGCGTTTAAGGTCCCTCATGTTTGTCCTTCTTCTGCGCGCAAAGCGCAGTTTTATATACGAAAATTATACATAATTTGAGGAAATCTGTCAACAAAATTGTACTGTTTACACAGATTTTAGACAGTTTTCGTATATGTGTCTGTATCGTTGCTTTTTTGACGAAGGGGGACGAAAAATTGACTTTAGGAGGGAGGTATGGTAAAATATGTCATATTTTGGGAGGTACGGCATGGTTGACTACAACATGGAACAGCATAGAAAGCATGAGAATAATGCAAGAACGGAAGAGAACGGCCACGGGCACGGGCATGTGCACGGCCACGAGCACAGCCACGGGCATGAGGCCCACTCGCCGGAGGAGGTGACGGCGCTGCTGGGGTACATGGTAGCGCACAATCGTCACCACGCAGAGGAATTGCACGAGCTGGCGCACAGCGTGGAGGGTGAGGCGGCGCAGCTGCTGCACGAGGCGGTGGTGGACCTGACCGTGGGCAACGAGAAGCTGGCGGAGGCGCTGCGCATTTTGAAGGGAGAGGAATGATATGTGTCTTTCCACAGTTCTGACGGCGGACCGGGAGACGGTGTGCAAAAACGTGGCGGCGGTGACGCAGAGGGATGGCAAGCTGGTGTTCACCGACATCATGGGCCGGGCCACGGTGGTGGAGGGGACGATCGAGAAGATCGACCTGATGGAGAATGAAATCTTCATTACACAATAAAGCGGCGCCCCCCGAGAGATCGGGGGGCGCTGTTCTATCGGGAGGGCGCGGCGACGGGGTAAGACGCCGCGGCCGTGATAGCGGGTCAATTTTCCGACTCGGGCGGAGTAGGCGCGGGGGCGTCAGGCGTAGTCGGGTCAGGCACGGGGGTTTCGGGTGCGGATGCGTCGGGCGTAGTCTCGGGGTCGCCGGAATTGGAATCGGTTTCGCCCTCGGCGGGAGTATTATCCGTCGCGGGGCCCGGGGCAGGCTCGGTCGGAGTTTCCGGGGCTTCCGTACCGGAATTCTCTTCCGGGGTTTGTCCCTGCTCTTCGTCTTTCGGCTCGTCGGTGGATTCGGCCGTATCGGTTTCGTTTTCGGGTTGGTCGGTCTCTACGGGGTCATTGGTGGGCAAAGAAAGTTCTGCAAGCGGCTTGAACTCGCTGCCGGTATATTCGCCCCAGGTGGGGGTGATGGTCAGAGTGGTTTCGGCGGCAGCGGTGACGGTAAAGGACAGAGAACCGGTGGTCAGCTGGTCGGTGTAATAGGTCGTTTCGTTATACTTTACAAGGCAGTAGCCAAAGCTGGCGTTGCCGGTGGGGGTCAACTTAATCGTGTACGTCTCACCGGTGGTGAGGTCGATAGAAAATTCGCCATTTTCGCTGGCAATAACCGGCACAGGCTCGTTTTCGCCCTGCTGGACGGTGACGGAGACCGTGTAGGAGGCGGAGCGGATGGTGGTGGCGGCGGCGGTGTACCAGTCACCGCTCTGCTCAACGTGATAGCCAACGGCAACGACCACTTCGTTAGCGCCCAGAGTGTGATTAGACGGGTCATACTTGTAGAAGGAACCGCCCTTGACGGTAATTTTGGCCGCAGAACCGTCCTGGCAGTTCAGCGTGCGATCCGGAGTAACGGCCTTGAATGTACCGCCGTTGATCTCGATCGTAGCATTGCCGAGGGCATAAATCAGATCGCAGACAGGGTCGTCGGCAGGTACACTGACCTGACGGAAGTCGCCGCCATTGATGATAACCTTGCTGTCTCCATCGGCGCAAACGGCCATGGCTCCGCCGGTAGTGCCGCTTGTATCTTTAGTGTACACGGCATGTACATCGGCGTTGATCGTGAACTGAGCAGTTTTTTCCGCCTGTACTGCACCGTAGCGTCCGTTCACCTGCATGTTTTCGGTGATTTCGTGCGTTCCATAGGAAGCGCTTTCTGCCTTGAACACAGTGGGGGCCTTCTCATCGTAAGTATTGCCAAAGCTGTCATTTTCAAAGGTAGCCTGAGTGGCGTTGACTTCAATGCCCAATCTGGCAACATAAGACGCCTTGCTTCCTGCATTGGCTTCATTGCCGATCTCGGTGGGCATGTAGATCACCAACGCGATGGGGTCAGTAGTCTTACGCGCCTCAAGCGTGGGCATACCCTCCACGAAGGGCTTGAGGTTCTTGATGAGGTCAACATTGCCAGACACGGCAGCCCAAGCCGCTTCGCGGGTCGCCAGCTTCTCCGTGACAGTCGCAGTACCCATCTTCAGATAGTCGCCAATATTGTAGGACTTTCCATCAATATTTGTGCCCGTCGAAAAAACCACATTGGATTTCAGGCCCATGGTGTACTTCAGGGCCAGATTACCGGCCTGGATCTTGTTGACGCCGGTGGAGGCGGTGTCGGTGAACCACGCGAAGGTGGTGCCGATGAGCATCGCCAGGCACAGCACGATGGCCAGTACGCTGGAAACCAATGCCCGTTTTGTGGTTTTGGTGTTCATTTTTTTGTACCTCCCCATTTTTGTGGTTTTTTTATGTAAGCACGGACGTGCCGTGTTCACACCTTGGTGGTGTCCGCCGGGGCGGCCGCCGGGGTCTGCCTGGGGCGGCGCTTCCCCCGCCGCCAGCGCCGCCCGGCACTGCGCCACCTTCTCCTTGACCTCCCGATAGCTCCTGCCGTAGCAGTACCCGCCCCGCAGAGGGGCAAACTCTATGAAAAAAACAGAGCGCGTCTGCACACGGCAAACGCGCTCTGTTTTTTTCTTTTTTCAGTCCTGACTTATCTTCTGACCACTTCGCGGCCGTCGGACCAGACGGAGACGATGTTATGGCGATGGGTCATGTAGATGGCCCGCTCGAAGCGCTCCTCCACGTTCAGGGGGTGGGCGGCCTCGGGGAAGTCGCCGTCGTCAATGACCACGGCGTGGAGCTTATCGCCCACGGCGAAGCCCTCCCCTGCCCCGAAATACTTGTGGCCGGAGGTGGTGCCCAGATAGTAGCCTTCGGCCACGGTCAGGAACTCGGGGTGCTGCTCGTCGGTGACGCGGCGCGCCTTGGAGGTGCGGATGGACATGGTGATGACCTTGTACATGGGCAGCTGAGCGCCGCCGGCGATGTCGCTGCCCAGGGTGACCCACAGCCCCTCGTTGACCATGCGGCGGACGGGACAGATGCCGGAGCAGATATTCACGTTGGAGTCGCCGCAGTGGACCACCACCACGCCGGCGTCCTTGATGGCCCTGCGCTCCCGCTCGTCGGACCAGACGCAGTGGGCCATGAGGGTATGGTCCTTCCAGAGGCCGTATTTGTCGTAGGTCTCCCAGTACTGGCTGCACTCAGGGTGCAGCTCCCTGACCCAGGCGATCTCGTTGGTGCTCTCGGACAGGTGGGACTGGACGTACAGGCCCTTTTCCGCCGCGATGCGGCCCAGCTGGCCCATCAGCTCGTCGGTGCAGCTGGGGGTGAAGCGGGGCGTGATAATGGGCTTGATGTGCTCAAAATGGCAGGCGTCCAGCCAGCGGAGCGTCTCGCGGACGGACTCGTCGGTGGTCTCCTGAAGCTTGCCGGGCAGGCCGTTGCGGTCCATGTTGACCTTGCCCACATAGCCGGTGACGCCGGCGCGCTCCAGCTCGTCCATCAGCACCAGGGTGGCGTCGGTGTGGAGGGAGGAGAACATGCAGACCCGGGTGGTGCCGTTGGTGATCAGGTCGGTGGCCAGGCGGCGGTAGACACGGCGGGCGTAGTCCAGGTCGGCGAAGCGGGCCTCGGTGGGGAAGGTGTAGGTGTTGAGCCAGTCCAGTAGGGGCAGGTCCATGCCCATGCCCAGCATGGGGTACTGGGGGGCGTGGAGGTGCATATCCGCGAAGGACTGCATGATGAGGCGGTCGCCGAAGTCGCGGACCTCCGCGCCCTCCGGGCACTGGGACAGATCGGGATAAAGGCCGGTGATGACGCCGTCATCCAGTACCAGGCAGCCGTGCTCCAGAATATCCAGACGGCCCATGGCGGGGGCGTGGATGATGTTGCCGCGCAAGACCTGTGTCATTGTTTCGTACCTCCTGCAAAAAAAATAACGGATGCCCCGGCACCGCGCGCCGGAACACCCATAGCAGAGCCGAAGGCGGCTCCGTAGAGACGCCCCGCGCCATATCCGCGGGGCTATATGAGTTCTGTTGTACGGGTCAAGTATAGCACGGCGGCGGCGGATTGGCAAGCATAAAATATCCCCCCGCCGGAGGCGGGGGGATAGGACAATTATTCCACGGTCACGCCGCGCTTCTTGAACTCCTCGACCATCAGGTCCAGGTCGGGGGCGATGTGGATGGGCTCGCCGGCGGACTTGATGGCGTTGGCCACGTCCTTCAGACCGTTGCCGGTGACGACGCTGACCACGGTGGCGTCGTGGGGGATCAGTCCCTGCTCGCAGGCCTTCTTCAGCGCCGCGGCGCCGGTGACGCCGGCGGGCTCGCCGAACACGCCGCAGGTGCGGCCCAGCAGGCGCTGGGCGGCCAGGATCTCCTCGTCGGAGACGTTGACGGCGATGCCGTTGGACTCGCGGATGGCCATCAGCGCCTTGTCGGCGTT
>CAKTVL010000041.1 GCA_934623575.1 uncultured Oscillospiraceae bacterium
TGAATGCCGCATCCAAGCACTGGAAGCAGACGGCGGACATCTTGTCCGCCGTCTGTCCGGTGGTGGGGCGGTTTACCATGACTTGGGAAACCTGAACTTTACGTTCCTCACGGTTCGGGATGACTACGATGTGGAGAAACAGACCGACACGATCTTGCAGGCCGTGCGGTCCTTGGGGATCCCAGCGGAGAAGACCGGGCGAAATGATCTCACGGCGGACGGAGGCAAGTTCTCCGGCCACGCCTATTATCGGGCAGGGGAGCAGTGCTACCACCACGGCACGCTGATGGTGTCGGTGGATCTGGCTCCCCTGGAAAAATATCTGAATGTCTCTCCCTTGAAAATGCAGGCCAAGGGGGTCAAGTCCGTGCGTTCCCGCGTGGTGAACCTGCGGGACTTCCGGCCGGACCTGACGCTGGAAGAGCTGCGGGCGGCGCTCGTCAAAGCCTTTGGCGAGGTCTACGGCCTGCCGGTGCAGACCCTGACCGAGGAAGAACTGGACGCCGACGAGCTGGCGGCGGGACAGGCCAGATTCTCGGACCCGGCCTGGATCTATGGCGACAGCCAGCCCCTGGAAGTGAGCCGGGAAGCGGCATTTCCCTGGGGGATCCTGCGGGTGGACCACAGCCAGGCCGATGGGGTCATCACCCAGGCGGCGCTCTGGTCTGACGGACTGGAAGGGGATTTCCTCAGCCTGGTGCCGGAGGCACTGGCAGGGTGCCCGAAAAACGCGGAGGACATTCGCACTCGTCTGTCGGCCCTGCCGGGCAGCCAGGCGGAGATGGTGGAGGACATTCTCTCTCTGCTGATAAAGGAGTAAGATCACATGAAGTTTGATATTGCCATCATCGGCGGCGGCCCCGGCGGGTACACCGCCGCAGAGAAAGCCGCCAAGGCGGGCTTGCAGGTCGTTCTGTTCGAGAAGGAAGACCTGGGCGGCACCTGCCTGAACCGGGGCTGTATGCCCACCAAGGCCCTGCTGCACAGCGCCGAGACCTATTCCATCCTGGGCAAGGCCGAGGAGCTGGGCGTGCGGACCTATGAGACGGGCTATGATTTCGGCGCGATGCACGCCCGGAAGGACCAGGTCGTGGAGACCCTGCGCCAGGGCGTGGAGAAGCTCATGAAGAGCAACAAGATCACCGTGGTCCGGGGCCAGGGCTGCATCGAGGCCCCCGGCGTCGTGACCTGCGACGGGGAGACCTATGAGGTCAATGACATCATCATTGCCACGGGTTCCAAGGTCTTCTATCCCCCCATCCCCGGCATCGACCTGCCCGGCGTGTATAACAGCAAGGACATTCTGGAAGGCGGCGGGTATGATTTTGACTCCCTCGTCATCATCGGCGGCGGCGTGGTCGGCGTGGAGTGCGCGGCCCTGTACCACTGCCTGGACTGCTCTGTGACGGTGCTGGAGGCAGCCGATCACATCCTGCCCTTTATGGACAAAGAGATCGCCCAGCGCCTGACCATGATCCTCAAGAAGCGGGGCCTGGATATTGAAGCCAAGGCCACGGTCCAGAAGATCGAGGGCGAGCCGGGGAACATGACCGTGACCTACGTGGATAAGAAAGGTGCGGAGCATACCGTGACCGCCCAGGGCGTGCTGGCTGCGGCCGGCCGGAAGGCCAACGTGGACGGGCTGTTCGGCGAGAACTTCTCGGTGGAGATGGAGCGCGGGGCCATTGTCGGCGACGTGGAAGGGCGGACCAGCGTGCCCCACGTCTATGTCATCGGCGACGCCAAGGCGAAGAACATCCAGCTGGCACACGTGGCCAGCGCCCAGGGCGAGAACGCCGTGGCTGTGATCACCGGCAAGAAGCCGCCGCTGGACATGTCCGTGGTACCCAGCTGTGTGTACACGACCCCGGAGATCGCCTCTGTGGGCCTGACCGAGGAAAACGCCAAGGCCAACGGGATCGCCGTGAAGTCCGGCAAGTATCTGACCGGTGCCAACGGCAAGTGCCTCATCGAGGGGACCGAGAGCGGCTACGTCAAGCTCGTGACGGACAAGGAGAACGGGCGGATCCTGGGCGCTCAGCTGGTCTGCCCCCGTGCCACGGATATGGTGGGTGAGCTGACGCTGGCTATCCAGAAGGGGCTGACGGCGGCAGATCTGTCCGAGGTCATTCATCCCCACCCCACCTTCAGCGAGATGCTCTTTGGGGCCGCGGAAGGCCTGCGGCCCGAATAAATCCCGTGAATCAGACGGAGCTTGCCCCTGGTGTGTGGCATCTGGAGGAGGATTACCGGGTCTACTGTACCTTGGTGCAGGGGAAGGACCTGGCGGTCCTCTGGGACACCGGACAGGGAAAGCAGGACTTGGCGGCCTATCTGGCCGAGCGGGTCCGGACCCCGTATCTGGTGTGCAACAGCCATGGGCACGCGGACCATATCGGGGGGAACTTCCGCTTTTCCGGTGTCTATGCCCACCCGGCGGACTGGCCGCTGCTGGAAGCCCACGCCCGTATGACGGGGCGGGACTGGCACGCGGAGCCGTTGGAGGCGGGGATGTCTGCTGACTTAGGAGGACGGCGGGTCAAAGTCGTTTCCTTGGCGGGACATACGCGGGGGTCTGTCGGCTTGCTCCTGGAGGACGAGGGCCTGCTCTTGGCAGGGGATGGGCTGAACCCGACCCTGCTCATGCTGGGACCGGAAGCTGCCTCCTTTGCCCAGCTGAGAACGACGCTGGAAGCGGTGGAGCAGCTTCCCTTTGAGCGCTATCTGGCCAGCCATGCACCCAGGCCCATTGCCAAGGCGCAGGTGGGCATCCATCTGCGGCATTTGGATCAGATCCGATGGGAAGAACCCTCCCATCCGGGACCGTATGGGCCTAGGGTGGGGCGGAGCCTATACAAAGAAAAGGGCGGGCGCTCGGTCATTTTGTTTGACCGGGGCCTGCTCGAACGGGAACCATAAACAACGAAAGACTGCCCCTGGCTGTGGAAATTCACGGCCGGGGGCAGTCTTCTTTTGGGGAAATCAGTTGTTGGAGCTGAGGAAATCTTCAAAGGCGGTTTTGACCGCGTCGGAATCGTCGCAGATGAGGAGGACGGCGTATTGGTCCTTGGTGAAGATCTCGGCCTTTTCCACGCGGCTGGCCTGGTCGGGGCCGTACTGCTGGAAGAGCTTGAGGCGGTCGTCCACATGGGCACGGAGGGTGCTGGCGGCTTCGCTGACATCGGCAGCGTCTTTCACGGCGATGACGGCGATCTCGTCGGCGGTGCCTTCGGTGGAGTAGACGATGAAGTAATCAGCGACCTTATCATAGGACAGCGTGGAGATGTAAGAGAAGTTTTTCTCGGCATCTTCCATATTACCGGAGACGGAAGTCACACCATCCCGCAAGGAAGCAGCGGACATCATGTTGACGCGAAGTAGATTCATATCTACCAGCTTAGAGGTAGTGGTCCCGCCGCCGCTGCAAGCCGTCAGGGAGACGGCCAGCAGGCAGACGGCCAGGAGGGAAAGCAGAGCTTTTTTCATTGGTCAGCCCTCCGCAGTGTCGACGGTGGTCGTGTCGACGGTGGTCGAATCGCTGGTGTCATTGTGGTTTTCCAGCTCCTCTTGAATGGTGGCCCAATCCACGTCTTCGCCGAAGACGCTGTTGACGGCATCCTCGACCTTGGCTTGCTCCTCATCGGAGAGCTCGATGCCAGGCTGTTCCTCGTTGTCGTAGCCTTGGAGGAAGTAGGCCAGGACGTATTCGTTGCCGGTGACATGGATCCAGGTCCAGTTGCTCCACATCATTTCGTAGTCGGGGTGCATATTCATGGAGGATTGAACGCCGCTGAGCATGGCCTCCACGATCTGGGCGTGTTCCTCGTCGATGGTCTCGAAGTCCAGGAAGAGGCAGCCTTGCTTGTCTTCCAGAGCCTGACGGATCATTTTGGGGATGCTGTAAATATCCTTCACGGGCTGTTTGTTCTGGTAGCCGTAGTTGTACTTCAGGGAGGTGGCGGCGGGGAAGAAGTCGCGGTCCCAATCGTGGGTCTGGCCGGCCAGCTCATCGTTCATGTTGAAGTTGGCGTAGCTACTGCCGTTCTGGTCGGAGTAGATGTCCACATGGTACCAGTCGCCGTCCAGCTGGACCAGGTCCCAGGAGTGATATTTTTCCGTGTTATGCACGACCATGCAGGGGATGTCCAGCATCTGCATGAAGAGGCGGAAGGTGGTGGCGTAGCCGACACAGACGGCGTTGTGATACTTCAGCACGCCGTAGGGGTTGTCGCAGTCGGCGGAGGTCTGGGGGATGACCTGGAGCACGCCGGTGTCGTAGTTGAGCTTGCTGGTCATCCAGTCGTAAATGGCCTTTTCCTTGTCGTAGGCGGTGGTCATGTCATCGGTGATGACCTCCTCCAGGACGGCCTTGGCCATCTCCAGCGTCTCCTTGTCTTTTTCGCTCAGGCCGCTGGTGTTGCCGGACTTGTAGGCGTCGGAGATCTGGGTGGTGGAGAGGATCTCATACTCGCCGTTCATGATCTTGACGTTATCCTCGGTGGTCTCCTGGGCGGCGTTGGCTTCGGTTTTCAGGTCGTAGATCCCTTTGGCGCTGTAGAGGCTGGCGCAAAGACTGCACAGGATGGCCACGACCAACACCACGGCCAGGACGGTCGCGGTACGTTTCTTTTCTTCTGTCATGGGAAAGACCTCACTTTCTCGATCTGGGAAATGTCAGCAACAATGTAACGTAGGGGGCGCTGAATGTCAATAGATTTAATAAAAACATAAGAAAGGTTACGGAAAATTACAAAATAGGGTAAAAATCCGTAAAAAACAGAGGATATGCGACGGCATATCCTCTGTAAAACTTTTGTATTTACTTGTCTCTATATTCAATTAGCAGGAAGAATTTGAAACCGCATAAGATTGACCGCTGCGTTTTTGATAGATCCTAGGTTGAATACGAAGAGCCTTTAGGAACCGCCACCGAATCAGCCACTGCTGCAAAGTACAAGGAACGGAACTGTGGGAATCAGTTCGTTACGACTTGTCGAAAGTATGGGCGGCTCCCATGCTCTGCTTGTGTTCGATTTGACCCATGGGACTCACCTGACCTTTCTGCATTTGCAATGGGGTTTTATTTGAGTTTGAGAGTGTGGAATCCTTTCCTTATCTCTGGCTATATCATACAAAACAATCCGCCATTTGTCAAGAGGAAATAGAAAAAATTTCTAAGTTTTTTGAAAAAAGCCCCAGACCATGGGATTGGCCTGGGGCGGAGGGATCGGGTTACTTGGGATGGTGCAGGGAAGTGAGGTCGTAGGGGGTGGTCTGGTAGACGTAGTAGTTGAGCCAGTTGGTATAGATGAGCTGACCGGCGGAGCGCCAGCGGACGACGGGGGTCTGGTTGGGGTCGTCGTTGGGGAAGTAGTGGCGGGGAGGCTGGATGTCCAGGCCGCGCTTCACGTCCCGCCAGTATTCTCCGGCCAGGGTGTCCCGGTCATATTCCAGGTGGCCCAGGAAGAAAAACTGGCGGCTGTCCTCCGTCTTTACGGCGAAGACGCCCACTTCCTCCGACACGGCCAGGACTTCCAGGCCGGGGACCTTGCGGATGTCATCCTCCAGCACTTCTGTGTGGCGGGAGTGGGGAGCGTAGAAACGGTCGTCGAAGCCACGGAAGAGGGGGGAAGAGGGCTTTAAGACCTTGTGGTCGAAGACGCCGAAGACCTTTTGGGGCAACTCATACTTGGGGATGCCGTAGTGATAGTACAGTCCGGCCTGGGCGCCCCAACAGATGTGGAGGGTGGAGTGGACGTGGGTCTTGGACCAGTCCATGATCTGGCAGAGCTCGCTCCAGTAGTCCACCGCTTCAAAGTCCATGATCTCCACGGGGGCACCGGTGATGACGAGGCCGTCGTAATACTTGTCCTTGATTTGGTCGAAGGAGGTGTAGAAGGACTCTAAGTGGCTGCGGTCTACGTTCTGGGCGCTGTGGCTGATGGTTTGCAGCAGCTCCACCTGGATCTGTAGGGGGGTGTTGGAGAATTTCCGCAGCAACTGCGTCTCGGTGGCGATCTTGGTGGGCATTAAGTTTAAGATGAGCAATTTCAGCGGACGGATGTCCTGGTGCATGGCCCGGTATTCGGTCATGACGAAAATATTCTCGCTCTCCAGGGTTTCCCTTGCAGGCAGAGAATTGGGGATTTTAATGGGCATGGGGGAACCTCCCGACTTGGC
The DNA here is from genome assembly GCA_934623575.1 of uncultured Oscillospiraceae bacterium. Taxonomy (GTDB): domain Bacteria; phylum Bacillota; class Clostridia; order Oscillospirales; family Oscillospiraceae; genus Vescimonas. The sequence goes on from CAKTVL010000041.1 coordinate 6,181, forward strand.
TTGGCGGTACACTGGGGTGTACGCGCACGGTGATACACCTATTAAACCATACTTTTACGGGAATGGCAACCTTGGATTTCGGTTGGTAGTTGCAGAAGCAAGAAAATACTTGCCTTGGGGTGGGAAGTACGATACAATACAATATAAGAACACCAGAAAGGAGCAGAGGGCGATGACACTACTTCTTTTGGCGGGGATCGTGGTGCTGGCGGCAGTACAGCTGGCGACGGTCATATACTATGTAAAATTAGGGATGGAACAGGAAAAGCAAGTGCAAATCGTGGATGGCCTCTTGACGGGACTGACTGTGTGTCTGATTCTGCGGCTGGAAGGCCTATGGATGCAGTGCGGACTTTTTGTGGGCTACCTGATGCTTCGGTATGTTGCGGAAGTATATAAGGGGAGAGCGCACGGAGAGATGGTAGCTGTGGCCAAGAAGAAGCTGCCCCTTGCGATTCTTGGGGCCTTTTTGGGAATGGGAGTATTCTTGCTTCTGAGATGAATTTCTTGAGAAAAGAAAGAATTTCAAAAAAATCGAAAAAACTTGAAAAAAGAGCTTGACATTTCCTGAAATGGGTGGTATTCTATCAAAGCTGTCGCGAGACGGGAACGCAAAAGTGAAGAACGAAGTTAAGAAACAGAAAAAGTTTTGAAAACTTGAAAAAAGTTCTTGACAAACGCTAAGAGCTGTGCTAAGATGTAGCTCACCCGCTGAGAAGTGGCGTGCACCTTGTAAATTAAACAATGTAAGAGAAACACGAAGCACCAAAACGGACAATAAAGTTGTCCATGAAGCTTATAAGCTTTGTGGGGCAACGTTTTATTTCTTTGAAGCTAAGAGATTAGCTCGATAAATTGATTTGAACGAGTTTGACTCGTTTAGATACCATTTTATTGAGAGTTTGATCCTGGCTCAGGATGAACGCTGGCGGCGTGCTTAACACATGCAAGTCGAACGGAGGACCCTTGACGGAGTTTTCGGACAACAGATAGGAATCCTTAGTGGCGGACGGGTGAGTAACGCGTGAGGAACCTGCCTTGGAGAGGGGAATAACACAGTGAAAATTGTGCTAATACCGCATGATGCAGTTGGGTCGCATGGCTCTGACTGCCAAAGATTTATCGCTCTGAGATGGCCTCGCGTCTGATTAGGTAGTTGGTGGGGTAACGGCCCACCAAGCCGACGATCAGTAGCCGGACTGAGAGGTTGACCGGCCACATTGGGACTGAGACACGGCCCAGACTCCTACGGGAGGCAGCAGTGGGGAATATTGGGCAATGGGCGCAAGCCTGACCCAGCAACGCCGCGTGAAGGAAGAAGGCTTTCGGGTTGTAAACTTCTTTTGTCAGGGACGAAACAAATGACGGTACCTGACGAATAAGCCACGGCTAACTACGTGCCAGCAGCCGCGGTAATACGTAGGTGGCAAGCGTTATCCGGATTTACTGGGTGTAAAGGGCGTGTAGGCGGGAGTGCAAGTCAGATGTGAAAATTATGGGCTCAACCCATAACCTGCATTTGAAACTGTACTTCTTGAGTACTGGAGAGGCAGGCGGAATTCCGTGTGTAGCGGTGAAATGCGTAGATATACGGAGGAACACCAGTGGCGAAGGCGGCC
>CAKTVL010000042.1 GCA_934623575.1 uncultured Oscillospiraceae bacterium
GGAGCAGCGCGAGAAGGCCCTGGCCAAGCTGCTGCCCATGCAGCAGGGCGACTTCGAGGGCATCTACGAGGCCATGGAGGGCTGCCCCGTCACCATCCGCTTCCTGGATCCCCCGCTGCACGAGTTCGTCCCCACCGAGGAGGCCGACATCGAGCTGCTGGCCAAGGATATGGGCAAGACCGTGGCCGACATCAAGGCCATCATCGCCTCCCTGCACGAGTTCAACCCCATGATGGGCCACCGCGGCTGCCGTCTGGCCGTCACCTTCCCGGAGATCGCCGTCATGCAGACCCGTGCCGTCATCCGCGCCGCCATCAACGTGCAGAAGAAGCACCCCGACTGGAACATGGTGCCTGAGATCATGATCCCCCTGGTGGGCGAGGTCAAGGAGCTGAAGTTCGTCAAGGACGTGGTGGTCAAGACCGCTGACGAGGAGCTGGCCGCCGCCGGTATGAAGATGAAGTACCTGGTGGGCACCATGATCGAGATCCCCCGCGCCGCGCTGACCGCCGACGCCATTGCCACCGAGGCCGAGTTCTTCTCCTTCGGTACCAACGACCTGACCCAGATGACCTTCGGCTTCAGCCGTGACGATGCCGGCAAGTTCCTGCCCTCCTACTACGACAACAAGATCTACGAGAGCGATCCCTTCGCCCGTCTGGACCAGGTGGGCGTGGGCAAGCTGGTGGATATGGCCTGCAAGCTGGGCCGCGCCACCCGCCCCGACATCCATCTGGGCATCTGCGGCGAGCACGGCGGCGACCCCTCCTCCGTGGAGTTCTGCCACCGTGTGGGTCTGGACTATGTGTCCTGCTCCCCCTTCCGTGTGCCCATCGCCCGTCTGGCCGCCGCACAGGCTGCGATCAAGGGCGCCAAGTAAGGGCTCGATTTTCCGCATAATACCAAGCGCCCGGCTATCAGCCGGGCGCTTGTGTTTTGGGCGGAAGCATGGTATGATATAACAATAGATCAACAAAAGCAGACAAACAGGGTCGTATTATTTGCTGGAGGGATCGTATGGAAAGACGTGGGGATAAGGTCGATATTGTGCAGAGGGTGTCCTGCTGGATATCGGATATGGCGTTTGCCAGGTTTAAGAGCTTTAGTGATTGCGTGCTGGGAATACAGATCGATGAGATCCCGACTGTGGAGAGCATCCTTATGCGGCAGAATTTTTCGGCCGTATTTTATGCGGCCATTCTGTTTATACTGACCAACGGGATTTACCTGGTCAAGAACATCGCGGCGCGCTCGATGATTCCCATTGACATGGTGCCGCTTTACATGATGATCGGCGGCTCGCTGGCGATGCTGGTGTTTACGATCGCCTATAAAAGGCGTGGAGGAGAATACGATGCGCCGCCGGCGCGGTTTGCGCTGCTGGCCTACTATGGGGTGGTGATCGCCAGCGTTACCGTCTTTATGGTCTCCTGCAATTTTCACCGGGTCGGGTTGTCCATCTCCATGTGCTATCTGTTTGCGATCATGATCGCGCCCACATACCGCCGTGTGGATACCGTGGCGGTATGTGTTCTGATATTGATCAGCTGGTGGCTGCCCGGGCAGCTTCCCTACGCGGAGAACTATGATCTGTTCAAGCATTTCCTGCTGCGATTTTCCATCATTGTAGGTTTTATCGTGCTGCGGTCCATCTTCCTTCGGCAGTCCGCCAACGAACGGCACATCAAGGAGATGGGTCACGCTTTCATCAAGCTGGCCTACAACGACGTGATGACGGAAACACTGAATAAAAAGGCGATGGAGACGTATGGCACGTTCATTGCCGATAAAACCGCGCCGGAACGGGTCAGCGTCATTATTTTTGACGTGGATGATTTCAAATCGTACAACGACAACTATTCCCACATGAAGGGCGACGAGGCGCTGCGGCGTGTGGCCGGAAGCGCGGTCGAGGTGTTGGCGGCGGCCGACCGGTATCTCTTCCGCTTTGGAGGCGAGGAGTTCGTGGCGATCCTGCCGGATATCGGTGAGGAGGAGGCCTGCCGTATCGCCGGTGCGCTTCTTGACGCGGTGCGCGCCGTGGCTGTTCCAAGGGAGGACCTGCCGGACAGGCACATTGTTACGGCCTCTTTCGGTGTTGCGTGCGGGACAGGCCTGGAATTGAAGGACTTTTCGCTTATCGCAAAGGCGGACAGGCAGCTGTATATCTGCAAAAACAACGGAAAGAACTGTGTGGCGGCCAGCGGCGCCATATACAGATAGGGAAATATGATAGGATGACAGGACAAGGAAGCAACAAAATGTGATAGGATGGCGATACAAAAAAGTAACGGAGGGGATACCGCTATGTACGAACTGATACAGCTTACCGCGAGGACGTATTACATCAAGAGCCCCACCAACATCGGCCTCTTCCGGCTGGATGAGAAAAACGTCTGCCTGATCGGCAGCGGCAACGACAAGGACGCGGGGCGGAGGATTCGGCAGGTGCTGGACGCCATCGACGTGGGCTACCGCAGCATCGACACCGCCCAGGCCTACGGCAACGAAGAGGGCGTGGGCGCGGCGCTGGCGGAGAGCGGTCTGCCCCGGGGGGAGTTCTTCCTGACCACCAAGGATATGGCCGCTATTGAGGCTCTGGACGGCGGCGAGAGCCTGTTCTTCTCCCACTACGGCCCCAAGGCCGTGGAGTGGTTCATGTCCATCGTGTAAGTCGCCCCAAAGCGCCCCTCCGGCCCCGCCGGAGGGGCTGCCTTTTGCCGGAAGGCCCTGTGCCGCCGCGCTTCGCCTTGACAGATGCAGCCCGTCCTGCTATACTGCGGCCAAGGGGTAAGAGTCCTTGAACACCACGGCAGGCCGCAGTCATGCGGCCTTTCAAAAGCAAGGCGGTTAGTCACGCCTAACCGTCGCAGTGCAGGAGAAAGGAGATATGCGCAGATGAAGTATAAGATCGAGAAAAACACCGTGCAGGAGACGCTGCTCATCCCCCTGTACGCCCGGAAGATGTGCTCGGAGCTGTATCCGTCCCTCTACCGGGACGAGACGGCGCTGCACCTGATCGGCGCGGTGGACTACGACTTCTCCGCGCTGGAGAAAAAGTCCCGGAGCCTGATGCAGCGCTTCGGCTTTTTAGAGGTGGCCATGCGGCAGAACGACCTGGCCTGCGAGGTGCGGGACTATCTGAGGGGCCACCCCGACGCGGCGGTGGTGAACCTGGGCTGCGGGCTGGACAGCACCGGCCGCAGCTGCGACAACGGCCGGTGCAAGCTCTATAACCTGGACTTTCCCGACGTTATCGCCGTCCGCGACCGGCTGCTGCCCGCCGGAGAGCGGGAGGAGAACATCCCCTGCGACCTCAACAACACGTCGTGGTTTGATCGGATCGACGCCTCCAGTGGGGCGGTGTTCTTCGCGGCGGGGGTGTTCTACTACTTCCTGAAGGAGCAGGTAAAGGCACTGGTGCAGGCCATGGCGGAGGCCTTTCCCGGCGGCGTGCTGGTGTTTGACGCCGCCAATGAAAAGGCGGTGAAGCTGATGCTCAGGACCTGGATACGGGACGCAAAGATCAAGGACGTGGGCGCATATTTCGCCGTGTCGGACGCCGCCCGGGAGCTGGGCCCGTGGGACGGCCGTTTGCGGGCGTCCAGCCGGGGCTATATGCTGGGCTATAATGACCTGCGGGACCCGTCGGTCAGCGGGTTTTTCCGCTTTTTGGCCAGGGTCGGCGATAACTGGATGAAAATGCAGATCGTGAAGCTCGCCTTCGGCGGCCCGCAGCCGCCCCGTTCATAACACATCCTTGTCGGATACACTGGCAAATTTTACCAATACTGTGCGCATGGCTCTCCTGCGGCGCTGTGCGTTCGGCTGATTTTCTCGCATGATAATTTTTCCCTCTTGCGCTGAAAAATTTTTTGTGCTATGCTCTCGTCACCGTAGGACAGAGAAAGGAAGCGATCGGTATGACCAGCATGACCACCGCTATGTACGCAAATACCGCCGCCCATGCGCAGGACACCTGCGCCGCTTCCGCCTGCTCTGCAGCGAACTGCATTATTCTGATCCTGGACGTCAGCCTGCTGCTGGCGTCCATTATTTTGTTGCCGATTTTTTCCGGCACACGGACGACGGTCCATCGCTCTCACCTCTGCCGGGCGCAGCAAGCCGCCTGACACCAGATGCAGAAGCAAGAGGCTCCGCCGATCCGGCGGGGCCTCTTTTTGATAGATACCCTCCCCTGCGTCGTCCGGCCGGTGGGGCAGAGAGGCAAAACGATCATCAGAAGATAGAAAGTGAGAAAGCACAATGGAATTCTTGAATTTTGTGATGGCCCTCAGCCCCATCCTGGTGGTGCTGGTGGGCATCCTCGGACTTCATAAATCGGCCAAGGTCGTGGCTCCGGTGGCCCTGCTGTGGACGCTGGTGCTGGCCTTTACCTACTTCAACGTTACCGGCGCCACCTTCAAGGAGAACGTGGCCATCTACGATCCCCTGGTCTGGAAGGGCGTGAAGGAGGGCCTGAAGATCGTGCTGATGGTGTTCGGCGCCTTCGTGATCCTGAACCTGCTGCGGGAGACCGGCGCCATTGAGGACGTCAAGGCCACCATCGCCCGCATCAGCGACGACCGCCGCGTGCAGGTGGTCATCATCGGCATGATGCTGCCCATCTTCCTGGAGGGCGCCGCCGGCGCCGGCGCGCCCGCGGCCATCGCGGCGCCGTTCCTGGTGGCCCTGGGCTTTGACCCGGTGACCTCCATCGCCATCGCCCTGCTGGGCGACGCCACGCCCGCCTCCTGGGGCGGCGCGGGCCTGACCACCATCAACGGCGGCGCGGCCCTGGTGGACGCCGGCGTATCCACCGTGGCGCTGAACTCCGCCATGGTAGGCCGGTTCCACATGTTCGGCGTGCTGATCATCCCCTTCATCATGATCTGGATGGCCTACGGCAAAAAGGGCTTCAAGGGCATCCTCCCCTATCTGACCTTCGCCGGCGTCAGCACCTGCCTGGCGATGTTCGTGCTGTCCAACTTCGTGGGCGCCGAGGTGACCTCCATGGGCACCGGGCTGATCTCCATCCTGCTGTCCGTGCTGTATGTGAAGGTCGTGGGCGTTAAGACCCCGGAGGAATTCCGCAACCAGGAGCAGGCGCACCAGCGCAGGTACAGCTCCTTCAAGGCCATGTCGCCGTATATCTATATGCTGGTGCTGCTGCCGCTGATCCGCTACGGCTTCCCGACGGTGGTGCCCAACGGCTTCGCGGTGATGTGCACCTTCGGCTATATCGTCTGGGTGGACGTGGTCATCCTCATCTGCGGCATGCTGGGCGCGGCCACCCTGGGCGTCAGCTTCAAGACCTACAGCAGCGTGTGCAAGCGCACGGTGGGCCATGTGGCACCCGTGCTGGTGACCATGGGCAGCCTGCTGATCGTGGCCTACATCATGCAGGCGTCCTCCACCGGCATGATGAACCTGCTGGCCTCTGACATCGCGGCAGTGGTGGGCAAGTTCTACCCGGCAGCGGCGGTGCTGATCGGCTCCAGCGGCGCGTTCATCACCGGTACCGGCCTGGGCTCCAACATCATGTTCGCTGACATGCACCTGCAGGCGGCGGAGGCCCTGAGCATCAACCCCATCACCGTGTTCGCCGGCCAGAACGCCGGCGCCTCCCTGGGCAACCTGATCTGCCCCAACAACACCGTGGCCGCCTGCGCCACCGTGGACCAGATCGGCAACGAGAGCGGCGTTATGAAGAAGACCCTGAAGGCCTTCGCCATCATCCTGGTGCTGTATATGATGCTGGGCATGCTCTATACCTATGTGCTGTTCCCCACCTTCGGTATGTAAGATAAACCACATTGTATTGCGAGAAAGGAAGCGTAAACTATGATGAAAAAGAGAGTTCTTGGCGTTATCGGCCTGGGCCATGTGGGCGCGCACGTCGCCTACTCCCTGGCGGTGCAGGGCATCGCGGATGAGCTGGTGCTGGTGGATCAGAACCAGCAGAAGCTGACCAGCGAGGTGCAGGACCTGCGGGACGCGGCGGCGTATCTGCCGCACCGCGTTACCGTCCGCGCCGGTGATTTCGCCGACCTGGGCGAGTGCGACGTGATCGTCAACAGCGTGGGCAAGATCGAGCTGCTGCGGGGCACCCACAACCGGCTGACAGAGATGGACTTCACCATCCCCGCCGTCCGGGGCTACGCGGAGAAGGTCAAGGCCAGCGGCTTTGACGGCGTGCTCATCAACATCACCAACCCCTGCGACATCGTCACCCGCGAGCTGGCCCTGGGTCTGGGTCTGCCCAAGGGCCGCGTGTTCGGCACCGGCACGGGGCTGGACACCTCCCGCCTGCTCAGTGCCCTGGCACGGCAGACCGGCGTGGACCACAAGTCCATCACCTGCTACATGCTGGGCGAGCACGGCAACCAGCAGTTCGCGCCCTGGTCCTGCGTCAGCTTCAAGGGCATGCCGCTGGACAAGTGGGCGGAGACGGACGAGCGCTTCCGCTTCGACCGCGAGGCGCTGCAGAAGGAGTCCATCGGCGGCGGCTGGGTCACCTTCTCCGGCAAGCTCTGCACGGAGTACGGCATCGCCACCACCGCGGCCCGGATGGCTCACATCGTGCTGCACGACGAGAAGGCCATCATGCCCGCCAGCATGGAGCTGTGCGGCGAGTACGGCGAGAGCGGGCTGTTCGCCGGCGTGCCCTGCGTCATCGGCGCCAAGGGTGTGGAGGAGGTCGTGGAGCTGCCGCTGACCGCGGAGGAAAAGGCCCTGTTCCACGAGTGCTGCGAGGGCATCCGCCACAACATGGAGCACCTGAAGGAGATCTGAGGGCGCGCTCTATGGCCGCAAAAGGGCAAGCAAAACGCAAGTAAAAGTGAATAGAAAAGCGCGAGCGGGCGTCCGGAATGACGGACGCCCGCTCGCGCTTTATCGTGTTGTCGTGTGAAAACGGTGTTGACTGCAGTATAGAAGGGCTGAGAACGACATGGAATAACGCCGGAATGATGCAAAAAGTCCGCCGTGGGGCAGGCTTTTCCGTTTTGGGGGCAAAATTGGCCGCGCAGCGCAAAGTTGGTTCCGGCGGAGGAGGGGTCCATTGGCGGCGCACGCCGGAGATCGGATCGAATGGTGCGCGGTAGCGGCGGGTCGAATGATACATGGGGGTGCGTTGAGTCAAATTGCGCACCGGGTATCGGATCGAATGATGTACGGGGGCACGGAAGCGGGGGG
>CAKTVL010000043.1 GCA_934623575.1 uncultured Oscillospiraceae bacterium
CAGCGGGAGAAGGATTCGAACCCTCACATACGGAGTCAGAGTCCGCTGTGCTACCTTTACACAATCCCGCTGTGTTCCGACGAACAAAGACTATTATACAGATTTCACGGCGTTTGTCAACAGTTTTTTCACAGAATCCCATTTTATTTTCCCAGCCATTGCCGCAGGCGCTCCCACAGCTCCACAGCGCGGAATTTCAGCATATAGCCGTCCCCCTCCGTGATGAGCTGCACGTCCTCTTTGTCCATGCCGCCGCGCAGGGCGGCGTCCTCCATCTCTGCGCAGGACGCGGTGCACAGCGGCGGATACACCACGCACCACCAGTTCCGCCCGGCGCCCTGGCCGATGACCACCCGCAGCGCCATATACTCCCCCGCCGGCAGCGCAAAGCCGTCGTACTCCTTCCGGGGAAATTCCGCCATTTCCAGCGACGCCTGCACGGGATACGCCCCGCCGCAGGCCTCATAGGCCGCCTGCTCCAGCTGCGGCAGCGCTGCGTGCAGCCGCTCCAGCGCCTCTGCCCTGTCCAACGACTGCTCCAGCAGCGCCGTGGCCTGCGCCAGCACCGCGTCCCGGGCGCGCAGCTTCATGGCCTGGTCGCTCTCGCTGTCGGAGTTTGCGATGACATGCAGCCGCACCAGCTTTTCCTGCAGCTCGTCCTGCTGCCGCAGACTGACCGCTCCGCCCAGCAGCACCGCCGCCAGCGCCAGCAGCAGCGCCAGCTCTATGGGTCTCCACTTATTTGTATATGTATGCATAAAAAGCACCGTCCTTTGCAGGTTTTCCTACAGTGTGGACGGTGCCTTCCGATTTTATACACTTTATCTGCCGCCGCTATACCGGCTTGGCCACAAATACCTGCGGCCACGTCCGGCGCAGGAGCTCCGCCGCGGCGATGGCCGCGTTCCGGTCGTCGAACAGTCCGAACACCGCGCTGCCGCTGCCGCTGAGCAGCGTACCCAGCGCACCTTGCGCCCGAAGCGCGTCCTTGATGGCCCGCAGGCTGCTGCCCTCCGGCACCGCCTGTTCAAAGCTGTTGTGCAGCTCCGCCGCCACCGCATGGACATTGTTCGCCGCCACCGCGTCCTGCATATAGCGGCTGTTCCGCACCAGCATCGAACCCGGCTCATCCAGCCGGCGGTACATCTCCGCAGTGGAATAGCCCTCCTCCGGCTTCACCACCACGAACCAACCCGCGGCTAGCTGCGGCAGCGGCGTAATGACCTCTCCCCTGCCCGTGGCCAACTGCGTACCGCCCCGGATAAAAAACGGCACGTCACTGCCCAGCTTCGCCGCCATGCCTTCCAGCTGCGCGTCGGTCATATCCGGCGCGTACAGCCGCCGCAGGCCGCGCAGCACCGCCGCGGCGTCGCTGCTGCCGCCGCCCAGCCCCGCCTGGGTGGGAATGCGCTTTTTCAGCGTGATGGTCACGCCGCCGCTCCGCGCTCCGGTCTCCGCAAAGAACACCCGCAGCGCCTTCATGCACAGGTTGTCCTCCGCCCGCTCCGTCACCGGTACATCGCAGTGAAGAGCGTCCTCTCCGGTGCTTCCCCGCACCGTCACCGTGTCCCACAGGCCGATGCGCTGCATAACGGACGTGACCGTGTGATATCCGTCCGGGCGCTTTCCGCCCACGCACAGCGTCAGATTCACCTTCGCGCAGGCTCTTTCCGTACATTCCATAGCGGCACCTCGAAAAAAGAATAGTGCTGCGGCATAGCCGCAGCACCATTATACTATATTGTGCGCCGTCGCGCCAGCCTTACTTGACGATCTTGCGGGCCTCGATGTAATAGCGCTTGTCCTGGGCGTGGCCCATGGAGAAGGTCTTGCGGGGCAGCACGCCGTCGGCCATAACGGTCTTGAACAGCTGTTCCTTGCCCATGGCCGGCAGCAGGAAGCCCATGTTGCCGCTCTTGCTGCCCAGCTCGCGGGTCACGTCGTCGCCGTGGATGTAGTCCACCTCGCCGCCGTTGTCCTTCAGATACTGGTCAATGACGCTCTGCAGCGTGCCCACCGCCAGCTGTACCTTGGGATCGGGCACGGTCATAAAGTGGCTCTCGCCATTCCACACGAACTCGATGGTGTGGCCCTCGCCCTTGCCCTCGTAGGCGTTGGGATACGCCGCCTGGAAGGCCTTCATGAACTTGTCGTGGTCCACGCCGAACAGCACCCGGTGGATGGGCTCGAACTGCAGGGCGTCGTCGTGGTTGTTGACCACCTCCACCAGCGCGTAGCGGGCGGGCAGTGCCAGATACTCCTCGGGGGTCTTGCCCTTCTTCTGCTCCTCGTAGCATGCCTTGGCGGTAGCCAGAGAGTGGTTGCCGTCGCCCACGGCGAACAGCAGGGGCGCCACGCCGGAGACGCTGTACTTCTTCTGCATGGCCTCGTCGGTGGTCAGGCCCTCCAGGGCGTTGGCCACGGCGTCGATCTGCTTGTCGGACAGCTTGAAGCCGCGGATGTGGCCGCCGTTCTGCATCAGGTCGAAGTCATAGACCTTCTCCATGCTGTCGGCAGCGGCGGTCAGCGGCTCGATGACGGTCTTGTCGGGATCGTCGATCAGCAGCATGACATGGGGAAGCTCGATGGGGGCGTTGCGGCGCACCTTGGCACGGGGCGGGATGCGGTCCAGCACAGTGCCCTCGGTGGCGCGGATCAGCGCGCCGGAGCCGGGGGTGAAGTCATAGGCGTCCAGGTCCACCATGCCGATGAGGCCGTGGCGGATCTTGCCGTCAGACTGCTGGCGCTCAATGTAGATCAGGGAGTCGTTCAGCGTCTCGAACACGCCGTCCGCCAGGTACTTCTTCATGGCGTTGTTGATATCCTCGATGTACTCGTCCACGTTGGGAGCCTTCAGGTTGGCCTCCGGCAGGATCAGGCGCAGCGTGGAGGGGGCGTCGCCCACCTTCTCCTCCACTGCCTGCCAATACTCCGGCTCAGAGGTGAACTGGTCGCAGGCGACGACGGCCCACTTGGTCATATCCTGGTCCTTGGGCAGCAGGATGTCCGCGGGATAAAAGCCCAGCTTGTCAAACTTCTTGTTCATGGTCTCCTCCTTCAGTGTATGTACATGGTCGTGTACAAGTTGTTCTACGCTGATAATATCAAAAAGCCACCACATTTGCAATCGCTTTTCCAAATTTATTCAGGCAAACTGAAAAATTTTTTGCGCATAGACGGCATTCCCGGGGAAATACTATGACAAGCAGTAGTCTTGAAAGAACGGAGGCATTGCAAATGAAGGTTTTTGACCGCATCGCCCTGGCGCTGGTCATCATCGGCGCGCTGAACTGGGGCGCGGTGGGGCTGTTCCGCTTCGACTGCGTGGCGGCCATCTTCGGCGGGCAGGCAGCGGCCGTCAGCCGCGTGATCTACACGCTGGTGGGCATCGCGGGACTGTGGTGCATCACCCTGCTGTTCCGGGATACGCCGGAAGAGGCATAAATAGTGCGAAAAAGACCGCAATACGCGGTCTTTTTCGTGCTATTTTACAGATAATCGTTTTACTAATTCCTCGTCCGGGTCGGCGAGAAGGGTGGTGTGATTGGTGTAATTTACAAAGCCGGGAGGGGCGGAAGAGGGCTTTTTGACGTACTTTATTTGGGTGAAATCAACGGGGACTTTGGTGCTGTTTTGGGCCTGGGAAAAGTATGCGGCGAGGGAGGCGGCTTCCAGGATGCTCTGGTCGTCGGGTTGTACGCCACCGGTGGACAGTATCACATGGGAGCCGTGGATCTTCTGGGTGTGGAACCAGAGATCCCACTTATCGGAGAGCTTGGTGGTGAGGCGGTCATTCTGGCGGTTATTGCGGCCGACGAAAATTCGGAAACCATTGGTAGACAAGAACTCCATCGGTTTACTGGGACGCTGGGGCGGCTGCTTTTTTCCGCCCTTGGCGCGCAGATAGCCGCCGTCGGTCAGCTCGGATCGGATGTCGTTAAAGTCCTGCTCAGACTCGGCGAGTGTCAGCTCCTGGAGGACACTTTCCAGATATTGGAGCTCGATCTTGGCCTTTTGGAGCTGCTGGGAAATATACTTCTCGGCGGTTTTGGCTTTTGTGTACTTTTTGAAATATTTTGCCGCATTTTCCTGTGGTGAAAGGCGAATATCCAGTGGTATTTCCAACTCTTTGCAGTCGGGGTCGTAGTAGTTTACGGCGGTGAGGCGGCTCATGCCGCGCTCCATCTTATATAGGTTAGAAGTTATGATTTCTCCATAAATACGCCATTTATCACGGTCTTTGCTGTCTAAGAGTTCTTTTTCCTGCATGGCGATCTTGCGGCGGAGACGGGAAATGGCGTTATTTGTGGTCTTGAGCAGGTCCTGGCCCTTCTGCTTTACCCGCTCCGCCTGCTCCCGTTTGGCATAAAAATCATCCAAAAGAGAGGAAAAAGTGGCGTATTTAGTCACATTTTTCCAGTATTTTGGCGCAAAATAAGTAAAGTCAAAGGGCGCGTTTTCGCGGGTCAAAATGGTCGGCGTAAAGTTGCTTTCCTTTACAGAATCGCGCCATTCTGACAGGGAATTCCAGAGCAAATCGGCTGTTGACTGCAACAAAAATGCTGTTGACTGAAACGGAAATTGCGTTGACAAAGGCGCAGAAGGGCCGCCCAGAGGGGCAGATTCGTCGCCGAGGGCGCAAAATGCCAGCTCGCGGGCCACAAGGGGCGAAATACCGTTAAAATTATCCACCATCCACTTCTCAGCGGGTATGGATGGGTCGGCGGCGGAATAGAGACGCAAAAAGTCCTCCCTGGTGACTATAAAGGGAGATACCTTGTCAGGCGGAATTGGGAGATGATAGAACAGACCGGGTAGGATCTGGCGGTCCGGGTTCATCTCGAAGTCGATGCGGCGGAGACAGTCCAGGATACGGCCGTCCTTGTCGGTGAGGATGAGATTGGCGCGGCGGGAGACGGCCTCGAGGATGAGGGAATAGCGGGTGCGGTCGCCCAGCTCGTCGGCGGCAGAGACGGTGAGGGTGACCACGCGCTCCAGGGGGGCCTGCTCTATTTTTTCGATGATGCCGCCGGAGAGGTACTTGCGCAGGAGCATGCAGAACATGGGCGGCTGGGCGGGATTGTCCCGGATGATCTCGGTGAGGTGCAGGCGGGGCTGCCCGCCGCCGGCGGACAACAGCAGGCGGCGGCTGCCGCGGAGCAGCAGCACCACCTGGTCGCGGGAGGGCTGCTGTATCTTCTCGATGCGGCTGCCGGTGATCTGGGGGGCAAGCTCGGATACGACGGCCTGCAGGCAAATGGCGTCCAAGGGCATATCAGATCTCCTCCATCATGGCGCGGAACAGCTGCTCCGCGCGGGTCTTGTCCCCCTTCAGGTACAGGTAGCCCATAAGGCACTCCAGGCCGGTGGCGGCGTGGTACTGGGCCGGGGTGGCGCTGCGGGACATGGTGTGGACATTGGCGTTGCGACCGCGCCGGTAGACCGCCTGCTCCTCGTCGGTGAGCAGGGGGAGGATCTTCTGCACCCGCTCCGCCTGGGCGGGGGCGCAGACCAGGGAGATGGTGGCGCGGTGCAGGTCCCTGCCGGTGGCCTTGCCGTGGACGCAGAGCCAGGTGCGGACCAGCAGCTCGTAGACGCCGTCGCCGATATGGGCCAGGGCGATGGCGCTGAGGGCGCGGAGCTCGTCGGGGGCCAGTCGGGGTTCAAAATAGTTCAAGGCAAACACTCCTTCTGTTATAGAGCGGTGATATACCATGACAGTATGCCACGTTCGGGGGGATTTGGCAAGAAAAAGTATCGACAAGGGGTGGGAGGTATGGTAAAATTGGAAAAAGGGCGCGGAGTGCCTGCGGGCGGGCGGACAGAGTCGTCCGCCCCTACAATGAAGTGCCGACGCGCACCGTAGTCCCGAGCTATACGGATACTTTTTCAGGAGGTTTATATGCCGCATACGGAGAGACGGTTCAAGAAGGGCGAGATCATCTGCCGGCCCAAGGAAATGGTGATGAGCATGTACAACATCCTCTACGGCAGCGTGGGGGTGCATTTCGACTATGGGACGCCGGATCAGGTGGAGGTGGTGACCCTGCAGGAGGGTGACTTCTTCAACGTCATCAGCTTTCTGGAATCGCGGCCCCGGAACACCACGGCGGTGGCGCTGGAAAACACCGTGGTGAGCGAGATCACCTACGACAATTTCAGCGCGTATTTCCGGGAGAAGCCGGCGAAGATCATGAGCCTTTTGCAGCACATGAGCGCGCGGATGCGGCAGCTGCAGAAGGCGTATGTGGACACCTGCCACGCGCTGGAGACCTACGGCGACAAGGAGAAGCTGGAGGCGGAGCACCGGGAGTGGGCGGACAGCCACAACCGGACGTATGCGCTGCTGAAGGCCATGTTCCCGGGGATGTATCACGAGGAGGACGGGAAATAAGGACGTGGCGCGCTGCGCGCGACACCTCATCCGGCGCTGCGGGGCACCTGTCTCCCTGCGGGTCGGTCGGTTTGCGGGTCTGACAGGCCACCGGCCTGTCATTCAACACCGCGAACCCCTCAAGGGGAAGGC
>CAKTVL010000044.1 GCA_934623575.1 uncultured Oscillospiraceae bacterium
GCACCTCCTTCGGATTGATACCACCAGTATACCCGTAAAAAGTGAAAAACTCAACTCAAAAATTATGAACAAGGAGACAACCAAATGAAAAAGATCCATCGCGTATTGGCACTGCTCATGGCCGTTGTTATGGCTCTGAGCCTCGTCACCACGGCATTTGCCGAGCCGACCATTGACCCCAGCAAAAAAGCATCTCTTTCTATCTACAAGTACGACATCACCAAGGCCAGCAACGAGGGCGTGTGGGATGCTGAGTCCTACGTCAGCACCAGTCTGCATGATGATGCCGTTATTGACAAGCTGGAAAAGTACGCCATTCAAGGTGTAGAGTTTACTTACCTCCGTGTGGCCGACATCACCATGAACAATGAAGTGGTGGACGGCCAGCGTCAGGTTGGTGTGCTGTATGGCTTCGGCAATAGTGATCGTAGCAACGCCGTGCTGTCTGCTATCGGCCTGACCGCCGCAGACGCCCACAAGACCGAGGGCGGCATCAACTACTTTACCAGTGATATGCTCAACAACAAACTGACCGCTGCGCTGGCTGCCAATGCCACGAACGTGAAGAACGCTCTGGAAACCGCCGTAAAGAATGGCGGTGTTGCCATGACCGAAACGGATGCCACCGGCCACACCTCCGTATCCGACATGGAGCAGGGGCTTTACCTCGTTGTGGAAACTCGTGTTCCCGAAAACGTGACTTCCACCTGCAATCCCTTCTTTGTGTCCCTGCCCATGACCACCATCGACGGTACGGCATGGAACTACGATGTCACCGTCTACCCCAAGAATCAGACTGGCAATCCTGATCTCGAAAAGACCGTGCGCGAAGCAAAGAACTCCACCGGCAAGAATACCGGCAGCCTGACCGACATCACCGATGGGTACGCTCACACTGCCACCGCCTCCGTGGGTGACACCGTGGACTACCAGATCATCAGCACCCTGCCCACCATCACCTCCAAGGCGTCGGCTTTGAGCGAGTACACCTATGTGGACGCGCTGAGCAAGGGTATCCGCTACAACAAGAACGACGTGGTCATCGAGTTCTTCAAGGACGCTGGCTGCACCGACAAGATCGCCACCTGGGCGGTGAACTCCGGCAAATTTACCGTGGGTTACGATGATACCGCCAACACCATGACCATCCGCATGACCGATACCGGTCTGGCGGAGATCAACGAGGCGGCCACCGTATATACCGACAGCGTGAAGCGTGGCTACAGCGACTGCACCATGCGTATCTCCTACGCTGCCACCCTGACCGCCGACGCCAAGATGGGCGATACTGACAACCCCAACGAGGTCGAGCTGACGTGGCGCAGAACGAATAACACCTACTTTGATACCCTCAAGGACTGCTGCCATGTCTATACCTACGGTGTTGACGTACTCAAGCGGTTTTCTGATAACGGCGGAAATATGAAGAATGTCAAGTTCCGGCTGCACAACGATACTGACGACTGCTATATCATCGCGGAGCAGAAGGATGGCGTGTACTACGCCAAGGGCTTTGCCGCCAAGAAGGCTGACGCCACTACATTCGTTCCCAATAGCAGCGGCCACGTCGTGGTCAAGGGACTGGAGGACGATGCGTATAGCCTGACCGAAATTGCTACGGACAAGGGGTATGTGCTGCTGAAGGATGCGGTCAAGATCGTAATTAAGACCGCTGAGGACGGTCAGTGCGAGAAGTGCGGTGCGGCACTGCTGACCGCTTCCGCTACCGTCAACGGCAAAGATGCCAGCATGACAGATGGCAACGCCATTGTCCCCCTGACTGTGGTCAACAATCCCGGCTTCGACCTGCCCAAGACCGGCGGCTACGGCGTTTGGATGTATACGGTGGGCGGCGTTCTGCTGCTGGGCGCGGCGGCCTTCATCGTGATCCGCAGCCGTAAGCACAAGAACGAGCAGTGAAACGCTGGATACTGGCGGCGGCTTGCGGTGTTGTGGCGTTGGGGCTGATGCTTTACCCACTGGTGGGAGAGCTCTTGAATGAAAAGTATCATTCCGATGTGGAAACCACCTACACCGCAGCTATCGCGGACACCGATGATGCCGAGATAGTTGCACAGCGGGAAGCCGCACAGCAGTACAACGCCATGCTGTCCGGCGCGGCGACCATTACCGAGGGAGGGGCATCCGCCCCTCCCTTGGCCTACACCGAGCAGCTCATGGTGGGCGGCGTCATGGCTTATGTGGACATTCCCAAAATAGGTGTGTACCTGCCCGTGCAGCATGGTACGGACGCGGACACGCTGGAGCGCGCCGTGGGTCATGTAGTCGGCACATCCCTGCCGGTGGGCGGCAGCAGCACCCACGCGGTGCTGTCGGCACACAGCGGCATGGCAAGCTCCAAACTGTTTTCGGACATAGACCAGCTTGCAGAGGGCGACACGTTTTACATCCATGTGCTGGGTGAGGTGCTGGCATACAAGGTAGACGCCATCCACACGGTATTGCCCACGGACACGAGCCTGCTCCAAATCGAGGATAACAAGGATCTGGTCACACTGGTGACGTGTACGCCTTTCGGGGTCAATACCCACCGACTGCTGGTGCGTGGCCACCGTGTTCCCTATACTCCCGAACAGGAAACCACTGCCGCAGAAGAAACGCGGGCGGCGTCATCGTGGACACAGCACTACCTCACTGGCCTTGCCATCGGCCTTGGCGCGGTGACTGTGGTCGGCGGTGCTTACTTTTTGGTAAGGAGGGCGCGCCATGCGTAAGACGCCTTTTGCGCTGGCGGCGCTGCTGGCTGTAGCAGGCATCTGCGTCATACTGTGGCCGGTGTTCACAGGACATAGGCTGCAAGCCGATACAGACGCTGCCGTGCAGAGCTTCCTCGAAGAACAAAAGCCGGAGCAGCAGTGCCCTGAACTGCTGGCAGCCTTACAGGAGTACAACCGCCAGCTTTATGCGGAAAAGCAGTGTAACCTCGTTGACCTCGGAGCCTGCGAAGAACCCGCCGCCGACCTGACCGCTTACGGTATTGAAGATGAGATCATCGGTGTGCTGGAGATACCGGCTATGGAATTGACCATGCCGGTTTATTTGGGCGCGTCCGATGACCACCTTGCCGCAGGCGCAGCGGTGTTGGGCAACACGTCCGCGCCTATCGGCGGGGACAATACCAACAGCGTCATCGCAGGACATCGTGGATGGAAAGGCGCGGATTACTTCCGGCACATCGACAAGCTGGTTGTGGGCGACAGCGTTACGCTGACGAACTTATGGGGAACACTGACCTACACCGTAGCTGACATTCAGATCATCCAGCCGCACGAAATCGAAAAAATCAAGATACAGCAAGGCCGCGACCTGCTGACGCTTGTCACCTGCTACCCCTATGCCAGCGGCGGCAAACAGCGATATGTGGTGTACTGCGAGAGGGTAATGCCATGAAAAAGATAAACCCTGTGGTATGGGCTGCCCTCGCTGTGCCGGTTATTTACATGGCAATCGTGCTGGCCTGCGCTTATGAAGCGGGAACAGATCTATTTACGCTTGTGGAACGCTTCGGCCTACTGCTGGGACGGCCCGACCTGCTGCGGTGGACAGCGTATACGTCGAGGTGCATCCTGGGCGCGTTGGTATGCTATGGTCTGGCGGTGACGCTCTACTATTCTGACCATGAGAACCGCCGTCCGGGTGAGGAATACGGCTCTGCCAAATGGGGTAATGCCCGTGAACTGAACAAGCAGTATGCCGATCCAAACGGTAAG
This sequence comes from uncultured Oscillospiraceae bacterium, assembly GCA_934623575.1. Taxonomy (GTDB): domain Bacteria; phylum Bacillota; class Clostridia; order Oscillospirales; family Oscillospiraceae; genus Vescimonas. The sequence goes on from CAKTVL010000044.1 coordinate 3,732, forward strand.
AACGTTATCCTGACAAAGCACGTTTCCATCGGACTGGACGGCTATAAGCACCAGCGTAACCTCAATATCTTAGTGGTGGGCGGCAGCGGTTCCGGCAAGACACGCTTTTTCTGTAAGCCCGGCATTATGAGCGTCAACTGCTCCTATCTGATCGTTGATCCGAAGGGAGAGATGCTGCGCAGTACCGGCTATCTGCTGAAGGAAGAAGGGTACGACATCAAGGTTTTTGACCTGATCCACCCCAACCAGTCGGATGGCTATAACCCGTTCACTTATATTCGGGACGAGCCGGATGTGCTGAAGCTGATGGACAATTTGGTAAAGAATACCACGCCGCCAAAGGGCGCATCCAACGATCCGTTTTGGGAGAAGGCGGAGATCGCGCTGGATTCCGCGCTGATGCTGTATCTGCTCAGTGAAGCGCCCAAAGAGGAACAGAATTTTGAAATGCTGATGTTCATGCTGGAGTGTGCGCGGGTGATGGAGGAGGACGACCAATACCAAAGCCCGCTGGATCTGCTGTTTCAGTCACTGGAGGAGCGTGACCCGACTCATGTGGCGGTGCGGGAATATAAGGTTTACAAGCAGGCGGCGGGAAAGACCGCCAAGAGCATCCTTGTGACCGCCTCCGTGCGGCTGGCGGCGTTTATCTTTCCCCAGTATGCGGCCATGATGCAGACCGACGAGATGGATCTTGCTTCGCTGGGTGAGCGTAAGCGGGCCATCTTTTGCGTTATCCCCGTCAACGACGGCAGTATGAATTATCTCGTCAGTATGCTGTTCACCCAGTGTTTTCAGCAGCTCTACCTGCGGGCTGATGAACGGTACAATGGGCGGCTTCCCGTGCCTGTCCGCGTGATACAGGATGAGTGGGCCAACGTTGCCCAGCCGGACAGCTATCCCAAGGTGCTGGCTACCTGCCGCAGCTACAACATCGGCATCAATATCATCGTGCAGAACATTCAGAGCATCAAGGCTCTCTACAAAGACGAATGGGAGGGCATCATCGGCAACTGTGATACTCTCCTTTTCCTCGGCGGCGGCAACGAACCAACATCATTGGAGTTTGTGTCGAAGCTGCTGGGGAAAGAGACGGTGCATACCCGCACCCGTGGACAGACAAAGGGACGCAGCGGCTCCAGCTCCGTCAACTATCAGCAGACAGGGCGTGACCTGATGACGCCGGACGAGATACGGATGCTGCCCACGAAAGACGCTCTGTTGTTTATCCGCGGCGAAAAGCCGGCGCGGGACAAGAAGTACGACATCAAAAAGCATCCCAATGTGCGCCGCACAGCAGATGGGGAGGCAAAGCCTTATATCCATAACCCGCTGCCTGTGCCGGACTACTCGCTACCCGATCTGCCCTATGTGTTCCGCACATTGGACGACTTTAGATTTTTGGAGGACGAATATGAACAAGAAAAACAAGAGGAGAAGGAAAATCGCAGGAGGTATCTGCGGGAGCGTGGTGCTTTCCTTATGCGCTGTTACCACCGCCTATGCCACCGGCGGTGATCCGCTGACCATTGTCAACAACCTGTCCGACTTCATCTTTTCGGTCATCAAGGCCATCGGCATTATCATTCTCGGCTGGGGCATCGTGCAGGTGGGCATGAGCATTCAGAGCCACGATGCCAGCCAGCGGACACAGGGCTTGCTGTGTCTGTTCGGCGGCCTGCTTATCGCCTTTGCCAAGGAGATTCTGACGTTGATCGGCGCGGTGTAAGCTATGGACAACAACTGGATCATTGACAATCTCAACTATGCCTTTGGCGTATGGAACGACAAGCTGACGGAGATGTGGTCGCTGCTGACCCAATCGCCCCAGGCGTTTAAGGGCGGCGCCATCTGGCAGACGATCCAGTCTGTCAACGGAACTATGCAGGGCATCGGCTACGGCCTGCTGGTGCTGTTCCTTGCCATCGGTATCTTCCGCAGCAGCGCCAGCTTTCGGGACTTTCAACGGCCTGAACACGTCCTGCGGCACTTTATCTACTTTGTCATGGCGAAGCTGGCTGTCACCTACGGCATCGACCTGATGGTGGACATCTTTGCGGTCTGCGCCGGTATCATCTCTGCTGCTGCCGGCAGCGTGGGCGGCATCGACGGAGCAACGGTGTCGCTGCCTGCGGAGATGGCGGCGGCCATTGAGGATGTGGGCTTCCTTGCCAGCATCCCGCTGTGGCTGGTAACGCTGCTGGGCTGTCTGGTCATTACGGTGCTGGCGTTTTTGATGATTCTCACCGTGTATGGCCGCTTCTTTAGGCTCTATTTATATGCTGCGCTGTCGCCGGTGGCACTGGCGTCCTTTGCGGGAGAAGGCACGTCCCAAATGGGACGTGCCTTTCTGAAAAGCTATATGGGCGTATGTCTGGAGGGCGCGGTGATCGTGCTGGCCTGCATCGTGTTCTCGGCCTTCGCCGCCAGCGGCACGGCGGTGCTGGGCGGCGGCTCGGTAGTCACGCAGGTATGGGGTTATCTTGGCGAAGTCATCTTCAATATGCTGGTGCTGGTAGGGCTGGTAAAGGGTGCCGACCGCGTGGTGAGGGAGATGTTTGGGTTGTGACGGGAGCATTGACACTATGTGGTAGATATGAGAAAATAATCACAATAATATAAAAACTAAGTTGTGGTAAAT
>CAKTVL010000045.1 GCA_934623575.1 uncultured Oscillospiraceae bacterium
CGTGCTTCAGCACTTCCTGCAGATAGTACATAGCGCCGTAGCCGGTGGCCTCGGGACGGATCAGGGAGCCGCCGTAGGACAGGCCCTTACCGGTGAGAACGCCGTTCTCCCAAACGCCCTTCAGGCGGCGATACTGGCCGTACAGGTAGCCGATCTCACGGCCGCCCACGCCCATGTCACCGGCGGGAACGTCGATGTCCGGCCCGATGTAGCGGTACAGAGCGGTCATAAAGCTCTGGCAGAAACGCATGACCTCGGCGTCGGACTTGCCGGCGGGATCGAAGTCAGAGCCGCCCTTGGCGCCGCCGATGGGCAGGCCGGTCAGGCTGTTCTTGAAGGTCTGCTCAAAGCCGAGGAACTTGATGATGCCTTCGTACACGTTCTTCTGGAAGCGCAGGCCGCCCTTGTAGGGGCCGATCGCACCGTTGAACTGGCAGCGCCAGCCGCGGTTGGTGTGCCACTGGCCGTTATCATCGCACCACACCACACGGAAGGTGAACATACGCTCGGGCTCGACCATACGGCCCAGCAGATCGACCTTCTCATACTCGGGGTGCTTCTCGATCACAGGCTCCAGAGAGGACAGGACCTCTTCAACGGTCTGCACGAACTCAGGCTCGTTGCCATGCTTGGTCTTAACGTTCTCGAGAACGCTTTCCAGATAAGCATTCATATTAAATTCCTCCTAAAAATTGTTCCGCATACGCGTGAGATGTGCATGTACGCAGACTACCCACACGCTGCCCAATGCTGATAATAACACCATTTGCGCGATTGCACAAGTGGATTTCGGAGAATTCTCCCTAGCAAATGCGCAAAAGTTTCCCGGTGGTTTTTGTGCAATTTGGCGAATCGCGTCTCATGGCCCGCTGTGCAGAAAAAGACGCTTATTCTGACGGTTTCCACCCGGTTTTCCGCTGCTTTCTCACTTTCGCGCACAGGACGCTTTCCCGCGCGAAATCGGTGGGCGCCGGGATCAGAAGCTGCCGATGGGGATGTCGCCGTTGTCGCGGCCCTTTTCGATGGCGCGGAGCTGCAGATAGTAGCCCTTGCCGCCGCCCATGTCCACATAGACGCGGTCGCCCACCCTGTGGCCCATCACCGCCCTGCCCACCGGGGACTCCTTGCTGATCCAGCCCTTCAGGGCGTCCTGGCGCAGGGTGGTGACCAGCTGGATCTTACGGCTCTTGCCCAGGTTCTCCATGAAGATCTCCACGGTGTCGTACAGCCCCGCCGTCTCGGCGGTGGAGGTGTCCTCGATGACCTTGGCGGTCTTGATCATCCGCTGGAGATAGCGGATGCGGGCGTCGTTGCGGTTTTTCTCCTGCTTGGCGCACTTATACTCGAAGTTTTCACTGAGGTCGCCGAAGGCCCGGGCGGTCTGCACGTCCTCGATGAGCTTGGGCCGCAGCTGCTGCACGCGATAGTCGATCTCCTCCTGCATCTTCTGCAGGTCGGCGCGGGTCAGTTCGTCATACATGGTATCTCTCCTTTTTCCGTTTTCTGCCACAGCTCCGCCAGCCGCTCCAGGGCGGCGGGGAGCCGGTCGATGTCGATGCCGGTGTAGTTGACCACCAGAACGTGGTGCGGCGCGTCCTGGGGGTGCTGGTAGTAGTCTGAGAGCATGGCCAGGCGGATGCCCCGGCGGGCCGCCTCACGGCGCAGCACGTCGTCCGACGGCGCGCCGTCCAGCCGCAGCAGGAAGTGCAGCCCGGCGTCCTCCTCGGTGATGGCGGCGTAGGGCGCCAGCGGGCTTTTCCGCACCGCCGCGATCACCGCGTCCCGCTTCTGGCGGTAGTGCTTGCGCATGCGGCTCAGGTGCTTTTCGTACCAACCGCCGGAGAGGAACTGGGACAGCGTGTACTGCTCGAAGGCCGAGACGGTGCAGGCGTAAAAGCCCAGCTTCTGCCGGAAATCCGCCAGCAGCCGGCGGGGCAGCACCATAAAGCTGATGCGGATAGAGGGGGCGATGGTCTTGGAGAAGGTGTTCAGGTAGATCACCTGCTCGCCGCCATCGATGGAGAACAGTGTGGGGATAGGCCGGCCCACGAAGCGGAATTCGCTGTCGTAATCGTCCTCCAGGATCACCCGCTCCGGGACCTCCTGCGCCCAGCGCAGCAGCTCCTGCCGCCGCCCGATGGGCATGACCAGCCCGGTGGGGTAGTGATGGCTGGGGGAGATGTGGACCACGTCCGCGCCGCTGCCGCGCAGGGCGGACATGGACAGCCCCGCGTCGTCCAGGGGCAGGGCCGCCACGGCGGCGCCGGCGGCCCGGTAAATGTGGGCGATCTTGCCGTAGCCGGGGTCCTCCACGCCGTACAGGCGGTCGCGGCCCAGCAGCTGCACCAGCAGGTTGTACAGCACCTCGGTGCCCGCACCCACGATGATCTGCTCCGCGCCCACCTCCATGCCCCGGAACTGCCGCAGGTGGGCCGCGATAGCCCGCCGCAGCGCCCAGTCCCCCTGGGGCGGCGTGGAGTGCAGCAGCCCGGTGCCCTGCTCCAGAATGGTCTGCCGCATGAGCCGCGCCCACACAGTGAAGGGGAAGTCCCCGGCGGCAATGGAGTTGGTCACCAGGTCCAGGAACCAGGCCGGCTCCCGGGGCGGCGGCTGCACCGGCGGCGCAGGCAGAGCCGCCGCGGCGGCGGGCAGCACGGCGCTGACGTAGTAGCCCCGCTTCTCCACGCCGGTGAGGTATCCCTCGGCCATCAGCTGCTCGTAGGCGTTTTTCACGGTGATGACGCTGACCTCCAAATGCGCCGCCAGGGCGCGTTTGCTGGGCAGCTTCTCCCCCGCCGCCAGCTGGCCGGAGAGGATGTCCTCCTTCACCCGGCGATACAGCTGCTCGTACAGGCTGATGCCCGCCCGCTTATCCAGCGTATAGGTGAGCATGGCGCTCCTCCTTTCTCTCATCTGGTACTAACAAGTAAAATCAAAATGGATATTTCAATCATACCAGCTTTTACTATAATACGGCTTGAAGCAAAAAGCAAGGGCTTTGCCCGATCATTTTCAGGGAGGATCATATCATGTCCGATAAGAAGATCAAATCTATGGTAATGGCGGCGGTCATGGCCGCGCTGACGTATGTGGCCACCACGGTCATCAAGATCCCCGCGCCCACCGGTGGGTATGTCCACATCGGCGACGGGCTGGTGCTGCTGTGCGGCTGGATCCTGGGGCCCTGGTGGGGCGGCGCGGCGGCTGGTATCGGCTCCATGCTGGTGGACCTGCTGGGCGGATATATGTCCTTCGTGCCCGGCACGCTGATCATCAAGTTCCTGGACGCCATGGCGGCAGCACTGATCGTGAAGGCTCTGGGCCGCAAGACCTACGGCTATGTGGTAGGCGGACTTGCCGGCGAGGCCATCATGGTGGCGGGCTACTTCGTCTATGAGGCACTGGCCCTGCAGCTGGGCATGGGCGCGGCGGCCGGTGTGCTGGCCAATGTGGGCCAGGGCGCCGTGGGACTGGTCATTGCGCTGGTGCTGATGGCGCTGCTGAAGGGCAGCAAGGCTCTGGACAAGCTGGCCGTACAGTGGTAAACTATATACGGTGAAAGAAACGGCTGCGGCGGGGCTTTTGCCCTGCCGCAGCTGCGCACAGAAAGGAAGGATATACTATGGCAGGTATCGTGCATGAAATAGAGGACCGCAGCTTGCTGGAGCAGGTGCGGCAGGAGGCCGCGGCGGCGGCGCAGGAGCTGGCGGAGGCTGCCCATCTGCACCGCGGGCAGATCGTGGTGGTGGGCTGCAGCACCAGCGAAGTCGTAGGCAAAAAGGTGGGCAGCTGGTCCACGCCGGAGGTGGCGGACGCCATTTTCGCCGGGCTGCACAGCGTGTTCGGGCCTATGGGGGTGTACATCGCCGCCCAGTGCTGCGAGCATCTGAACCGGGCCATCATCGTGGAGCACGAGGCCGTGCCCACGCTGGATATTGTCAACGTGGTACCCCAGCCCAAGGCTGGAAGCTCCTTTGCCACGGCCACTTACAAGGCCTGCGCGCATCCGGTGGCGGTGGAGGAGATCAAAGCGGACGCGGGACTGGACATCGGCGGGACGCTGATCGGCATGCACCTGAAGAAGGTGGCGGTGCCGGTGCGGCTGGCGCAGGATCACATCGGGGACGCCATTCTGCTGGCGGCGCGGACGCGGCCCAAGTTCATCGGCGGCGACCGGGCGCACTATGACGAGAGCCTGAAGGAGGGCTATCCGGAATTCTGACACCGGACTGCATCGTTTTCTATTCAAGAAAGACGCAGAAGCGCATGGAATAACGGCAAGAAACGAAGAGGTGCTCCGGCGGAAGGCCGGAACACCTCTTTTTTCGCTCAGGTCACGGGGAAAATGAATTTCAGCGCCAGGAACACCACCAGCGACACCGCCGCCGCGATCAGCAGCGTGCGCACGCGCCGGTGGTCCTGTGCCGCGCGCTCCTCGTCCTCGTGTTCGTTCTTATAGCGGACATACGACCAGGCCGCGCCCATCAGGCACAGCACAGGCACGAAATACAGTCCGATCAATGCCACAAAACCCATGGAAACCCTCCTCCCATTTGGGACAGTATACCGAAAAAATGAGGGGACGTCAAGGCGGCAAAAAAGAAACTCCGCACAGGGCGGAGTTTCTCTTTTGTTGGCAGTGGTCCAATTACTTGGCGGCCTTGGCAGCCTTGATGGACTCGATCAGCTCGGGGACGACCTTGAACAGATCGCCGACGATACCGT
>CAKTVL010000046.1 GCA_934623575.1 uncultured Oscillospiraceae bacterium
GCCCCGCTCCATGGCGGCGGTGACGTACTCATAGGCCGGGTGCAGCCCGCCCATGACCTCCACCACCGTGTCGATGGACGGGTCGTTGAGGATGTCGTTGATGTCGTATGTGGCCGTGCCCTCCGGCACGCCCTCCTTGGGACGGCGCAGCAGCACGCGGCTGACGCGCACGTCGTCACGCTCCGCGGCCAGCGCGGCCACGCCGCCGCCGACCACGCCAAACCCCAGCAGTCCGATGTTCATCATGCTCTCTACCTCCGCATCTGACGTTTTGCTCATTGTACCCGCGTAAGGGAACGCTGTCAAGGGCCATCGCCGCCGCGGGCCGCCCCGTAGGGGTCCCCTTGCAGCCCTTCGTAGGGGCGCAAGGAGTGCCTGCGGGCGGGCCGTACCCCAAGGGCACTTGCTGCGCTGCGTCGAGGACGTCGGCCCCTACAACCATCTGCCGTGCCCCCTGTATGACCCGGCCCCCCTCCGGCATCCCCGCAAAAAAGAGACGGCGGCGCCGTCTCTTTTTTGTTACCCGATCAGCTGCTCCAGCTCCGGCCGGGGGATGAAGCCCACGGACTTGTTCACCAGTTGGCCGTTTTTGAACACCAGCAGCATGGGGATGCTCTCCACGCCATAGGCGGCGGCCAGGGACATGTTCTCGTCCACGTCCACCTTGGCCACGGTGACGTCCGGACGGTCGGTGGCCAGCTGCTCCAGCTCCGGCCCCAGCATCCGGCAGGGACCGCACCAGTTGGCCCAGAAGTCCACCAGCACCGTGCCGGTGTTCTCCAGCACCTTCTCGCGGAAATCGCTCTCGTTCACATGGATCAATGCCATACGCGGCACCTTCCTTTCTCTTGTTGTGTCAGACGTGCTTTTCCAGGCACACCAGCTGCACGCCGGGAATGCCGTTGAACGTGCCCGCCACGATGCCCGCCTCGGTGTAGCCCAGCTTGGCGTACAAAGCGCGGGCGGGGGTGTTGCGGGCGTTGGTGTCGATGCGCAGACAGGGGCGGTCTGTGTCGCGGCCCAACTGCTCATAGAATGCCACGAATGCCGTGCCGTATCCCTTGCCCTTGACGGTGGGGTCCACCACCAGGGTGTGCAGCACCAGCACCTGCTCCGGCGCGGCGTCATAGCGCCAGGCGCACTGCTCATACTGGGACATCTGATGGCCGTCGATCTTGGCGGCGGCGACCACGCGGCCCCCGTCCTCCAGCACATACAGCGTCCCGGCGGCCAGCGCGTCCCGGGCGGTCTGCGCCGTGGGGTACACGCCCCGGGTCCAGCCGGTGGTCAGTTCGCCCCGCTCCTCCCGGTCCAGCAGCGCGTCGTAGATGGCGGCCACCGCCGTGATGTCGTTTTCTGTCGCTTTTCGTATCTGCATACGCTTCTCCTTACTTGGTCAGCAGCCAGGTCGCCAGGGCCAGCTGCGCCAGCAGTATGGCGGGCACGCCCCAGACGAAGTACCAGTGCCTGGTCTTGTGGTGAAAGGCCCGCATGCCCAGCAGCGCCCCCAGACTGCCGCCCAGCAGGGGCAGCAGGAACAGCGTTTTCTCCGGTATGCGCCACGCGCCGCGCCTGGCCTTAGCCTTGTCGATGCCGTACACGGCGAAGGTCGCCAGATTGATGGCCGCCAGGTAGATGAGCAGCGCCGCGGCGCCGCCGGTAAGGTCCAACGGCGGCTGGCTCATTTGGCCAGCTTGGCCAGCTCGCAGGCCGTGGCCGTAGCCAGTTTGGCGTTGTTATACACCAGCTGGATGTTGGCGTCCAGGCTGCTGCCGCCGGTGATCTCCTTGATCTTGGCCAGCAGGAAGGGCGTGGTGGCCTTGCCGTGGATGCCCTGCTCCTTGGCCTCCTCCACCGCCTCGTTGATGGCCTTGTTGATGACGTCCGCATCCATGGAGTACTGCTCGGGAATGGGGTTGGTCACCAGCATGCCGCCCCGCAGGCCCAGCTCACGCTTGACGTGGAAGGCCTCGGCCAGCTGCTTGGGGGTGTCCAGCCGATAGTCCACGCTGAAGCCGGACTTGCGGGTGTAGAAGGCGGGCAGCTCCTCAGTCTGATAGCCGATGACGGGCACGCCGTGGGTCTCCAGATACTCCAGGGTCAGCCCCAGGTCCAGGATGGACTTGGCGCCGGCGCACACCACCATCACCGGCGTCTCCGCCAGCTCCTCCAGATCGGCGGAGATGTCCATGGTGGTCTCGGCCCCGCGGTGCACGCCGCCGATGCCGCCGGTGGCGAACACCTGGATGCCCGCCATGGCGGCGATCATCATGGTGGTGGTCACGGTGGTGGCGCCGTCGCGGCCCTCTGCCACCAGAATGGGCAGGTCGCGGCGGCTGGCCTTGGTGACGCCGGCGCCGGTCTTGCCCAGATAGTCGATCTCCTCCGGCGTCAGTCCGGCCTTCAGCCGTCCGCCGATGATGGCGATGGTGGCGGGCACCGCGCCGCCGTCACGGATGATCTTCTCCACGTTCAGCGCCGTCTCCACGTTCTGGGGATAGGGCATGCCGTGGGAGATGATGGTGCTCTCCAGCGCCACCACGGGCTTGCCGGCCTTCAGTGCCTCCTGTACCTCAGGTGCTACGTCCAAATAACGATTCATGATCTAATCCTCCTTATATTCTGCGTCTTTCTTTACGCTTTCTCATGCTTTCTTGTGCTTTCCATGATGTAGTCAACATTCTCCCAGCTCATACCGGGGTGTATGGTCTCCGCCGCGGTGCAGGCCAGCGCACCGGCCCCTGCCGCCTTCGCAGCGCAGTCCGCCAGGGGCTTTCCGTGGGCGATGCACGCAGCCAGCGCCGCCGCCATGGCGTCGCCGCCGCCGGTGGCATTGACCACCTGCACCCTGGGGCATTCCAGCCGGACCTCCTGCCCCGACCGGTCCGCGGCGTACAGGCCGTCGGCCCCCAGCGAGATGTAGACCTGCCGCAAACCCTTGTCCAGCAAGGCTTTCGCGGCTTTTCGGATGTCGTCCTCGCCGCGGATGGTCACGCCGCTGAGCAGCTCCGCCTCCATGCGGTTGGGCTTCAGCGCCGTCAGCTTATCCAGCACCGGCAGCAGCTTCGGCGCCTTGATGGTGCTGACCGGGTCGGCCAGGATCGGCGCCGTGCAGTGGCTGCACAGCCACTCGATGGACGCCGCCGGCAGGTTGGTCTCCACCACCACCAGGTCGGCGTGGTTGATGTAGTCCAGCCGCTGCCGCAGGAATTCCGGCGTGATGTGCTCGTAGATGGCCATGTCGTTCACCGCCAGCGCCATGTCGCCGTCGCACCCGTCGATGAACAGGTAGGTGCCTGTTCTCCCACCAGGGATGGTGGCGCTGTGGCTCAGGTCCAGCCCGATGTCCGCGGCGTTCTCCCGCACGGACTGGGCAAAGCCGTCCTGCCCCAGCACGGTGATCATGGACACCTGCTCGCCCAGCAGGCAGAGGTTGTGGGCGATGTTCCGGCCCACGCCGCCTAGGGACGTGGTCACGCGGCCGGGGTTGGAGTCCCGCGCCACCAGCGGCGCATCGGACACGGCGCCGATGTCCATATTCACGCCGCCCACCACCACGATGTAGGGCGCCTCCCGCAGCAGATAGCCGCGGCCCGAGATGTAGCCCTTCTTCATCAGGTTGGAGATGTGGACGGCGGCGCTGGAGCGGGTGATGCCCGCCTTGTCCGCCAGCTCCTGCTGGGAAATGCAGGGGTCCTCCCGTATCCATTCCAGCAGCTGGCGCTCTCGTTGGGTCATGGTACCGCCTCCTAAGCAAAAAGCTAATTTCTAATCACAAGCTTATTATAGCAACTGTGACCCTGTTGTCAAGGCATAAATTCGCGGTTTTGAAAAAACAGGCCCCGCGCGGCGGCGCGGAGCCTGCTTTCATCCTGTTTTACCGTCAGCTCTCCATGTTTTTGCCCAGGAACGACGCCACCGTCTGGGCCAGCTTGCACTCGGTCTCTCCCGCCGGCTTGCCCTCCGGCGACAGGAACAGCACCGAGCCCAGCACGTCGCCCTCGCAGAGGATAGGGGCCGCCACGGCGGCGCGGAAGGTCTCGTTGTCGTCGCTGACGGCCACGCCCTCGCCGCAGTAAAGCCCGCGGCCGTCCATGACCTCCTCCAGCGCGGCGGAGACGGGCTTGCCCAGCAGCTCCTTCTTGCCCGTTCCGGCGATGGCGATGACCGCGTCGCGGTCCGTGACGGCGGCGGAAAAGTCGGTGCTGCGGTTGAGGGTGTCGCAGAACTGGGAGGCGAACGCCTCCAGCCCGCCGATAAGGGAGTATTTCTTAAAGATCACCTCGCCGTCGCGGGTGGTATATATCTCCAGGGGGTCGCCGCTGCTGATAACACTGACACGGAAAACCTTGTCCTCGTGATTTTTGGAGGACTGAACCAGTATATTTTC
>CAKTVL010000047.1 GCA_934623575.1 uncultured Oscillospiraceae bacterium
GTGCGCCCTGCGGCTTTGGAAAGACCGTACTGGCGGACGCACTGCTGCGCGGTCGGAACGTGCTGCGGCAAAGTGCGGCAGACCCAGACTGTGCGATTCCACCGTCAGCGCAGGATTGGGACATTCTGCTGATTGACGATCTTCAGCTCATGCAGGAGGAAGCCGGGCAGCAGGCTCTTTGCGAACTGATTCGCTCAAGTCCGGAGCGCCGTTTTGTGCTGCTCTCGCGCGGTGTGCCACCCGGCTGCCTGACGGCGTTTCAGTATACGGGGCTGATGACAGTGCTGGAGGCCGATGACCTGCTTTTTGACGCGGGCGATGTAAGGCGACTGTTTCTGCTTTCGGGAGTAAACGTAACAGATAGCGAGATTGATGGAATTTTGAAAGAATCCGCAGGCTATCCGCTGGGGGTGGCCATCACGGCACGGTGCATGTCCCCGGACAAGCCGTGGACGCCGGAACTGGTGGCGCGGGTGTTTCACGAGGTATTCCTCTACTTTGAGACCGCCATCTATAGGCGCTTTGACCTGCCGGTGAGGCACTTTTTGTTGGAGCTGGCTCCCTTTGAAAGTTTTGACCTGGAAATGGCGCGGATGGTCAGCGGCGATCCCCGTGCCGGCGAACGGCTGGACTGGATTCTTCGATACACTACTATGCTGCGCTACGAAGACTGCCAGCGCTTCCACTTCTGGTCGGGTTTCCGGGCTTTTCTCCTTTGGGAGATGGAACGGGAGTATACCGAGGAAAAGCGCAAAGCGCTCATCAGCCGGGGCGGGCTGTACTATGAGCTGAAGGAGGACTACGCCCACGCCCTGGAATGCTACACCAGCGGCGGTGACCATTCCAAGGTCTCCGAGCTGCTGGTGCGCAACGCCGAGCTGCACCCCGGCATGGGTCACTATGCCGAGATGGAAAAATACTACCGCAGCCTGCCGGAGGCGGAAATTCTCGCCTCTCCCTCTCTGATGCAGGGCATGAGCATGCTCTGCGCGCTGGCGATGGACTACGAAGGCTCGGAGCGCTGGTACGGCGAGCTGCAAGCATTTGCCGAGCGCTGCGGCAGGCAGGACGCCGCCGGAAAGCAGGCCCGCAGCCGCCTTGCATGGCTGGACATTTCTCTCCCCCAGCGGGGCGTGAACGGTCTGACGGAAACCATTCCCGCCGTGTTCCGGCTGCTGATGAACAAGGAAGTGACGCTGCCGTCCTTCTCCGTCACGAGCGCCCTGCCCAGCATCATGAACGGCGGCAAGGACTTTTCCCCGTGGAGCAAAAAGGACGACCTGCTCTACAAGACCCTCCGTCTCCCCGTGGAGATGGTGCTGAGGCGGGACGGCGTGGGTCTTGCGGACTGCGCCATCGCCGAGAGCAAGTTTGAAAAGGGGGAGGACGTGGCCGGGCGGATGCTGGCCCTTCTCCCACAGCTGAACGAGGTCCGCAACCGCGGCACGCCGGACATGGAGTTCGCCGTCAGTGGACTGCTGGCCCGCAGCCAGCTGGCAAGCGGACAGCCCGCCGAGGCGCGGCGCACCATCGAGGTGCTCCGTGAATACTTTGCCGAGCGCGGTTTGACACGCTTTCTGCCCAATATGGACGCCATGCTCTGCCGTATTGACATGCACACCGGCGACCTTGACGCGGCGGACGCGTGGTATCGGGAAAAAGCCCCGTGCGAACCCACGCACCTGAACGTCATGCGGCGCTACCGGTATCTCACGCAGGCAATGGTGGAAATTATGCAGAACCGTCCGGACGCCGCTTTGCTGACGCTCTCACCCATGGAGCCGTACATTCAAAACTGTGCCCGTATCATCGACGGCATTCACCTGAATGTCCTAACTGCCATCGCCCTGCGGCGCAAGAAGGATGAGCGGTGGCGCGAGCGATTGACGGCGGCGCTGGACGCGGCGGCGGAGTACCGCTTCATCCGCACCGTCAGCGTATACGGCACGGCGGTGCTGCCGCTGCTGGAAGCGCTGGACTGGGATGGCGACAAAAAGTGGTATAAGCAGATAATGGCGGCGGTGCGGATGCAGGCGGCGTTCTACCCGGATTTCCTCGCACCGCGCCTTGCCCCCGGCGAGGAGCTGACACCCACGGAGCTGCAAATTCTCCATCTGCTCTGTGCGGACAAGTCCAACGCCGAGATCGCGCAGATCATGGACGTGAAGCTGCCCACGGTGAAGACCCACGTCAGCCACATTCTCGACAAGCTGGACGTGAAGCGCCGGGCGGAAGCCAAGACCGCCGCAAAAAAGCTGCGGCTCATTCCGGATGATCTATAAAAGCTGTGCCTGTGCTTGAACGGGCTGAATATAAACCTTATACATATATCCTAAAGGAGAATCTTATGAAAAAACGAGTATTGAGTATGTTCATGGCGCTGGCGCTGTGTCTGACGCTCCTGCCCGCACCCGTGCGAGCGGCGGAGGATACGCCGGAGAGCGGCGCCATCGTGCAGCAGGAGCAGCAGGAGGAAATTTCGCTTGCCGTATCCGAACAGGCAGGAACGAATGAGGAAGAGAACGGTTCAGAGGGTGACCCGCAAAATACCGGTACCCCTGACGCCGGTGGCGCTGAGGACAGTAAAGCAGATGCGCCCGAGAGCGGCGAGGATGAAAACGCCGGGAACAATGCGGACGCGGCGGTATCCGCTGTGCAGACGATGATCGATGCGCTGCCCATCGTGAGTGAGTTGGACGGCATGACCGCCGACGAGCTGGACGCAGCTTATGACGACATTCAGGCGGCGTATGATGCTTATGAAGCACTGAACGCAGAGCAGCAGGCGCAGATCACCGGCGCAGACTTCGAGGCGCTGTTCGGCTGGTTCAACAGCCAGACAGCGCTGTTGGCGGACGCACAGTCCGGCGAGCATACCCACTGTGTCTGCGGCAAGGACAGCGGTACAACGGTCAACGGTCATACCCATAACAACAGCACAGCATGGACGGCAGCCGATTCCCTGCCCGGTACTGCTGGCAGCTATTATCTGACGCAGTCCGTGTCGAGCGACTGGACTGTGCCAACGGGCGAGGTCAACCTCTGCCTGAACGGGCAGACGATTTCCGGTAAAATCACCGTCGGCAGCGACGCGACGCTGACGCTGACCGACTGCACCGGCACGGGCAAGCTCCAGGGCAGCAGAAGCGGGAGCGGCGTGTCCATCAACGGCGGCACATTCAACCTCTATGGGGGCACGATTACCGGCTTTGTAAACGGTGTAGAGATAGGCTCACATAATGACATTAAGACTGGCTCGTCCTTTACCATGTATGGTGGTACGATTACCAGTAATGAAGCAGGCAGCAGCGCCGGCGGCGGTGTGTTCCTTATCAGCACGACGAACTCCAATGTCACAGCGCCGAGCTTCACCATGCACGGCGGCACCATCTCCAACAACACCGCGGGTGCGTCCGACGGCGGTGGCGGCGGCGTGTATGTGGGTGAGAAGTGCAGCTTCACCATGGACGGCGGCACCATCACCGGCAACACAGCCACCAACGGCAACGGCGGCGGGATCTATATCCACTTTAACGCCGGCAATGTTTCGATCTCCAACGCCACGATCACCGACAACAAGGCGTCCGCCACGGGGAATACAAGTTATGGCCACGGGGGCGGCATTTATTCGGAGAGAGGGGTAACCGTCAAGGGTGTGACGATCACCGGAAACAACAGCACCTTCGAGGGCGGCGGCATCTATGGAAAGGGCGCTATTACCCTCACCGATGCTACCGTTACCGACAACAATCAATATGACGTTTACTACGACGGACAGGAAAGCAATACTCCTGAGCTCACTGTTTCCGGCTTGGTGAAGGCCGGTTATTACGCCAATCAAGCGTGGAAGCTGCCCATTTTTGTGTCAGGCGCATTGAATGATGATTCGGTCATCCGTGTGGGTGTACGTGACGGAATCAAGCCTAATGCCGGCGGCAGTCTCCTCATTGCCGAACCGGCAAGCGGCGTGACGCTCCGCGCCGAGAACTTCAAGGCGGATGCCGCCGACTGCGTGACCAGCCTGGGCGATGACGGCAAGGTCTATCTTGTGCCCTGCACGCACGAGATGGACGATACCGGCTACACCTGCAAGAAGTGCCATACGCAATTCGACGCGCGCGTGGGCGATAGCGCCTATTATCAGACGCTGACGAAGGCGTTTGATGCAGCCAGAGGCAACACCGTGACGCTGCTGCGGGATGTGAC
>CAKTVL010000048.1 GCA_934623575.1 uncultured Oscillospiraceae bacterium
TCTTTTTGACTTTTTTCGTCGGCCCGATTTTACTCATGTACGCCGCCCTCCCGGACAGCTTTGTTAGGGTATCATACTCCGCGGCACTTTGCAAGCCCTATTTTCACATTTTCCGACATCCAGATGGAGCGCGTCCATTCATAAGCGCCGGTAATGGCTGCTTTCGGGACCACCCAGCTAATTGTACAGAGCAGCTCTGTCCATTCCCCTTTAAATTGGCGATCATCGCCATTTACATTCGTGGTTAAAAGTGCTAAAGTAATCGCAACACAAATAAGGCGATGACGGGCATCCAGTAAGACGCTGCGCCCATCTCCCCCAGAGAGCTGCCGGTCGGTGCAAGGCAGAGGAGATGCAGTGTCCCAATTACCGCCCTGAGCTGCGCCCCGAAACTCAAAAGAGCGGTAGGCGGCGACGGGTGCGCCCGGTACAGCGCTGCGGATATGCTTGTATCCTATGAGGCCGCGCAAGCGGTAAACTGAGGTGGTACCACGGGTTTGACTCGTCCTCTGTGTCCTTACGGACGCGGAGGGCGTTTTTATTTTTTCAAGGAGAGAACACTATGCCTGTATTTATGCGCAGCCAACGATACCCGCGGCGGCGGGAATATAGAAACTGACACACCGTCCCGCCGCGACGGCAAAGCTGCGGCACACTACAATATAATATTAAGGAGGGGCACACCATGCCTGCCATTACTTTCTACAAACACGAACCCATCCCCATGGAGATGCACAAGGTCAAGATCGTCCAGCAGCTCCACCTCCTCCCCACCGCACAGCGGCTGGAGAAGATGCAGCAGGCCGGATTCAACACATTCCAGCTGCATAACGGCGACATTTTCCTGGATATGCTGACGGACTCCGGCGTCAACGCCATGTCCGATCTGCAGCAGTCGGCCATGCTGCGGGCCGACGACGCCTATGCCGGGTCCGAGACCTTCTTCCGCATGCGCGCAAAGCTGACCGAGCTGTTCGGCATCGAAAACTGCCTGCCCGCCCATCAGGGCCGCGCCTGCGAGAACATTCTGGCCACCCGTTTTGTCAAGCCCGGCAATTGCGTCATCATGAACTACCACTTCACCACCGCCAAGGCCCACATCACCCGGCTGGGCGGCCGCGTGGAGGAGCTGGTGAAAAAAGAGGGTCTGGTCAGCCGCAGCGACCTGCCCTTCAAGGGTGACATCGACCTGGACGCCCTGGAGGCCTGCATTCTGAAGGAGACCCCCGCCAACGTGCCCTTCGTCCGGCTGGAGGCCGGCACGAACCTCATCGGCGGACAGCCTATCTCCTTCGCCAACATGAAAGCCGCCACCGCCATCTGCCGCAAGCACGGCATCCTCACGGTGCTGGACGCCTCGCTGCTGCAGGATAACCTGTACTTCATCAAGTCCCGCGAGGACGGCATGAAGGACAAGTCCGTCCGCGAGATCACCCGCATGATCGCCGACCTGTTCGACATCATCTACTTCTCCGCCCGGAAGTTCGGCTTCGCCCGGGGCGGCGCCATTCTGGTGCGGGACAAGGCGCTGTTCCACTCCATGGAGGATCTGATCCCCATGTTCGAGGGCTTTTTGACCTACGGCGGCATGTCCGTCAAGGAGATGGAGGCCATGACCGTGGGCTTTGAGGAGAGCATGAACATGGACGTGATCTCCCAGGGCCCGCAGTTCATCGACTACTGCGTGAAGCGCTTGGACGAGTACGGCGTGCCGATGATCACCCCCGGCGGCGGTCTGGGCGCGCACATCGACGTGAAGGAGTTCCTGCCCCATGTGCCCCAGACGGAGTACTCCGCCTGCGCCCTGTCCTGCGCGCTGTACATCTGCGGCGGCATCCGCGGCATGGAGCGCGGCACGCTGTCCGAGGAGCGGGAGCCGGACGGCACCGAGCGCATCGCCTCTATGGAGCTGCTGCGGCTGGCCTTCCCCCGCCGGGTGTTCACCCTGTCCCAGACGGAGTACGTCATCGACCGGGTCAAGTGGCTGTTTGACCACCGCGACCTGGTGGGTGGCCTGCGCTTCGTCCACGAGCCCGCCACGCTGCGGTTCTTCACTGGCGTGCTGGAGCCCATCGGCGACTGGCCCGAAAAGCTGGCGGCGGCCTACCGCGCAGACTTCGGCGACGAGCAATAAAATTTTGGAAACCGGGGGAGATGTTTTTCTTGACATCTCCCCCGCTCCGTGGTAGGATAAGGCCACAATCCAAGGGGTGCTGGCGCGAGCCGGCTGAGATGTGACGTATTGCCGTCCGGTCCCTCGAACCTGATCCGGGTAATGCCGGCGTAGGAATGCGATCATATCGACTTTTTGATTTCCGCATTGCGACGCCTGCATGGCTCGCCATGCGGGAATTTTCTTTTTTGGAGGTACTCATTATGAATCATTCCAAGGTCCGCGCCCTCTGCGAGGGCGCTGTGCTGGTCGCCATCGCGCAGGTCCTCAGCTATCTAAAGATCTGGGAGATGCCCTGGGGCGGCAGCGTGGTGCTGTCCATGGTGCCGCTGGTGCTGTATGCCGTCCGTTGGGGCCTGGGCGCCGGTCTGCTGAGCGGCTTTGCCTTCGGCGTGCTGCAGTTCATGTTTGACGGCGGCTTCGCCATCGGCTGGCAGTCCATCCTGGGCGACTATCTGGTGGCCTTCACCGTGCTGGGCCTGGCCGGCCTGGTGGCCCGCCGCAAGAGCGGTGTGTTCACCGGCACGCTGATCGCCGGCTTTGCCCGGTTCCTCGTCCACTATGTGGTGGGCGCCACCGTCTGGGCCGAGTATATGCCCGAGACCTTCTTCGGCATGACCATGCACAGCCCTTGGTTCTACTCCCTGCTGTACAATCTGGCCTATATGCTGCCCAACATCATCATCACCCTGCTGGTGTTTGCCATCGCCTACAAGCCCCTGAACAAGTACCTGACCGCTGCTGATATCTTCCCCTCTTCTGCTGCGGCACAGCCGAAAGCCGATCCCACCTCTCCCAAGTGGGACCCCGAGCGCTGAACGTGCCCCCTCCCCAACGGCTGTGACACAGCAAAAGCCCCGACCAATTGGTCGGGGCTTTTGGTTATCATAAGCGCCAGGCTTCCGGCAGCATCCTGCCGGCATAAGGAAAGCCTTACTTCCTGCGAAGTAAGGCTTTTCATGGCAGCGGGAGAAGGATTCGAACCCTCACATACGGAGTCAGAGTCCGCTGTGCTACCTTTACACAATCCCG
>CAKTVL010000049.1 GCA_934623575.1 uncultured Oscillospiraceae bacterium
CAGCGCATCGCGGCGGGCGAGGTGCCCTTCAAGCTGCGGGACAAGGAGGTCTATCTCCTTGACCTGACGGCGCTGGTGGCGGGCACCCAGTTCCGCGGGCAGTTCGAGAGCCGCATGAAGGGGCTGATCGAGGAGATCCGCAAGGCCGGGAACGTGATCCTTGTTATTGACGAGGTACACAACATCGTGGGCGCAGGGGACGCCGAGGGCAGCATGAACGCCGCCAATATCCTCAAGCCTGCCCTCAGCCGGGGCGAGATACAGGTCATCGGCGCCACCACGTTCAACGAGTACCGCAAGCATATCGAGAAGGACACGGCGCTGGAGCGCCGGTTCCAGCCGGTGACGGTGAACGAACCGAATATGGAGGATACGCTGAAGATATTGCAGGGTATCGCTCACTACTACGAGCAGTTCCACGGCGTGGCCATCCCGCAGGGGGTGCTGCGGCAGGCGGTGGTGCTGTCGGAGCGCTATATCACCGACCGCTATCTGCCGGACAAGGCCATCGACCTGATCGACGAGGCGTGCTCCGACCGGAACCTCCACGACCCGGAGATCAACCGGCGGATGGAGCTGGAGCGCGAGCTGGAAAATCTGACCTTCGAGCGGGAGAGCCTGATGTCGGCGCAGCCGGCGGACGGCCAGCAGTTCACCGAGCAGGAGCTTGACCGGCGGTATGAGCGCATTGCGGAGCTGCGCAGCCAGGAGCTGCGGGTGACGGAGGAGCTGAACGCCATCCGTGCCAAGGGTATGCCGGAGCTGACCATGGAGAATATCGCCCGCGTGATCGAGATGTGGACGAAGATCCCGGCCAGCAAGATCAAAGAGGAGGAGTTCAAGCGGCTGGCCGAGCTGGATCAGCGGCTGCGCGCCCATGTGGTGGGGCAGGACGAGGCTATTGCCGCCGTGTCTGCCGCCATCCGCCGCAACCGGGTGGGCATCTCCCCCAAGCACAAGCCGGTGAGCTTTATCTTCGTGGGTCCCACCGGTGTGGGCAAGACGGAGCTGGTGAAGCAGCTGGCGGACGATCTGTTCAACGCGCCGGAGAGCCTGATCCGGCTGGATATGTCCGAGTTCATGGAAAAGCACTCCGTGTCCCGGATCGTGGGCAGTCCTCCGGGCTATGTGGGCTATGATGAGGCGGGGCAGCTGACGGAGAAGATCCGGCGCAAGCCCTACTCCGTGGTGCTGTTCGACGAGATCGAGAAGGCACACCCGGACGTGCTGAATGTGCTGCTGCAAATTCTGGACGATGGGCAGATCACCGACGCCCACGGGCGGAAGGTGAACTTTGAAAACACGGTCATCGTCATGACCTCCAACGCCGGGTCGGACAACAAGTCCTCCGGCGCGGTGGGCTTCGGCGGCAGCGCCGACGACCAGGGGAAGGAGCGCATCATGAAGGCACTGCAGGATTTCCTGCGGCCGGAGTTCCTGAACCGTGTGGACGAGATCGTATGCTTTAACCACCTGACGAAGGAGAATTTCTGCGGCATCGCGCGGATCATGCTGGAGGAGCTGAAGGCGTCGCTGGGCGAGAAGGGCTATCAGTTCCGGTACGACGACGCGCTGGTGGACTATCTGGCGGAGAAGTCCTATTCCCTGACCTACGGCGCGCGGAACCTGCGGCGGCTGATCCAGAAGGAGCTGGAGGATCCCATGGCGGCGAAGATCATCGACACCTTCGAGCATCCCATCACGCAGATCGGCGCCACCGCCAAGGACGGCGCGGTGCAGTTGTACACATTGTGAGGTGAGCGGTATGCTGTTTCGCAAGGATATAGACCCCCGGTGCGCCTACTGCGCGCGGGGCAGCCGCATCAGCGACGACAAGGTGGCCTGCGTCAAGCGGGGCATCGTGCTGCCGGAGGATCGGTGCAGCGCATTCAAATACGACCCGCTGAAGCGCGTCCCGCCCCGGCCGGTAAAGCTGGATACGGATAAGCTGACGCCGGAGGATTTTGAGATATGAAAAACGACAGACGGCCGCCGCAGGGCGGCTGTCTGCGCAAAAGGAGAGAGAAATATGAGCAGCAGGAGCGTATGGGCGGTGTATTTCAGCGCCACGGGCACCACGGAACGGACGGTGACGCGCATCGCCCGCCGACTGGCGGAGACGCTGGGGGCGGCGTACAGGACGTATGACTATACCCTGCCGGCGGCGCGGCAGCAGGCACTGACGATCCCGGCGGGGGACATGGCGGTGGTGGGCTGCCCGACGTATGCCGGGCGGGTGCCCAACCTGCTGATGCCCTATTTGCGGGATATGGTCCGGTGCGAGGGCGCGCTGGCGGTGCCGGTGGTGCTGTTCGGCAACCGGAATTACGACGACGCGCTGATGGAACTATCCAAGCTGCTGACGGCCAACGGGGCGGTCTGCGTGGCCGGCGGGGCTTTTGTGGGAGAGCACAGCTTCTCCCGGACGTTGGGCGCGGGGCGTCCCAACGGAGCGGATATGGCGGAGATGGACGCGTTTGCCGACGGCGTGGCCGCCAAGCTGGCGGCGGGGGATACCGCGCCGGTGACTGTGGGCGGGTGCGAGCCCATCCGGCCCTATTACACGCCCAGGGACCGCCACGGGGCGCCTATCAACATTTTGAAGGTGAAGCCCAGGACCGACATGGACAAGTGCGGCGGCTGCGGCCTGTGCGCGGCGCGGTGTCCCATGGGCAGCATCGACGCGGCGGACGTGTCGCAGGTGACGGGGGTGTGCATCAAGTGCTGCGCCTGCGTCAAGGGGTGCCCTGCCGGGGCGAAGTACTTCGACGATGCGGGGTATCTGTACCACAAGAGCGAGCTGGAGGAGGTCTATGCCCGGCCGGCGGCCAATGAGGTGTTTTTGTGAGGTTAGATGTGGGCAAAATGGGGAAAGCTACATAAGCTGAGGTGATGGAAATCGAGCCGTCATTCGAAGTGGGGAAAAAGTGGAAAAAGGCGTTGACAAACGGCGGCGGGTATGATACCCTAACAAAGCTGTCCGGGAGGGCGGCGTACATGAGTAAAATCGGGCCGACGAAAAAAGTCAAAAAGA
>CAKTVL010000050.1 GCA_934623575.1 uncultured Oscillospiraceae bacterium
TCGTATTCTTCATTTTATCTACCTCTTTCTTTGTATCTTGCACGGGCTTTTTTCTCCAGCTCGTGCTCTTGTTTTAATAGTTCATATAGGTGCGGGGATTTTTCTAAAATCCGCTCCGCACGGCGCAGGCGCTCCCTTACAGGCTTCATCTGCTTGGATACTGCCTTGCGGCGTTCCTTGTTTTGCGCCTGTTCCTCCGGCGACTTGGGGCGGCGTATGCGGTTGCTGATGTCGCTGCGCTCACGCTCCAAAACTGAAAGTTCAAACTTGGATTGCTCAATATTTGCTTGGAGGTCGGTAACCGTGTGGATGTTGTGTCCCTGCAAAAAGTGATAATCACTAATCAACTCTTTCAAATCCTTTTCCGCCGCCCGCAGATCCGGCGACAACAGCAATACATCGGCAAGCTTGGCTACGATTTGAATCACCGTTATGACAAGATAAAACACCGCATCCACCAAAACGGTGGCAGTGTCGTAGCTGTGCTCAATGGAGAAACCCAGCTTTCGCAGCTCGTCCTCCAACGGAAATTTCTTCGGTTTATACGGTGGTCGGTATTCCAATGTGAACAGCCGATACCGGTTTTCGGCATTCTGATGTAGCTGCTCGTTGACACGCTCCTTTGAGAAGCCCATACTATTCAGCCGCACGGCACGCTCCCAATGCTTTGCCTTGACCGAAAAGCGCACAGGGTCAAGGGTATACCCGAGCGCATAGAGCTGATTTTCAAATTCTTTTGGGCTGGTCGCAAAGGACAGGCAGTATTCCACATCCTCCCGCAGATAGTCCCGGTGGACTTTCTTGCCGGCCTTGTGAACCCAATATTCTTTCTTCTTGCCCTTGGAGTAGAAATCGCTGTTTTCCAGCACAGACAGCTCGTGCTCCCGGCAAATCTCATCGGAGATTTTACGCAGCTCCTTGTGGTCGCCGATTTTGTTTTTGAACTTTGCGCCGTCCTTGAAGGACACGGGATTCACAACAAAATGGCAATGCACATTGTCAGTGTTCAGGTGGACGGTAACGAGCACCTGATACCGGTCGCCCCACATCTTTCTTGCGGTTTCCTTACCGATGGCAAACGCCTGCTCCGGCGTGACCTCACCCTCACGAAAGCTCTGAATGCCGTGGTAGCCCACCACCTTGCCACGCAACCCGAACCGCCGCTGGACGGCGATCATCTCGGCGTAGGCATTCTGCGCCGAGCAGTTGATGCCGCCCACAAACATCTTGCGGTCGGTTTTATCATCGTTCTCTGCGTAACGCAGGGCAGCATACAAATTCTCATCCAGATATTCCGGGGCGGTGGTCTTGTCGGGATTGTCGGCGTAGTCCAGTGTGGCTTTCAGATTTTTGAACACAGGCCAGAAGCCTGTAACAGCCACAGCACATCACCCCTTTCCCGGCAGCAGGAATTCTGCGGTGATCTGCTTCAGCACCGTGCAGATTTCCTTGTCCAGCTCCGGTGAACTCGCCTTGTCCGCAAGCTCGCCCAGCATTTCAAGGCAAACAAAAAGAGCGTCAGGCGGAACCGTTCTCGGCTCGTACCCCAACGCTCTTTGTTTCACATATTCGGTTGTATTCAAACCGCATTTGCGGGCTTTGGACTGAATTTTATCCTTTTCTTTTACCGTCACGCGGACGGCGATACGAACATCTTTCCCCATACACATCTCTCCTTTCGGGGGCTTGGGGGCTGCGCCCCCAAAGAGTCAGCCGATTTCGGCTGTGATTGGGACTTCTGTGGCACACAATGTCCCTGCTTGCTATACCGTAGGACACACCTCGCAGGGCATAAAGAAAAGCGGCTGACGGATACTGAAAACCGCATCCTTGCTCCTTGAGGGTATATCTTGTTTCTGCGCCAAATTGGCTCTGATTTTTCTGTAAATACTGTGATTTGAGCCACATATCGGCGTTTTGGCTCAGCCGAACATTTCAAGGTCGTCCAGCACACTCTTTTCATTTTCGGCTTGCTGCTCCTCGGTCAGCTCCGGTTGTACCTGCTCAAAAACAGGAGGTGCCGCAGCAAACGACACCTCCTGTAATTCCTCCCGTATAACCTGCCGAATATCCTCCAATAAAAAGCCGCTTGCGGATGACTGCCGCTGCATTTCATTCAGAACCGCCGTTACCATAAAAGCGTTGCGGGATTTGTCCAGCGACTGTAAATACTGAGCGGCTTTCGCCTCTTTTGGCTTGTCCAAATCAAACCGCACATTGATACGATATTTGCTCATTCCTTTGCCTCAGACTTCATCTGTGCCTCTGCCAGATATTCATAACCCTTTGCGGCGGCGCAGATATCCTCAACGAATTTCACACGGTCGGTGCTGAACTTATAAAAGTTTTTTACAAGGCAACCGCCGCCACCGGTCACATACAAGGTCATCGTGCTTTCGTCATAGCCGTGCTCACGAAGCCTGCGGAAGATGTCCCGAACATACTCGGCGCCGACAATCTTGATGATTTTGAGATCGGCAGACGCAATGTTTGCCGTGCCGGTGATCAGCACCTCGTCGATGATGGCATCGTTGATCTCCCGCTGTGTTCTCTGCATAAACGCCTCACGAACCGCAAGGGTACACTGGTAAGTACCGAATTTCTCGGTGAACATCTTGCCCTGCTGCGGCTTGCCATTGATCATATACAGTGTGTTCATCGTGCCGTTGCCGATGTCGGCGATCAGGTTGACGCCTTTCAGTGTGGTAGCGAAGCCGGCAATGGCGGCGTACCCCTGCGGATAGATACGCACATCGTCAATATAGAGGTGGTAGTCCGCCTTTTTGTAAGTGAACTCCACCTCGGCGTTCTTCATCAGATACGCCTTAAAGTCCGCCTTTTGCCCGCTTGTCCAGGTCAGGGGCAGACCGGCGGCAACCACAATGTGCACCTCGGTAAGATTTTCGGCTTTCAGCTCCTTGGCGATTGCCGCAAGGGTCAGCACATAATAATCCTCGTCCTTGATCTTGTCCGGTGCAAACTCCTTGTGTCCCTCGCCGATGAG
>CAKTVL010000051.1 GCA_934623575.1 uncultured Oscillospiraceae bacterium
TCACCCAGCTGTACTACCAAACCCCGACGTACTACCGTCTGCTGAAAATGGACTCCGTGGTCTTTTCCTACTCCGAGCGAATCCTGTCGTTTCTGCTGTTCGAATGCATCATGTGGACGGCACTGAGCGTACCGGAGGTGCTCGACGCGGCCCGCAGCATCACTCCCGAGCTCCTGGCCGCCTGCGTCCTGGTGTTCATGGTGGTGTCCATGGCCATAGCGACGCGCCACTTCGTGGGCTATTATCCCGGTACCCAGCGCATCGCCCCCAAGCAACGGTCCGAGGCCTTGGGGAATCCAGCTTCAGCCCCCTACGAAGGAGGCCCCCTTGACTCTAGAGGCACCTCTCTGGAAGAGCTTCGCGGCTTCGCGAAGCATCACTACCTTACCCCTAGGGAGACGGATGTTTTCCTGCTGCTTGCCCAAGGCTACAGCAGGCCCTATATAGAGAAGAAGCTGTTCATTTCAGAAGGCACCGCGCGAACCCACATCCGCAGCATCTATCAGAAGCTTGGCGTGAACAGCAAAAACGAGCTTATAGCACAAGTAAGCAAGCATCTTGAGCTATAGCAAGCATTGAGCAGATTCCGCTGCCGCCCGCAATGCCTTACCGCATGAGCCCTTCGGCGCCGTTGCAGGTCATATCGGCCAGCAAGCCGGCGGCCTCGTCCACGGGGACGGCCTCGCCGCCGCGCACCCAGCCGCGGTAGAAATCCAACGCCGTGCTGCGGATGAAATGGTGCACCAAGGCCTGGGCCGGCTCGCTCAACCAGCCGAACGGGTTTCCGCCGGCGCTTTTGTAGCGCATCATCTGATTGGGACAGCGGGGACGTAGCCTTTTGTCCGCCCACGCTATCCCATTGTTCAGAGAGTCGCGCCCTCAAATCCTTAATGCCTTCTAATGATGCAAGCACCTTTTGAGAAAATCTCAGTGCTGTTTACTAAATGTCATCGAAAGATGAGCGCGCTAAACATCCACCTCAGCTTAGCCGGTAAAGCGGGAAATCCTCCCATAAGTCCTAACGAGCAAAACAAGGCTTGAGCATCATGTACAATGGGCATACCCATTCATTTACGGAGCTTGCCATGGTAATTCATAAAAAATCAGCTGCGTTCGCTGCCTCCCTTGTTCTTCTTTTATCGTTACCCGTTTTTTAATATGAGCAGGACATTGTCAATAGGCAATGAAGGGCCAAGGGCGGTTGGATTCGCCCTTGGCCCATCTATCTTGGCCGGAATCCTCGTTGGACAGCGCGTGTCTGGTTCGACGCCCGTTCGGCAGTTTAATATTCGCCCATCGCGCATGAAGCGCCGGTGCATCTCGTTGCTACGGCTGGTCCCTCCGTGTCGGTTCGTCTGTCTTGCGACGTGCATGGCGGCTTCGCCGCCGCACGAAAAAAATCCGCGGATTGGGGCCAACGCCCGTCGAGCTCGGGGGTTCCGGGAAAGACCCGGCTATGCCTGCGGCGCGCCCGCTAGGCGCCTTCCGCCATGCGGCCCACGGCCCAGCACCAGCACGCCAGCTCGCGCGCTATGGCGACGTTGGCCACGCTCGACTGCTTGCCGGCGGCGTCCATCGCGCGCCGCCTGTCGACCAGCCGCCTCACGCCCGCGTTGGCGTGGCGGCGCGCATCGGGCGGGACGGATTGGCCTTTGGCCGGCCCCTTCGGCGCGCGCGACGCGCTTTTGTAGTGCCACGCGGCCTCGACCAGCAGTTTCCTCAGGTGCTTGTTGCCGGCCTTGGTGATGCCGCCGCGGCATTGGGACTCGCCGCTCGAATGCTCGGAGGGCACGAGCCCGATCCACGCGGCGAAGCCCGACGCCCTCTCGAACCGTGAGAACCCGTCGGCCTCGCACGCGATCGAGACGGCCGTCACGGCGTCGACGCCCTTCAGGCACCTCAGCGCGTCGCATGCCGGCTTCCACCTGGGCGCTTGCGCGAGCGACTTCACCTTCGCCTCCAGCGCGGCCTTCTCGGCGTCCGCCCGACGGACGCATTCGCAGTAGTGGTCGAGCGTGGCCATCGCGGATGCGTCGCCCAGGTCGATCCGCCCGACCCATGCCCAGAAATCCCTGGTCCAGCAGTTTTTCCGTTGGCCGGCGGCGTTCCTCTCGTCGTAGACGTGCCCGTGCCTGAGGAGGAACTTCGACAGGCGCTGCTTGGCGCGCACGGCGTCGTCGCGGGCATCCGCCAGCGCCCTCGTCAAGTCGCGCGCCCCCTCGCACTCGGGATCGGGCACGTGCACCTCGGTGACCACCCCGAGCGCCAGCTGCACCGCGAGGAAGTGCGCGTCGCGGCGGTCCGTCTTCCGGCTGCGGTCGGCGGCCGGCCTGTGCATCTTCGACACCGCGCCGATGACGCAGTCGACGCCCATGGCGCGCAGCTCGCGGCACAGATGGAAGCCCGTCACTCCCGACTCGTAGACGCATTTGGCGGGCTGGGGCAGGGACTTCATCCACGAGGCGAGCTCGCCGGGCTCGTACCCGAGCGATTTCCTCTCGACCTCGCCTGTGGCCGGCACGAAGGCGCAGGCCTTTATCGAGCGGGCGTGGACGTCGAGCCCTACGAAAGTGGTAGCATTGTTCATCGGAAGCCCCTTCCATGAGTGCGGCGTGGCCGCTGGCTGTTTGGACACCGCTATTGTCGGCCTAATCCGCGGATATGCATGCAGGAGGGGCTTCCAACTTTTTATGTCCTGCTCATATCGTCTTGCGA
>CAKTVL010000052.1 GCA_934623575.1 uncultured Oscillospiraceae bacterium
GGAGGATTTGTTTATGTCTAATCTTCAAACTTGCTGGCGGCAAACGGTTTGTCAAAACCGTTTGCGGACGGCAAGTACACAGGGGATAGCCGCATTAGCGGCGCAAGGGGGTGTAGCCACCTTGACGGAACGAAGTGACGAAACATTCACGGTCATGCAGTTTCCTTCTGCTGACGGAGAATGAAGCTCCGCAGGACGCACGATACTCCCGATAGGAGAGTATAGAAGTGCGCCCTTTAGTTCCTAAAGGGATTTTATCAGTGCGACAAACTTGAAGTTATCTTACTTCTTGTCATTGAAGTAGATGATAAAAGCACCCATTACTGCAATAGCAATGAGCAATCCAAACTCATACCAATTACCTAAAAGTTCAAGTCCTACGACCGTACCTAAATAACCAACAATCAATGTAACGATTGCTGCCAAAATCGCTTTACCCATATAATCACACTCCTTTGTCAAATTTCGATTTGTTGCTCAATTTCGTATTCAAATTATACCATAAAACTTGTGAACAATTCTACCGCAACTTTGGACTATATGAGAAAAGTCCGAACAGTTTTCTGCCCGGACTTTCTCACTCAATCATAAATCAATTCCGCTTTCACAACTTCCTCTGCCTGTGCCTTGCAAGCGTTCATCTGCCGTACCCATTCCATTTGGTGTCGGCTTTCAGTTTCTCGGTCACGCCGTTTCGCTTCGCCAACTCCGGCACGATCAGCTCCATGCGGTTTCGTGCCGCTTCGTCAATCTTAGCGCAATACTGTCTTACGTACACCCAGCAATCGCGTGTCCTCCCTTTTCTAATACGCTTATTCGATGACGGGAAGCTTTTTCACCACGGCGGCGCAGCGGGGGCAGAGGTCGGGGTGACCGGCGTCGCTGCCCACGGTGGGCAGTACCTTCCAGCAACGCAGGCACTTGGCGCCGTTGGCGGGGCGGACGGCCACGGCCTGCTCCGCGCCCACGTCCACCCGGACCTGGGAGACGATGAGAATATCGGCCAGCGCGGCGGCGTCCATATCCGCCAGGAAGGCGTCCTCGGCGGTGACGGTCAGGTCCACCTCGGCCTCCAGGCTCTTGCCGATGGTCTTGTCGGCACGGGCCTGCTCCAGCGCGCCGTTAACGGCGGTGCGCAGGGCGGCGATGCGGGCCCACTTGGCCATCTCGTCCTCGCTGAGGGCGTAGGCGGCGTAGGGCTGCACCATCTCGTTGAACAGGACGTTGCGGGCATCATCCTGGGTGCGGTGGGGCATGGCCAGCCACACCTCGTCGCAGGTGAAGGCCAGGATGGGAGCGAACAGGCGGGTCATGGCGTCCAGGATCATCCAGACGGCCGTCTGGGCGCTGCGGCGCTCCAGACCGTTCTCCTCGCCGCAGTACAGGCGATCCTTGATGATGTCGAAGTAGAAGGAGCTGAGGTCCACCACGCAGAAGTCGTTGACCATGTGGGACACCACATGGAACTCGTAGTTGTCGTAGGCGGCGAACACCTTCTCGATGAGGCTGTTCAGGCGGGTGACGGCCCACTTGTCCAGCGGCAGCAGCTCGTCGGGCTGCACCAGATGGTCGGGGTCGAAGTTCACCAGATTGTCCAGGCAGAACTTGCAGGTGTTGCGGAACTTCAGATAGTTCTGGCTCAGCTGCTTGAAGATCTCGTCGGAGCAGCGGACGTCCACATGGTAGTCGGCGCTGCCGGCCCACAGGCGCAGCAGGTCGGCGCCGTACTTTTCAAAGATCTCGGCGGGGTCCATGCCGTTGCCCAGGGACTTGTGCATGGCCTTGCCCTCGCCGTCCACGGTCCAGCCGTGGGTGACGCACTCCTTGAACGGGGCGCCGCGGCCCAGCGCACCCACCGCCACCAGCAGGGAGGACTGGAACCAGCCGCGATACTGGTCAAGACCTTCGATATACATGGTGGCGGGCCAGAAGTGCTGGTCGCGCTCCATGGCGGCGAAATGGGTGGAGCCGGAGTCGAACCAGCCGTCCAGCGTGTCGGTCTCCTTCTCGAAGCCGGCGGCCTTGCCGCAGTGGGGGCAGGTGAAGCCCTTGGGCAGGATGTCGGCGGCGTCCATATCGAACCAGGCGTTGGAGCCCTTCTCCTCGAACAGGTTCGCCACGGCCTCGATGCTCTCCTCCGTGCAGACGGGCTTGCCGCAGTCCTTGCAGTAGAACACGGGGATGGGCAGACCCCAGCGGCGCTGGCGGCTGATGCACCAGTCGGTGCGCTCCAGGATCATGGAGCGCATGCGGTCCTTGCCCCAGGAGGGCACCCAGCGCACGTCCTCGCAGGCGGCGATGGCGTCATCCTTGAAGGAGTCCACGGAGCAGAACCACTGGGGGGTGGCGCGGAAGATGATGGGCTGCTTGCAGCGCCAGCAGTGGGGATAGCTGTGGACGATGTCCTCGCTGGCGAACAGGGAGCCGTTGTCCTTCATATCCTGCAGGATCACGGGGTTGGACTCGTCGGTGGTCATGCCCTCGTACTTGCCGGCGTAGGCGGTGTGCTTGCCCTGGTCGTCCACGGGCACCACCATGTCCATGCCGTAGCGCTTGCAGGTGACATAGTCGTCGGCGCCGAAGCCGGGGGCGGTGTGGACGCAGCCGGTACCGGAGTCCATGGTGACGTAGTCCGCCAGCACCAGACGGGAGGTCTTGGGCAGGAAGGG
>CAKTVL010000053.1 GCA_934623575.1 uncultured Oscillospiraceae bacterium
TTGCCCAAAGTCGTTCCGTATCCGCGCTCCAGGGGTTCGATCACATATTTTCCATAGGAAGCGTCGCCGGGTGTTTCGATACACTCGATCTGGGGCTTCTCAATTTCGATCATGCAGTACCCTCCTTCATTCTTTTGGCGGAGCGGTCAGAGGCCGCGTCCAATTTGGTTCCAGTGCTTCGTGAGGGTTTGAACCCTATTACTTGGAGTACAACTCGACGATCAGATGCTCCTCGATGGGCATGTCGATGTCCTCGCGGGCAGGCATGGTGACGACGGTGCCCTTCAGGGCGGTCTTGTCACGCTCCAGCCACTTGGGGACGGTGACCATGGGGGCATCCTCGGCGGTCAGGCGCTTGAACGCCACGGAGGAGCGGCTGCTCTCCTTGACCTCGATCACATCGCCCACGCGCACCAGATAGGAGGGGATGTTGACCTTGTGCCCATTCACGGTGAAATGGGCGTGGTTCACCAGCTGACGCGCCTCGCGGCGGGTCATGGCGAAGCCCAGGCGGTACACCACGTTGTCCAGACGGCGCTCCACCAGAGACAGCAGGTTCTCGCCGGTCTTGCCGGGCATGGTGGTGGCCTTTTCGTAGTAGGCTCGGAACTGCTTTTCCAGAATGCCGTACACGAACTTGACCTTCTGCTTCTCGTTGAGCTGGATGGCGTACTCGCTCTTCTTCTTTCTCATCTGGCCGCCGGGGTTGCGCTTGGTCTCCTTCTTGGAGTAACCCATGACGGTAGGAGAAATACCCAGCGCCTTGCAACGCTTGGCGACAGGCTGCATATTCTTAGCCATGATTCAATATCCTCCTTCTTCCGATTACACGCGACGACGCTTGGGGGGGCGGCAGCCGTTGTGGGGGATGGGGGTGACGTCCTTGATCATCGTCACTTCCAGACCCACGGCCTGCAGCGCGCGGATAGCCGCCTCACGTCCCTGACCGGGACCCTTCACGAAGACCTCAACGGTCTTCAGGCCATGCTCCATAGCAGCCTTGGCAGCCGTCTCAGCGGCGCTCTGGGCGGCAAAGGGAGTGGACTTCTTGCTGCCGCGGAAACCGAGACCACCGGAGGAAGCCCAGGACAGAGCGTTGCCCTGAGAGTCGGTGACGGTCACCATGGTGTTGTTGAAGGAAGAACGGATATGGACCTGACCCTTCTCGATGTTCTTCTTTTCGCGACGGCGGCGGATGACTTTCTTGCCTTTTACGTTAGCCATGATCTATTCTTCCCTCCTTTACTTCTTCTTGTTAGCGATGGTCTTCTTGGGGCCTTTGCGGGTGCGTGCGTTGGTCTTGCTGCGCTGGCCGCGAACGGGAAGGCCACGACGGTGGCGCATGCCGCGATAGCAGCCGATTTCAGTCAGACGCTTGATGTCAAGCGCCACTTGACGACGCAGATCACCCTCGACGACATAGGACTGGTCAATGGCCTCACGCAGCTTCGCTTCGTCGGCCTCGGTCAGATCCTTTACGCGAGTGTCGGGGTTGATGCCTGTCTGCGCGAGGATATCCTGCGCACTTTTTCTTCCAATACCATAGATATAAGTCAAACCGATCTCGATTCGCTTATCCTTGGGCAGGTCAATACCGGCAATACGTGCCATAACTTAGAGCACCTCCACTTTCTACTTAGCCCTGTCTCTGCTTATGCTTGGGATTCTCGCAAATGACCATGACACGGCCTTTGCGGCGGATCACTTTGCACTTCTCGCACATGGGCTTCACGGACGGTCTTACTTTCATTTTGATAAACCTCCTACTTACTGCGCCAGGTAATTCGACCGCGGGTAAGATCGTAAGGAGACATTTCAACTGTCACCTTGTCGCCGGGCAGAATCCTGATGAAATTCATTCTGAGCTTTCCGGAAATATGCGCTAAGATCGTGTGTCCATTTCCAATGTC
>CAKTVL010000054.1 GCA_934623575.1 uncultured Oscillospiraceae bacterium
CTACATCCGGTGGGCGTGGAACAAGGATCATGCCGACCTCATTGATGAAGACGGACTTCGCCTGTTTCTCTGCGATGAACATCGCGGCGATCTGACCGAGGAGCAGAAGGTTTTCGCCCGCCGATGCCGCGACGAGATGCGGAGCGTCTATGAGGAAATGTGCGTGCGCTTACTGCAAAGTGAGATCATGCTGGAGCAGGGCATGGTGCCGGACATCAGTACCTACCGCAGTGTGTTCTGCCCGGAAGGGGGTGATGCGCCGTGGATGCTTGACCGGGCGGGATGACCGAAAATCGGACCGATTTGCCGCCGACGAAAGAAAGGCAGGAGAAAGGACCGGGGTCGTAAACGCCCCGGTCCGTCCCACAAATGCCCGCAGTGCGGGCATTTTCAAGGGTTTGTGACCGGGGACAGAGGAACGCTCCTTTCGGGAGTTTGTACCCTGTGGAACGCTCCGAGTTCCAGTTTCCTCAGTGTTTTCAAGGGTTTCCGCCGACGCTCTACCGGCCCCATGCCCCGATTTTGATCCAATTTACACCTAATTTGCACTTCAAAACGCAGAAAAAGAATTGAGAAAAGCAATAGCTATTTCCGCAAAAGTGTGGTAGTTGTTTGTGTTGCAAAAAGAAAATGAATCCAAAGGAAGTGAAATACATGGCAAAACGAAGACCGGCCGGCGACGGCATGGTGCGAAAGCGTGACGACGGACGCTGGGAGGGTCGCATCGTCATCGGCCACCGGGAAAATGGCGAGCCGCTGTTCCGTCATGTGTATGCCAAGACGCAAAAGGCACTGCTGGACAAGCTCCACCAGAACATCGAGTGCTACCGTGATGTGGAGCTGACCGAGGACAGCCGGATGACGCTGGGCCAGTGGCTGGACCGCTGGCTCACGGAGTACAAGGCGGGTACGGTGCGCCCCGGTACCCTCGAGGGCTACCGCCGCTACATCGAATACTACATCAAGCCGCAGCTGGGCGACAAGCAAATCTCCCTTCTCTCCCAGCAGGACATCCAGCGGATGTACCGCCGCCTGAAAACGGAGGGGCGCATCCACGAACATCCCGAGATGGGGCATCAGCTCTCCGACTCCATGGTGCGCCACATCCACTCCACCCTCCACGCCGCACTGAAGGACGCGGTGCAGGCGCATGTCATTCCAAGAAACCCCACCGAAGGCACGACAGCGCCCAAGCCCAACTACAAGCCCAAGCGCATCCTCACCCGTGCGGAGTTGGACGACTTCCTTACAGTGGTGGAGCAGGACGAGGTGTGGCGAGACTTCTTCCAGACGGAGCTGATGACCGGCCTGCGCCGCGGCGAGATCTGTGGTCTGCAGTGGAGCGACTTCGATGGGGACGCCGGTACGCTGAAGGTGTGCCGCACTCTCCACAGCCAGCGGAAGGGCGAGTATACCGTCGGCGAGACGAAGACCAATCAGGGCATGCGCACCATCATTCTGCCGCACAGTGTGACTGAAATCCTACGGCGGCGAAAAGTGGATGCCATCAGCCAATGGATATTCCCTGATCCGGTGAAGCCGGAAGATCCCGTCGATCCCAACGCGGCTTATCGCCACATGAAGACGCTGCTCCAGCGGACAGGACTCCCCAGCATCCGCTTCCACGATCTGCGTCACACCTTCGCAACCCACGCCCTCACCAGCGGTGTGGACGCCAAAACCCTGTCCGGTATCCTGGGCCACACCAACGCCTCCTTCACGCTGGATACCTACACCCATGTCACCTCAGATATGCAAAAGCAGGCTTGCGGCATCGTGGGCGGCTTCATGGAAGATATCTTCGGAAAGGAGTTGAAACCGTGGCAAGAAAGCGAAAAGCCGGA
>CAKTVL010000055.1 GCA_934623575.1 uncultured Oscillospiraceae bacterium
ACGGACACGATGAAGTCAGCGCCGATCAGGTCAACCAGCTTCTTGGCGGCCTTGACGGTCTCGGTGACCTCGGTGTGAATGTCAGCAGCAGCCAGCTCAAAAGCGGGATGCAGGATCTCCACGTTCTTCTTGCACTCGCGCTTCTTCATAACGCCGGGGCGAACGGTCGCCATAGCGGGGCGGAAGCGGGGGCAGATGATGGAGGCCATCAGGTGACCGCCGAAAGCGGGACGGGTCATCTTCAGGTCGCGGGACACGTCATGGGGCTCGCGGTTGATCATCACGGTGCCCAGCTTCTCGATGCGCTCCTCGGGCAGCGTGGAGGCCTCGCGCAGGAAGCCCTTGTAGTTGGGCATGTCGATGTCCAGGTGGGTGCAGTCCGCGCACAGACCGGTGTGCAGGCGGGCGGCGCAGCGGGGCGCCAGATCCCGGCCGATGTTGGAGGCGCCGAACAGCAGCACCTCGGGCTTCAGCTCCTCGACGGCCTCCACGATCACCTTGGTGTAGGCATCGGTGGTGAAGTCCTTCAGCAGGGGGGAGTTGTAGACGTACACCTTGTCGGCGCCGTACTCGCCCAGCTCGGCGGCGATGCCGTCCACGTTGTCGCCCAGCAGGATGCCGCACAGCTCGACACCCAGCTCATTGGCCAGCTTGCGACCCTCGGAGATCAGTTCGAAGGTGGTGGGCATCATCACGCCCTGACGCTGCTCGCAGAACACCCATACGTTCTTGAAGGCAGCGGTATCAGCACTATTAAAAGCCATTTTCTTTTCTCCTTCCTTAGATGATGTGCTTGGCGGCCAGGATGCCTGCCAGCTTGTCGGTGGTAGCCTTGTCAGCGCCCTCGAGCATCATGCCCGCGCCCTTCTGAGGGGGCGTGAAGGAGGTCAGAATGTTGGTGGGAGAACCAGCCAGGCCGATCGTGCTCTTGTCGATCAGGGGGTGATCCTTCAGGGTCTCGTAGGTCATGGTGACCAGAGGCTTGCTGTAGCACTCGAACGCGCCGCCCACGGACAGGTAACGCGGGGTGTTCAGCTCCTTGATGCAGGTGATCATGCAGGGGGTCTTGACCTTGATGGTCATGTAGCCGTCCTCCAGCATGCGCTTCACGGTCAGGGTGTCGCCGTCCTTGGTGATCTCGCCGGCATAGGTGACCTGGGGCAGGTGCAGCTTCTCAGCGATCTGCGGACCCACCTGAGCGGTATCACCGTCGATGGCCTGACGGCCAGCCAGGATGATATCATCCTTCTCGATGCCGTAGGTGTCGATGGCGGCAGCGATGATCTGGGAGGTAGCGTAGGTGTCGGAGCCGCCGAACTCACGGGCGGTGACCAGAACGCCTTCGTCCACGCCCATGGCCATCAGCTCACGCAGCATGCCCTCGGCGGGAGGAGGACCCATGGTGAACGCCACGACCTTGCAGCCCAGCTCGTCCTTCAGAGCCAGAGCGGCCTCAACAGCGTTCAGGTCATCGGGGTTGATGATGGTCTGCATGGACGCACGATCCAGAGTACCATCGGG